>NZ_JADGLL010000029.1 GCF_015235415.1 Microbacterium paludicola | reverse complement strand
CCCCCACCCCCACGGCCCCCTGGCTCATCGGCATCCTGCTCGCGTTCCTCGCGGTGGGGCTCGGGCTCTCCCTCAGCGCGGTGTCCGGCTGGCTGATCGTGCGCGCGAGCGTCGAGGAGTACATCATGTACCTGCTCGTCGCGATCGTCGGCGTGCGGTTCTTCGGCATCGGGCGGTCGATCGCGCGGTATGCCGAGCGGCTGTTCACCCACGAGGCCGCGTTCCGGATGGTCGACGCGCTGCGTCTGCGACTGTGGCACGCGATCGCCGCGCGCGGGGCCGGGTCGCGCCGCCTGCTCGAGGGCGGATCGCCCGTCGACTACCTCGTTGTGCTCGCCGACGAGCTGCGCGACCTGCTGCCGCGCGTGATCCCGCCGCTCGTCGTCGGCGTGCTGTCGATCGTCGGCGTGACGATCACCACGGCCTTCGTCCTTCCGCAGCTCGTTGTGCCGGTGCTCGCGACCCTCGTCGCCGCCGCGGGGATCGGCGCGGCCCTCGCGATCGGCGCCGCACGCAGCGCCCAGCGGACGAGGATCACCCAGCGCTCGGCGCTGGTGCGCGGTACGGCCGCCCTGAGCTCCGCGGCCGATGACCTGCGCGCGAACGGGGTCGCCGACCGCGCGCTGGCCGTGCTCGCCGACGCCGATGCGCGCCTCGCCCGCGCGGAGCGCCGTGTCTCGTGGGGTGCCGGCCTGGGGACGGCCGTCGTCGTGCTCGCCACCACGCTGCTCGCCGTCACGACACCGCTGCTGTCCGGGGGATCTCCCGCCGAGCTCGCGTGCGTCATCGCGCTGCTCGCGTTGGCCGCCCTCGAGCCGCTGGCCGACCTCGTCGCCGCCGCGCACCGCCTGCCGGCGCTCGGCGCCGTGCGGAGCCGGATCGCTCCCCTGCTCGAGGAGCCGCCCGTCGCGGTCTCGGGCACGGCGGTGCCGGCAGGCCCGATCCGCGAGCTCGCACTGGACGGCCTCGCGGCCCGGCATGGGGAGACGGACGTGTTCGCCGGGCTCGACGGCGTCGCGCGCGCCGGCGAGTGGCTGGTGGTCGAGGGGCCGAGCGGATCCGGCAAGTCGACCCTGCTCTCGATCGTGATGGGCGCGCTGCCGGCGGCGAGCGGATCCGTCCGCGTCGACGGCGTCCCGCTCACCGAACTCGACGCCGCGGCCTGGCGCACCCGCATCGCGTGGTGCCCGCAGGACGCGTACGTGTTCGACTCGACGCTGCGCGGCAACCTGCTGCTGGCCCGCCCGCGCACCGACCGCCCCTCCGACGCGGAGATGACCGAGGTGCTGGAACGCGTCGGCCTCGGCCCGCTGCTGCGCACCCTCCCGCGCGGGCTCGACACCCGCGTCGGCGCGGGCGGGTCGGCGCTGTCCGGTGGCGAGCGCCAGCGCCTCGCGGTCGCGCGTGCCCTGCTGACGCGGGCTCAGGTCATCCTGCTCGACGAGCCGACGGCGCACCTCGACGCGCCGACCGCCGCCGCGATGATGGCCGACATCCGCCGCGCCACGACCGACCGCGTCGTGCTGCTCGTCTCGCACCGCGCCGACGACCGGCGCCCCGGCGACCGCGTGCTCGCGCTGCGCTGACTCCTACCGTGCGACGCCCGGCGCGTTTCGACTCCTCGCTTCGCTCGTCGCTCAACGAACAATGGTGGGTCGACGCTCGTCACCCCCTCGCTCGTTGAGCGAGCGAAGCGAGTCGAAACGCCCAGACAACGCACTTGTCCGACGCGAGGCGACGCCCGGCGCGTTTCGACTCCTCGCTTCGCTCGTCGCTCAACGAACAATGGTGGGTCGACGCTCGTCGCTCAACGACCGGAGGTGGGGCTTCGCTCGTCGCTCAGCGAACGAGCGGGGAAGGGTCAGGCCTGGTCGTCGCCGAAGACCTCGGTCGCGATGCGGAAGGCCGTGTTCGCGGCGGGGACGCCCGAGTAGATCGCCGACTGCAGGATGACCTCGCGGATCTCGTCCACGGTGAGGCCGTTGCGCAGGGCCGCGCGCAGGTGCATCGCGAGCTCCTCGTGGTGCCCGTGCGCGATGAGCGACGACAGCACCGCGACCGAACGCGATCGGCGGTCGAGGCCGGGACGCGACCAGACATCGCCCCACGCGACGCGCGTGATGAAGTCCTGGAAGTCGGCCGTCAGCTCGGTCTGGTTCGCGGTGGCGCGGTCGACGTGCGCGTCCGAGAGCACCTCGCGGCGCACGGCCATCCCCTGGTCGTAGCGCTCCTCATCCGACAGACCGGATCCGGCGGGCCTGGTCATCGCGCGCTCCGGAAGAAGTCGCCGAGCACCGCGGCGACCTCGTCGGGGTACTCGGCGGGCGCGAGGTGCGAAGCCCCGTCGATCCGCGCCATCCTGCCGTCGCGGACTCCGTCGGCGATCGTCCGTGCGTGCTCCTCGGGCGAGACGCCGTCGTGCTCGCCGTAGACCGCGAGCACGGGAGTCGCGATCTCGCCCAGCCGGGCCGTCACGTCGTAGGCGGCGAGCGCATCGCAGCTCAGCGCGTAGCTCGCGTCGTCGGCGTCGCGCAGCGCGTGGAGCAGGCGGCCGGTGAGCACCGGGCGCCGCTCGATCGATCCGGGCGCGAACCAGCGCTGGGCGGATCCGACGACCAGCGACGCGGTCCCCTGCGTGCGCACCTGCGCGGCGCGCTCGGCCCACATCTCGGGCTCGCCGAACTTCGGCGAGGCGCACACGATCGCGGCGGCCGAGACGACATCCGGATGCCGCAGCAGCAGCTCGAGACCCGTCGCGCCGCCGAGCGAGACGCCGGCGTAGAGGGCGGGTGCACCGAGGTCGCGGATGCCCGCGGCGAGCGCGTCGGCGAGCTCGCCGATCGTGAACGGCTCCGTCGCCGGCTTCGCGGCGCCGTGGCCCGGGAGGTCCCAGGTCACCACCCGGAAGCTGTCGGCGAGGTGGGGGACGACGTCCTCCCACAGAATGGTCGAGGTGCCGAGGGAGGGACCGAGGACGAGAAGGGGCGCGCCGTCGGGCCCGACCGGGGCCGTGAACGCAAGCGTCGGCGTTGTCACGTGTCTTCCTCTCCCGAGCTGAAGTGGTCGGCGAACGGATCGAACCCGCGCGGCCGGGGCGGGGGCAGGCGCGAGCCGTCGTCGAACGGATCGTACGGCCCCGGAACGTCGTGCGACACCGGGGCGGTCGGATCGACGACCTCGACGTGCGGCGGGTCGCCGAGGTCGCCGTCGACGAGACGGGCGGCCAGGCCCGTGTACGCCGCGGGGTCGAGCAGTTCGTCGAGCCCCGTGGGCAGGGCGGTGTTCGCGTCGTCGAGCGCGCTGTGGACGAGCAGCGCCAGGTCGCCGCCGAGGGCGGCGCTCCGGACGATGTCGGCGACGCGCTCGGCGCCGAGGATCGGCCCGAGGACGATCGAGAGCCGCTCCGAGATGACCAGACCGCGGGTCGACGCGAGGTTGCGGGCGATCGCGCTCGAATCGGCGTGCAGGCCGTCGGCGAGGTCAGCCGCGTGCGCCGCAGCGCCCAGGGCGAGGCGCAGCAGTTCGCGCAGCGTCGGCCACTCGGCGTGCCAGGCGCCGTCGGGGCGCTCGTCGACGGCGAGCGCCGCGGCGGTGTGCAGCGCGGCGCCGAGGTGCGGGGCGCGGATCGCGGCCGAGCGGATCAGCACCGAGCGGGCGGGATTCTGCTTGTGCGGCATCGCCGAGGATCCGCCGCCGGATGACTCCGCGAGCTCGCCGATCTCGGTGCGCGACAGGGTGGCGACGTCCGCGGCGAGCACGCCGAGCGCATCCAGCGCCTGCACGAGTGCGTCGCCGAGCTCGGTGACGGGCCAGCGGGATGTGTGCCACGGCGCGTCCGGCGCGGCGAGGCCCGTCGCGTCGGCGAACGCGCCGGGCAGGCTCGCCGCGCGGTCGGGGCCGAGGATCTCGACGAAGGACGCGAGCGTGCCGCCGGCACCGCCGAGCTGCGCGGGAAGGGAGTCGCGCGCGCCGGCGAGGCGCCCGCGGGCGCGACGGATGCCCCGCAGCCAGTTGGCCGCGCGCAGGCCCGTGGTGGTCGGCACGGCGTGCTGCGTGAGGGTGCGGGCCGCGGCGACCTCGTCGCGGTGCTCGCGCGCGAACCGCTCGAGCGCATCGGCCGTGGCGTCGAGCCCCGCGAGCACGTGGCCCGCGGCATCCTTCGCGACGATCATCAGCGCGGTGTCGAGGATGTCCTGGCTCGTCGCGCCGCGGTGAACCCACGGCTTCGCGAGCGGCCCCGCGATGCGGCGCAGGTGCGTCACGAGCGGGATGACCGGGTTGCCGCCGGCCACCGCGGCGAGCGCGAGCGCCCGCACCAGCGCCGCGTTCTCCGGAGATGCCGCGCTCTCCGGAGCGGATCCGCGATCCGGATCCGGCGAAGCCGGCATCTCCGTCGAAGCCGTACGCAGCCCGCGCGCCTGGTCGAGCAGCGCGGCGCGGTCGGGCGCGTGGTCGAGGCCCCCGACGGCGCCGTACGCCTCGATCAGCGCGACCTCGGCGGTCACCAGCGCAGCGAGCACCGCGGCGTCCATGATGGGTCCCTCGTGTCCGGCTGTCACCGGCGAGAGAAGCCCCAGATCGAGGTCGCCGGCGGCGGGCACGTCAGAACTCAAGGAACACGGTCTCCTTCTCACCTTGCAGGTGGATGTCGTGGCGAAGGTACCCGTCGGAGGTGCGCGTGGCGGTGAGCGACGCGCGCTCCGCCTCGCTCAGCCCGGAGAGGAACGGATCCGCGGCGCGAAGTTCGTCGTGTTCGGGAAGGTAGATGCGGGTGTGCAGCTTGTCGGGAAGGCCGCGGGCGAACACGACGGCGGCGATGAACGGCGCCCTGCCGCCGATCGGCCCGGGGTTGCGCGTCCAGAAGTGGTAGCGCCCGTCGTCGGTCGTCATCGTGCGGCCGAAGCCGGTGAACGAGAAGCCGTCGCGCTTCAGCGAGCCGCGTGCATCCGGGATCGACCCGTCGACGTCGGCGCCGAAGATCTCGATCACGGCGTCGGGGATGGGGGCGCCGGCCCCGTCGTACACGGTGCCCGACAGGACGATCGCGCCGGGGCTGTGCGGGAACGCGACCTCGTTCATCCGCTCGTACTCGAGGCCGAATGCGAAGAACGGGCCGACGGTCTGGCCGGCCGTGGGGTCCAGGACCTTCTCACCGCGCGGCATCAGTGCTCTCCCTCTTCCGGCTCGAACCAGGTGGCATCCGGACCGTCGACGACGATGTCCCAGCGGTAGCCCATGGAGAACTCGGGCACCGTCAGGTCGTGGTCGTACGCCGCGATCATCCGCTCGCGGTCCTTCTGATCCCGGATCGTGTTGTAGATCGGATCGAGCGGGAACAGCGGATCTCCCGGGAAGTACATCTGCGTGATGATGCGCTGCGTGAAGCCCGAGCCGAAGACCGAGAAGTGGATGTGGGCGGGCCGCCACGCGTTGATGTGGTTCTTCCACGGGTACGCGCCAGGCTTGATCGTCGTGAAGTGGTACTCGCCGGCGTCGTTCGTGATGGTGCGACCGGCGCCGGTGAAGTTCGGGTCGAGCGGGGCCGGGTGCTGATCGCGCTGATGGATGTAGCGTCCCGCCGCATTCGCCTGCCAGATCTCGATGAGCTGGTTGCGGATGGGGCGTCCCCAGCTGTCGAGGAGGCGGCCGGAGATCGTCATCCGCTCGCCCTGCGGCTCGCCCGAGTGCTGGAGCGTGAGGTCGGACTCGATGGCCGCGACGTCGCGCTGGCCGAACGCCGGGGAGTACAGCTCGATCGTCTCGGGGTCGACGAGCTTCGGGTTCTTCGTGGGATGGCGCAGGATGCTCGACCGGTAGGGAGCGAAATCGCGGATCGTCCTGGGCAGGGTCTCGCCGTCGGCGACGCGCTGCCCGTACTGCGCGTGAAGGTCCTGGATCTCGCGGGTGATCTGGGCCTGGGGCGGGAAGTCGGCCGAGCGCAGAAGCGACTCGGGCGCGGCCGCCTCGGAGGCGGTGTCGGTCATGACGTCTCCTTCGACGAGAGGTCGTCTCAGGGTGACATCGGGCAGGAATGCCCTTTCGTGCGATTCCCATTCAGTGGGACTCTCGGGTCGGTTTCTCCCACAAGGTGAGAGTGTCCGAAAGCCGTCAGAAGGCGCGCAGCGCCCGGCCGAGGTCGGCCGCCGTCTGCGTCACGAGGGCTCCGAGGCGACGGGTGTCGGCCCCGTCGATCCGCGTCACCACACCCAGCGCCGTGGGAGGCAGGCCGGCCACCGAGCCGACCGGCGCGGCGACCGAGACGTTGCCGAGGGTCATCTCCTCGCGCGTCGTCGCATAGCCCCGAGCGCGGGCGCGGTCGACCTCGGCGCGCACCGCCTCGGGCTCGGTGATGGAGTGCATGGTCTCGCGCTCCAGCGGCTGCGACAGGAACCTGTCGAGCCAGTCGCCGGTCTGCGTGGCGAGCAGCGCCTTTCCCACGCCCGTGGTGTGAAGCGGCTGGCGGCCGCCCATCCTGCTCAGCGTCGGGATCGACGAGCGTCCCGTGAGGCGCCCGACGTACAGCGCCGTCGCCCGCTCGGGCGCCGGCGCATCCAGCACGGCGAGGTGCACGTTCTCGCCCGTCGCCTCGTACAGCCGCGACATGTACGGCAGCGCGGTCTCGCGCAGACGCAGCGAGAGCGGCGACAGCTCGCCGAGCTCCCACAGGCGAGCGCCCACGGCGTAGCGGCGCCCGGGGGTGCGCGAGAGCAGACCGAGCTCCAGCATCTGCGCCAGGATCCGGTGCAGCGTCGAGGAGGACAGCCCGGTCAGCGCACCGAGGCGCGAGGCGGAGAGCTCCGGCTCGTCCGCGGTGAAGCAGCTCAGGATCCGCATGGTTCGCGCGAGCATCCCGTCGGCATCGACAGCCGTCGGCGCGATCTGAATGGTGTCAGTAATCGTGACGGTCGACATGGAGTAACCGTAGCCAGGGCCCATCCGATCCCAGCAGGGGGTTGACGTTTGGCACTTGCCCCGCAAGCCGGTATCTCGGTGTGCGGGACTCCGGACCGCCGCCCGCAGTCCCTCGGGACGCCGCCGGAATGCCGCCGATCCGCGTCAGAACAGGGATCGCGGGGCCATCCGGCTACGATCGACGGATGCGGATCGACGGCTTCACCGACCACGCCTGCCTGATCGTCTCCGGGCCCGACAAGGAGGGGATCGTCGCGGCCGTGACGGCCCTGCTCGCCCGCCACGGCGGCAACATCGTCTCGCTCGACCAGCACTCCACCGACCCGATCGGCGGCGACTTCTTCCAGCGCGTCGTCTTCCACCGCGAGGGCCTCGGCGAGAGCCTCGGCGAGCTCGAGGCCGACCTGGCGAGCACCCTCGAGCCGCTCGGGATGACCTGGATCCTGCGCGACGTGTCCATCCCGAAGCGGATGGCGATCCTCGCCTCGATCGAGGACCACTGCCTGCTCGATCTGCTCTGGCGCCACCGTCGCGGGTCGCTGCCCGTGGAGATCCCGCTCGTCATCTCGAACCACACCCACACGGCCGAGGACGTCGCCGCATTCGGCGTTCCGTTCGTCCACGTGCCGTCGCAGAAGGGCCAGGATAAGAGCGAGTCGGAGGCACAGATCCTGCGCCACCTCGCCGAGGCCGACGTCGACTTCGTTGTGCTCGCCCGTTACATGCAGATCCTGTCGGGCGATTTCCTGCAGAAGGTCGGCGTGCCGGTCATCAACATCCACCACTCGTTCCTGCCGGCCTTCATCGGCGCCAACCCGTACCAGAAGGCGAAGGACCGGGGCGTGAAGCTGATCGGGGCGACCGCTCACTACGTGACCGAGGACCTGGATGAGGGCCCGATCATCGAGCAGGATGTCGTGCGCGTCACGCACGCCGACAGCACCCCCGAGCTGCGCCGCCGCGGCGCCGACGTCGAGCGCGCGGTGCTCTCGCGCGCCGTGCTCTGGCACGCGCAGGACCGCGTGATCCGCAGCGGCAACCACACGATCGTCTTCTAGGGGCGGCTCGCAGGCTCGCGCGACGGCTTCGACTGCGTTCGCTGGCGCTCACCGCTCACCCCGTTTCGACTGCGTTCGCAAGCTCACTCCGCTCAACGACCGGTGAGGTGTCACCCCCCACCCGGTCGTTGAGCGAGCGCCAGCGAGTCGAAACGGTCCAAGCGTCCCGGCGGCCTGCACCGGATCAGCGCGCGGGCTGCAGCTCCGCCTCCGCGAGCGGCGTCTCGATGAGCACCTCGGTCGCGGGGGCCGCGGCCGGGCGCGACATCAGCGCGATGACGGCGGCGACCGCGGCGAGCACCGCCAGCACCAGGAAGCCGGTGGTGTAGCCCTGCTCGCTGGGCTGACCGCCGGCGGTCCCGGCCGATCCGGTGATGATCGCGGTCGTGAGCGCCGTGCCCACGGCCGAGCCGATCGTCCGCAGGTTAGTGTTCATGCCACCGGCGACCCCGGTCTGGTGCGCCGGGACGCTGCCGATCACGAGGTTCGTCAGCGCGGCGAACGTGACACCGAGGCCCAGGCCGAACACCGCGGCCTCCACGGTGAGCAGCACCAGGCTGCCGTGGAGCAGCGCGATGCCCGCGGTGGCCAGCGAGATGAGCGCCGTGCCGGCGACGAGCTGCGCGCGCAGCGACAGGATGCGCGTGAGCGGTCCGGTCAGGAAGCCCGCCAGGGCCATCAGCACGAGCATCGGCAGCATCACGAGGCCGGCGGTGGTGACCGTGCCGCCGAAGCCGTAGCCGGTCGAGACCGGCTCCTGGATGAACCGGGCGAAGAAGCCCACACGCCGAACATCGCCGCGCCGACGAGGATCGCGGCCACGTTCGCGTTCCAGACGCCCGGCAGACGCATCATCCGGACGTCCACGAGCGGCTCGGCGGCGCGCAGTTCGACGGTGATCCAGGCGGCGAGCAGCACGGCCGCCAGGGCGAACAGGCCGATCACCAGCGGCGACCCCCAGCCCCAGGCCGAGCCGGTGCTGAGCGGCAGCAGCAGCGCGACGAGCCAGCCGGACAGCAGGATCGCGGAGGGCACGTTGATCCGTCCGACCCCGACGCGGTCGGCGGCGGGCACCCCGCGCAGCACGAGGATCGCGCCGATCGTCACGCCGGCGAGCGGCACGATGAACAGCCCGCGCCAGCCGATGGCGGTCGCGAGGGGTCCGGCGAACACCGTGCCGATACCGGAGCCGACCGCGAGCAGGGCCGACAGGATGCCGATTCCACCCGCGACGCGCTCGCGAGGCAGGACGTCGCGCACGAGCCCGAAGCCGAGCGGGAACATCGCGCCGCCGATTCCCTGGAGCGCGCGTCCGACGAGCAGCGTGCCGAGGTTCGGGGCGAGGGCGGCGACGATGCTTCCGACGGCGACGCCCGCGAGGGCGACGAGGAAGATGCGGCGCTTTCCGTACAGGTCGCCCGCGCGACCCAGCAGCGGAGTGGCCACCGCGGCGACGATGAGCCAGGTGGTGAGGGCCCAGGTGACGCCGACGGCGTCGGTGCGGAGATCGGTCTGCATGATCGGCAGGACCGGGACGAGCAGCGACTGGAGCGACGCGAAGGAGCCGATGGAGACGCCGAGCGCGGTGAGCGCCTGGCGGGGCGTTGTCGTGCGGGGTTCGGCCGCGCGGCGGCGGGCGACGCGGCGGATCGCGAGCGGAGCGCGCAGCGGCGCGGGTGCGCTCTTGCGGCGCGGAGTGCGAGTGACAGGGGTGCGCATGAAGGTGCCGTCCGTTCTGAGCAGAGGGGTGTGAGAACCTCAGGATCGGGGCTAAAATGGAGGAAGGCTCCGTTCGGAGGATTCCTCCGGTTACGTTACCGGAGGGTGCCTCCGGTTTGCAAGCCGCTACTGTCGATATCTGTCGACGCGTCGGAGACGCACCCCACGGACCGGAAGGAGGGGAGATGTCGATTCAGACCGAGGACGCCCCGCTTCCCGCCTGGACCGGTGTACAGCGCCCGCAGCGCGCGGACGCGCGGCGGAACTTCGATGCGCTCCTCAGCGCCGGACGGGACGCGTTCGCCGAGCACGGCCCCGGCGCCTCGCTCGAGGACATCGCGCGGCGCGCGGGCGTCGGCATCGGAACGCTCTACCGCAACTTCCCCACGCGCGACGCGCTGATCGAGGCCGTCTACGTGGCCGAGGTCGAGAAGCTCGTCGCCGCGGCCGACGACGTCGCCGGGCTCGAGCCGTGGTCGGCGATCGAGCAGTGGGTGCAGCACTTCATCGGCTTCATCGGCACGAAGAAAGCCCTGATCACGAGCCTCAACCGCGAGACGGATGCGCTCATCAGCTGCCGCGGCGCGATGTACAACGCCGGCGCTCCCCTGCTCGTCCGCGCGCAGGATGCGGGGATCGTCCGCGACGACGTCTCGATCGAGGACGTCATCCGGCTGATCTCGGGTGTCGCCGGGGTCGCCTACGCGGACGAGGCGCAGCGCGCCCGCGTCACCGGCCTCGCGCTCGACGGCCTCCGCACGCGCTGACGCACCCCAGACCGCACGATAGAGTCGCGGCTCGTGGGCGATGACGCGCGGACCGTGACCGAGGAGCGCACCGAGCGCCGCGTCTCGCTCGGCTTCCTGCTGCTGACGCTCTGCCTGATCGCGGTCAACATGCGCGCGACGATCACCGGGATCGGCCCGCTGCTCGAGCAGCTGACGGCCGACACGGGGGCGCCCCTCGCCACGCTCAGCGCGCTGACCTCGGTGCCGCTCGTCGCCTGGGCGCTGTGCTCGCCGCTCGCGCACACCGCAGCGCAGCGGTGGGGCATCAACCGGGTGCTGACCGTCTCGCTCGTCCTGCTCACGGCGGGCACGGTCATCCGGTCGTTGCCCTTCGTGTCCGCCGAGGGCTGGCCGGTCGCGACGCTCTGGATCGGCACGGCCGTCATCGGCGTGGCGCTCGCGGCCGCGAACGTGCTGCTTCCGGCGGTCGTGAAGCAGTCGTTCGGCACGCGCGTGCCTCTGGTCACCGCGATCTACACGGCACTGCTCGCGGGCTGCGGCGCGCTCGGGTCCGGCCTCGTCGTTCCGATCTCGCACGTCGAGACCGGCGGCTCGCCGTGGGGCTGGCGGATCGCCCTGATCGCCGTGTGCGCGACGCTGCCTGTCGCGGCCGTGCTCTGGATGATCCACCACCGGCGGTCGGGGCACGGTCGCGGCGAGCGCCGCGCGGCCGGAGCCTCCCGCGGACCCAGCGTCTGGGGCGACAGCGTGGCGTGGCAGGTGGGCGCGTACTTCGGAGTGCAGGCGTCGCTGTTCTACGTGCTGCTGACGTGGATCGCACCGATGGCGATCTCGTACGGCCGGGGCGAGGCGCAGGCGGGCGTGGACACCATGATGTTCCAGCTGACGGGCGTGATCAGCTCCCTCGCGCTGCCCGCGGCGCTGCGGGGGCGCCTGGAGCGCTGGGTGCCGGCCCTGCTGCCGGCGCTCGCCCTCGTCGCGGTCGCGGGGATGATCCTGGCCCCCGGCGGCATCCTGTGGTGGGGGATGCTCGCGGGACTCACCAGCGGATCCTCGCTCGCCATGTCGCTGACGCTCATGGCCTCGCGGGCCCGCGACCACCACACGGCATCGGCCCTGTCGGGAATGGGACAGTCGGTGGGCTACGCGTTCGCGGCGTTCCCTCCGATCGTGTTCGGCCTGCTGCACACCGCCGTCGGCGGCTGGGTCGCGCCCCTCGCGTTCAGCGGCCTGCTGCTCGTCGCCCAGGTGCTGCTCGGCCTGCTGGTCGGCCGCGACCGCTACGTGCTCGACCGCTGAGAGCGCAGCGGCCCCGTCACATACCTGGGCCGCGCGTGTATCAGGATCGCGGCCGGTGGCTCTGACACCTCGAGACCCGCCGTCGCCGCCGGGTGCCATCCCATCCCCCGGAGGTGCCATGCGACGCGATGCGCCGATCGAGTTCGCCTCCCGGCGGCGGCGGCCCGGTCATTCGAGCTCGGCAATGACGCTCCTCGTGGTGATCGCCACGATCGGCATCGTGGCGTATGCGGGCTTCCTGCTCGATCCCCGTCACCGCGGCGACTGGATCCCGTACATCCTCGTGATCGCGGCCGAGACGATCCTCATCTGCCACGCGCTGCTGTCGATGTGGACGATCCTCGCCGGCGGCGGGGATCCGCGCGACTTCGCGTACCACGTGGCGCAGGGCCGGCTGCTGACGCGCGAGTCCCGGGGCGACGACACCATCCGGCTGCACGGGAAGGAGGTGCTCGTCGACGTCTTCGTGACGGTCTACGGCGAGGACCTCGACACCGTGCGGCGAACGGTGACCGCGGCGGTCGCGCTGCGGGGCAGGCACCGCACGTGGGTGCTCGACGACGGCCACTCGGATGAGGTGCGCGCGATGGCCGCCGAGACCGGGGCCTGGTACGTGCGCCGCCTGACCTCGACCGGCGCGAAGGCGGGGAACATCAACCACGCCCTGTCCCTCGCGAAGGGCGACTTCTTCGTCATCTTCGACGCCGACTTCGTGCCGTCGCGGCAGTTCCTGTTCGAGACGCTGCCGTTCTTCGCCGACGAGTCGGTCGCCTTCGTGCAGACGCCGCAGGCCTATGGCAACCTCCACACGGTCATCGCCCGGGGCGCGGCCTACATGCAGACGGTCTTCTACCGCTTCATCCAACCCGGACGGAATCGCTTCAACGCGGCGATGTGCGTGGGCACGAACGTGGTGTTCCGGCGCACCGCGATCGACGAAATCGGCGGGATGCACACCGACTCCAAGTCGGAGGACGTGTGGACCTCGATCCTGCTGCATGAGCGCGGCTGGCGCTCGGTGTTCCTTCGGGACGTGCTCGCGATCGGCGAGGCGCCCGAGACGATCGAGGCCTACAGCAGACAGCAGCTGCGCTGGGCGACCGGCGGCTTCGAGATCCTGTTTCAGCACAACCCGCTGAGCCCACGCCGGCGCCTCACGGTGGATCAGCGGATCCAGTACTTCGTCACGGCGACGTTCTACCTCACGGGCATCTGTCCGCTCCTGCTGCTGGTGGTGCCGCCGCTCGAGATCTACTTCGAGCTGCGCCCGATGCACCTCGACATCACGGTGCTGACGTGGCTGCTCTACTACGCCGGCTTCTACGTGCTGCAGATCGGACTCGCGTGGTTCGCGGTCGGATCCTTCCGGTGGGAGACGCTCACCCTCGCGACCGTGTCGTTCCCGATCTACACGAAGGCGCTCGTCAACGTGATCGCCGGACGCGACGAGGGATGGCACGTCACCGGGCGGTCGACGACCCGCTCGCCCTTCAACTTCATCATCCCGCAGACGCTCTTCCTTGTCTTCCTCGCGCTCACGACGCTGGTGGGCATCTGGCGCGACATCGACAACGGCACTCCCACCCTCGCGACCGCCTGGAACGCGACCAACACGGTCATCCTCGCGGCGTTCATCGCGACCGCCTGGCACGAGGCGCGCGCCGGCATCCGGCGCACCGGCGTCGTCGCGATCGAGGCCGAGACCGAATCCGCGCCGCTGACCGTGATCGCGCGCCCGCCGGCACCGGAGCCCGTGCGCCCCGCGGCCGCCTCGGTGGCGCCCGCGAACTCCCCGCTGCGGGTCGGGGCGGGCGCGCCGCTGGCGGCCGCGCCCCCGGTCGACGCCCGGAGACTGAGCCGCGCCGACATCAGAGCCAGGCGGCGAGCGCTGGGAGGCAGGACATGACCTGGGCCAACCGACTCCGGCTGCTGCTGGGCCTGATCGTCACGCTGGCGATCGTCGCCGCGTGCACGTACGTCTTCACGCAGCGCCAGCAGAGCGCCGTGAGCACCACCGCGACGATCATCGCACAGGAGTATCCCGTGGGCACCGACTACGGCGGTCTCGTCGTGAAGGAGCACGTGCAGGAGGGCGACGTCGTGCGCGCAGGCGACGCGCTGTTCGACGTGCAGAGCCTGCAGCTTCAGCGCGACGTGGCCACGGGGATCGTCGCCGGCACCACCGGCTCGGAGCGCGTCACGCCCGAGGGGGTGTCGACCGTTGTGGCGAGCGTCGACGGCATCGTCGCCGACGTCGGCGTCGCGCAGGGCGGCTACGCCCAGGCCGGTGGCCTGCTGGCGGTGATCCACCGCGCCAACTCGCTGCGCGTCGAGGCCTCGTTCGTGCTGACACCGCGCGACTACGCGCGCATCGCCGCGGGAAGCCCCGCGGAGATCCGGCTGCCCGATCAGACCACAATGCCGGGCACCGTCACCCACATCGACGTCGCCACCCTCGACGGCCAGGCGCTCACGAAGGTGCAGGTCGTCAGCGCCGCGCTCGGGGACGGGCCCGCCACGGGCCTGCGTCAGCCCGGAACCCCGCTCTCGGTCACCGTCACGCTGCGGGACGACGGCCCGCTGTCCGGCGTGGTCGTCGCGGTCGAAGACCTGCTGCGACGGATCGGGCTCTGATGCGCACGCCCCGCCGCGCGACCGCCGCGGCGGCGCTGCTGCCTCTGCTGGCCCTCTGCGCCTGCGTCGGAGGGGGTCCGGTCGCCGCGGACCCCGAGGACGGGCCGGCGACGGCCGACTGGGCCACCCCGGACGCGATCGGGCACGCCCCCGAGTTGCCGGTGCAGAGGATCTCGGACGTCGCACCCTCGCGACTGGCCGACGGCCTGCTGCCGCCGACGAACCGGTGGTTCTCGGGGCTTGTGTTCGGCGCCGAGCCGCAGACGGTCCATCCGTATCCCCTCGCCTTCCGCCTCACCGACTCGGGCTTCGCGTTCGACCTGCCGGAGGTCGTCGCCTCGGCGGACGCGATCCTCGCGCCCTTCGACGGCGGAATCACCGTCGACGCCGGCGCGACCGGGGCCGAGGTGGTGCGCTACGACGAGGTGTCCGTGACGATCCGGCTCTCGGACGACGACGGCGCGATCGGCGACCTCACCCTCGCGGAGGGATGGCCCGTCGTCGCCTTCACCGCCGCGCGCGAGACGGCGCTCGGCATCGACAAGCCGCTGACCGCGTACGGCGACGACCTGTGGACGACCGCCGCCGACGACGTCGTCTACGGCCTCACCGCCCCCGGGGCCGGCGTCGACGGCGGCACCGTGACGATCGCCGCGGGCTCCACCGCGCAATGGTGGCCGGTGCCACACGGGGCCGCCCCCGAGGACTGGGCCGCGGCGATCGGCGACCCCGTCACCGGCGTCGAGACGGAGTACGCGCTCACCGACGAGGCGGCCCTCACCCGGCTGACGTACGAGGGCACCGACCGCACGATCGTCGTGCCGTTCCCGGGGAGCGGATCCGACGACGGCTGCACGAGCGGGGCGTACGAGACGGCCTTCGGCGCGGCGGCGGCCTGCCGGGCGACGACCCTCTCGTGGGGCGTGCCGCGCATGCGCCCCGCCGCGGGCTTCGACCTCCCGGACTCGGCCGACCTGGAGGGCATCCGCGCCCAGCTGGCGGAGGATCTCGCGGCGACGCTCCCCACGGCCGCCGACACGTACTTCGGCGGGAAGGGGCTCGCCCGCCTGGCGTCGCTGCTGCTGCTCGCCCGCTCCCTCGGCGACCGGCCGCTCGAGGACGAGGCTACGGCGCTGCTCGAGCGCGAGCTCGGCCCCTGGACGGACCCGGATGGCTGCGTTCTGCGCGCGGAGCGCTGCCTCGCCTACGACGATCGGCTGCACCTGGTGGTCGGCCGGGCACCGTCCTTCGGCTCGGAGGAGGGCAACGACCACCACTTCCACTACGGCTACTTCCTGTTCGCCGCGACGGCGCTCGCGGAGGCGAGGCCCGGCGCGCTCGAGCGGCTGACCCCCGCGATGGATGCCCTCGCCGCCGACATCGCGGGAGGGGCACAGGATGCGCTTCCCGCCCTGCGGACGTTCGACGCCTACCGCGGGCACTCGTGGGCATCCGGCACGGCCCCGTTCGCCGACGGCAACAACCAGGAGTCGTCCTCCGAGGCCGTCGCCGCCTGGAACGGCCTCGCCCTGTGGGCGGCCGTCCGCGGCGACGACGCCCTGCGCGCGCGGGCCGAGTGGCTGCTGTCGGCCGAGGCGCACGCCGCCCGCTCCCTCTGGCTCGAGCCGGATGGCCTCCCGGCGCCCTACGCGCACGGCATCGTGTCGCTCACCTGGGGCGGAAAGCGCGACTACGCGACGTGGTTCAGCCCCGAGCCCTCGGCCATCCTCGGCATCCAGCTGCTGCCCGTCGGCCCGGTCGGGCTGCAGTACCTCGGGCAGGATCCCGAGCGTGTGGCGGCGAACGTCGCGGCGGCCGGCGGCGAGGCGGCGTTCTCCGGCGAGCTCGGCGAGTACGTGCTGCTGTATTCGGCGCTCGCGGGCGACGAGGAGCGGGCGCGGGCGGCCGCTCTGGTGCGCGAATGGGATCCGGCCGACCTCGACGACGGCCTGGCCGCATCCGTCGCGATGGCGTGGCTCGCCGCCATCGGGCGCGACTGACCGGGAATCCGTCGTCACCTATGGACATTCCCTATCGCCATAGGTAACGTCGCGTCTGCGCAACGAAGCGCGGCCGACCGGAAGGAACGCATCCCGTGGCACCCCTCACCTCGCCGCAGGCGACGCTCGCCGCCGACTACTCGCTCGAGATGACCGGCAAGGACATCCCCGGCCTCCACGAGGCGCAGGATGTGATCCCTCCCGGCACGCGCGTGAACGTCACGTTCCTCGGCAACGAGGATCTCGAGATGCGGGTCGCCGCCGCCAAGGCCGTCGTCGACGCGGGATTCATCCCGGTCCCCCACATCTCCGCCCGGCGGCTGTCGTCGCAGGCGCAGCTCGAGGAGTTCCTCGACCGCCTGCAGCAGGTCGGCGCGACCGAGCATGTCTTCGCGGTCGGCGGCGACCCCGCCACGCCCGAGGGCCCCTACGACAGCGCGTACGACGTGATACGCTCCGGCGTCCTCCAGTCGTACGGCGTGCGCGAGGTGTCGATCTCCGGCTATCCCGAGGGGCACCCCGACATCGCCACCGACGTGCTGTGGGAGCACCTCGAGAAGAAGACCACCTCCCTGCGCGATCAGGGGCTCGGCGCGGTGATCCTCACCCAGTTCGCGTTCGACACCGATCCGGTCACCACCTGGATCGGCGACGTCCGCAACCGCGGGATCGACGCGACCATCCGGATCGGCACCCCGGGCCCCGCGGGGATCAAGCGCCTGCTGAGCTTCGCGCGCCGCTTCGGCGTCGGCGCCAACGCGATGATCGTGAAGAAGTACGGCTTCTCGCTGACGAACCTGCTCGGCACCGCCGGCCCCGACACCTTCGTCACCGAACTCGGCGACCTGCTCGCCGCCGACCCGCGCGCGGGCGATGTGAAGCTCCACATGTACGCGTTCGGCGGCCTCCGCGCCACGGCCGAGTGGGCGCGCGACTATCAGCGGAGGGTGTCGTGAGCCTTCACAATCCCGCGCTCCGCGACCGCGCCTGCCTCATCGTGCACGGCCCCGACCAGCCGGGGATCGTCGCGGCGGTCGCGGCCCTCGTCACGCGCAACCGGGGAAACATCGTCTCGCTCGACCAGTACTCGTCCGACCCGGTCGAGGGCGACTTCTTCCAGCGGGTGGTGTTCCACCGGCCGGATCTCGTCGCCGCCACGGCCGAGATCGAGGCGGACCTCGCCCAGACCCTCGGGCCGTTCGGGCTCGAGTGGACGCTGACGGATCAGTCGGTCCCCAAGCGGATGGCGATCCTGGCGTCGAAGAGCGACCACTGCCTGCTCGACCTGCTGTGGCGCCACCGCCGCGGCGAGCTGCCGGTGACGGTGCCGATGGTGATCTCGAACCACACAAACACCGCCGAGGACGTCCGCACGTTCGGGGTGCCGTTCTTCCACGTGCCGTCGCAGCCCGGGCCCGACAAGAGCGAGTCGGAGGCGCAGATCCTGAAGCTGCTGGAGGGCAACGTCGACTTCGTTGTGCTCGCCCGGTACATGCAGGTGATCTCGGGCGACTTCCTCGAGCGGGTCGGGGTGCCGGTGATCAACATCCACCACTCGTTCCTCCCCGCCTTCATCGGCGCGGGCCCCTACCGCAAGGCGAAGGAGCGCGGCGTCAAGCTCATCGGCGCCACCGCGCACTACGTCACGGAGGACCTGGACGAGGGCCCGATCATCGAGCAGGACGTCGTCCGCGTCACCCACGTCGACACGGCGGAGGAGCTGCAGCGCCGCGGCGCCGACGTCGAGCGCGCGGTGCTCTCGCGCGCCGTCGCCTGGCACGCCGAGGACCGCGTCATCCGCCAGGGCAACCACACGATCGTGTTCTAGCACCACGGCCCGCTTTCGACTCCGCTCCGCTCAACGACCGGGGCGACACTCCACCCACCACAGACAGAGAGGTTCATACCGTGGGACACAAGAACCTGCAGGAAGTGCTCGACGCCAAGGGATCGGCCGTCGAGCTGCTGCGCAACTCCCAGATCGGCTCGTACATCTACCCCGTCGTGCCGGCCGACTTCCAGAACTGGATCAAGGAGCAGCGCGCCTGGCGCGAGACGGCCGTCCTGTACGACCAGTCGCACCACATGGACAACCTGTTCATGAAGGGATCCGACGCGATCAGGCTGATCAGCGACACGGCGATCAACTCGGTCGCCAACTTCCCGGTCGACAAGGCGAAGCAGTACGTGCCGACAAGCTCGACGGGCGGCGTCATCGGCGACGGCATCCTGTTCCGCGAGGCGGAGGACGAGTACGTGTACGTCGGCCGCGCCCCGGCGGCGAACTGGCTGCTGTTCCACGGTGAGACCGGAGGGTACGCGAACCTCGACATCGAGGTCGACCGCCGCTCGCCCTCGCGGCCGTACGGCGACGCCGTGTCGCGGAAGTACTACCGCTTCCAGATCCAGGGCCCCCGCGCGTGGGACGTCATCGAGAAGCTCAACGGCGGCCCGCTCGAGCAGCTGAAGTTCTTCAACATGTCGACCATGAAGATCGGCGGCAGGACCGTGCGCACGCTGCGTCACGGAATGGCCGGGGCGCCCGGTCTCGAGATCTGGGGCCCGTACGCCGATCACCACGAGATCCGCGACGCCATCGTCGAGGCGGGCGCCGAGTTCGGCCTCGTCCCGGTCGGATCCCGGGCCTACCCGTCGAACACGCTCGAATCCGGATGGATCCCGTCCCCGCTCCCCGCGATCTACTCGGGCGAGGCCGAGCGCGCGTATCGCGAGTGGCTGCCCGCCGACAGCTACGAGGCGACCGGCACGCTGGCCGGATCCTTCGTCTCGGACGACATCGCCGACTACGAGCTCACCCCGTGGGAGCTGGGATACGGGTCGTTCGTGAAGTTCGATCACGACTTCATCGGCCGCGACGCGCTCGAGAAGGTCGACCCGGCGACGCAGCGCAAGAAGGTCACCCTCGCGTGGAACGCCGAGGACCTGGGGAAGGTCTGGACCTCCCTGCTCGATGTGGACGGCCCGCAGTACAAGTTCTTCGACCTGCCGCTGGCGAACTACGGGTCGGCGAACTACGACAAGGTCGTCGACGCCGACGGCACCGTCGTGGGCTTCTCGATGTTCACCGGCTACAGCGCCAACGAGAAGCGCGGCCTGTCGCTCGGCACGGTCGACGCGGATGTGCCGGAGGGCACCGAGCTGAAGGTCGTGTGGGGCGAGCCCGACGGCGGGTCGAGCAAGGCCTCGGTCGAGCCGCACGAGCAGTTCGAGGTGCGCGTCGTCGTCAGCCCGGTGCCGTACTCGACCGTGGCGCGCCAGGAGTACCACGGCGGATGGCGCACCGGCTACACGGGCTGAGCGGGCGGATGTGACGCGAGGGGTCCGGGAAGTTGGTGTCCCGGGCCCCTCGTCCGATAGAAGTGGATCAGACCGAGGGGATGACCGGATGAGTGCACCGAGCGAACGGAGCGCGGCGGGATGAGTCTTCGCTACGCGCTCATGGCCCTGCTGCGCGTGGGCCCGCTGTCGGGCTACGACCTGCAGAAGCAGTTCCAGGTCTCTGTCGGGCACCTGTGGCACGCGCCCGACAGCCAGATCTACCCCGAGCTGCGCAAGATGGAGAGCGAGGGGCTCGTGGTCGGCGAGGACCAGCCCCGCGGCGAGCGCGGCACCCGCCGCGTCTACCACCTCACCGACGAGGGCGACCAGGCGTACGCGGCCTGGATGGAGGGGCCGCTGAGCTACGCGAGGGCGCGCGAACCCGCGAACCTGAAGGCCGCGTACCTCGAGTCGGCGTCTCCCGAGGCGGCCCGGGCGTTCCTCGCGGATCACATCCGGCACTGGCGCGGCGAGCTCGAGCAGTGGGAGGCCGAGCTCGAGCGCATCGACGCCCGCGCGAACCCGATGCTGCAGCGTCGTCTCGCGGCGACCCACCCGCGCGACCACGACCGCACGGTCGCCTTCAAGCGCTTCGGCTACGAGGGCCTGGTGGACCGCGCGCGTGCGGAGATCGCGTGGGCCGAGCGGGGCCTCGCCCTTGTCGACGACCTCTACGGCCCCGAGGACACGGTCGCCGGTCACGCGTAGCCGCCCGCGTCACATCATCCGGGCCGACCGCCCATCCCCGCGGTCAGACCACCTCCCTGAGGATGCGCCGCCGCGCGCTGGATGTGCGCTCGCGCCGGATCCGGTCGCGTCAGGTCGCGTACTCGAGGAGGTCGCCGCCGAGCGCGTGGAACGCCTGGTGCACGCGGTGCCGGTGAAGCAGCGAGAGGTCGTCGAACGCGACGATCAGCGCATACGCGAAGGCGCCCCGGCGTCCCGCGAGCACGCCCGCATCCGCGCGGACCCCGCGCTCGCGTCCGGTCTTCGCGAAGTGGACGAGGCCGTGGCCGTCGGGCTCGTGCGAGAACGGGTCGCCGCCCACAGCGGCGGCGACGAGCCCGGCGTCCGTGACGGGGCTGAGCCATCCGACGACGCGCTCGCTCACTGCCGGGCCGACCGCGGTGCCCGCGGCGAGGGACGCGAACAGCTCGGCGAACTCGCGCGCGGTGCCGAGCGCGATGTACGGGGCGTCATCGGGCCCCCGCTCGCAGCGGAAGCCGTCGAGCAGCGCCGACCTGGGCATCCCGAGGTCGACGATCCGGCGCGTCACGTTCTCGTGGCCGACCTGCGCGAGCAGCGCGTTCGTCGCCGCGGCGTCTCCCGCGGCCGCCGCGAGCACCGCGAGATCCACGATCGGCAGAGTCGGCACGGCCATCGAGCGCCACACGCCCGTGGGCGCGAGGGTCCCCGCCTCGCGTTCGGCGAGGGCGTGGGGATCGAGCGTGCCCGCGTCGATGCGCGCCGCGGTCTCGATCAGCAGCGGCACGACCCCGAGCCCGCCGATCGGCAGGGGCAGGTGGTCATCGCCGGCGAGCACGACGTCGCCGCGGTCGAGGTCGGTCACGTGGACGGCCACGCTGGCGCCGGCAAGCGACAGGCCCTCGAGGGCGCTCGTCGTCGCACGGAAGTCCCTCGTCTGCCTTCCGCGCCCACGGCGCGTTCCACGCCGCGTCGCCTGCGGCGCGTTCATCGCTTCGGCGCGCTCCGCGTGATCAGTGCGCCGCACTTCGGCGCCCTCCGCACGGCGCTCGCTCCGGGGATCTGATCCCACGTCGACCCTTCGATCCGCCCTCCGAGTCCCTCTCCCGTCGTCCATTGTGCGCCTTCACGGAGGCGCCGACGAACGAGCGAAGGCGTCGATCCGGTGAAGATTCGCCCTCAGCCCTCGATCAGCCCGCGGAAGTCGGTGGCGCTCAGCGCGCCGACGGACGACGGGTCGTCTCCCGCCAGCACGTCGCGGAACAGCCGCGACTTCTTCTCCTGCATCGCGACGACCTTCGACTCGATCGTGCCCTTCGAGATGAGGCGGTAGACGACGACCGGACGCGTCTGCCCGATCCGGTGCGCGCGGTCGGTCGCCTGCGCCTCGGCGGCGGGGTTCCACCAGGGGTCGAGCAGGATGCAGTAGTCGGCCTGGGTGAGGTTGAGGCCGAAGCCGCCGGCCTTGAGCGAGATGAAGAACACCGGCACGTCTCCCCCGGTGAACCGCTCGATCATCCGCTTCCGGGCGCTCATCGAGACGGATCCGTCGAGGTACGCGTACGGGATCCCTCGCGCGTCGGCGACCGCCGCCGCGCGGCCGAGGAACTGCGTGAACTGGCTGAACACCAGCACGCTGTGCCCGTCGCCGACGATCTCCTCGAGCAGCTCGCCGAGCTTCTCGAGCTTGGCGGAGGGGGCCGATCCGGCGCCGTCGACGAGATCCGGATCCAACGCGAGCAGCCGCAGCGTCGTCAGGGAGCGGAGGATCTCCATCCGGTTCGCCTCGACGTCGTCGAGGAGCCCCAGCACCTTCTGCCGCTCGCGCTGCAGGCGCGTCGCATACGCGCGCCGGTGCGCAGGATGCAGCTCGACCTCGAGCAGCTGCTCGGTCTTCTCGGGAAGGTCGGAGGCGACCTCCTCCTTCGTGCGGCGCAGCATGAACGGCCGCAGGCGGCGGCGCAGGCGATGCAGCCGCTCGCCGTTGCGCTCGCGCTCGATGGGCTTGCGGTACTGGTCGGTGAACGACCGCTCCCCGCCCAGCAGCCCGGGGGCCACGAGCGAGGCGAGCGCCCACAGCTCGAGCAGGTTGTTCTCGAGCGGGGTGCCGGTGATCGCGAACTTGCTCGGCACGTCCATCACGCGCGCGCAGCGGTGGGTCTGGGCGCGGTGGTTCTTGATCTGCTGCGCCTCGTCGAGCACGAGCACCGTGAATCCCATCGCCTGGTACTCGTCGAAGTCGAGGCGGAACAGCGCATAGCTGGTGACGACGAGGCGGGCGTCGCCGACTGCCTCCGCGAGCGCGGTTCCCCGCTTGCCGCTGGTCTCGTCCATGCCGACCGTCGGGAGCGCGGGGGCGAAGCGCGCGGCCTCCGACACCCAGTTCGACACGACGCTCGTCGGCGCGACGACGAGATAGCGGCCCGACGGATCCTCCTGCCGGGCACGCTCCAGAGCCGCCAGCACCTGCACGGTCTTGCCGAGGCCCATGTCGTCGGCGAGGATCCCGCCCAGGCGGTGCCGCCGCAGGAAGTCGAGCCACGCGAGGCCGGCCTTCTGGTAGTCGCGCAGCTGCGCCCGGAAGCCCGGGGGCACCTCGACCGGCTCCAGCCGATCGGCCTCGGTCAGACCCCGCAGGCGGTCGAGCCAGTCGTTCGCCTGCGCCTGGACGAGCCCGATCCCGACGAGCTCCTCCCACAGGTCGGTCTGCCACCGGCTGATCCGCAGCGGGCCGGTCGGGCGATCCTGCAGCGACCGCGCCTCCTCGAGCAGCTCGCGCAGTGGATCGAACTGGGTCGCGTTGAGCGTGAAGACCGTGCCGCTCGGCAGCACGACGTAGCGGTCGCGAGCGACGAGCGCGGTCAGCAGCATCCCGAGCGGCACCGCCTCGCCGCCGACGTCGACGCTCACCTCGAGGTCGAACCAGTCGTTCCCGTGCGGCGCGGTCGACACGTGGACGACGGGCGGATCGGCCGCGAACCGGTACTCGGGCTGCTCGTCGGTCTCGTCGACGCGCACCCCGTCGACGCCGCGCAGGGCCGGCAGCACGCCCGTGCGGAACTCGACCGTCTCGTCCTTCGTCAGCATCGCCGCGCCGAATCCGGTGCCCTGACGCGCACCGAGCAACTCGCGCCGCTCGCCCGCGGCGGCCTCGACGGCGTCGCCGATCGCGCGCTCCTCGGCGGGAAGCCGCAGGCCCGACGCATCCGGATACTCCCACCGCCAGGAGAGCGTCGCGCGCGCCTCCGCCTGCGCGAGGGTCAGGACGAGCGTCGGCCGCGCCGGGGCCGGGATGTCGTACGTGCCCGCCTCGGATCGCAGCGGGGCGACGCGGCGCAGCTTCGGCAGGTAGTCGCGCTCGAAGTCGGCGACCGCCTCGTCGGGGATGGTGAACGCCTCGCCCTGCATCAGCCGCGTGAACGCGTCGGCGAGCGGCTCGCGCAGCGGCACGAGCTCCCGCACGCCGTCGTCGTCCGCGATCGCGAGCGCCGCGACGGGGACGCCGACGGGCAGGATCCGGACGTCGTCCTCCGTCTGCAGGTCGATCACCGGGCGCACGTGGAGCGCGCCGTCGCGGCGATCGAGCGAGAGGTGATGGGCGGCCGGCTCCGCACGCAGCGCGACGGGCGACTGCGCCTTGGTGTCGGCGACGAGGTGGACGCCCGCGTCTCGGAGGTCGGCGAGCACTCCCCACAGCCCGCGGCTGGGGAGCTCGTCCAGCCGGATCCACTGCGGCGCCCGGTCGTACGAGCCCCACCGGCTGCGGTACACCGGCCGGGTCGAGCCGGGGAAGTGCTCGCGCGCCTCGTGCAGCGCCTCGAGCTCGCCGAGCGCACGACGCTGCTCGGCGGTGATCCCCTTGCCGTCGAGGTCCCGCCAGCCGATGCCGGTGCGGATCCACGTGCCCCGCGTTCCGCGCAGTCCCGGCCGGATCTGCACGCCGTCCCGATCGAGCCCGATCAGCAGGGCGACGTCGGTCGGCTCGGCGACGCCGGGGTCATCGAGCGCGCGCTCGAGCGCGCGTCGCCACGGCTCGACGAGCCCCGATGGCGGCCGCAGGCCCGTGGCGGACGTCGCCCCGTGGGCGATGAGGTGCAGGATGGCCGCCGCGTGCACGCAGCCGTCCTTGCCGCACTCGTCGCAGTCGACGCTCACGCCCTCGCGCTCGCTCAGGTCGACGTAGATCGTCCAGCGCCCCACGCGCCCCTCGTACGAGGTGGTGCCGCCGAGGTCGTATCGCTCGACGATGCGCGCGACCCCCTGCTCGGCGAGATGGGCGCCGTGCTGCACCATCCACGCCGGCAGGATCCGCGGAAGGTCCGCAGGGCTCAGCTCGAACGGCACCCCTCGAGCCTAGGCGCGGCATCGGACACGGGCGCCCCCGGGGGTGGTCATCTCGACTCGCTCCGCTCGCTCGATAAACGGGTGACGGAGACCACAACCGGTTGCTGAGCGAGCGAAGCGAGCCGAAGCGACGAACCTCGCGCGCGGATGACGGCAACTCTCCAGCATCCCTGCGGCAGAATCGTCTCCCGTGCCGTCGAATGTGCCCCCGCTCGCCAAGGTGATCCTCATCGGCGGAGCCAGCGGATGCGGCAAGTCGCGGCTCGCCGAGCAGTCGGGTCTGCCGCTGCTGCGCCTCGACGACTTCTACCGCTCGGGCGACGACCCGGCCCTCCCCCGGCTGAGCTCGGGACAGGTCGACTGGGACCACCCCGGATCGTGGCACCAGGACCGTGCCCTCGCCGCGCTGGACGAGCTCGCCCGCACGGGGCGCACCGAGGTGCCGATCTACGACATCGCCGCCAACGGCCCGGTCGGCGTGCGCACGCTGGAGCTCGGCGCGCACCGCCGCTTCGTCGCGGAGGGCGTGTTCGTCGCCGAGGTCGTCGAGCAGGCACGGCGCCGCGGCATCCTGGCGGACGCCGTGAGCGTGAACCGCTCGCGATGGATCACCATGGTGCTCCGCTTCGTGCGCGACGTGCGCGAGCACCGCAAGCCCGTGCCGTTCCTGATCCGCCGGGGGATGATGCTCGCCCGGCGCGAGCCCGGGATCGTTGCGCACCTGCGCTCCACGGGCTTCCGCCCGGTCTCGGTGCGCGGCATCCGCCGCCTGCTCAGCGTCTGAGGTTCACGACCCGGTGCGCTTCACTCGCTCGTTGAGCGAGGAGCGAAGCGACCAGTCGAAACGGCCCCACTGCCCGGCGGCCTCGCCTCACCAGATGGTGACGCGCTGGTCCTCCGGCAGCCACAGCGCATCCTGCTCCGTGACGTCGAACGCCTCGTAGAACGCGTCGATGTTGCGGACGATCTGGTTGCAGCGGAACTCGTTCGGCGAGTGCGGGTCGATCGTCAGCAGGCGGATGGTCTCGGCGTCGCGGCCCTTCTGCTGCCACACCTGCGCCCACGACAGCAGCAGGCGCTGCACGCCCGTGTAGCCGTCGATCACAGGCGCCTCGGCCCCATCGAGCGAGAGCTCATAGGCCTTCAGCGCGATGCCGAGCCCGCCGAGGTCGCCGATGTTCTCACCGATCGTGAGCGCGCCGTTGACCTTGTGCGAGTCGTCGAGACCGACCGGCGTGAGCGCGTCGTACTGCGCGATGAGTGCCTTCGTGCGCTCCTCGAACGCGGCGCGATCCGCCTCGGTCCACCAGTCGTTGAGGGCGCCCTGATCGTCGTAGCGCGACCCCTGGTCGTCGAAGCCGTGGCCGATCTCGTGCCCTATCACGGCACCGATGCCGCCGTAGTTCGCGGCGTCGTCGCGCTCCGGGTCGAAGAAGGGGTACTGCAGGATCGCGGCGGGGAACACGATCTCGTTCATGAGCGGGTTGTAGTAGGCGTTCACGGTCTGCGGCGTCATGAACCACTCGTCGCGGTCGATGGGCTTGCCGACCTTGCCGATCTGGCGGTCGTGCTCGAAGGCGCTCGCACGGTGCACGTTGCCGAGAAGGTCCGTGGCGTCGATCTCGAGCTCGGAGTAGTCCTTCCACTTCACGGGGTAGCCGATCTTGGGGACGAACGAGTCGAGCTTTTTCAGCGCGCGCTCGCGCGTCTCGGTGCCCATCCACTCGAGCTTCGTGATGCTCTGGCGGTACGCCTCGATGAGGTTCGCGACCAGCTCATCCATCGCCGCCTTCGCGGTCGGCGGGAAGTGACGGTCGACGTAGACCTTGCCGACGGCCTCGCCGAGGGCGCCCTCGGCGAGGGCGACGCCGCGCTTCCAGCGCTCGCGGATCTCGGGCACGCCCGTCAGCTCGGTGCCGTTGAACGCGAAGTTCTCCTGCACGAACGGCTCGGGGAGGTAGGGGGCGGCCGCGCGCACGATCTTGAACCGGAGCCACGCCTTCCAGTCCTCGATCCGCTCCTCGGTCAGCAGCGTGCCGAGGCCCTCGAGGAACGACGGCTGGTAGGCCACCACCTCGGCGAACGCCGCCGGGTTCCCCGGGGCGACGCCCTCGAGCCACGGGGTGAGGTCGAGGCCGATGAGCTTCTGCACCTCGTCCCACGACGTCAGGTTGTAGGTCGCGACCGCATCGCGGCTGCGCACGTTGTCCCAGTGGTGCGAGGCGATCTCCGTCTCGAGAGCGACGACGCGATCCGCCTGCCCTGCCGCATCCGGGATCCCGGCGAGGTCGAGCATCTTCTCGACGTGCTCGCGGAACGTCGCGCGCGTGCCGGCGAAGTTGTCGAGCCGGTAGTAGCTCTCATCCGGCAGGGAGATGCCCGACTGGACGAGGAAGGGGACGTACCGCGTGGGGTTTCCCGGGTCGGGCTCGACGAACACGCCGATGGGGTTCGCGACGCCCTGACGGTCGAGCGCGCCGACCGTCCCGAGGAACGTGGCGACGTCGGTCACGGCGTCGGCCTGCGCGAGCTGGCCCTCGAGCGGAGCGGTGCCGAGCTGCGCGATCCGCTCCTCGTCCATGAAGCTCGCGTACGCGTCGCCCACCTTGCGGGCATCGGTGCCGGGCTCGGCCTGCTGCGAGTCCTCGATGATCGCGTGCACGTGCTTCTCGGCCTGCTCGGCGAGCAGGTGGAACGACCCCCAGCGGGCCTTGTCGCCGGGGATCTCGGTGCGCTCGATCCACGCGCCGTTGACGTGACGGTAGAGGTCGTCCTGCGGCCGGATCTCGGAGCTCAGCTCCTCGATGGCGATGCCGGAGCGGAGGGCGGTCGTGGGCGCGGCGTCGGTCATGGCTCCACCCTAAGCACCGGGCGCCGACGCGCATGCGGCGACGGCGCCTCGTTCGCCGTGGGCGCACATCCATCCCGTACCTGCACACCCTCGAGGGGTTCTGCAACGGGCGCTCGGCGCGCGGAAGCCTCAGCCGCGGACGAGGAACACGTCGACCGGGTCCTCCGTCTCGAGGCGGAAGCCGTGCCGCTCGTAGAGCCGGCGGGCTGGGCTGCCCTGCAGCACGTTGAGCCGCACCGGTCCTTCGCACTCGCCGAGCACCGCGGCGAACACGGCCGACCCGATCCCGCGGCCCTGAAGGTCGGGGCGCAGGTAGAAGTGCTCGATCCACCATCCGTCGGCAGCGCCGCGGAGGGCGATCGACCCGACATCCCTGCCGCCCACGACGATGATGCGGGTCGCGGCGGGGGCGAACGCGGACAGGAACCGCTCGCGCACGCGCAGGGGGTCGAACCGATCGAGCCGCTCGAGGTCCGGGCGCATGACCTCGGCGCGCAGCTCGGCGATCCACCCGGCATCGGCGGGCGTGCTCGGGCGCAGCGTCCAGGTCATCCGTCAATCCAAGCGCAGGATGCGCGGTGCGCGTAGCGTGTCGAGGTGATCGAGACGACGACGCAGCGCGGGCAGGTGCTGGATGCCGTGAGCGCACGGCTGGCCGAGCAGGATCCGGGACACCCGCTGCGAGTCGGGATCGACGGCGTGTGCGGGGCCGGGAAGACGACCTTCGCGAACGAGCTCGCCGCGCAGCTCGCGAGCACCGGGCGCGCGGTCCTCCGGCTCGACTCGGACGGCTTCCACCATGTGCGTCACATCCGGTACCGACAGGGGCGGGAGTCTGCCCGCGGGTACTACGAGGACGCGTACGACTTCGACGCGCTGCGCCGCCTGACGCTCGAGCCCCTCGGGCCCGGCGGCAGCCGGCGCTACGCCTGGCACGTGCACGACCTGGCCACCGACGAGGTCGAGCCCCGCTTCGCCGAGGCCGAGCCCGACGCGATCGTCGTGTTCGACGCCACCTTCCTGCAGCGCGACGAACTGCGCGAGTGCTGGGACGAGGTGATCTTCCTCGACGCGCCCCGTGAGCGGGCCCTCGAGCGCGGTGCGCGTCGCGACGCCGCGTCGCTCGGAGGCCTCGACGCCGCTCGCCTCGTTTACGACGCGCGCTACATGGCTGCCTGCGATCTCTACCTCGCCGAGCAGGATCCGCGCACGCGCGCGAGCATCGTGATCGACAACGCCGATCCAGCACATCCGCTGCTCGCCCGCCGCTGACCGCGCCCAGTGCACATCCTGTCCGCGACCGGACACCCCGAAGCATGCGCCCTCGCGTGCAGGATGTCGCGCCGCCGGGCGGGATGTGACCTCGGGCCCGCCCGCGCGACCCACCCACCGCCGCGACGCCGGCACTCATCCGAGCGCGCCGACCTACCCGACCCGACGGCGTCGGAGGCCCGCACTAGCCTCGAGTCGTGACCCGGACGCGCACGCTCAACCGCGACATCCTGCGCCTGGCGGTGCCGGCGCTGGGGTCGCTCGTGGCCGAGCCGCTGTTCCTGATGGTCGACGCGGCGCTCGTCGGGCACCTGGGCATCGAGCCGCTGGCGGGGCTGGGGATCGCGTCGGCGGTGCTGAGCACGATCGTCGGGCTGATGGTCTTCCTCGCGTATGCGACCACGCCGGGCGTCGCGCGCCGGTTCGGCGCGGGCGACATCCGCGGAGCCGTGTCGGTCGGCATCGACGGGATGTGGCTCGCGCTGGGGCTCGGCGCCGTGCTCGCCGTCGCCGGGTACCTCGCGACCCCGGCCCTCGTCGCAGCGTTCGGACCGGCCCCCGAGGTCGCGGCCCAGGCGACGATCTACCTCGGCATCTCGATGTGGGGCCTCCCCGCGATGCTCATCGTCTTCGCGGCGACCGGGCTGCTGCGCGGGCTGCAGGACACGGTCGTGCCGCTGTGGATCGCGGGACTCGGCTTCCTCTCGAACGCCGTGCTCAACGCGCTGTTCATCTACGGCTTCGGATGGGGCATCGCCGGGTCGGCGGTGGGAACGGTCGTCGCCCAATGGGGGATGGTCGCCGCGTACGCCGTCGTGGTCGGCCGCCTCGCGCGGCGCCACGACGCCCGCTTGCGGCCCCAGCGCGACGGCATCCACGGCTCGGCCCTCGCCGGCGGCTGGCTGTTCGTGCGCACGGTGAGCCTGCGCCTCGCGCTGCTGCTGACCGTGGCCGTCGCGACCGGCCTCGGCACCCGCGAACTCGCCGGATGGCAGGTGGTCTTCACGATCGCCTCGACCGCCGCCTACGCGCTCGACGCGCTCGCGATCGCGGCGCAGGCGCTGATCGGAAAGCACCTCGGTGCGGGGGATCCGGATGCGGTGCGCTTCGTCCTGCGCCGCACCCTCGCGTGGGGCGGATGGTTCGGCGTCGCCATCGGCATCGTGATCGCCGCCCTCTCCGGTGTGCTCGGGCTGGCGTTCACCGGCGATCCCGCGCTGGCGGCGCTCATCCAGCCCGCCCTGATCCTGATGGCGATCGGCCAGCCGCTCGCGGGCATCGTCTACGTCCTCGACGGGGTGCTGATGGGCGCCGGCGACGCGCGCTTCCTCGCGATCGTGGGCGTGGCGAACCTCGTGCCGTTCCTGCCGGCGCTGTGGCTGATCGCATCGCTCGAGCCGACGGGCGCCGCCGGGCTCGCGTGGCTCACGGTCGGCTTCTTCGGCGTGCTGATGCTCGCGCGGGCCGTGGGTCTCGGGGCCCGCGTGCGCGGCAGCCGCTGGATGACCACGGGCGACCGCACCGCGGCGCGCCCGTCCTGATCGGGCCCGCGCGGCTCCTTCCCCTTGACTTCTGGCGCGGCGGAGGCCAGCGTGGAGAGGGCCGATCGTGGGAGCGCTCCCACGACGGCGAATCGACATCCGACACCGCCGTCGCCTCATCGTCGATGCGACGGCCCCGCCACAGGAGAAGCACATGCCCCACGCCTCGACGACGAGGCGAGCGGGAGCGGTCACCGCCGCTGCGCTCGTCCTCGCCTCCCTCGCCGGCGGCTCGCCGGCCTTCGCCGCGAACGACGTCCTCGATCCGAGCGCGACGCTCTGGACGAACCCCGACAGCACGAGCCTCGAGGCCGCCGAGAGCCTCACCGGGCAGGCGCGGGAGGACGCCGAGTACCTCGCCCAGTTCCCCACCGCGACGTGGTTCACGGCCGGAACCCCGATCACCGTCAAGCAGGACGTGAAGCAGGCGGTGGTGCGTGCGCACGCGGCCGATGAGGTTCCGGTGCTCGTCGCCTACAACGTCCCGTTCCGCGACTGCGCGCAGTACTCCTCCGGCGGCGCCACGACCCTCGCGGAGTACACCGCCTGGATCGACGGCTTCGCGAAGGGGATCGGCAACAAGGACGCGGTCGTCATCCTCGAGCCCGACGGGCTCGGCATCATCCCCCACTACACCTCCGTGGAGGGCACCCAGGAGTGGTGCCAGCCGGCCGAGGCGGATGCCGCGACGGCCGCGAGCGAGCGCTTCGCCATGCTGAACCACGCCGTCGACACCCTCGCCGCCCTGCCGAACACGGCGGTCTACCTCGACGGCACGCACAGCGGATGGCTGAACGTCGGCGACATCAGCGACCGGCTGATCAAGGCCGGCGTGGAGAAGGCCGACGGGTTCTTCCTGAACGCCTCGAACTACCACTTCACGGCGAACCTCACCGCGTACGGCCACTGGATCTCGTCCTGCATCACGCTCGTCACCGAGCTCGACGGGGCATTCGCCGACTGCGGCAGCCAGTACTGGAACGGCGGGCCGGCGAACAACTGGTCGGGGGTCGCGATGGACAACTACGGCGAGTGGAGCGCGGGCAACCCCGATCCGGCCCTCGACACGTCGGGCGTCGACTCGCGCTACGCCTCGCAGCTGGGCGACGTCGAGCCGACGACGCACTTCGTGCTCGACACGAGCCGCAACGGCCAGGGCCCGTGGGAGGTCGCGACCGACTACGAGGACTGGTGCAACCCGCTCGACCGCGGCCTGGGCCTGCATCCCACGACCGACACCGGCGACGAGCTGATCGACGCCTACCTGTGGATCAAGGTGCCCGGCGAGTCGGACGGCGAGTGCCTGCGCGGCACCGCCGGCCCCGAGGACCCGGCACGCGGCGTCGTCGCCCCGCGCGCCGGCGGCTGGTTCCCCGACATGGCGCGCGAGCTCATCGAGAACGCGGTGCCTGCCGTCGGCTGACCCCATCCGCTCCGCTCAACGGCCGGCAACCCCGGCCGTTGAGCGGACGGCGGGCGGATGCGCGAAGGCCGTCAGGCAAGCGAGCGCAGCTCGGCGATGTCGATCTTCTTCATGCGCATCATCGCCTGCACCTGCTCGGGCGTCTCCATGAGGGCATCCATCTCGGCGGGAACGATCTGCCAGCTGACGCCGAAACGGTCCTTGCACCAGCCGCACTGCTCCGACTCGGGCACGGCCGACAGGCGATCCCAGTAGTAGTCGATCTCCGCCTGGTCCCGGCAGGCGACGACGAACGAGATCGACTCGTTGAAGGTGAACAGGGGACCGCCGTCGAGGCAGCCGAACTTCACCCCGCCGAGGGTGAACTCCCCGTTGATGACCTTCCCCGACATCCCCTCGAAGTGGCTGTCGAGACTCTCATCCGGGTACTCGTCGACGCGGTCGATCCGGCTCTCGGGGAACACCTCGCAGTAGTACTCCATCGCTTCGCGGGCGTTGCCGTCGAACCAGAGGAACGGGCGGATGAGCGGTGCGCTGATCATGTCTGACCTCCTCGTCGCGCGTCACGTTACGCCCGGCGCGGGGGTGCGTCGATACCCCCGGCCAGCGGGAAAATCTGCCCCAGGGGTTCCCTCCGCAGGGTTTCACGCGCACGATGGGTCGGGGGACTCCATATGCATGCACCGATCGCCAAGCCCGTTCAGCATCCCGTGACGCCGCATCCGCGTCACGTCTTCGCTGTACGCGCGGGACGATCGACAGCGGTCCTGGCGCTTCTCGGCCTGTCCGTCGCCGCCACCGGAGCCGCCTTCCCCACCCCCGCGGAGCAGACCGCGGCGCCGGTCTCGATCGTCGCCGAGCCGGCCATGGCGGGCGGCTCCGACGAGGAGCAGACCGGTTTCGGCGCCCCGGATGTCGGTCTGCCGCGCTTCGTCGGCGAGGGCCTCCCCGAGGAGACCGCCGATCTCGCGGCCGAGGTGAAGGCGGCCGCCTCGCTCGTCGCGCCGAGCGCGTACGAGGCGACGACGCCCGAGGAGCTCGCCGAGGCGCGCCGCGAGGCCCGCCTCAAGCTCGTGCGCGCGGCGATCGCCGCGGGCATCCCGGTGGATCTCACGGGCTTCGCCGAGGACCTCGACCTCTCGCAGGTCGGGCAGCTCGCCTGGCCCGTCAGCGGCGGTGGATCGATCACGGATGTCTTCGGCGCGCGCGGCGGGCGTCACATGGGCCTCGACATCGCCGCGGCCTCCGGCACGCCGATCGGGGCGGCCGCGCCGGGAATCGTCATCCTGTCGAGCGAGGGCTACTTCGGCTACGGCGTCGCGGTGATGATCCTTCACGTCGACGGCATGGTCACGCTCTACGGGCACATGGTGCACGGCAGCCGCGTGGTCGATGCGGGCGACTGGGTCGAGACCGGCACGCCGATCGGCCTCGTGGGCAACACCGGCCGCAGCTTCGGCCCCCACCTTCACTTCGAGGTGCGCGTGGGAGGTGTCCCGGTCGACCCCCTGGGGTACCTCGGCGGCAGCTCGAAGCGCCCGGACATCAAGGGCTGGACGCCCAAGGACGTGCCGGCACCCGGCCAGCCGGCCGCGCTGCCCGAAGACCCCACGCCGAGCGGCACGCCCACGCCGAGCCCGTCCGGCACTCCCACCGGCACGCCGACGCCCAGCCCGACCGGCACTCCCAGCGGGACGCCGACGCCCAGCCCGACCGGCACGCCCACCGGAACACCGACCCCGACGCCGACTCCGAGCGGCACCCCGACGGGCACGCCCACGCCGAGCACCAGCC
>NZ_JADGLL010000028.1 GCF_015235415.1 Microbacterium paludicola | reverse complement strand
CCCCGGCCCCGCGCAGCGGCGGCCCGGGCAAGCCGGTCGCGATCATCCTGATCGTCATCGGCGGGCTGCTCCTGATCGGCACCGTGGCGGGCGTCATCCGCTCGGTCGTCGCCGACGCGTCCCGCATCGACGACACGCTGACGGTCGACGCCGCCGGCATCACGTCGCTCGACGTCGACGCCGCCGCGTCGTCGTTCCGGCTCGAGTTCGGCGACGTCGACGAGGCCACGCTGGAGATCACCGACGCCCGCAGCGAATGGACCCTCACCCGCGACGGTGACGAGCTGCAGGTCGGCACCCCCGACGAGCTGTTCGGCGACTGGGGCCCGCGCTTCGGCCGCAACGAGGAGCAGGTCGTGCTGACGCTTCCCGAGTCCCTTCGCGACGCCGAGATCGACGCCGACCTCACCCTCGCCGCGGGCGAGCTGCGGGCCGAGGGAGCGTTCGGCGAGCTCGACCTCGAGCTCGGCGCGGGCGGCATGAACGTCTCGGGATCGGCACGCACGCTCACGGCCGACATCAGCGCCGGCGACGCCCGCGTCGAGCTCGCCGATGTGAGCGAGGCCGAGATCACCGTCTCGGCGGGACGCCTGGTGGGCGAGCTCACCGGGTCCGCCCCCGACCTGGTCACGGCCGGCGTGAGCGCGGGCTCGCTCGACCTCACCCTGCCCGCCGGGTCGTACGACGTGAACTCGGACGCCTCGGCCGGGCGGGTGGACAACCGCCTCGACACGGACGACTCGTCGGCCCACCGCGTGACGGTCGACCTCTCCGCCGGGCACGCGACGCTCCGCAGCGACGACTGATCCGGCGATCCGGATCCGGTTGATCCGGCTGATCCGGCCGGGCGATCCGGCTGGAGAAACGAGGAGATCCGGCCTCCCGAGGATGAATCCCTGTGGATTCTCCTCGCGGGGCCGGATCTCCTCGTCTGCGCGGGTGCCGCGGGCGACGGAGCGCACCCGAAGGGATCGGCGAGGATGGATCCATGACCTCCTCCTCGTATCGGATGCGCGACCGGATCATCCGGGACCACACCGTCACCATGCCGCTCGACTGGACCGCCCCGGATGACGGGCAGACGATCGAGGTGTTCGCGCGCGAGGTCGCGCACGTGGAGCGGCAGGATGCGCCGATCCTGGTCTTCCTCCAGGGCGGGCCCGGCGGCAAGGGCCCGCGGCCGATGCCCGGCGAGGACTGGATCGGCGAGGCGCTGAAGACCCACCGCCTGCTGCTGCTCGACCAGCGCGGCACCGGCCGTTCCTCGCGCGTGGAGGCGGCGTCGATCGCCGGCCTGTCCGCGGCGGACGCGGCCGAGTACATCCGCAAGTTCCGGGCCGAGCAGATCATCGCCGACCTCGAGCACCTGCGCCGTGAGGTGTTCGGCGGCGTGCGCTGGCAGACCCTCGGCCAGAGCTACGGCGGATTCCTGACGCTGACGTACCTGTCGTTCCGCCCCGAGGCGGTGTCGGCCGCGTACGTCACGGGCGGGCTGACCTCGTTCGCCCCGGACGCGACCGACGTCTACCGCCGCACGCTGCCGCGCGTCGCCGACAAGACCGCGGAGTTCTACCGCCGGTACCCGCAGGATGCCGACGTCATCGCGCGCGTCGTCGACGTGATCGAGAACTCGGACGTGCGCTTGCCGAGCGGCGACCGCCTGAGCGCCCGGCGCCTGCAGACCCTCGGCATCGACTTCGGCATGAAGCCCGGCTTCGAGCGGATGCACTGGCTGTTCGACGAGGCGTTCTCGTCATCCGGCCGCCTCAGCGACCACTTCCTCGCCGAGGTGGACGCGCACACGCAGTACTGGGGCGGTCCGCTGTACGCGCTGCTGCAGGAGGAGATCTACGCCGACGGGCACGGCGCGACCGCCTGGGCGGCGGAGCGCGTGCGCGCCGAGCTCGGCGGGTTCGAGCCGGGAGCGTCGCCGATGCCGTTCACGGGCGAGATGTTCTTCCCCTGGATGTACGACGAGATCGCGTCGCTGCGGCCGTTCCGCGACGCGGCGCACGCCCTCGCCGAGCGGGAGGATCATCCCGCTCTCTACGACGCCGCTCAGCTGCGTCGCAACGAGGTGCCGATCGCCGCGGCGATGTACTTCGATGACATGTACGTCGACTTCGGCTACGCCCAGCAGACCGCCCGCGAGGTGCCGAACACGCACCTGTGGGTCACGAACGAGTACGAGCACGACGGCCTTCGGCAGGACACCCGCGTCGTCCGCACCCTGATCGACCGCGCGGTCGCCGAGGGCGGGCCGCTGGCATAGGGTTCGCCGGCCCGGGATGTCCCCGAGTTGCCGGTTGGTTCCGGCACCTTGGGGACCGGGGCGCCGACGAGTCCCCGAGTTGCCGGTTGCTTCCGGCACTTCGGGGACCCGCGGCCTGACGCCCGTCGCACGTACTCCTCGATGCCGCCGACGCTCCGCGGAAAAGACGAAGGGCCCGTCCCGGAGGACGAGCCCTTCGTGTGACGCGGAGGTCAGTCGTTGCCGCGCAGGATCGCGATCACGCGCAGGATCTCGACGTAGATCCAGATGACGGTCGCGACGATGCCGAACGAGGCCTTCCAGCCGAGCTTGCGCGGCGCGCCGTTGCGAGCGCCGTTCTGCACGAACTCGAAGTCCATGACGAGCATGTACGCCGCGAGCAGCACGGCGAGGATGCCGATGATCACGCCGAGCGGGATGCCCATGATCTCGACCGAGCGCATTCCCCAGGCGAGGTCGCTGGCCGGCCCGCCGAAGATCATGAAGCCGAAGTTCAGCAGGCTGAAGGCGAGGTAACCGAGGGCGGCGATCATGACGATCTTCGTCATGCGCGGCGACGTGCGGACCTTGCCGCTCGAGAACAGGGCGAGGGTCACGCCGACCACCGCGAGCGTGGCGAGCGTCGCCTGCATCACGATGCCGGGGAAGACCTGCTCCATGATCAGCGAGAACGCGCCGATGAACAGACCCTCGGCACCCGCGTAGGCGAGCACCAGGCCGGCGCCGGGCATGCGCTTGAACGAGTTCACGAGGCCGAGCACAAAGCCGGCGAGCGCGCCGACGATCGCGATGCCGAGGCCCATGCCGGGGTTGGCGAGCGTCGCCCACCAGCCGACGACGGCACCGAGCAGCAGCACGCCGAACGAGGCGAGGGTCTTGTGGATCGTGTCCTCGACCGTCATCCGGCCGGTGTCGACCGCATCAGCCGAGGGTGCCGAGTACAGGCCCTCGAGGTGAGAGGCCGGCGGCGGCACGAGGCCGGGCGACTGCTGGCCGGCGGCGGCGCCGCCCGGGTAGGTCTGCGCCGCGTAGGACGTGGGCGCCTGCGGCGGACGCGTCGAGGTCTGGAAGGCGGGGTCGGTGAATCCCAACTTGGCCATGATCGGTCAACTCCAAATGGTTGCGGGACAGCCCTGTCGAGCGCTGTTGATCCACATTACCCACGGTTTCTTATGCCTGTGCTGGGATTCGCGGGCGCCCGGCTACGCCCCGGGCGAACGCATCCGAGTGCCTAGGCTTGTCGCATGCCTCGCCGCCTTCCGCTCGTCATCGGGCACCGCGGAGCCCCCGGCTACCGCCCCGAGCACTCGCGCTCGTCGTACGACCTCGCGCTCCAGCTCGGCGTCGACGCGGTCGAGCCCGACATCGTCGCCTCGAAGGACGGGGTGCTCGTCGTCCGGCACGAGAACGAGATCTCCGGCACCACGAACGTCGCCGACCGTCCGGAGTTCGCGAGCCGCCGCACGACCAAGACCGTCGACGGCGTCAAGCTCACCGGCTGGTTCACCGAGGACTTCACGTGGGAGGAGCTGTCGACGCTGACGACGCGGGAGCGCATCCCGCAGCTGCGGCCCCGCAGCGCGACCTTCGACGACGCGCAGCCGATGCTGCGGCTGACCGACGTGCTCGACCTCGTGCGCGCCGGATCGCTCGCTCAGGGCCGCGAGATCGGGGTCGTGCTCGAGGTCAAGCACGCCACCTACTTCGCGGGGATCGGTCTCGACCTGGTGCCGATGATCGAGGCCGAGCTGCGCGCGACCGGATGGGACACGGGCGAGCTACCCCTGGTCGTGGAGTCGTTCGAGTCGACCGTCCTGCATCGGCTGCGCGAGCGCGGGCTGCCCGCGACGTACATCTACCTGCTCGAGGCGAAGGGGAAGCCGTTCGACCTCATCGCCGCTCACGGCGACGCCGCACCGTCCTATCCCGCGACCGCGACGCCGCGCGGGCTCGACGCCTTGATCGGCACGGTGGACGGGATCAGCGTCGACAAGCGGATGATCCTCGCCCCGGATCGCCGCGGGCGCACGAGCGGACCCTCGCCGGTCGTGGCCGATGCGCACGCCCGGGGCCTGCAGGTGTTCACGTGGACCTGCCGTCCCGAGAACGCGTTCCTGATCCCGGAGTTCCGGGGCAAGGGCGGCAAGGCCGCGTTCGGCGACTACGAGTCGGAGTGGGACGTCATCCGCCGCTCCGGGGTGGACGGCGTGTTCGTCGACCACCCCGACCTCGGCGTCGCGTACTTCCGCGAGTGAGGCTGGTCCGGCGAGACCGCACGCGCCGGGTGCGCGGCCACTGGGTATGGGCCCAGTCTGGTGTCGGTGGCCCCGCCTAGACTCGAAGGGCAATGAGCGACTCCTCCACGCCCCTGATCGTGCCCGCCGGGGCCGGGCCCCGGGGCCCGCAGGCCGGCGCCTTCGACGACCTGCTCGAGGGCCTCAACCCGCAGCAGCGCGAAGCCGTCGAGTACCGCGGCCCCGCCCTGCTGATCGTGGCCGGCGCAGGATCCGGCAAGACCCGCGTGCTGACGCACCGCATCGCGTCGCTGCTGCGCACACGCGAGGCGTGGCCGAGCCAGATCCTCGCGATCACCTTCACGAACAAGGCCGCGGGCGAGATGCGCGAGCGCGTCGAGCAGCTCATCGGCGACAGCGCGCGCGGAATGTGGATCTCGACCTTCCACTCGGCGTGTGTGCGCATCCTGCGTCGCGAGGCCGACCAGTTCGGCTTCACCAAGGCGTTCACGATCTACGACTCCGGCGACTCGCGCGCGCTGATCAAGCGCCTGGTCAAGGAGCACGAGGCCGACGCCCTGGGCCTCACCCCGGCGTCCGTGCAGTCGAAGATCTCGAAGCTCAAGAACGAGCTCGCCGACGCCGACTCGTACGCGCGCGACGCGAACATGAACGACCCGGTCGAGCGGATGTTCACCGACCTGTTCCGCGCGTACCAGCGGCAGCTGCAGAAGGCGAACGCGTTCGACTTCGACGACCTCATCGCGCAGACCGTGTACCTGTTCCGGGCGTTCCCGCAGGTGGCCGACGTCTACCGCAAGCGGTTCCGGCACATCCTGGTCGACGAGTACCAGGACACGAACCACGCCCAGTACGCGCTCATCCACGAGCTGACGCGCCCCGTGTCGTCCTCGACTGACGTCGGCGGCGGCATGCTCGCGCTGATGGACGAGGCCGAGGGCGCCTCGCTCACCGTCGTCGGCGACTCGGATCAGTCGATCTACGCGTTCCGCGGTGCGGACATCCGCAACATCACCGAGTTCGAGCGTGACTACCCCGGCGCGAAGGTCGTGCTGCTCGAGCAGAACTACCGATCGACGCAGAACATCCTGACCGCGGCCAACTCGGTGATCCGGAACAACTTCGACCGCAAGGACAAGCGGCTCTGGAGCGACCAGGGCGACGGCGAGAAGGTCATCGGCTTCACCGGCTACTCGCAGCACGACGAGGCGCAGTTCGTGGCCGACGAGATCGAGCAGCTGCGCCGCCAGGGCGTCGACTACGGGCAGATGGCGGTGTTCTACCGCACCAACTCGCAGTCCCGTGCGCTGGAGGAGATCTTCATCCGCGCCGCCGTGCCGTACAAGATCATGGGCGGCACGAAGTTCTACGAGCGTCAGGAGATCAAGGACGCGCTCGCGTACCTCGTGACCGTCGCGAACCCCGCCGACGAGATGGCGCTGCGGCGCATCATCAACAAGCCGCGCCGCGGCATCGGCGACGTCTCGGTCGAGACCATCTCGTCGTTCGCCGAGCGCAACGGCATCACGTTCCGCGACGCGCTCGGCCACTCCGCCGAGCTCGGCTTCGGGCCGAAGATCCAGGGCGCGATCGCGCAGCTGCACAACGTGCTCGTCGAGGCGCAGGAGATCCTGCTGCCGTCGAACGGCGAGATCCCGCCGCCGACATCGGTCGCCGAGGGGCTGCAGGTGCTGCTGAACAAGACCGGGTACATGGATGCGCTGCGCGCCAGCCGCGATCCGCAGGACGAGGCCCGCATCGAGAACCTCGACGAGCTCGTCGCCGTGACGCGCGAGTTCGCGCGCAACAACCCGGATGGCACGGTGCTCGACTTCCTCACCACCGTCGCGCTCGTCGCCGACAGCGACGACTTGGACGACGCATCCGGATCCGTCTCGCTCATGACGCTGCACACCGCGAAGGGCCTCGAGTTCGACACCGTGTTCCTCACGGGCGTCGAGGAGGACCTGATCCCGCACCGCATCTCGGCGAACGAGCCGGGCGGCCCCCAGGAGGAGCGGCGCCTGTTCTACGTGGGCATCACGCGCGCGCGGAAGCGCCTGTACATGTCGCTCGCGATGACGCGCGCGCAGTTCGGCGAGGTCTCGGCCGCGATGCCGAGCCGGTTCCTGCAGGAGATCCCGGCAGATCTCATCCATTGGCGCCAGTCACCCGGCGACGTCAACGGCCGCGGCGGATCGCAGTCGCGCGCGCTCAACGCGCGTCGCCCCGGCGGCTCGGACCGGTGGGGCGTCAAGCCGCTCGGCCCGAGCAGCAGCCTCAAGCCGAAGTCGACCGCGATGGACAAGTTCCCGGGCCTCGTCACCAACAAGGTGCGCGACAACGGCGACCTCGAGCTCGCCGCGGGCGACCGCATCCGGCATGACGACTTCGGCGAGGGGCGCGTCGACGCGGTCACGGGCGAGGGCGCGAAGCGCATCGCGCACGTCCGCTTCGACACCGCCGGCCCCAAGAAGCTGCTCATCAAGATCGCGCCGATCGCCAAGCTGTAGTCGGCGGGGCATCCGGCTGATGGGCGCGAGATCACATCCCGCGTGCGGGGGCACATCCCTCCCGTGAACTGACATCCCTCGGGGTGTGATGCCGCGGCGTGGATGTGCGGTCGCAGAAGCGCGGGCGGCCAAGACCTCGGGCGCCCCGGGCACCCCCGTCAAGTCCCTCACGGGGTTGCGCGTCACACGTAGGCTGGGCGCATGGGACTGTTCTCGCGGAAGAAGAAGGACGACGACCAGACGGCCGCCGAGGTCTCCGCGGAGCAGGCGCCCGTCGAGAGCGAACCGACTCCGGATGCCTCGGGCGACGTCGCGCAGGATGCCGCGCCCGAGACGCCGAGTGATCCCGCGCCGCAGGTCGGCATCTCGCTGTCGTCCTTCCGCGGGCTCGGCGGCACGGCCGGGCCTGAGGTCGCGCCCCCGCCGCAGGAGGGACCGCGCCAGGGCGATCCCCGCATCCCGAGTCCGCACGACACGCTGAAGCCGGGCACCGCGCCGGCGCAGCCCGCGCCGCCGGCTCCGCGGGAGCTTCCGCTCGCCCCGGCCGCGCCGCCGGAGCAGCTGGAGACCGTGCCGGGCCTGCGCGACAATGCCCTGCTGCGCGACGCGCTCGCCGCTCTTCCCGAGAACCCGAGCGGCGCGCAGCTCATCGGGGTCGTGCGCCAGCTGCTGCAGGGCCACCTGTTCCTGCGCGTGCAGGGCAACGCCCGCGAGCAGCTCGCCGAGGGCAACGGCCGCCTCTCGTTCGGCATCGCCCGCGACGGCGAGAAGACCTACATGCTCGTGTTCAGCTCGGGCAAGGCGCTCCACGACGCGGTGCGCGCCGACGGCGACGCGAGCACGTCGGCCGTCGGCCAGCCGGTCGGCTCGATCCTGAAGCACCTCATCGAGCAGAACTTCTCGGGCCTCATCGTCGACAACAACTCGGCCCCGCACCGCGCCGTGCTGCCGCGCGAGGTGCTCGAGCGGGCGCTCGGGCAGGCGGATCCGGCGATGCGTCTGAAGGCCGCGCTCGCCGCCCCGCGCGAGGCCGACACCCCGCACCGCATCGCGCAGCTGCTCGCCGAGGGCGTGCCGCTCTGGGTCGCGATCGGCAAGGCCGCCGAGGACAGCACGCAGCTCGGCATCGCCGAGGCGCGACTGGCCAACGGCACGCGCCTGCTGCAGGTCTTCTCGCACCCGATCGAGGTCGCCGCGCAGGGACGCGAGGAGCGCGCCCTGCCGCTGTCGGCCGCGAAGATCGGACAGGTGCTGCGCGACCACGAGGCCGTCGGCGGCATCATCGTCGATCCCGCCGGCCCCCTCATCACCCTCACGCGCGAGGAGCTCGCCCCGGTCATCGCGCTCGCGGACGACGCCGACAAGACGGATGCGGCACGGCCCGGCGACGCCACCACCACAACGCAGGCCCAGACCGGCGAGCCGCAGGCAGCGCCGGAGCCGATGCACCTCGACGACGGCGACTGAACCCTCGTCAAGCCGTTTCGCCGGATCGCCCGCATCCGTAGGGTGGCGCTATGGCGTCGGAACGCATCACCCTGACCATTCCCGGACCGGATGGCGATCGCGAGGTGGGGCTCTCGAGCCCGAACCGCGTGCTGTGGCCCGAGGTGGGGATCACCAAGCACGAGCTCGCCGAGTACGTCATCGCCGTGGCCGACGCGTTCCTCGCGCACAACGGGCACCGGCCCGTCTCGCTCGAGCGGTATCCCGAGGTGGTCGGCGGCGAGATGTTCTTCTCCAAGAACCCGCCGAAGGGTGCGCCGTCCTTCGTGAAGTCCGAGACGGTCACCTACAACAGCGGCCGGCGGCATCCGCAGGTCTACCTGACGGAGCCGGCGGCGATCGTGTGGGCGGTGCAGATGAACACCGTGGTGTTCCATCCGTGGGCGTCGCGCGTGCCCGAGACCGACAACCCCGTGGAGCTTCGGATCGACCTGGATCCGCAGCCCGGCACCGACGTGACCGACGCGATCCCGGCCGCGCACGCGCTGCGGGAGGTGCTGCGCGAGGCGGGCCTCGAGGCGTGGATCAAGACCAGCGGCAACCGCGGCCTGCACGTGTTCTGCCCGATCGTGCCCGAGTGGGAGTTCCTCGACGTGCGTCACGCGGTGATCGCCGCCGGACGTGAGCTCGAGCGCCGGATGCCCGACAAGGTCACCACCGCGTGGTGGAAGGAGGAGCGGGGCGCCCGCATCTTCGTCGACTTCAACCAGGCGAACCGCGACCGCACGATGGCGGGCGCCTACAGCCCCCGCGCGCTTCCGCATGCCTCCGTGTCGACGCCGCTTCACTGGGACGAGGTGGACGACGTCGATCCGACGCGGTTCACGGTCCGGACGATTCCGGATCGGCTCGCGCAGGGAGATCCGTGGGCGGGGATCCAGGATCAGCCGGGCAGGATCGACACCCTGCTCGAGTGGTGGCAGCGGGACGTCGAGAACGGTCAGGGCGAGATGCCGTTCCCGCCCGAGTTCCCGAAGATGCCGGGGGAGCCGCCGCGCGTGCAGCCCAGCAAGAAGAATGCCGAGAACTGGGACGCCGAGGGGAACCGGATCGAGGACTGATCTGGGGGGAAGGGGCGGGCTGCGGTCGGTCGCTTCGGCTCGCAAGCTCGCTCAGCAACCGGTTCGGTTATCGAGCGAGCGCCACCGAGTCGAGATGACCGGCCCGCACGCTCGCCCAGCCACGGGTCGGTCGCTTCGGCTCGCAAGCTCGCTCAGCAACCGGTTCGGTTATCGAGCGAGCGCAGCAACCCTCGGTTATCGAGCGAGCGCCACCGAGTCGAGATGACCGGCCCGCACGCTCGCCCAGCCACGGGTCGGTCGCTTCGGCTCGCAAGCTCGCTCAGCAACCGTTGGGTTATCAGGCTCGCTCAGCAACCCTCGGTTATCGAGCGAGCGCCAGCGAGTCGAGATGACCGGCTCGCACGTTCACACGGGCGCTGCGGCGGCCTCAGTCCTCAGCGGGGTGACGGAACGAGCGGCGATGCTCGCGCGCCGGGGGACGCTTGTTCGCCCGGCGCACTGCACGCGGTGGCTTGCCGCCGAGATACGAGGCCGCGGAGTCGACGAGGAAGCCCTGGCTCAGCAGCTCGCGGCCGACGAGCATCCTGAATCCCATCGCATCCCGGCGCGTGAGTGTGACCTCGGCGGGAATGACCCGGTCGAGCACGCGGAGCTCGAGCATCACCACAACGCGGCGCTCGGTGTGCCCCGACGAGCTGCGCACCCGGCGGTGGTCGTGAACGGGCAGCTCGACCGGCACCGCGTCATCCGCGCTGCGCTGCCAGGGGTGCACCTCGAAGCGCACCCACGACTCGCCGTCGCGCGTGAACTCCTTGAGACCGAAGGCGTGGAGCGAGGACGTGCGAGCCCCCGTGTCGACCTTCGCCTTGAGCCACTCCACCCCGAGGCCGGGAAGTCCCACCCATTCGCGCCAGCCCACGAGCGCGTGACTCGGCACGCTCTCGGACGGGGGAAGATGGGGGGACACGTCACTTATCCAACCAGGAACACAGGACTGTTCAGTGAAGATCGCCATCTTGTCCCGCGCGCCGCGCGCTTACAGCACTCAGCGACTGCGCGCAGCCGCGCTCGATCGCGGGCACGAGGTGAAGGTGCTCAACACCCTGCGCTTCGCGATCGACCTGGCCGGGGACGAACCCGACCTGCAGTTCCGCGGTCGGCGCCTGTCGGAGTACGACGCGATCATCCCGCGCATCGGCAACTCGATCACGTACTACGGCACGGCCGTCGTGCGGCAGTTCGAGCAGATGGACGTCTACACGCCAAACACCGCCAACGGCATCGCGAACTCGCGGGACAAGCTGCGGGCGAACCAGATCCTGTCCCGTCACGGGATCGCCATGCCGGCGACCGCGTTCGTGCGCGACCGGGCGGATGTGGTGCCGGCGATCGAGCGCGTCGGCGGAGCGCCGGTTGTGCTCAAGCTGCTCGAGGGCACGCAGGGCATCGGCGTCATCCTCGCCCCGGAGATCAAGGTCGCCGAGGCGATCGTCGAGACGCTGCAGTCGGCTCGCCAGAACGTGCTCATCCAGCACTTCGTCAAGGAGTCGCGCGGCCGCGACATCCGCGCGCTCGTCGTCGGCGACCGCGTGGTCGCCGCCATGCGCCGCTCCGCGAAGGGCGATGAGTTCCGCTCGAACGTGCATCGCGGCGGATCGGTCCAGCGCGTCGAGCTGACCGAGGAGTACGAGCGCACCGCCGTGCGTGCCGCGCAGATCATGGGGCTCAAGGTCGCGGGTGTCGACATGCTCGAGTCGGATGAGGGCCCGCTCGTGATGGAGGTCAACTCCTCGCCCGGCCTGCAGGGGATCGAGGAGGCGACCAACCTCGACGTCGCCGGCGCGATCGTCGACTACATCGCAAACCAGGTGGCGTTCCCGCAGATCGACGTGCGCGAGCGGCTGTCGGTCTCGACCGGATACGGCGTCGCCGAGCTGGTTGTGCACGGCGACGCCGAGCTCGTCGGCCGCCGACTGGACGATTCGGGGCTGCGCGAGCGCGACATCACCGTGCTCACCCTGCACCGCGGCGCATCCGTCATCCCGAACCCGAAGGGCAGCTGGGTCCTCGAGGCCGAGGACCGCCTGCTGTGCTGGGGCAAGCTCGAGGAGATGCGCTCGATGATCCCGGAGCGGCCGAAGCGCCGCCCCCGCGTCAAGAAGCTGCCGAAGAACCCGATCCCCGACGAGGACTGAGCGCCGAGCGACTTCCTGTTGCTCCGGTGCCGCACCGGGGAGGTGTGCGCGTCGCGACCGCAGGCCCCCTTGCAGCACGATCGCTGCATGCACAGAGGTGCCGATCCGCGCGTGTGAGGCGCGGCGGCGTCAGGCGCGGTCGTGGAGGGTGATCCGATAGCCGTCGGGATCTGCGAACGTGAACGTCCGGCCGAAGGGACCGTCGAAAGGGTCCGCGACGATCGTGTGTCCGTCGGCTGCCAGAGCATCGTGAATGACCTGGACGTCGGTGGCGTGCAGCCAGATGGCGACGCCGGCTCCGGGGTGATCCCCAGACGCCGGATCGGTGCCGGGAACGATGTCGCGCAGCGCGAACGCGATCGGCTTCGTCTCGAAGACGACGGCGTGCGAAGGCCCCGCGGGGGTGTGGGCGAGGCCGAGGTATCGCTCATAGAACGCCTGCGAGGCGTCGAGATCGCGTACCTGGAGTGAGATGAAGTCGGGACCGGTGGCAGGCATGAGTGTGCTTCTTCCTTTTGTGTCAGTTTTCTGACACGTCAGAGACTATGTCAGAATGCTGACATGAGTCAAGCGCGCAGCGGCATCGACCTCGAGACATCACTGGGGTACGTGCTGAAGGAGGCGTCGAGCGCTCTCCGCACCGCGATGGAGGACGTGCTGCGGCCGCTGGGGATGACGATCACTCACTATTCGTGCCTGGAGCTCCTGGCGCAGCGGCCGGGCTTGTCGAACTCGGAGCTCGCTCGGGGCGCGTTCGTGACGAGGCAGTCGATGAATGTGCTGCTCCAGGCGCTGGAGCGTGACGGATACGTGGCACGACCTGCGCAGCCCCCGGTCGGGAAGGCCCTTCCGGCGCGGCTCACGGCTCGCGGCCGGGAGAGGCTCAAGGTGGCGTCCGCGGCCGTTCGATCGGTGGAGATCCGGATGCTGGCGGGGATGACAGAGACCGACAAGGCGGACGCCCTGCGGATCCTGCAGGGCATGGTCCACTCCCTGCGCGACTGAGCCCCCGCGCCCTGCTCGACGGTCAGTCGATGACGTCGCCGAGGTCGTACTTCGCCGGCACGTCGAGCTGGTCGAAGCGGCAGGATGTCGCCTCGCGGTCGGGGCGCCATCGCTCGAATTGCACGGTGTGGCGAAAGCGCATCCGGAACGCGGGATCGCCCTCCAGCTGGTCATAGCGCACCTCGAGCACGCGCTCGGGGCGCAGCGGCACGTACGTCACGTCCTTGCCCGACGAGAAGCGCGCCCGGAAGAAGTCGTTCAAGCGCACCAGGCCTTCATCGAACGGCGTCGGGGCGCGCGACCCGAGGGCGAGTTCCGACAGGCGACGGAGGCGGAGTGGGGCGACTTCGAGCAGCACTTCCTGCTGCGCAAGGTCGCGCTCGGCGACTGTCACCGGCCGTACGCGACGCCGTGCGTGCACGAAAGCGCGTGCGCGAGATGCCGCTTCCTGGACGTGGACCCGCGACAGAGCCCGCGCCTTGAAGAGATGGCGGTCAACGCCGAGGGACGTCTCGAGGAAGCCAGACGGCACGTCTGGCTCGGCGAGGTAGCCGCCCTCGAGGAGAGCTTGGTGCACATCCGTCGACGCCGAGACGAGGCTCTTGCCAAGCAGCGCGCCAGCGAAGCGGTTCCGGGCAGCTGAGTATCGCGACGAAAGCTGCAGATGCGGCCAGGATGTTTCCATGGACCTGCCAGTGATGCCGCCCGTAGCGCCGATGCTCGCTAAAGCGGTCTCGTCGATCCCCGATCTGGGGCACGTCGAGCCCAAATGGGATGGATTCAGGACCATAGTCTTCCGCGACGGCGACGAGATCATCCTTGGCAGCCGCAACGAGAAGCCCATGACCCGCTATTTCCCCGAGCTGGTCGAGGCACTGAAGAACACGACGCCCGAACGGTGCGTGCTGGACGGAGAGATCGTCATCATCCGCGGTGAGCGGTTGGACTTCGATCTGCTGCAGCAACGCATTCACCCTGCAGCCAGCCGCGTCAAGCTTCTCGCTGCGCAATCGCCGGCATCCTTCATCGCGTTCGACCTCCTCGCCGAGGAGGACGACGACCTCATGGCGCTTCCTTTTGGAGAGCGCCGTCAGCGGCTCGAGGATGCGCTCGTCGATGCCGACGCTCCCATCCACCTGACCCCGAAGACGTCCGAGCTCTCCCGCGCGCAGGACTGGTTCACCCGGTTCGAGGGCGCTGGATTGGATGGTGTCGTCGCCAAGCCGCTCGATGCCGTGTACCAGCCGGATAAGCGAGTGATGTTCAAGGTGAAGCACGAGCGCACAGCCGACTGCGTGGTCGCCGGTTACAGGCTTCACAAGAGCTCGACACCGAGCAAGCCGCTCCTCGGGTCACTCCTGCTCGGACTGTACGACGGCGGGCGACTCCAGCATGTTGGCGTCTCCGCTTCGTTCACGACAGCGCGGCGGGCGGCGCTGATCGAGGAACTGAAGCACCTGGAGGCCGGCACGGACGACCATCCGTGGGTGCAGCCCGGCGCTGCTGGAACTGCGACGGAAGACCGGATGCCGGGCACTCAAAGCCGGTGGAGCCAGGGCAAAGACCTCTCCTTCGTCCCGCTTCGCCCCGAACTGGTCGTCGAAGTGGCGTACGACCACATGCAGGGAGACCGGTTCCGACACACGGCCAGGTTCCGGCGGTGGCGTCCGGACCGAGACCCGACGACATGCACGTACGAGCAGCTCGAGAAGCCGGTCGATTTTCGCCTCACGGAGGTGCTTAACACCACCCCTAATCGTTGAGCCGCTCGAGGATGTCCTTCATCTGGTCGATCTCCTCCTGCTGGGACTGAACGATCTGCTCACACAGCGTGACGATCTCGGAGTCGGTGATGTTGGACTGCTCGCAGACGAGGATCGCGCGGGAGTGGTGCGGGATCATCGACCGCAGGAACTGGTCATCCCCGACGAATGCTTCTGCTCGGCCCATGAGGAACGCCACCACGAACAGCGCGGCGAAGCCGACGAGCAGTCCGATGTTGAGTGGCTTGTTGGGGAACATCTTCCACATCACGGCGATCATGATGATCCCCATCGGGAACACCATCATCAGCGCCATGTAGAGGTTGCTGATGTTGGGCAGGAAGTCGGCGAAGACGTTGATCATCGCGAAGGTGAGCAGGTACATCACGATGAAGCTGAGTGCGAGGGAGATGGCGAGCTTGCCGTAGCTCGCCATCCCCCCGTGCTGCATCCCGCCCTGCTTCGAGTGCGGCATGCCCTCGTGCTCGGAGTGGTGCCCGGCCTGGCTCACAGTGCCCCCAACAGCTCCGCGCACGCCTGCTCGCAGCGGCGGCAGGCCTCGGCGCACACCCGGCAGTGCTCGTGCATCTGGGCGTGCGTCTCGCACTCGGCCGCGCACGACGCACAGGCCGCGCGGCATGCTTCGAGCTGGGCGCGCAGGACGTCGGTGTTCGAGCCGGTCTGGCGCGACAGGACCGCGGCGGTCGTCGCGCAGACGTCGGCGCAGTCGAGGTTCTTGCGGATGCACGCGGTCAGGTCAGCCACCATCTCTTCGCTCAGGCAGGCATCTGCGCACGCGGTGCACGCCTGGGCGCACTCCACGCACGCCTCGATACAGCGCACCAAGGCCGCGGTGTCGGCGCCGGCGCCCGCCCGGGGGTGAGTGGTCAGCATCTGCTCTGCAACAGTCATCTCGTCCTCCTTCTCCTCGATCGGGGCGCTTCCCCGACCCTCGGCACGGTAGGGCCTCGGCACAGATTCCCCCACCGGGTTGCATACCCCGTGGGGGTATGTATCATTGGCGCGTGCACGGGTACGCGGACAACAAGGAAGCGCTGCTGAAGAGGCTGCGCCGCGCGGAGGGACAGGTCGCGGGGATCGCGCGGATGGTCGAGAACGACGACTACTGCATCGACATCCTCACGCAGGTCTCCGCAGCGACGAAGGCCCTCGAAGCGGTGGCACTGTCGCTGCTCGGCGACCACCTCAGCCACTGCGTGGCCGAGGCGACCGCGCAGGGCGGGCCGGTCGCGGAGGAGAAGATCCGCGAAGCAAACGCGGCCATCGCGCGCCTGGTGCGCTCGTGAACCACGTCACCGGAAGGACATCATCATGACGATCGAACGAGTCGAGCTGGGTCTCAAGGACGCCGGCGTCGGATGCGCCTGCTGCGCCGCCCCGAGCGCCTCGACGACGCAACAGCTGCCCGTGGAAGCGGGACTGTCGGCCACGCTGCTGGTGGAGGGGATGACGTGCGCGCACTGCATTGCCAGCGTCACCGAAGAGCTGTCCGCGGTTCCCGGCGTGGACGACGTGTCGGTCGCGCTCACCGCGGGCGGCACCTCGACCGTCACGGTCCGAAGCTCCGCTCCCGTCGACGCCGATGCGCTGCGCGTCGCCGTCGCTGAGGCCGGCTACACCGTCAGCGACGCCTGACACGGCCGAGCATCCACCCACTCCTGCCCTCCCGGCCGTCCAGCGGCGGCAACTCGCAGAGGAGGCTCCGATGAGCCAGCACGATCACACCATGCACGGGCACACCGGCCACAACCGCGCCGGACACGACAGCACCACGGAGCACACGGATCCCGAGGCAACCGCCGAGGGTATGCGCGAAGCCGTCGCGACCGAACCGGCAGCGCACGGCAGCCAGGACCACAGCGGTCACGATCAAGCGGAGCACAATCACGGCGCGCATCCCGGTCAAGCCGCGCACGCTGGTCATGGCGGGCACGTCGGCCATGGCGGGCATGCCGGTCACGGTGATCACGTGGGGCAGTTCCGCCGCCTGTTCTGGATCATGCTCGCCCTCGCCGTGCCGGTGGTGGCGTTCTCGAGCATGTTCGCCATGCTGCTCGGGTACGCGCTGCCCGACGCCGCATGGGTGAGCTGGATCTCACCCGTGCTCGGCACGGTGATGTACGTGTGCGGCGGTGCGCCCTTCCTCACCGGCGCGGTCAGCGAGCTGCGCACCCGCAAGCCCGGGATGATGCTGCTGATCGGTCTGGCCATCACGGTCGCGTTCCTGGCTTCGTGGGGCGCGAGCCTGGGCGTCCTGCACCATGAGCTCGACTTCTGGTGGGAGCTCGCGCTGCTGATCGTCATCATGCTGCTGGGGCACTGGATCGAGATGCGCTCCCTTGCCCAGACGACGTCCGCGCTGGACTCCCTCGCCGCGCTGCTGCCGGACGAGGCCGAGCGCATCGAGGGCGACACCACCGTCACCGTCGCCCCCGCCGACCTGCGTGTCGGGGACGTCGTGGTGGTCCGCCCGGGCGGCCGCGTGCCCGCAGACGGGCGGGTCGTGCAGGGCTCCGCGAGCATGGACGAGGCCATGATCACCGGCGAATCCCGCCCGGTCCGCCGCTCCGAGGGCGACCAGGTCGTCGCCGGCACCGTCGCGACCGATTCGGGCCTGCGCGTGGAGATCACCGCGATCGGAGAGAACACCACCCTCGCCGGCATCCAGCGGCTGGTTGCCGAAGCGCAGAACTCCTCGTCCCGCGCGCAGCGAATCGCTGACCGCGCCGCGGCGCTGCTGTTCTGGTTCGCCCTGATCGCAGGCGTCATCACCGCGCTGGTATGGACGCTGCTGGGCCTCCCAGATCAGGCCGTGGTCCGCACCATCACCGTCCTCGTGATCGCCTGCCCCCACGCTCTGGGCCTGGCGATCCCGCTGGTGGTGTCCATCGCCACCGAGCGGGCCGCGCGCGGCGGAGTGCTCATCAAGGACCGGTTGGCGCTGGAGAGTATGCGCACCATCGACACGGTCCTGTTCGACAAGACCGGCACCCTGACGAAGGGCGCTCCGGCGGTCACCGCGGTGCACCCCGCCGGCGGGATCGACGCCGATCGGCTGCTCGCCCTCGCTGCGGCGGCCGAGGCGGACTCTGAGCACCCCCTGGCACGCGCGATCGTGAACGGCGCGAGCGAGAAGCGACTGGCGGTGCCGGGATCCTCCGGGTTCGAGTCCTCACCGGCGGTCGGCGTGCGCGCCACCGTCGACGGGCACCTGGTACAGGTCGGCGGCCCCTACCTGCTCGAGCAGGAGGGATCCGCCGAGTTGCCCGTCGCGGACGAGTGGCGCCGCGAGGGGGCGATCATCCTGCACATCCTGATCGACGGTCAGGTCGCCGGGGCGCTTCGCTTGGCCGATGAGATCCGCAGCGAGTCCCGGGAGACGATCGAGGCGCTCCACGTCCGCGGCGTCCAGGTCGTGATGATCACCGGCGATGCGGAAGCGGTCGCCGCCTCCGTGGCCGAGGAGCTTGGCATCGACCGGTTCTTCGCCGGCGTGCGTCCCGAGGACAAGGCCTCCAAGGTCAAGCAGCTGCAGGAGGAGGGCCGCAAGGTCGTGATGGTCGGCGACGGCGTCAACGACGCTCCCGCCCTCGCCCAGGCCGACGTGGGTATAGCGATCGGTGCGGGCACCGACGTCGCGATCGCCTCCGCCGGTGTCATCCTCGCCAGCGACGACCCGCGATCGGTGCTGTCGGTGATGGAGCTGTCGCGGGCAAGCTACCGGAAGATGAAGCAGAACCTGTGGTGGGCTGCCGGTTACAACCTGATCGCCGTCCCGCTCGCCGCCGGGGTGCTCGCCCCGTTCGGGTTCGTGCTCCCGATGTCGGTCGGGGCGATCCTGATGTCGCTGTCGACGATCGTCGTCGCGCTGAACGCGCAGCTGTTGCGCCGGCTGGACATGCGCCCCGAGATCACCGCTGCAGCGGTCTTGCGTGGTGCCTGACAGGCGGGTTTCGTAGATTGTGAGCGGGAAGGGAGGTGCGCTGATGAGCGTGATGACGCTGCGCCAGGCGATGCGTCCGAGCGCCACACTGGCGCGCACCTTCCTACTCACCGCCGCGGCCGTCATCGGGGTGCTGATTGGCCTAGTCGGCATGCACGTGCTCAGCAGCGGCAGCACCCACCACGCTCCCGTGGTGATCAGCGAGAGCACGCACCATGGCGGTGAGCCCGCGATGGTTGACGTCGCGAGCCCGGACGCGGCTACAGCCGGTGATCATTCCGCGGCGGATCCCTGCGCTGAGGGCGACTGCGGGGGCGGCATGGACGCGATGGCGTTCATGGCGTGCGTGCTCGCCCTGCTCGCCGTCAGCATCGTCCTCGCCATTCGCCCCGGCCGGGTCGTCACCATTGCGCGCGCTCAGGCGCCGCCACATGCCACGGCGACGCTCACGGAGGCGCCGCCGGTTCCTCCCGATCTGAACGTCCTCTCCATCAGTCGCACCTGAGGGTCATCTGCTGTCGCAGATCCCGTGCTTCGGCACGCCCCTCAACAACGACTTAGGAGACAGACCCTCATGAAGATCCGCACGATTGCATTCCACGCCGGCATCCTCGCGACCGCGCTCGTCCTGACCGGTTGCAGCGACACCGGTGGCTCCGATATGGAAGGCATGAACCACGGCAACGGCACCAGCAGCTCGCCCAGCGCCTCCGCTGAGGCCAGTGGCGCGGTGTTCAACGACGCGGACGTGACGTTCGCGATGGAGATGGTCATGCACCACCAGCAGGCCATAGAGATGTCCGACACTCTGCTGGCCAAGGACGGGGTTCACCCGGACGTCGTCGCGCTTGCCGAGCGCATCAAGGCCGCTCAGGGCCCGGAGATCGAGACCATGAACCAGTGGCTCGAAGACTGGGGCCAGGACACCGACATGGGTGGGATGGACCACAGCGGCGGCATGATGTCCGAAGAGGAGATGGCCGCCCTCGAGGAAGCCGACGGCGAAACCGCATCGAGCCTGTTCCTGGAGCAGATGATCATGCACCACCAGGGCGCGATCGACATGGCTCAGGCCCAGATCGACAACGGCCAGAACCCCGACGCCGTCGCCCTCGCGCAGAAGATCGTCGAGGACCAGACCGCCGAGATCACCGAGATGCAGGAGCTGCTCGCCCAGCTGTGAGCACCCGCCACGCCGGTGGCCACCCCGTCCGGGTGGGTCACCGGCTCCGCCCTGCCCAAACCATCCCGGAGATCTCCCATGCCTTTCACCCCCGCCATTCCCCGACGGCGCCTGGCCGCCTTCGCCGCCCTTGCCCTGACTGCGCCCCTCTTCACCGGCTGCGCTCTGATACGAGCCGAGGACCCCGACCACGACACCAAGGTGGCCCTCGAGCACATCCACGGGCTCGCCTCCGACCCCGAGACGGGCGGTCTGCTCATCGCCAGCCACGGCGGCATCTACCAACTCGACGCCCTCACCCGCTCGGCGGAGCTCAGCGGACCGGTCGCCGGCAACGACTTCGACGCCATGGGGTTCACCGCCGTCGACGGTCAGCTCTATGCCTCCGGACACCCCGGGCCGAACAGCCCCGACCACTTCGCCGGCCAGAATCTCGGCCTCATCCGCTCCGACGACAACGCCCGCACCTGGACGAACGTCGCATTCACCGGTGAGGCCGACTTCCACGACCTCGCCATCAGCGAATCCGATCCGAATCGCATCTACGCGAACAACTTCGGCACCGTCTACCGCTCCGACGACGGCGGGCGCACCTGGAACGACGGAGTCGGCGTCGACGCACGCGACATGCTCGCCGACCCCGACGATTCCGACACCGTCTACGCGACCACTCCCGAAGGGCTCTATGTCAGCCGTGACGCGGGTGCGACGTTCGAGCTCGACGAGACTGCGCCGCGGATGGTTCTGATCGCGACGAACAGCCTGGGGCTACTGGTCGGCACCAGCTTCGACAACACACTCGTCTACCAGCTCCCCAGCGGCGAGTGGGCCACCGGAGGCGAGTACGACGGTGCCGCCCAGGCCCTCACCGTCACGCCGGGCGACGAGATCGCCCTCGTCGACCAACGTGGCGTGGTCACGACACGTGACTTCGGTACCACCTGGGAAGAGATCTTCCGCCCGGAGCCGCACACTTGACGTCCAACCGGGCCTTCCCGGGTTCAGTGAAGGAACCCGTCCCACTTCGGCTCGAAGATCAGCCCGCCCGGATGCTTCGCCGGATCCGGGATCGCGGCCACCGCCTTGGCGAGCATGGGCGCGGGAATGTCATGAGAGTTCTTTTCAGAAGCGGTCGCACGCGATCGGGAGCCCCTTCGGGGGCCCTCCGCGAGCGAGGCGCCGTCGCTCCGCTCCGTCGCGGCAGCGCTGCGCGCTGCGCGGTCGCTTCGCTCCACGCTCGCTTCGCTCGCACGAGGCACCGCTCGTTCGGCACCTACGGGATTCCGCTCGATCGCCATCGATGACTCCTCAGAACAGGTCGCTCAGGCGCGCCGGCTCGCCCGCGTCGGCGAGGGCCGTGCGCGCGGCGTGCCAGCCGGCCATGCCGTTGACGCCCGGGCCGGGCGGGGTCGAGGCTGACGCGAGGTAGACGCCCTTCATCGGCGTGCGCCAGGGCGCGGTCGACACGACGGGACGGCGGAACGCCTGCGCCATCGTGAAGGCGCCGCCGAGGATGTCGCCCCCGATCTCCGCGGGGTTCAGCGCCTCGCGACCCGACGCGGGCACCGCGTGCGACGCGAGGATCCGGTCGCGGAAGCCCGGCGCGAAGCGCTCGATCTGACGCGTGATGTGCTCGGTCGGATCCAGCGTCGAGCCGTGCGGCACGTGCATGTACGCCCACAGCACCGCCTTGCCCGCGGGGGCTCGGGTCGGATCCAGCACCGACGGCTGCACCGTCAGCACGAACGGCCGCTCGGACACCCGCCCCCGGGCGACGGCGTTCTCGCTCTCCTCGACCTCGGCGCGCGTGCCGCCGACGTGAACCGTGGGGGAGCGGGCGACATCCGGATTCGTCCAGGGAACGGGGCCGTCGAGGGCGAAGTCGACCTTCGCCGCCGCGGCGCCGTACTGGTACGAGCGGATGGCCCGGGCGTAGCCGGCCGGGATGTCGGGGTGGGTGAGCACGAGGCGCGGCGACGTGTCGAGCAGCAGCAGGTCGCCGGCGGCGGGGTCGCCCCAGTCGAGCGAGGCGAGGTCGTCGACGCGCCGGCCGGTCTCGATCAGGCCCCCGTGTGCACGAAGGTCGTCGGCGAGCGCATCCGGGATCGCCTGCGCGCCCCCGACGGGATACGCCCAGCCGCTGTCGGTGTGGGCGAGCGCCGCAAGGAGGACTCCGGATGCCGCGGCCGCCAGCGACGGGAGTGCGGTGTTCGCGTGGGCGAGCACGCCGCTCAGCAGCGCGGCCGCGCGCTCGGCGCGGAAGGTGCGGCGGCCGAGCGCGCTTCCCGCCTCGAGCACACGCAGCCCGTAGCGGATGGTCACCAGCGGATCGCGGGGGACGCGCAGCAGCTGGTTCCCGGTGAAGTCGAGCACCCCGTCGATGCGGCGGGCGAGCGGGCGCACGAGCGCGCGCCACGCGCGGCCGTCGGGCCCGAGCTCGGTCGCCGTGCGCTGGATGTCGCGCCACGCGATCGCGGCCCGGCCGCCGTCGAGCGGCTGCGCGTAGGACGCATCGGGAACGATCCAGCCGATCCGCTCGTCGAGCCCGAACGCGCGGAAGAACGGCGACGTGATAGCCGCCGGATGGATCGCCGAGCAGACGTCATGGCGGAAGCCCGGCAGGGTGACCTCGGACGTGCGCGTGCCGCCGCCGATCGTCTCGGCGGCCTCGAGGACGGTCACCGCGTAGCCCGCGCGGGCGAGGGTCACGGCGGCCGCGAGGCCGTTGGGGCCGCTTCCCACCACGGTTGCGCGAGGCATGGGTTCAGTCTGTCACTGTGCCCGCGCGGGCGCGCGGTTCCACACTCCTGTTCGTTGAGCGAGCGAAGCGAGCCGAAACGGTCCAGACCCCGCGGGGGTCGGACCCGTGGGGATGTGGCACCGTTTCGACTCCTCGCTTCGCTCGTCGCTCAACGAACAGGGGGGGCCGATGGTTTCGACTTCGCTCAACGACCGGAAAAGCATCGACCCCACATACAAACCCCTCAGACGAACGCGCCGACGCCGGTGATGTCGCGGCCGATGATCAGGGCCTGCACGCTCTCGGTGCCCTCGTACGTGTGGATCGCCTCGATGTCGGCGAGGTGCTGCATGACGCGGTTCTCGAGCAGGATGCCGTTGCCGCCGAGCAGGTCGCGGGCGGTGCGGGCGATGTCGCGCGCGGTGCGGGTGTTGTGGAACTTCGCCAGCGACGCCTGCGTGGGGCGCAGGGCACCCGCGGCCTCGAGCTCGGCGAGACGGCGGCAGTACAGCTGCATCGCGGTGAGCTGCGACAGCATGACCGTGAGCCGCTCCTGCACCATCTGGAACTTCGCGAGCGGCTTGCCGAACTGGATCCGCTGGGTCGAGTACGCGAGCGCCGCCTCGTAGCAGGCGGTCGCGTGGCCGAGCGCCGACCAGGCGACACCGGATCGGGTCGCGAACAGCACGGTCGACGTGTCGCGGAACGAGTGCGAGCCGGGAAGCACCGCGTCGGCGGGCAGGCGCACGTCGTCGAGCGTGATGTGCGCCTGGTGGATGCCGCGCAGCGAGAGCTTGCCGGTGATGACCCTGCCGGTGTAGCCGGGGGTCTCCTGCTCGACGAGGAAGCAGCGCACCTGACCGTGGTCGGGGTCGCCCTCGCGGTCGACGCGCGCCCACACGAAGGTGACGCCGCCGGAGGCGCCGTTGCCGATCCACTTCTTCGTCCCGCGCAGCACCCATCCGTCGCCGTCCCAGCGGGCGCTCGTCTCGAGCGATGTCGAGTCGGATCCGTGATCCGGCTCCGTCAGCGCGAACGCCCCGGGGGCCTCGCCGCGGGCGATCGGGCCGAGCCAGCGCTCCTGCTGCTCGGGGCTGCCGAACAGCACGAGGGTGCGCAGCGCCAGGCCTCCCTGCACCGCGAGCACCGTGCCGAGCGAGCCGTCGGCGCGCGAGATCTCCATGTTCACCAGGCCCGCCGCGAGCGGGGACATCCGCGTCAGGTCGGGGTGCTCGATGCCGTCGACGTAGAGGTCGGCCTCGCCCAGGGCGGGGATCACCTCGAGGGGATACTCCGCCTTGTCCCATGCTTCGGCCATGCGCGGCGCGAGGGCCTCGCCGACCTCGCGGGCCCGCGCCCACTGTGCGCGGTCCTCTCCCGCCACGTCGGCGAACACCGCGTAGTAGTCGGTGTCGAGAGGGGATGTCACGTCGTAGGAGAGGACGTTCTCTCCGGGGAAGAGCTCCGATGCCATGCCGTCAGGCTACGTCGGAGCACCGCCCCGGCCGGAGTGCTTTGGAGGTCTCCGCCAGCGGGAGGGGCCCATCCGGTGCCCTAGACTTGACGAGGTTCCAGGCGACGCCACACGGAGGTCTTTATGTTCATCATCTCGCTGCTGCTTTTCCTCGGCGGCTTCGCGCTGTTCGCGGTGGCGTTCATGATCGACTTCCTGCAGCCGGTCGTCTTCGCCGCCGGCATCATCGCCGTGTGCCTGGCGATGGCGCTGCCGATGCACTTCAGCAAGACGTCTCGGTAACCGACCCATACTTCGCGAACGCGGCTCCGGATCATCCGGGGCCGCGTTTCGCATGTCGGGACGCGGATCCGGATGAGCGTTCCCGGAACCCTGAGCGGGGCCATTCACCGGGCGGTAGTAGGCTGGGACCTCGGTCGAGATCTCTCGACGTCGAGACAATCAGTCTCCTCCCGTGGCCCCACCGAAGGATTGCAACGTGGACCTGTACGAGTACCAGGCTCGAGACCTTTTTGAGAAGTACGAGGTGCCGGTGCTCGCCGGCATCGTCGCCGACACCCCCGAGGAGGTGAAGGCAGCGGCCGAGAAGATCGGCGGCGTCGTGGTGGTCAAGGCCCAGGTCAAGACCGGCGGGCGCGGCAAGGCCGGCGGCGTGAAGGTCGCCAAGACCCCCGACGAGGCGTACGAGGCGGCCAAGGCGATCCTCGGTCTCGACATCAAGGGCCACGTCGTCAAGCGCGTCATGGTCGCGCAGGGCGCGGACATCGCCCGCGAGTTCTACTTCTCGGTGCTGCTCGACCGGGCCAACCGCTCGTACCTGTCGCTGTGCAGCGTCGAGGGCGGCATGGAGATCGAGCAGCTCGCGGTCGAGAAGCCCGAGGCGCTCGCGCGCATCGAGGTGAACCCCCTCGACGGCATCACCAAGGAGAAGGCCGTCGAGATCGCGCGCGCCGCGAACTTCGACGAGGACCTCGTCGAGAAGGTCTCCGACGTCTTCGTCAAGCTGTACGACGTCTACAAGGGCGAGGGCGCGACCCTCGTCGAGGTGAACCCGCTCATCCTGTCGGGCGCCGGCGACATCATCGCCCTCGACGGCAAGATCACCCTCGACGACAACGCCAGCGAGGTGCGTCACCCCGAGCACGAGGAGCTCGAGGACAAGGACGCCGCCGACCCGCTCGAGGCGAAGGCCAAGGCGAACGGCCTGAACTACGTCAAGCTCGACGGCCAGGTCGGCATCATCGGCAACGGCGCCGGCCTCGTCATGTCGACGCTCGACGTCGTCGCGTACGCCGGCGAGAAGCACGGCGGAGTGAAGCCCGCCAACTTCCTCGACATCGGTGGCGGCGCCAACGCGCAGGTCATGGCGAACGGCCTCGATGTCATCCTCGGTGACGAGCAGGTCAAGAGCGTCTTCGTCAACGTCTTCGGCGGCATCACGTCGTGCGTTGCCGTCGCCGAGGGCATCGTCAAGGCCCTCGAGATCCTCGGCGACGCGGCGACCAAGCCGCTCGTCGTGCGCCTCGACGGCAACCAGGTCGAGGAGGGCCGCGCCATCCTCGCCGCCGCGAACCACCCGCTCGTCACCCTCGCATCCGGCATGGACGAGGGTGCCGACAAGGCCGCCGAGCTGGCGAACGCCTGAGCCCCGGATCGGATAAAGGACTAAAGAGATGTCGATCTACCTCAACAAGGACTCCAAGGTCATCGTCCAGGGCATCACCGGCGGCGAGGGCACCAAGCACACGGCGCTCATGCTTAAGGCGGGCACCAACGTCGTCGGCGGTGTGAACGCCCGCAAGGCCGGCACCACCGTCACGCACGAGAAGCCGCACGAGGGCGAGGTCGAGCTGCCCGTGTTCGGCACGGTCGCCGAGGCAATCGAGAAGACCGGTGCAGACGTGTCGATCGCGTTCGTGCCCCCGGCCTTCACGAAGGACGCGATGATCGAGGCCATCGACGCCGAGATCCCGCTGCTCGTTGTGATCACCGAGGGCGTGCCCGTCGGCGACACCGCCGAGGCGTGGGCGTACGCGCAGTCGAAGGGCAACAAGACCCGCATCATCGGCCCGAACTGCCCCGGCATCATCACGCCGGGCGAGGCGCTCGTGGGCATCACGCCCGCGAACATCACGGGCAAGGGCCCGATCGGCCTCGTGTCGAAGTCGGGCACGCTGACCTACCAGATGATGTACGAGCTGCGTGACCTCGGCTTCTCGACGGCTATCGGCATCGGCGGCGACCCGGTCATCGGCACGACGCACATCGACGCGCTCGCCGCGTTCGAGGCCGACCCCGAGACCAAGGCGATCGTCATGATCGGCGAGATCGGCGGCGACGCCGAGGAGCGCGCGGCCGACTTCATCAAGGCCAACGTCACCAAGCCGGTCGTCGGCTACGTCGCGGGCTTCACCGCCCCCGAGGGCAAGACGATGGGTCACGCCGGCGCGATCGTATCCGGCTCGGCCGGCACGGCGCAGGCGAAGAAGGAGGCCCTCGAGGCCGCCGGCGTCAAGGTCGGCAAGACCCCGAGCGAGACCGCCGCGCTGATGCGCGAACTGATTCAGGGTCTGTGATCGCGTAGCGATCATTCATCCCGGTTGTTGAGCGAGGAGCGCAGCGACGAGACGACACACATCGCGTCGCCGTAAGCATCCGCTTCACGCGAAACCCCCGCCCTCGGGCGGGGGTTTCGTCGTTTTTGGGACCGCCGCGTCTGCGAATCCGAAGGGATCTGCAGATCCGCAGGCGGATCGGATCCGGTCCCGCTTCGGATTCGCGGATCCCTTCGGATCCGTCGCCGCTCAGCCGCCGACGAGGGCCTGGATCGGACCGCGGGCGAAGAAGATCACGAAGCCGGCGGCGACGACCCACAGCAGCGGGCCGACGCGGCGGGCGCGACCCGAGAACGCCTGGATGACGACCCAGCTGACGAAGCCCGCGCCGATGCCGTTCGCGATCGAGTAGGTGAGCGGCATCACCGTCACGGTGAGGAAGACCGGCAGCAGGACGCGGAAGTCGCCGAGGTCGATGTGGGCGATCTGCGCCATCATCATCGCGCCGACGATCACGAGCGCCGCGGCGGCGATCTCGGTGGGCACGATCGACGTCAGCGGCGTCAGGAACATCGCGAGCAGGAACATCGCGCCCGTGACGAGGTTGGCAAGACCCGTGCGTGCGCCCTCGCCGATGCCCGCGCCCGACTCGATGAACACGGTGTTCGAGGACGACGACGTCGCGCCGCCGACGACCGCGCCGAGGCCCTCGACGATCAGCGCCGACTTGATGCGCGGGAAGTCGCCCTTCTCGTCGGCGAGCTCGGCCTCCTTCGCCAGGCCCGTCATGGTGCCCATCGCGTCGAAGAAGTTCGAGAACACCAGGGTGAAGACGATCATCACGAGGGCGACCGCGCTGACCCGACCGAGGTCGAAGCCGAAGTCCACGGCGCCGACGAGGCTCAGGTCGGGAAGGGAGAACGGCGATCCCGTGAGGGCGGGGACCGTCAGACTCCACCCGCCCGCGTTGCCGTCGGCTGCGGCGCCCAGGTGCCAGATCGCCTCGGCGATGACGGCGAGCACGGTGCCCGTGGCAAGGCCGATCAGCAGACCGCCCTTGACGCGCAGCGCGACGAGGATGCCCGTGAGCACAAGCGTCACGACGAACAGCAGGGTCGGGATGGTCGCGACGGATCCGCCGACGCCGAGGCCGACGGGAGGGGAGGCCTCGCCCGTCGCCGTGACGAATCCGGAGTTCACGAAGCCGATGAAGGCGATGAACAGCCCGATGCCGACGGTGATCGCGAGCTTCAGCTGCAGCGGCACCGCATCGAAGATCATCTTCCGCAGACCCGTCGCGGCGAGCAGCACGATCACGAGGCCGTTGATCACGACCAGCGCCATCGCCTCGGGCCACGTCACCTGGCCGACGACCGAGAAAGCGAGGAACGCGTTGATCCCGAGGCCCGCGGCGAAGCCGAACGGCAGCCGGGTGACGAGACCGAAGGCGATGGTCATCACACCCGCGGCGAGCGCCGTGGCGGCGCCGACGGCGGGGAAGGGGAGGAGGTTCCCCTCCACATCGGGCGAGCCCGACAGGATGATCGGGTTCAGGATCACGATGTACGCCATCGTGACGAACGTGACGAGCCCGCCTCGGATCTCGGCGCCGAACGTGGAACCACGCTCGGTCACGGAGAAGAAGCGGTCGATCGCGTTCTTCGGTTCGGTGGTGCGGCCGGCCGGGGCAGTAGTCATCGCAGTAGAAACCTCCCCCGAGAACCTACCTTGCGCGTGTGGAGGGCGGCTGGGCGGGCGGCGGGTGCGGGAATCGAGGACATCCGGCGGGGCGAGGACGATCCGCGGCGATTCCTCCTCTGCTCGCCGGATCTCCGCGTTTCGCGCCCGCTCGGAGGTGCCCCGCGGGGGCGGGGGATCATCCGACGGTCGTGAGCGCGAAGACCGGATGATCCGGGGCCACGGCGACGAAGGCCGAGACGTCGGCCTCGTGGTGGGCGGCCACATGCGGGCGCACGAGCGGGACGAGGCGCACGTACTCCTTCAGGACGGGGGCTGCGGCATCCGGAGCGAGCTCCTCGACGCGGATCCGCTCGACCCGGGAGCCGCGCTCGAGCGTCGCCTCGCCGGCCGCGCGGATGTTGTGCACCCAGCCGACCGCGCCATACGGCGCCACCAGGTACCGGCGGCCGCCGACCGTGATCGGGGTCACCGGCACGGTGTGCGGCACGCCGGTGCGGCGACCGACCACGGTGAGCGCCGAAACGCCGGCGGGCGCCAGCCCGCGCCGTCCCAGCGCCGCCATGATCCGGTCGATCCGTCGGCGCGCGGGCGAGGTTTTGTAGGTGCCGGCCATGGCGCCAGAGTAGGGCGGCGCGGCGCCCGGCGGAAGCGATCCGTCATAGCCTGCGGGCATGCCGCTGAATGGTGAGTACCTGCCGTCCACCGCCGAGTGGGCGCGCACCCAGGCCGAGACGTACGAGGCGACCAACGGAGCCGAGGCGAACACGCTGCGCGGTGTGCCCGTGATCGTGCTGACCACGGTCGGCGCGAAGACCGGGGGCCTGCGCAAGACAGCCCTGATGCGCGTCGAGCACGAGGGACGCTACGCCGTCGTCGCATCGCAGGGCGGAGCGCCGAAGCCCCCGCAGTGGTACTTCAACCTGCGCAAGAACCCGCACGTCGAACTGCAGGACGGGCCGGTGAAGCGCGAGTACACGGCGCGCGAGCTGGACGGCGCCGAGTACGAGCAGTGGTGGGAGCGTGCGGTCGCGGTGTGGCCGGACTATGCGAACTATCAGAAGAAGACCGACCGCAAGATCGCGGTGTTCGTGCTGGAGCCGCAGGACTGATCTCACCGGCGGAGCGCCGCCCGGGCCACCCGAGCCGGCCGACGTAGAGTCGATCCGTCATGCATCGCTTCCTCGTCGCCCTGCTCGCCGCTCTTGACGCCGCCGTGTCGGCGATCGTCGGGTGGGCGGTCGTGCTGGTGCCGCTCCTGCTGATGTGGGTCTTCGCCTTCGGCGGCCTCGCCGACTGGTCGGCACTGTGGCCGGCGACCGTGCGCATCTGGCAGCTTGGCAACTTCGTGCCGCTGTCGCTCTCGCTCGACGGCGACTTCCTCGTGGAGATGGGCCTGCCCGAGGAGGCCGGATCGTTCGTCCTCTCTCTTGCGCCCCTCGCGTTCGCCGTGCTGATCGCGGCGTTCGCCGCCCGCTCAGGACGCCGCGCGCTGCGCTCGGGACGGTGGCTGACGGGTGTCGCCGCCGGCACCACGACGACTGCTCTGGCGGCCGTCATCGGAAACCTGACCGCCGGCAATCCGGTGGCCTCCGCCGAGCCGTGGCAGGCGATCCTGCTGCCGACCCTCGTCTACGGCATCCCGATGCTGCTCGGCGCCGTCACCGGCGCCTGGAGCGAGGGGGATGACGGGATCGTCGACCGCCTGCACGACATCGCCGATCGGTTCCCGACGGGATGGCGTGAGTTCCCCGCCCTGATGGTGCGCGGGGGAGGGATGGCGCTCGCCGGGGTGATCGGCTTCGCAGCCCTCGCGATCGCGACCACGGTGCCCCTCCGCGGCGGCAGCCTGATCGCCCTGTACGAGGCATCCCAGGTCGACCTGACGGGCGCGATCCTGCTGACGGTCGGCCAGTTCGCGTACCTGCCGACGATGATCGGCTGGTCGCTCGCGTGGATCGCCGGGCCCGGTTTCGCGCTGGGCGCCGGGACAGGCGTCACACCCGTCGGCTCGCAGCTCGGTGTGCTGCCGGGCATCCCGATGCTCGGGCTGATCCCGGAGCACGGCTCGCCCCTGCTGCTGCTGTCGGTGCTCGCCCCGGTCGCGGCCGGCGCGATCGCGGGATGGGGCATCCGGATCGCCTTCCGCGCCGAGGCGCACGCCGAGGGCTCGGATCACGAACCGACCGCCCCGCGGGTCGTGCTCGCGGTCGGGATCGCCGTGATCGCGGGAGCCGGTGCGGCGCTCATCGCGGCGCTGACGTCGGGGTCGCTCGGTCCCGGCCGGCTTGCGGTCACGGGCCCGGAGCCGGGTGCAATGGCGCTCGCGGTCGGCCTCGAGGTGCTCGTCGGCGCAGCCATCCTGCTGCTCGCCCCGCGCCGATACGAGCAGCGCCTCGGCCAGTGGGTCCGCGGCGACGACGATGCGGAGACAGCAGGCCCAAAGGCCTCCACCGGCGGGCAAGACTGACAGCAGCCGCGTTTCGACTCGCGGAGACCCGCACTGAGCGAGCGCCAGCGAGTCGAAGTGTCGCTCAACAACCGAGGGTTCAGCCTCGCTCCGGTCGTTGAGCGACGAGCGCAGCGAGGAGTCGAAACGGTCTGGACTTTGCCGCGTCGATAGACTGACCCAATGCTGTCGGTCGCCGTCCTCATCTCGGGCACGGGCTCGAATCTCCGGGCCCTTCTCGAGGCGGCGAACGACCCCGCGTACCCCGCCCGCGTCGTCGCGGTGGGAGCGGATCGCGATGCCGCAGGGCTCGCTCATGCGGACGAGTTCGGCATCCCCGGCTTCGTTGTGCCGTTCCGCGAGTACACCTCGCGCGAGGAGTGGGCCGAGGAGCTCGGCCGCCGGCTCGACGAGCTGCAGCCCGACCTGATCGTGCTGAGCGGCCTCATGCGGCTGCTTCCCGCCGCGCTCGTCGCACGCTGGCAGCCGCGCATCATCAACACGCACCCCGCCTTCCTGCCCGAGTTCCCCGGGGCGCATGGCGTGCGCGATGCGCTTGCCGCGGGCGTCCCGGAGACCGGCGCCAGCGTGATCGTCGTGGACGACGGCGTCGACACCGGGCCGATCCTCGCGCAGGAGCGCATCCCGGTTCTTCCCGGCGACACCGAGGAGACGCTCCACGACCGGATCAAGCCGGTCGAGCGGCGGCTCCTGATCGACGTGGTGCGCCGCATCGCGACCGGCGACATCGACCTCGCACGCTCGTCCCGTCAGCCCGCTTAGATCCGTCCCCACCGATCCCGCCGATCCGTCATCCGGATCCGGATCACCGCCTCACCCGAAGGAGCACGACATGGCCGGCCCCCGCCACGACCCCTCGCTGTACCGCGATCGCGACCTGGTGCCGATCCGGCGCGCGCTCGTGTCCGTCAGCGACAAGACCGACCTGCTGACGATCGCGGAGGCCCTCGCCGGCGCCGGGGTCGAGATCGTGTCGACCGGATCCACGGCCGCGACGATCCGCGACGCGGGCTTCGAGGTGACGGATGTCGCGTCGATCACCGGCTTCCCCGAGATGCTCGACGGGCGAGTGAAGACGCTTCACCCGAACGTGCACGGCGGCCTGCTCGCCGACCTTCGCCTCGAGCACCACGAGAACCAGCTCGGCGACCTCGGCATCGCCCCGTTCGAGCTCGTGATCGTCAACCTGTACCCGTTCGTCGAGACCGTGCGCTCCGGTGCGGAGGGCGACGAGGTCGTCGAGCAGATCGACATCGGCGGGCCGGCGATGGTGCGCGCCTCGGCGAAGAACTTCGCCAACGTCGCGATCGTCGTCTCGCCCTCGTCGTACCCCGCGATCATCCAGGCCGTCGCCGACGGCGGCACCTCGCTGTCGCAGCGCCGCGAGCTCGCCGCCCGCGCGTTCGCGCACACCGCCGCGTACGACACCGCCGTCGCGCAGTGGTTCGCCGAGGAGACCCTCGTCGGCGAGAGCGGCCTGCCCGATCACCTCACCATCCAGGCCGAGAAGCTCGCCGACCTGCGCTACGGCGAGAACTCGCACCAGCGCGCGGCGCTGTACTCCCGCGTCGGCGGTCACGGCATCGCCCAGGCGACGCAGCTGCAGGGCAAGGAGATGTCGTACAACAACTACGTCGACGGCGACGCCGCCCTGCGCGCCGCGTACGACATGGTGCTGCCGGCCGTCGCGATCATCAAGCACGCGAACCCGTGCGGCATCGCGGTCGCCGCGCCCAACGCGCTCGACCCCATCGCGAGCGCTCACCTGCGCGCCCACGAGTGCGACCCGGTGTCGGCGTTCGGCGGTGTGATCGCGGCCAACCGCCCGGTGACGCTGAAGATGGCCGAGAACCTGCGCGACATCTTCACCGAGGTCATCGTGGCGCCCGACTTCGAGCCCGCCGCGCTCGAGGTGTTCGCCGAGAAGAAGAACCTGCGCCTGCTGAAGCTGCCCGCGAACTGGCGCCAGGAGGGGATGGACGTGCGCCTGGTCTCGGGCGGACTCCTGCTGCAGGATGCCGACCGGTTCCCCGAGGACGACTTCGAGTCGGTCGCCGCGAACTGGGAGCTCGTCGCGGGCGAGGTGCCCGAGGACGTCTCGGTGCAGGACCTCGTGTTCGCCTGGAAGTCGTGCCGCGCGGTGAAGTCGAACGCCATCGTGCTCGCCAAGAACGGCGCCACGGTCGGCGTCGGCATGGGCCAGGTCAACCGCGTCGACTCGTGCCGCCTCGCGGTCGAGCGCGCGGGGGAGCGCGCGGCCGGATCGATCGCCGCCTCCGACGCCTTCTTCCCGTTCTCGGACGGCCCCGAGGTGCTGATGAACGCCGGCGTGAAGGTGATCATCCAGCCCGGCGGCTCGGTGCGCGACGAGGAGACCATCGCCCTGGCGAAGGACCGCGGCGTCGCGATGTACTTCACGGGCGAGCGCCACTTCTTCCACTGAGCCTCTTGGCCGCGCGCTGATCGATCGCTCGCCCGACGCTCCGCGCCGGGACTCGCGCTCGATGGACGTCGCTGGCGCTCCGTCCGGCGCGCTGGTTGGCCGCATCCGCGGCGCGGTCGCTTCGCTCCCAGGTGGTCGGCTACGGCCAGGCGCCTCCCTCGGACTTTGCGCCTGAGGGAGGCGTTTCGCTGTGCTGGCCGGGCGGGGAGCCGATCCTCCCGCCAATCCCGCGCCGGAGTCGCGGTTCCCTCGGTCGTTGAGCGACGAGCGCCAGCGAGGAGTCGAAACGGCCCGGACTTCGCCACGGGCCAGGCCCGTGATGCGGTTGCGCCGTTTCGACTCGCTTCGCTCGCTCAACGAACGAGGAGGAGTGGGCGACCGGCGGGCTGGGGCGGTCGTCGCGGGCGCGGTCGCTTCGGCTCGCTTCGCTCGCTCAGCAACCGGCGGCGGGTCGAGATGACCTGCGCCGGACCACTCATCTCCGCGCACGGCGGCCACACCGCCGTGTCCGAAAACCGCCAGCCGCGGCCTGGCGGGCGTGTCAGGCTTGGGGCATGAGCCCGGACATGACCTTCGACCAGCGGTACGCGGCGATCTCGTCACGCGACGCGCGGTTCGACGGGCAGTTCGTCACGGCGGTGCGCTCGACCGGGATCTACTGCCGGCCATCCTGCCCCGCGCGCACGCCGAAGGAGGCGAACGTCACCTTCTACCCGACGAGCGCCGCGGCGCACGAGGCGGGCTACCGCGCGTGCAAGCGCTGCCTGCCGGAGGCGGCGCCCGGATCGCCCGACTGGAACCTGCGCGGCGACGTCGCCGGCCGCGCCATGCGGCTCATCGCCGACGGCGTGGTCGAGCGCGAGGGCGTGTCGGGGCTCGCCGCGCGGCTGGGCTACTCGTCGCGCCACCTCACGCGGCTGCTCGCGGCCGAGCTCGGCGCCGGCCCTCTCGCCCTCGCCCGCGCACACCGCGCGCACACCGCGCGGCTGCTGCTCGTCGGCACCGACCTGCCGGCGGCTGATGTCGCCTTCTCGGCCGGGTTCGCGAGCGTCCGCCAGTTCAACGACACGGTCCGCGAGGTGTTCGCGATGACCCCCACCGAGCTGCGCGCGCGGCGCCGGGTGGGATCGCCCACCCCGACCGGCATCGACCTCGCGCTGCCGTACCGGGAGCCGTTCGATCCCGCGGGGCTGTTCGCCTGGATGGGCGTGCGCGCCCTCGCCGGCGTCGAGGAGGGCGATGCGCACTCGTTCGCCCGCGCCATCCGGCTTCCACACGGGCCCGCGTGGTTCCGGCTCTCCCACGAGGGCGGCCGGCTGCGGCTGCAGGCGAAGCTCGAGAGCCTCGCCGACCTGTCCACGCTCGTCGCCCGAGCCCGCCGCCTGTTCGACCTCGACGCCGATCCGGTCGCGATCGACGAGGCGCTCTCGCGGCATCCCGAGCTCGCCGCACACGTCGCCGAGAACCCAGGCATCCGGCTGCCGGGGGCGGCCGACCCGCACGAGCTGCTCATCCGCGCGATGGTCGGCCAGCAGATCTCCGTCGCCGCCGCCCGCACGCACCTCACCCGCCTCACCGAGGCACTCGGCGAGCGCGTGATGCTCGCCGGGGAGGAGCGCATCCTGTTCCCCACGATGGCGGCGATCGCCGAACGCGGGGCGGACGTGCTGCGCGGCCCGGCCGTGCGCATCCGGGCGATCACGGGTGCCGCCGCCGCGCTCGCCTCGGGCGAGCTCACCCTCACCACCGGCGACGACGCCGCCGAGCAGCGCGCCGCGCTCTTGGCGATGCCCGGGATCGGCGCGTGGACGGCCGATTACGTCCGGATGCGCGTGATCGGCGACCCCGACATCGTGCTCACCGGCGACGTCGCGCTCCGCACCGGCGCCGCCCGCGCGGGCATCCCCGCCGAGCCGCGCGAGCTCGCCGCCTGGGCCGCCCGCACGGCGCCGTGGCGCTCGTACCTCTCCATGCACCTGTGGCGGCTCGCCACCGGACGTGCCGTCGCGGTTCCGAAAACCGGACCGGTGGTGCCCGTGAGGCGAACGAGGCATCAGGAGACCGCACCCGTCACATCCGTCCGGCTTCCGGAACCCGCCGAGGAGGCGTCATGACCGCGACCATCCAGACCCTCGACACCCCCGACGGGGCGTTCACGCTCGTCGCCGACGCGGATGGATCCGTGCTCGCCTCCGGCTGGACGTCCGACCCCGAGACGATGCTGAACCGGATCCATCCGGGCCTGCGACCCGAGGACGTGCGCGAGGGCGAGACCGCGGCGGCCGACGCCGTGCGGGCGTACTACGCCGGGGACGTCGCCGCGATCGACGCCGTGCCCGTGCGGCAGCGGGGCACCGAGCTGCAGCTCGCCGGCTGGAAGGCCCTGCGCCGCATCACTCCCGGCGCGCCCCTGACGTACACGGGGTTCGCAGCCGCGCTCGGCTCGCCCCGGGCGGTGCGCGCCGCGGCCTCGATCTGCGCGCGCAACGCCCCGGCGCTGTTTGTGCCCTGCCACCGGGTGCTGCGCGGCGACGGCTCGCTCGGCGGCTTCGCCTGGGGCCTCGACGTCAAGCGCGCGCTGCTCGCACGCGAGGGCGGCGCGCTGCTGTAGCGGCGCAGGCCGCGCACAGGCTCGATGTGGTGAGAGGG
>NZ_JADGLL010000027.1 GCF_015235415.1 Microbacterium paludicola | reverse complement strand
CGTGGTCAGGTCCGGGGTCGCGAATGTAGCGTTGATCACCGTCGAGGTCTTCTTGAGATGGCGAGCGTAGGAACTTCCATCTTCCGGGAGACCTCGACGCCTACCCGGCCACCGCGACGCTCAGACCGCTACACGCTCAAATGCGATGAGCCCGTAACGGACCGCGGTGGTCTTCGACGCGCGGATGACCTCCCCGGTGATCGGGTCCAGCGCCCGCAGCGGCGGGATGCCGTTGCGGACGAGGATGCGCGAGACGGTCCGGGGTGCGACGCCGAGCCGCGCGGCGATCTCCTCACGTCCGATGCGTTCCTTGTGGCGCAGCTCGAGTACCGCATCCTCGAGCTCGGTGCTGGTGCGCGACGGGCTGGCGTGAGGCCGCGAGGACCGGTCACGCAGCCCGGCCTCACCCTCCGCGCGATAGCGAGCGATCCACCGCTTCACGCAGGTGCGGGAGATGCCCATCGCCGCGGCGATGTGCGCCTGTTTCCAGCCGGCGCGGGCACGTTCGATGATCAGCCGCCTGCCATGAACGGTCAGACGGGCATTAGCGTGGGCCATGGGACCTCCGGGTGCTTCGTGAAGACGTCAGATATCTCCACTAAGCCCGGAGGTCCTCCCCGTTCACAACCCGAACTGCGGAACCAACCTCATGGCCCGGTACAGCTAGACGGCTTGTACGATGGTGCCAGCCGAACCGCATGGAGGAGGGCCTCGTGTCTAAACCGTCGAAAGCGCCATGGCGTCGCTCAACGTCGACCTCCCTTGCCGCACTCATCGGGCTCGGCGCCATGTTTGTCCTAACGAGCTGTGACGCCGCACAAAGCTCGCAGGATGTCGGCGCTAGCGAGGGCTGCCTTTATCCGCCTCTTGAGGTCGCGGCCAGAATTGCGGAAGAACCTCACGGTGAGGAACTCTCCCCAAAGAGCATCGTTGCCGTCGGTCTTGCACAGGGAGAGCGCGATGCAAGCGACGAACCGCTCGTCGTGATGATGAGCTTCGGGGCAGACGGCGAGCAGGTCGGGCTTTGGGCACTTAGCGAGTTAACGAGCGAAGCCGAGGTCCAGTCAGTCGACCAAGTTGCGCGAAACGTCACGCTCTGGGCGCCATCATCCGAGGAACTGCCAGCACCGAGCGACGCAGAACTCGAACGCGCTCGCGCGTGCCTCGCCTGAGTCGTCCTTCACTTCGTCGACGATTGCATGGCCTCGCGTAGGGTGACCGACGAACAGTGGTGGACCACCAGTTTGGCTCCGCTCGACGAGTCTCGTTTGGACGCCCTGTGTCTAGGGAACAAGCACGGGTGTCTTATGCCGTCCCCCGGCGTGCGCCAAGAATCTTGGGGCATGGCAACCACGTCGGGCGGCGAAGGCAGATTCACGACGTGCTCGTGACAGCCCGCTTCGTGACGCCTTGACCTGCCGACGCGATACCAACCAGACGCCAGCCCTCACCGAACGCGAGGACAAGGCATGGGTCGCGATCGGCCGCACACATCGGGGGCAATGTGCCGTCTTTTCAGGAAGAGATGGCGTGTTTCCGTCTCCCGCTGAGCCGCGCGATTCCCCACGCTGCCAAGAACACCACTGGGAGGACGACCGCGACGACAACCCAGATCGCGGTCGTGACCCCATCGAGCTTTCCGCGCTCACGCCAGACGATCGCGACCGAGACGACCAGAAGGACGAGTTGAACGGCAGCCACGACGATCCAGACGACGTCGTAACCAGCAGGAACGATCGGGTTCGCGGGCATGCCGACAGACTAGTTCGCGCACGCGGACAGATGAGGAATCATGGCGGACACCGCTCGCGGCGGCAGGATCTTCGTTATGGGCCGCTGCCAAGGTCATCAGAGGCGAGCCGTCGGTACTCCACACGGGCACGGCCCAGTGGATGCGATTCGTGACGGATGCGGTGACCGAGGATGCCGCCGCCGCACGAGCACCCGAAAGGCGCCGAGGTCGGAAGACGCGATGTCACGACTACGCGCGGCCATGGACGGCCGCCGCAGCGGCTCTCGCAACCAAGCTCTGCTGAGCAACTGGGCCGTTGCTGCGATCAGTCCAAGCGGACGCCGATGACCTCTCCGTCCCAGTGGCAGCGCTCCGCGACCTCGGCGAGTACGGACCAGGTGCCGATCTCGTAGTATCCGCCTGCGCCATTCACTTCGTCGCCGAGTCGCTTGATCCCGACGTCGGGGATGTCGATCGCAATCTCAGAATCGCCCACGAGGCTCGTCCCGCGCGGCCAGACGGCCGGGTAGGTGCCCCCTTGAGTGTCGGTGATGCCCACACAACCCGCCTCCGTGATCGAGATCATTCCCTGGATGCTTGCCTCGTCACCGGTGAGGAAACCAGCATCGGTGACGATCACAGTGGCACCGTCATCGGTCACCGTCACTCCGCCCGCGCAGCCGACCAGGGCCGCCGTTGTCCCCACGACCAACAGGGCGATCGTGCCGACAACTCGGTCTCTCCGCTGATTCAGCACGTACTCGTCCTGCAGAGCGAAGCGTTCATTCCGAGAGCGCGTCGCCCAGGTCCGCGAAGACGCTCCTGTTGCCGAATAGCCACATGGTCCCCCTGCGCACTCGGAGTGCCGAGCTGCGACACCGGCCGAGGCATACCGGCGCCGCGGTAGCTGCGCCCGCGGGTCGAACTCCTGATGGTTTGTTCCTCCAGCTTGGTACAACTTGTGCTAGGAATATGTCACAACACTCACGCAGGAGGATCCATGCTTTGGGACCGAATCGCATCGGCTGACACCTTCAGTCTGCTCATGGCCGGGTTTCAACTCCCTGTCGTGAACCTCATCCTTGCCACCGGCATCGTCGCGTTGATTCTGCTCGCGCGAACGAGGCATGTCGAGGAGAAGGATGGAAGCACGCCACCACATCTCCACTCTCGCTACGCGGGAGAGATGCGGGTTCTGGGCATCGGCTCCCTTGTCACGGTCGTCGTCTACGCCACGCTCAGCATCCTTCAGGGGTTCGTCTTCGACCTCGTGAACGTCGTTTCCTGGTGGTACTACGCCGCGCCTTTGATCAGCGGCGCGGTCGTCCTGACAGTGGTCATGCTCGTGATGGCGCTCGGTCAGCGCGAGATCCCTCGCCGACCGGTGCTGCCCACGTCGAGGCGCACATGGCTGAGCTTCATCCGGATTCGAGAGCTCACCACTACCGCGCTGCTCGTCGTGCTCCTCGTGTCGACCACGATCTTCGCTGGAATGAACTCGTCGCCGGACCAAGAGGGCCGGTTCGTCTATGTGAACATCAGCGTGCCCAACACCGACATCGCGCCGTTGCGGCCGTGGTTCTACGGATGGGCCTATGGGATCCCGGTCCTGATCTGCATGGCGCTGATGATCGTCGCCGCGTGGGGCGCACTCCACATCAACGCCGTTCGATCTTTCACGAGCCCGGACTTGGTTGCGTCGGAGCGAACCGACCGCATCGCCATCGGCACTGGAGTGGCACGGATCGTCGCGGGCGTTACAGCGCTCTCCCTCGCCGGTGCCCTGCGCTTCATCGCGGACGGTAGCGCAATCAAGAAGCTCACCATCGAGGGGCAGGGCACGTACGACGCGGTGTGGCGATACGCCGAGTTCGCCGTGATCGGCGGAGCGATTGCCCCCTGCCTCGAGATCTTCGGGTTTCTGATCCTCTTGCTTACGAGCATCGCCAGGCTCAAGACGTCAGCTCGGCGCACGCCGGCCGCGAGGACGGAGCTGGCCAGATGAGCACTCGACAGACCACACCCATTCCAGACGAGAACGGACCGGCGCTAGCGATCTACCGCCAGTTCAAGGGCCTGATCGTGTCGGGACAGCTCGGCGCTGGTGAGCGGCTGCCGACAGTCAGACAAACGGCACGCGATCTGAGCGTCGCTCAAGGAACTGCCGCACGGGCATACAAGCTGCTGGAGCGCGAGGGACTCGTGGTGACACGCACTGCCGCCGGAACGCGTGTTGCGGATTCAGTCGCTGTGCTGCCACGAACAGTGGTTCAGCAAGTCCGATCGCTTGTTGAGGCGTCCCGTGCCGCTGATGTCGGGCTTGACCAGCTGTTGGATGTCACCCGTGCCGTGTGGCAGACGAATGCAACCGGCGCGGCCGAGAGCGCCATCGACCCGATGGGGGCAGCATGACCAGGAGAACCGACCAGCCCGGCGAAGAACTCTCCTCGTCGCCGCCACGACTAAAGGGCAGAAGCACGCCACCGCTCCGGGTGGATCCCGCTGCGGTCAACCTGCCACCGACGTTCTCTGTCGACATCACCCACATGATCGCCAGCGCGCAGGGATCGTGGCCGACAGGGATGGTCTGAAAACGAGCGCAAAACGAGCAACATTGGGTTGAGGGCTCGCCTTTGATGTCAAGAGCACGCGGAAATAGTCTCCTTTCCCCTGTGCACAAGTCGACTGTGCAAGCAGGATGTCAGGAGTTCGAATCTCCTTGGCTCCACAGTTTTTCGCCGATCACGATTTCTGCTCCTGCTTCTCCCGGATCAGGTCGAGGGCCAGCACAGAGCCGATGACGATCTGACGTCGGGCCGCATCGAGGCCGGGTGCCAGGCTGACCGCGTATGTCGACTTGCCGAGGAAGGCGTTCCCCACGCCCGACCATGCCCGTGAGACGGTGGCCCACACGCCGTCGGGGCCGGTGAACTGGAAGTCGAATCCCCAGATGTCGCCGAGCAGGTCGACCTGCTCGCCCTGTACGTCGAGCGTCACGCGCGTCTTGAACAGCGTGATCCGCTTCACCAGGCTCGCCAGCGGGTTCCCCGTGCCGTCGAGGATCTCCATCCGGTCGCGGCCCAGTGTCACCACGTCCTTGACCTGGACGAGCGGATTGTCCGGACCGTCGAACACCGTCAGCTCGCGGGCGCCCATGAACGCGCGACCGAGCGCGCTGCCGCCCGTCTCGACGTGTGCCACCTGCTGGCCCTGGGGATCCAGGATGGCGAAGTCGTTCTTCGAGAAGTTCCTCGTCTGCTGGAAGACGAGCTGGTCATGCGTCAGCACCGACATGCAGCGATCATTCCACGGGTGCGCCGTCGCCGTGTCAGCCGACGAGCACGCGGGCGGCGGGTGCCGCCCGCGTGAGTGCGACGAACTATCCGCCCTGTCCGTAGCGGACGCCCGCGGGTGACGACGAGCTGTGTATACGAAAGGCGCGCGGAACGGGTCGACGCGGGTCGTTGCGCCGGTTAACGTATACATAAGCAAGGAGGCCGGATGAAGGCGAGCGACCGCGCGTACGCGACGCTGCTCGACGACATCCAGAGCGGGCGCCTGCGACCGGGTGCCGTCGTCAGCGAGGTCGAGCAGGCGTTGCGGCTCGGCGTCAGCCGCACGCCGATGCGCGAGGCCATCGGCCGGCTCGCTAACGCCCGTCTCGTCGTGCAGCAGTCGCCGCGCGTGACCGTTGTCGCGGACATCGACGCCGGGGACATCCGGGATCTCTTCGACGTGCGCCGGGCGCTCGAGGAGACGGCCGTGCGGCTCGCGGCGCAGCGCGCGGATCGCGCGGTCTTCGCCACGCTCGCTGCGGAGTTCGCCGACGCACATCCGGCCGCCGACGCCGACGCGTACTACGAGCTGATCGCCCGGTTCGACGCCGCGGTCGACCGGACGGTCGACAACTCGCACCTCGTCTCGGCGCTGCGGAACCTCCGCACGCACCTCGTGCGGGTCCGCCGCATGGCGCGCGACAACCCCGACCGGCTGGCGCAGTCGGTGGCCGAGCACCGCGTGATCGCCGCGGCGATCGCCGCAGGCGACGGCGACCTCGCCGCCCACGCGACGCACGTGCACCTTCACAACGCCCTCACGACCATCCTCGAATCCATCCAGCCTGATCTCCCGCAGGAGGAGCCCACATGACCGTGAACCACCACGTCCGCGTCCACCGCAGCGACGAGAACCTGCCGCGCGAGGGCCAGCTCGCCTGGAAGATCGCCGAGGTCGCGGTCGACCCGGTCGCTGTCGAGGCCGACGTCACCGACATGATCATCAACCGCGTGATCGACAACGCCGCGGTCGCCGCCGCGTCGCTCACGCGCCGTCCCGTCGTCGCGGCCCGGCAGCAGGCAGAGGACCACGCGGTGTCGGCCGGGGGAGCGGGCGCCACGATCTTCGGCTGCGCGCTCGACCGCGTGACGAGTCCCGAGTGGGCCGCGTGGGCGAACGGCGTGGCGGTGCGCGAGCTCGACTATCACGACACGTTCCTCGCCGCCGACTACTCGCACCCCGGCGACAACATCCCGCCGATCCTCGCCGTCGCGCAGCACACGGGACAGGATGGCGCGGCCCTGCTGCGCGGTCTCGCCACGGGCTACGAGATCCAGATCGACCTGGTCCGCGCGATCTCGCTGCACAAGCACAAGATCGACCACGTCGCCCACCTCGGCCCCTCGGCGGCCGCCGGCATCGGCACCCTGCTCGGCCTCGACGCCGAGACGATCTACCAGGCGGTCGGCCAGGCGCTGCACACCACCACCGCCACGCGCCAGTCGCGCAAGGGCGAGATCTCGACGTGGAAGGCGCACGCCCCTGCCTTCGCCGGGAAGCTCGCCGTCGAGGCGGTCGACCGCGCGATGCGCGGCGAGACGTCGCCGAGCCCCATCTACGAGGGCGAGGACGGCGTCATCGCCTGGCTGCTCGACGGCAAGGACGCCGCATACGAGGTGCCGCTGCCCGCCCCGGGCGAGCCGAAGCGCGGCATCCTCGACTCGTACACGAAGGAGCACTCGGCCGAGTACCAGGCGCAGGCCTGGATCGACCTCGCGCGCCGCCTCGGCACCGAGCACCCCGAGCTGCGCGACCCGGCGAACATCCGGTCGATCGTGCTGCACACCAGCCACCACACGCACTACGTGATCGGCTCGGGCGCGAACGACCCGCAGAAGTACGACCCGACCGCCTCGCGTGAGACGCTCGACCACTCGATCCCGTACATCTTCACCGTCGCGTTGCAGGATGGCGCCTGGCACCACGTCGACTCCTACACGCCCGAGCGGGCCGGCCGCGCCGACACCGTCGAGCTGTGGAACAAGGTCACCACGCGCGAGGACCCGGAGTGGACGCGCCGGTACCACTCGGAGGATCCGAACGAGAAGGCGTTCGGCGGCCGCGTCGAGATCACCCTCGACGACGGATCCACGGTTCAGGATGAGATCGCGGTCGCGGATGCGCACCCGCTCGGCGCCCGCCCGTTCGCGCGGGAGGACTACATCCGGAAGTTCCGCCTGCTCGCCGAGCCGGTGCTGGCGGCGGACGAGATCGAGCGCTTCCTCGAGCTCGTGCAGCGCCTGCCCGAGCTCTCGGCCGACGAGGTGCGCCGGCTGACGATCGTCGCCGAGCCCGGCGTGATCGTTCCCGGGCCGAAGGGGCTGTTCTGATGCTGTACTCCCAGACCCCGGCGCACGAGAAGCGCCGGCTGTTCCGCGAGCGCCTCGCGAGCGGCGAGCTGCTGCGGTTCCCCGGCGCCTTCAACCCCCTCTCCGCCCGTCTCATCGAGCGCAAGGGCTTCGAGGGCGTCTACATCTCTGGCGCCGTGCTGTCGGCCGACCTCGGGCTGCCGGACATCGGGCTCACGACGCTGACAGAGGTCGCCGGCCGAGGGCAGCAGATCGCGCGGATGACCGAACTGCCCGCGATCATCGACGCCGACACCGGCTTCGGCGAGCCGATGAACGTCGCCCGCACGATCCAGACGCTCGAGGACGCGGGCCTTGCCGGCGCGCACATCGAGGACCAGGTCAATCCCAAGCGCTGCGGGCACCTCGACGGGAAGGCGGTCGTCGACGAGTCGACGGCCCTCAAGCGCATCCGCGCGGCGGTCGACGCCCGGCGCGACCACAACTTCCTCGTCATGGCGCGCACCGACATCCGTGCCGTCGAGGGGCTGGACGCCGCGATCGACCGCGCGAAGGCGCTGGTCGATGCGGGAGCGGACGCGATCTTCCCCGAGGCGATGCGCACGCTCGAGGAGTTCGCGGCCGTGCGTGAGGCCGTCGACGTGCCGATCCTGGCGAACATGACCGAGTTCGGCAAGTCCGACCTGTTCTCGGCCTCCCAGCTGCGCGACGTCGGCGTGAACATCGTGATCTGGCCCGTCTCGCTGCTGCGGATCGCCATGGGAGCCGCCGGCCGGGCACTCGACACGCTCACCGACGAGGGGCACCTGACGTCGAAGCTCGGCGAGATGCAGCATCGCGCGGAACTCTACGATCTGATCGACTACGAGGGGTACAACCACTTCGACTCGGGCGTCTTCGACTTCCAGCTCGACCGCTGACATCCGCACGCCTCACGCTCAGGGAGAGACATGACCGATACCGACATCAAGAAGGGCCTCGCCGGCGTGGTGGTGGACTACACCGCGGTCAGCAAGGTCAACCCCGAGACGAACAGCCTGCTGTACCGCGGCTATCCGGTGCAGGAGCTCGCAGCCACCCAGTCGTTCGAGGCCGTCGCGCACCTGCTGTGGCACGGCGAGCTGCCGAGCGACGCGCAGCTCGCCGAGCTCCGGGAGTCGGAGCGGCAGCACCGCGCGCTGCTGCCGAGCGTCAAGGCGGTGATCGACGGGCTCCCCGTCGACGCGCATCCGATGGATGAGGTGCGCACCGCGGTGAGCGCGATCGGCGCCGAGGAGACGGCCGGGATCTCGAACGTCCTGGATGCGGTCGGCTCTCCGGAGGAGAACCTCGAGCGCAGCATCCGGCTGTTCGCGCAGCTGCCGGCGATCGTCGCCTACGGGCAGCGCCGTCGCCGCGGACTCGATCTCGTCGAGGCCCGCGACGACCTCGACTACGCGGCCAACTTCCTGTGGCAGACGTTCGGGGAGGAGCCGGATGAGGTCGTCGTCGACGCGTTCAACCGCTCGATGATCCTGTACGCGGAGCACTCCTTCAACGCGTCGACCTTCACCGCCCGGGTCATCACCTCGACGCTCAGCGACCTGTACTCGGCCGTGACCGGCGCGATCGGCGCCCTCAAGGGTCCGCTGCACGGCGGTGCGAACGAGGCGGTGCTGCACATCCTGACCGAGATCGGCGACGCGTCGAACGTCGTGCCGTGGCTGGATGCGGCCCTCGCAGAGAAGCGCAAGATCATGGGCTTCGGGCACCGTGTGTACAAGAAGGGCGACTCGCGCGTGCCCACCATGAAGGCCGCGCTCGACACGCTCGTCGCGCACTACGACCGGCCGGATGTCGCCGAGCTCTACGAGACGCTCGAGAGCGAGTTCGTCTCCCGCAAGGGCATCTACCCGAACCTCGACTACCCGTCCGGCCCGGCCTACAGCCTGATGGGCTTCGACACGCTCACGTTCACACCGCTCTTCGTCGCGGCGCGCATCACCGGATGGACCGCGCACATCCTCGAGCAGCAGGCGTCGAACGCGCTCATCCGCCCCCTGTCGGCCTACAACGGGCCCGACGAGCGCCACGTCGAGGGCTACGTTCCCGACGAGGCCGAGCTCGAGGTCGCCGAGCGGCCGGAGGAGTCCGCGGGCTGAGCCGCTCGTCTAGCGCAAACTCCCGCTGAGCGCGACCCCCGTGCATGATCGAAGGCGGGCTCCTAGCGTGGGTTGACCCGGGGAACATCCGGGGATCATCCGTGACGGAAGGAGCCGCACATGGGACTCGACGACAAGATGAAGAACGCTGCCCAGGACCTGTCCGGAAAGGCCAAGGAGGGCGCCGGCAAGGCGACCGACAACGAGCGCCTCGAGGGCGAGGGGCAGGCGGACCAGACGGGCGCCAAGCTGAAGCAGGCTGGCGAGAACGTCAAGGACGCCTTCAAGTAAGGCCCCCGTCTCGACGCCGAAGGGCCGCTCCCGTCGGGAGCGGCCCTTCCGTCGTGCGGATCAGGATCGCCGCGCCCGCAGCGCCACGATCGCGGCGATCGCGGACAGGCCGGCCGCACCGAGGAACAGCCACGAGAACCCGCCGGTGAGGGCATCTCCGTCGCCGGCCCCGGATGCGGCCAGGGCATCGGTGCGCAGGGTCGCGATCGCCGACAGCACGGCGAGCCCCAGCGCCCCGCCGACCTGCTGGCTGGTGTTGACCAGGCCGCCGGCAAGGCCCGCCTCGCCGCCCGGGACACCGTCGACCGCGAGCTGGGTGGTCGTGACGAACGCCCCGCCCATCCCCACGCCGATCACGATGGTGGGCCCCAGCAGATGGGCGGCGAACCCGGCGGTGGCGGGCGCGGCCGCGAGCCAGACAAGACCGCCCGCGAGCAGCAGGAGCGACGCCACGAGGGTGGTGCGGGAGCCGATCCGCGCGATCACGGCGGGGACGACGCCCGCGACGATCACGAGCGCGCCGGCGAGGGGCAGCTGGCTGAGGCCCGTGGTCAGGGCGTCGTAGTGGAGCACCGCCTGCATGTACACCGACAGTGCGAAGAACAGCGCCACCATCGCCGCGCCGACGAGCAGCATCACGACGTTGCCGACCGACAGGCTGCGGTTGCGGAAGACGCCCAGCGGCACGAGCGGGGCGGCCGCGCGCCGCTCGATCACCACGAAGGCGATTCCCAGCGCGAGCGAGGCGCCGGCGAGGGCCCAGACGAGGGGATGCGCGAAGCCGAGCCGCTCGACGGCGCTCGCGGCCCCGACCGCCGCCAGCAGCGCGCCGGTGATCGTGGCGGCACCCGGCAGGTCCAGGCGGGTGGCGGCGCCCGCCGTGTCGCGCGTCACCAGCAGGGGGATCGCGACGAGCACCAGGATGCCGATCGGCACGTTCACGAAGAACACCGACTGCCAGCCGAGGCTCGCGGTGAGCACCCCGCCGAGCAGCACGCCCGCGGCGGATCCGATCCCGGCGACGCCGCCCCAGACGCCGAGGGCCTTCGCCCGGTCGCCGGCCGCGGGGAAGAGGTGGGCGAGCAGTGCGAGGGCTGCCGGGGCGAGCAGCGCCGCCGACGCGCCCTGCAGCGCGCGTGCGGCGAGCAGCATCTCGCTGCCCGACGACAGTCCCGCGAGGGCCGAAGCCGCCACGAACGCAGCTGTGCCGAGGATGAAGACACGGCGGTGTCCGTAGCGGTCGGCGAGCCGGCCGCCGAGCAGCAGCAGGCTGCCGAAGGCGAGGACGTAGGCGGTGATGACCCACGCGAGGGCCGTGGTGTCCATCCGCAGCTGCTCGCCCAGCACGGGAAGGGCGATGTTGACGATCGACGCGTCGAGGACGACGAGGAACTGCGCGAGTGCCAGCACGCCCAGGGCGAGCCAGCGCCGGCTGCTGCGGGAGGTCGACGCGGGCGCGGCGACCGGGGAGGGGAGGGTGGTCATGATGATGCTCCTTTCGAGGGATCCGGGGTGCGCCCGCGATCCGGGGAGGGCGGGACGGCGTGCCTGCCGCCCCGCCCGGGGTGGTCAGTTCCAGAGGCCGAGCATCACGACGATGCTCAGGGTGAGGACGCCGAAGACCAGCCACCAGGCGGTCTTCTCGTTCGTCCAGCGGGCGGGGATGTGGTCGGTGTCGTTCATTGCTGTTCTCCTTCGTGTGGGATCCGGATGGGGGGCGTCAGCGCCAGGCGCTGAACATGGCGATCGCGAGGATCGCGAGCGGTGCCAGGGCGACCCAGCGCATGGTGATCTCGTTCTTCATTTCTCCTCCTCTCGATGCGATGAGTGATTAAGCACTCACTCTTTTGGGCAAAGAGAAACCCGCTCATGGCGGGCGGATTCCTCAGGGGTGGCGGATGCCGCGGACCAGGATCTCGGCCCACGCGTCGGGGACGTCCTCGATTCCCGCGGTGACGATCAGATGGCAGAGCTGGCCGTAGGCGACGAACCGCTGCACGGCGTCGTCGTCGGCGCGCGAGCGGTCCTTCGCGAAGGTCGTGATCCTCGCCAGGCCGGCGCGCAGGGCCGATCCGATCTCCGGGACGTCGGCCACGGACTGCGCGTGCACCTGCAGCATGAGCAGGGTGCGGTCCTGGATCAGCCGGGCGTACGCGTCACCCATCGCGTCGAGCACCCCCTCGGGGCGGGGATCGGGCGCGGCATCGGCGCCCTCGGCGAGCGCCGCGAGGATCCGCTCGAAGCAGAGTTCGAGCGCGGCGACGAACAGCGCCTCCTTGCGGGGGAAGAGCTTGAAGGCGTAGGCGGGGGAGATCTTCGCCTCCGCGGCGACGTCGGCGACGGTGGTCGCGTGGAACCCGCGCTGGGAGAACCGGCGCAGCGCGGCATCGGTGACGACGGGCCGGCGCTGGTCGGCCGTGGAGAGGATGGAGCCGCGGGGTGACATGAGAGTGACTGTACACTCACTCACTGCGCGGAGCAACCCCCGCGCGACCGGGTGCTGCGACCGCGTCGCTAGGCTGACCCCATGGACATGCGCGTCGCCGCCTACTGCGTCATCGTCGACGACGACGATCGGGTGCTGCTGACGCGCTGGATCGAGGGGCGCTCTCCCGCGTGGTCGCTGCCGGGCGGCGGGATCGATCCGGGCGAGGACCCGGCGGACGCCGCGCGTCGCGAGGTCTGGGAGGAGAGCGGGTACGAGGTGCGCCTCGACGGTCTGCTCGGGGTCGACTCGCACGTGATCCCCGCGCGCAAGCGCCTGGCGAAGGACGCGTCGGGACCGCTTCACGCGATCCGAATCGTCTACCGCGCCACGATCACGGGCGGCACGCTGACCCACGAGGTCGACGGATCCAGCGACATGGCCGAGTGGATCCCGCTCGCCAAGGTGCGGGGGATCGAGCGGGTCGCACTCGTCGACACCGCGCTGCGCATGGCCGGCATCGAGAACTGAAGGAGCGACGTGTACAACCGTCTACTGCTCGTCAACGGGCCGAACCTCAACCTGCTTGGCACCCGCGAGCCGGAGGTCTACGGATCGGAGACCCTCGATGACGTCTTCGCGCGTTCCTCCGCGGCGGCGAAGGCCGCGGGCTTCGACCTTCGCGCGTTCCAGAGCAACCACGAGGGCGCGCTGATCGACGTGATCCACGAGGCGAAGGCGGATTGCGACGGCATCATCATCAACCCGGGCGCCTTCACCCATACGTCGGTCGCGCTGCGCGATGCGCTGACCGGGGTGGCGCTGCCGTTCGCCGAGGTGCACATCTCCAACGTGCACGCGCGCGAGCCGTTCCGGCACCACTCGTACCTGTCGGATGTCGCGAGCTGCGTCATCGTCGGGGCGGGCGTGCAGGGCTACGAGTTCGCGGTCCAGCGTCTGGCGACCGTCCTCCGCTGAACTCGCTCGGCAACCGCGGCGGGAGTCAGCGCCGGATGGTCTCCACCGGCTCCGAGATGTCGGCGACGGTCGCGGCGTAGGCCGCGATGAGCGCGTCGGCGTCGACCGACAGCGAGAAGCCGTGGGCCCCGGCGCCCATCGAGACGCGACGTCCGGCGATCCGCTCGTCCGCGTAGACGGGCCAGTCGTTCGTGCTGCCGAGGGGCGTGATGGTGCCGCGCTCGTAGCCCGTCGCCTGCAGGGCGAGCTCGGGCTCGGGCAGCCGCAGTTTGTTCACCCCGACGAGGGCGCGCAGCTTCGGCCACGAGATGGAGCGGTCGCCGGGGATCAGCGCGAACAGGTACCCGTCGTCGCCGCGGCCCTTCACGACCAGGGTCTTCACGATGTCGGCGGGGGTGATCCCGCGCAATGCAGCCGCCTCCTCGAGGGAGGACGCACGAGGCGACTCGCGGACCTCGATCTCGAGGCCGCGAGCCGCCGCTGCTTCCCGTACCCGGGAGGTGGGATCTGACGTCGCGTCGGTCACGCGTCGGGCGAGGCCAGCGGGTCGTCCGCGACCCACAGCTCGTCGTCGGCCCGCAGCGTCTGCCACGCGGCGTAGAGCACCGCACCGGCCGCGGCGATGCCGAGCACCAGCGCGATGATCGGGCCGGCGCTGGACTTCTTCTTCGGCTCCACGATCGGGAGCCCGGCGCGCTTGCGGGCGAGCTTGATGCGCGCCTCGTTGGCGGCGTCGACCGCCGAGAGCGCCTTGCCGACCATGCCCCCGACGGCCGGCACCAGGCTCTTGTCGATGAACTGCTTCGAGGCCTTGCGGCTCGAGTCGACGTAGGGCGAGACGCGGTCTACGACCGGCTCGAGGTACTGGTGGTACTTCTCGTCAACGCGCGGCGCGACCTGCTCGCGGTTGAAGTGGCCGAGCTGGCGGCCCGCTTCGCGGGCGACGTCTCCCGCCCCCGCGAGGACGACCTGCTGCGCCTCCCAGAGGTGAGCGGCAGACTCCTGCAGCTTGCGGAGTTCCTTCTTGCGCTTCTTGCTGAGGCTCATGTTGGGTGCCCTCCCTGTCGCTGGGATGTCGTGTTGCCCCAATCCTGCCAGATCGCCCGGTCAGTGGCAGGGGCTTGCCGCACTCTTGACAACCGTGCATCGGCTATGGGTCCGCTCGGCACGGGCGGCGAGGCGCCGGGCTCTGAGAGAATGAGCCCATGCCTCAGCACACTGCCGTCGCCACGCTGCACACCAACCACGGCGACATCGTCGTCAACCTCTTCGGCGACCATGCCCCGAAGACCGTCCAGAACTTCGTCGGCCTCGCCGACGGATCCGGATCGTGGACCGACCCCGCCACCGGCAAGCCGGGCGAGGGCCCGCTCTACAAGGACGTCATCTTCCACCGCATCATCCCCGGCTTCATGATCCAGGGCGGCGACCCGCTCGGTCAGGGCGTCGGCGGCCCCGGCTACACGTTCGACGACGAGATCAGCCCCGAGCTCGACTTCAACGAGCCCTACAAGCTCGCCATGGCCAACGCCGGCAAGCGCCCCAACGCCATCACGGGCAAGCTGGGCGGCACGAACGGCTCGCAGTTCTTCATCACGACCGACCCGACGCCGTGGCTGATGGGCAAGCACACGATCTTCGGCGAGGTCGCCGACGACGCCTCGAAGGCCGTCGTGGACGCGATCGCGCAGGTGCCGACCGGCGCCCAGGACCGTCCGGTCGAGCCCGTCGTCCTGCAGTCGGTCGAGATCGCCGCGGTCTGACGACCGCGTTCTCCTCGATCGCGCTGGCGCCGCCACCGTCGTGACCACCACCGACTTCTCGCGCAATCCCGAGAACTACTGCTACCGGCACCCCGACCGGATGAGCTTCGCGCTGTGCCAGCGCTGCCATCGCACCATCTGCCCGGAGTGCCAGACGCAGGCAGCCGTCGGGGTCATCTGCCCCGAGTGCCTGCGCGACCAGCAGAAGTCCCGGACCCCCGCGCAGAAGCGCGCGCAGCGCCGGTGGGGTCGCGGCGGCGGCCGCACGGCGGTGATGGCGGGCGCCGCGCCCGTCACCAACTGGATCCTCGCGATCACCGCCGGTGCCTTCCTGCTCGACCTGCTTCTCGGTTTCGCCGGGTTCAGCCTGCAGTCCTGGCTGCTGTTCTACGCGCCCTACGTCTATCCGCAGCTCGGCGGGTTCGAGGTGTGGCGCCTGGTCACGCCTCTGCTCGCGCACGACGGCCCCCTGCACATCGCGCTGAATCTGCTGTCGCTGTGGATGCTCGGGCGCCTGCTCGAGCCGATGCTCGGCACGTGGCGCTATCTCGCGCTGTACTTGATCTCCGGACTCGGCGGGTCGGTCGCGGTGGCGCTGCTCTCGTTCGGCACGCCGGTTGTCGGGGCGTCGAGCGCCCTGTTCGGCATGCTCGGCGCGCTGCTGGTGATCGGCCGCAGCCTCGGCGGCAACGTGACCGGCATCCTGATCCTGCTCGGGATCAACCTCGTCGTCGGCTTCGCGTTCGGGGGCGGCATCTCGTGGCAGGCCCACGTGGGCGGCGTCGTCGCGGGTCTTCTCGTCGGGTGGGTGTTCAGCACGACTCGCCGACAGGACCAGTCGCGGCGCCAGGTCATCCTGCTCTGCGTCGTCGTGGCGGGACTGCTGGCGCTGCTTGCCGTGCCGCCGCTGATCTACGGGTTCTGAGCGGAGTTATCCACAGGGTTATCCCCCGCTGGGGATGAATCACACGCATGTAATTCCTGTTACGGCATCACACAACGACGAAGCGCCCGACGAGATCGTCGGGCGCTTCTGTGGTTCGCGGTGCGGCTATCGCCACCGGGTGGTCATCAGGAAGCCGATGAACGCGATGCCGAAGCCGACCATCAGGTTCCAGGGGCCGATGCCCGGGATCGGGAACTGCATTCCCGAGAGGTAGAAGACGAGGATCCAGACCAGGCCCACCAGCATGAAGCCCACCATCACGGGCTTGAACCAGACGGGGTTCGGGGCGGCGTCGACGGGGGGACGGTCGACGAGCTCGTCGTCGCCGTTGCGGCGGGCGGGCTTCTCGGATCGGGCCATGGGGACATCTTACCCGGCCGGTTAAGCTCAGAATGTGACGGTCATCGCGCAGACCCGGCGTACCCGGCGGCGCTCCCGCAGCAGGGCGACCGTCGCGAGCGTCCTGGGCGAGATCCTCGTCACGCTCGGCGCGGTCATCCTGCTCTACGTGCTCTGGCAGATCTGGATCGGGGACGTCCTCTACGGCGCCACCGCGCAGGCCGAAGCCGACGAGCTGAGCCAGGAATGGGCACGGGTGCAGGTGACGACACCCGCTCCCGAGCCGACCGACGGATGGTACGAGCCCGCCTCGGTGCCGAAGACCGAGGATGCCGTTCCGTTCGCGACGTTGCACGTGCCGCGGTGGGGGGACGACTACCACTTCACGATCGCGGGCGGCGTGACCCGCGCGCGCACCCTGGACAACGCGTGGATCGGCCACTATCTCGACACCGAGCTGCCGGGCGAGGTGGGCAACTTCGGCCTCGCCGCGCACCGCACCACGTTCGGGGCGCCGTTTGCGAACCTGCAGAACCTCCGGATCGGCGACGCGATCGTCGTCGAGACGGAGGCCGGGTGGTACACCTACCGCTTCCGCACCCTCGAGTACGTGACCCCCGACGCCTACGACGTGCTGGCCGACGTGCCGCAGGCGCCCGAGGTGCCGAAGGGGGAGCGGTACATCACCCTGACGAGCTGCTCGCCACGCTTCGCGATGACCGAGCGCATCGTCGGCTACGGCGTGTTCGACTCGTTCCTGCCGCGCACCACCGGCGAGACGCCGAGCGCCCTGACCGAGGAGCTGATCTGATGTACGCCGCCCTCTGGCGCCTGCTTCCCGGACCCTGGTGGGTGCGGGTGCTCATCCTGCTTGTGCTGCTCGCGGCGGTGCTCTACGGCCTGTTCGTCTACGTCTATCCGTGGATCGCGATGACGTTCGTGCCCGACGAGGTCACCGTCTCGTAGCGGGCGACCCCGTGTCGGCGCCGGGTCACTGCCCGTCGACGGCCTCGCCCGTGCAGTAGGTCAGCTCGACGGTCGAATGCACCGGCACGTCGCCGTAGGCGGACTGCGAGTTGACGATCTGGCTGTCGGTGGCAGGGCAGTCGGGATCCTCCGTGACCTTCACCGTGAGCCCCAGCGCCTCGAGCTCGCCCTTCGCGAAGTCGATCGCCGTGTTCTTGCGGTAGTCGATGATCGTCACGCGGCCGGAGGCCACCGTCAGGTTGACCGTGGCTCCTTCGGCGACCTCATCGCCCTCGGCCACCTCGTCGCCGTCGACCTCCGCGGAGATCACGGTGCCGGCCGCGAGCGCCGGGTCGTTCTCCGAGATGATCGTGCCCATCTCGAGCCCTGCCTCCTCGATCCGCTGGCGCGCATCCTGCTCCGACAGGCTCGTGAGCGCGGGCACCACCGACGTCCGCGGCCCTTCCGAGACGAGCACGGTGACCTCGGTGCCGGGCGAGACCGACGCGTCGGCCTCGGGCTCGGTGCCGATGACCACCCCCTCCTTGACGGTGTCGCTGGGCGTCATCTCGGGGACGGCGAGCAGGTCGACCGCCGCGAGATCCTCGGTCGCGCGCTCGAGCGTGGTGCCCGTGACGTCGGGGACGACCCGCGCACTCGCGGGCACTTCGCTGAGTGGCCGCATCGTCACGACCCAGAACAGCACGGACGCGACGAGCACCGCGAGCAGCGCGATGCCGGCCCAGATCCATGCGACGGGCGGCCCCGACTGGGTGCGGGTCATCGTGTTGTCGGTGGACAGCTGCCGGAGGGACCGCGCGGTCTCGGCCGCTTGGCGCGGGTTCGGCCCGTACAGCTCGTTCGTCAGCGCTCCCAGCTCGCGCTTGGAGGGCGCCTTGCCGTCGGAGGCGGCATCCAGCGCCTCGCGGAACGACGCCGCATCCGGGAACCGCTGGAACGGATCCTTCGCGAGCGCGCGCAGCACGACCGGGTCGAACGCCTTCGGCGAGTCGGGGTTCACCTGGGACGGCGTGGTCGGCGTCTCGCTGACGTGCTGGTAGGCGACGGCGACGGGGGAGTCGCCGCGGAAGGGCGGGCGTCCCGTGAGCAGCTCGTACAGCACGACGCCGGTCGAGTACACGTCGGCGCGCGCGTCGACGGGGTCGCCCTTCGCCTGCTCGGGCGAGAAGTACGCCGCGGTGCCGAGGATGGTCGTGGTCTCGGCCACGGTCGACGAGCTGTCGGACACCGCGCGGGCGATGCCGAAGTCCATCACCTTCACCTGCCCCGAGGGGGTGATCATCACGTTGCCCGGCTTGATGTCGCGGTGGACGACACCGGCGCGGTGCGAGTACTCGAGCGCCTCGAGGATGCCGTCGACGTAGCGGGCGGCATCCGCCGGCGCCACGGGACCCCGCGCGACGATCTCCTTCAGCAGGGTGCCGTGGACGAGCTCCATGATGATGAACGGGATGGGGCGCTCGCCGTTGACGTCGGCGGCGATGTCCTCGCCCGCATCGAACACGCGGACGATCGCCTGGTTCGCCATGCGCGACGCGGCCTGGGCCTCGAGGCGGAACCGCGTGCGGAAGGCGCTGTCGCTCGCGAGATCGCGCTTGAGGATCTTGATCGCGACCTCGCGTCCGAGGGTCTGGTCGTAGCCGCGATAGACGCTTGCCATCCCGCCGCGCCCGATCAGCTCGCCGACGCGGTAACGGCCGGCGAGGACGCGCGCGTCGCGGTCGAGCTGCACCGCGGTGCCCTCTTCGTCCGTCATCGATCCCCCCAGATCAGACATGCTGCGTTGTACTGAGTGGCGCGGCGCCGCGTCACTCCCCGGTCCCGGAGCCGTCGGCAGAGGTGTCGGTGTCTGTCTCGGTGGTTCCGTCGGCGCCGTTGCCCTGCGCGCCGTTGCCCTGGGCGTCGGCGTCTGGCTGCTCGTCGGCGGAGGCGATCGTCACGGGGGCAGAGGCCGGGGAATCCGGGGTCGTGCGCGCCTCGCCGCCGTCGACGGCGCAGCTCGCGACGACCGTGGCCGTGATGTCGGTGCCGGGGTCGCCCGTGGCGCGCACCTGCGAGGTGGTGGTGCCGGCGCCGAAGTCCCACGTGACGGCGTCGGTGCCAGAGAACGTGGCGTTCTCGAGGGTGACCGTGTAGCCCGAGAGCGTGCTGCCCGGGAGGCAGCTGTACGCCGTCCAGTTGACGGTGATCTCCTCGTCGGGCTGCGCCTCGGTCACGGCGAAGGACGGCGCCTCCGGGGCGGCGATCTCGGTGATCGGCGCGTACGTGAGCGCGTTGAGGGCCGCACCGACGGGGGCGAACCCGCGCGGGCTCACCTCGTAGATCAGACCCTCCTGCGTGAAATCGGCCGCCATCACGGTGCCCGGCTCGCAGGTCCAGGTGAACTCGCCCTCGGTGGGCAGCGTCGCGAGCGCCTCGTCGCACGACTTGCCGACGAGGCCCAGCTCATCGATGTTGATCCGGTCGGCATCGGGCGTTTCGGTCGGTGTGTTCTGCGGCGTGGTGGACGGCTCGGTGCGCTCCGCGCTCGGCGTGGGCGACTCGGTGGTTCCGCCGAGCAGGCCCTCGCCGAACAGCGCCCAGATCGTGCCGCCGAGCACAACGAGCAGCAGCGCGATCAGGGCGACCAGCGGCCAGGTCCACGGGCTGCGCTTGCGCTGGGGGCGCTGCTCGTCGGGGAACGGCTCGCCTCCGACCGGCACCGGCGTGGTGCGCGGCATCATGCGGGTCGTGCTGTCGTCACCGGGAGAGAGCAGCTGCGTGAACGCGTCGTCGCCGCCGCGGGTCAGGGCCGCACCGGCGGCGATCGCCGGCACCGCGGCGGCCGCGGCCGCCACGTCTCCGCGGCGCAGCGCGTTGGACGCGCGCGCGACGACGGCCGCCGAGGCGGGGCGGTCTTCCTGCTTCTTGGCGATCATCGCGAGCACGAGGTTGCGCACGGGCTCGGGGATGTCGTCGGGCAGCGGCGGGGGCTGCTCGTTGATCTGCGCCATCGCGATCGCGACCTGCGACTCGCCCGTGAACGGGCGACGGCCGGCGAGCGACTCGTACGCGACGATGCCGAGCGAGTAGATGTCGGTGGCCGGCGACGCAGGATGACCGGAGGCCTGCTCGGGCGACAGGTACTGCACGGTTCCCATCACCTGGCCGGTCGCCGTCAGCGGGACCTGGTCGGCGATGCGGGCGATGCCGAAGTCGGTGATCTTCACGCGGCCGTCGGGCGTGATCAGCAGGTTTCCCGGCTTGATGTCGCGGTGGACGAGGCCCGCGGCGTGCGCGGCCTGCAGTGCCGACGCGGTCTGCGCGACGATGTCGAGCGTCCGCTCGGGGGGAAGCCGCGTCTCGCGCTCGAGCACCGTCGACAGCGCCTCGCCCGGCACGAGCTCCATCACGAGGAACGCGGATCCGTTCTCCTCGCCGTAGTCGAAGACGCTCGCGATGCCCTCGTGGTTGACGAGGGCGGCGTGACGCGCCTCGGCGCGGAAGCGCTCGAGGAAGCCGGGGTCGCCCATGTACTCGTCTTTGAGGATCTTGATGGCGACGGTGCGGCCGATGACGTGATCGGTCGCTTCCCAGACCTCGCCCATGCCGCCGATCGCGATCCGCGAGTTCAGCTCGTAGCGCCCACCGAAGGACACACCCTGTGTCGGCCTCATCTGCTCAGCACCGCCTCCATGACCTTCTTCGCGATCGGCGCCGCGATCGTGTTGCCGCTGCCCGACTGACCCTGTCCGCCGCCGTCTTCCACAAGAACGGCCACCGCGATCTCGGGGTCGTCAGCCGGCGCGAATCCGGTGAACCACAGGGTGTACGGGTTCTCCCCGCCCATCTCCGCGGTGCCCGTCTTCCCGGCCACGTCGACTCCGTCTATTCTTGCACCCGTCGCCGCGCCATCCTGGACGCTCGAGACCATCGCGTCCCTGATGAGATCCGCCGTGTCCTGGTCGATCGCCTCGCCGAACGGCGAGGGCGAGAACGACTGCTGCGGCGACAGATCCGCCCCGACGACCTCGTCGACGAGGTACGGATTCATCACCGTGCCGCCGTTCGCGATACCGGCCGAGACCATGGCGATCTGCAGCGGCGTCGCCTGGACCCTGCCCTGGCCGAAGCCGCTGAGCGCGGTCTGCGCGTCGTCCGTGATGCTCGTCGGGTACGTGGAGGTCGCGGCGCGCAGGGGAATGGCGATCTCCTGGTTGAAGCCGAACTTCTCCGCCGTCTCGCGGATCCGGTCGGCGCCGATCTCGACCGCGAGCTCGGCGAGCGGCACGTTGCAGCTCAGCCGGATCGCGGTGGCGATCGTGGTGGTCTCGCCCGGCCCGCAGGTGGTGCCGCTGGCGTTGTGCACGGTGTTCTGCGACTGCGGGAGCTTGTAGGTCAGCGGGTTCGGCAGCTCCGAGTCGGCGTCGTAGTCGCCCGACTCGAACGCCGCGGCGGCCACAACGAGCTTGAACGTCGAGCCGGGAGGGTTCACGTCGCCCGCGATCGCCCGGTTCTGCAGGGGCTGGGCCGGGTCCTCCTCCAGCGCCCTGTATGCCGCATCCGTCCCCTCGGGGTCGTGCTGGGCGAGGGAGTTCGCGTCGTACCCCGGCGTCGAGACCATCGCGATGATCCGGCCGGTGTCCGGCTCGATCGCGACCACGGCGCCGGTGAGGCCGCCCAGCGCGTCGTACGCCGCCTTCTGGATCTCGGGGTCGAGAGTCAGCAGCACGCTCGAGCCGCGGGGCGGCTGGCCGGTCACGATCTGGTCGATGCGGGAGAAGAAGGCCGAGCCGGCGGTGCCGGCGAGCTCCTGGCCCATGAGCTGCTCGATGCCGGTGACCGAGCCGAGCGAGGGGTTCAGGAAGCCGGTCGTGTGGGCCCACATGGCCGAGTCGGCATACTGTCGCTGCCACACGTACAGGTCGTCGCTCGGCACCGAGTTGGCGATCTCCCGGCCGCCGGCGATGATCGCGCCGCGCTGCGTCTCGAAGCTGTCGAACAGCGTGCGCCGGTTGTTCTGCTCGTCGGCGAGTGCATTCGCCTGCAGCACCTGGATCGTGCTTGTCGACCCGAACAGGGCGAGGAACATCACCAGCACGATGATGCTCAGCCTGCGCAGTTCCTTCGTCATGCGGTGGTCACCTCGCTGGTGCTGTGGCCTGCGAGCGGAGCGGCGCCCGAACACGTGAGAGCCGCTTCTGAGAAGGGACTCATCCGATCACCGCCCTCGGCTGCTGGCGGACAGCGTCGCTGATGCGCAGGATGACCGCCACGATGAGCCAGTTCGCCAGCAGCGACGATCCACCGGCGGCGAGGAAGGGCGTCGTGAGGCCCGTCAGCGGGACGAGCCGCGTCACGCCGCCCACCATGATGAACACCTGCAGCGCGAGGGTGAACGACAGCGCCACCGCGAGCAGCTTGCCGAAATCGTCCTGACCGGCGACGCCGATCCGGAGCCCGCGCGCGACGAACACGAGATAGAGGCACAGGATGGCGAACAGGCCCGTGAGGCCGAGCTCCTCGCCGAGGCTCGGGATGATGTAGTCGCTCTGCGACACGGGCGTCAGATACGGGCGGCCGAGGCCCAGACCCGTGCCGAGCAACCCGCCGTGGGCGAGGCCGAAGATGCCGTTGACGAGCTGGTAGCTGCCGCCCTCCGCCTCGTACAGCGCGGGATCGAACGCCCCGAGCCACGCGTCGAACCGGCCGCGGACGTACGGGAGGACGTAGGACGCGGCGACCGCTCCGCCGACGGCGAGCAGGACGCCGATCAGCACCCACCCGGTCTTGCCGGTGGCGACGTAGAGCGTCGCGACGAACATCCCGAAGATCAGCAGACCCGTGCCGAGGTCGCGCTGCGCGACGATGATCACCATCGACACGAGCCAGATCACCAGCAGGGGGCCGAACTCGCGCGCCCGGGGGAAGGTGAAGCCCAGGATGCGGCGTCCCGTGGAGGTGAGGCTCTCGCGCGTGCGCACGAGGTAGCCGGCGAAGAAGATGGCAAGGCAGATCTTCGCGATCTCACCGGGCTGGAAGTTCACGCCGCCGATCTCGATCCACACCGTCGCGTTGCCGCCGCCGTTGATGAACGGCACGAACGGCAGGATGAGCAGAACGATTCCCGTGAAGCCGAACACGTACGTGTAGCGGAACAGGATGCGGTAGTTGCCGAGGGCCCAGACGAGCGCCCCGGCGGCGAGGATCGAGACGCCGGCGTAGATGAGCTGCTTGTTCGCGGCGTTCGGATCCACGAGCTCGGAGCCCGAGATGCCGAGCCGGTAGATCATGGCGATGCCGAGGCCCGTCAGGAGCGTCGCGATCGGCACGACGAACGGATCCGCCTGCGGCGCCCGCAGGCGCAGCACCACGTGCAGAGCGAGCACGAGCGCCGCGAGCACTCCCTCGGCGATCAGCACGCCCGAGTCGATGCGGCCGAGCTCGCCCAGCTGCGACAGGGCCGTGGCGCCGAGGCTCAGGGCGATGGCGAACAGCAGCAGCAGCAGCTCGCGGTTGCGCTGCGGCTGCGGCTGGCGCACCTTGCGGAGCGCCTTCAGGACCGTGGTGTCGGCGGCGACTCCGGTCATCCTTCACCTCCCGGGGTCGGCGTGCCGGACGGGGTCGGCTTCTGCGTGGGTGTCGGCGTCGGCTCGGGCTCGGGCTCCGGCTCCTCGACGACCGAGTCGCGCAGCCGGTCGGCGATGCCCTCGGCGTCGGCGAGCGAGCGGGCGCTGATCGTGAACTCGACGCGCGCCCGCTGGTACTGCGACAGGTCGGCGAGCAGGATCCCGGTGTCCTCGTGCGCCGAGGAGAGCTGGATCGGCCCGATCGACTGCTGGATTCCCTGGTAGATCACGACGGAGTCGTCGTCGGCCCCCACGTAGTAGCGCGTCTGGGTCCAGGAGTAGAAGAGCGCGAAGCCCGTGATGATGACGGCCGCGATCAGCACAAGGAACGCCACGAAGCCGATGCGCCGGCGACGCGCGCGCCGCCGATCCTCCTCGATCAGCTCCTCGAGGTACTCGGGCTCCGGCTCGAAGTGTGTCGGCTCGTTCGCCGCCTGGCGTCCGGGATGCAGCCAGCTCGTGGGGAGCAGGGGACGGCCGGTGATCGCGGGAACCTTGACGCCTTGCGGGTTGGAGGCCGATCCGACGATCGTCGCGGTGCCGCTGACGAGCGGATGCTGCCCGCCCACGTCGACGAGCACGATCGTGACGTTGTCGGGAGCCCCGCCGTCGAGCGCGTACTTCAGCAGCATGTCGGCGGTGCGCCCCGGGGGAAGGCCCAGGCGCAGCGCCTTCTGGATGTGGGCCTCGTCGACCACGCCGCTCAGGCCATCCGAGCACAGCAGCCAGCGATCGCCTGGCCGCGTCGGCATGATGAACGTGTCGATCTCGGGATCAGGATCCATGTCGCCGAGCACGCGCATCAGCACCGAGCGACGCGGATGGAACCTCGCCTCCTCGGGGGTGATGCGGCCGGAGTCGACAAGGCGCTGCACGAACGTGTGATCCGTCGTGATCTGCGTGAGCGCCTCATCGCGCCACAGATAGATGCGCGAGTCGCCGATGTGGGCGATGACCGCGTACTCGTCGACCATCGCGATCGCGCTGACCGTCGTGCCGAGACCCGCGAGCTCGGGCCGGCGGGCGACGAGGTGGATGAGGTCGCCGGCGGTGGACGCGATGGTCTCGCGCAGCGTGACCTCCGCCTCCTCGGGGGAGGCGTAGATGTGGTCGAGCCCCTGGAGCGTGTTGACCGCGACGCTCGAGGCGACGTCACCGCCCGCGTGGCCGCCCATGCCGTCGGCGACGACGAACAGGTTCGAGCCGGCATAGCCCGAATCCTGGTTGTTCGACCGCACCTTCCCCGTATGGGAGATGGCGGCACTCGAGCCCACGAACATCCCGGGGGCGCTTACTTCCGCAGCTCGAAGGTCGTGGCGCCGACCTTGATCGGGGTCGACGTCTGCACCGGGACGGGCGAGTTGGGCGACACGCGCTCACCGCCGTGGAAGGTGCCGTTCGTCGACTCGAGATCCTGCAGCATCCACTGCTCGCCCCACAGCACGAGGCGTGCGTGCTGGCTCGACGTGTAGTCGTCGCGGATGACGAGACCCGCCTCGCTCGACCGGCCGATGGTCAGCGGGTCGGTGCCGAGGGGAAGCTCGAGGCCCGCCTTCGGGCCGCTGGTGATGACGATGCGCGAGGCCGTGGCCGTCGTCGCGGGCCCGGCCGGGGCGGCGCTCGGGGCCGGCGCCGGACGCGGGGCGGCCGCGGGCTTGGCCGGCGCGGACTTCGCGGGAGCGCGGCCCGACGCGGCATCCGGCATCCGGCGCACGCGCACGCCGAACACGTCGGAGCGCAGCGCGAAGACGACCGCGAACACGAACAGCCACATCAGCAGCAGGAAACCGACCTGCAGGATCAGCAGCGTCAGCGAGCTCAGTTCGGTCACGACCAGTCCCCGTTCTGCGGCATGATCCGGGTCGAGGTCGTGCGGTCGTCGCGCGACGGCCGCGTCTGCGGGGCCGCGAGCGGCACGACGTGGAACACGATGTCGGTGCGGCCGATCGTGACGGTCTGGCCGTCGTTCAGGCCCGACTGCGTGACGGGTCGGCCATCCAGCTTGGATCCGTTGGTCGATCCGAGGTCGCGCACCATCGCGCGCTCGCCGTCCCAGAGGATCTCGACGTGGGCGCGGCTCGTGCCGGGGTCGTCCACCGTGATGTCGGCGTCGCTGCCGCGACCGAGGATCGTGCGCGCCTTCGACAGCGGGTACCGCCGGCCGCCGACGTCGACGACCGCGCGCCACTCGACGCGCCCCTCCGCCGTGGAGGAGTCGACGTCCACCGTGCCGGTCGTGATCGACTCGTCGGCGCGCAGCGCGATGCGCAGGGGGCCGGCGAGGCTGTAGCCCTGCGCCGACGCGTGGCCGCGCAGCATCGTGTCGAGCTCGGTGATGAGGGCGCCGCCGAGCGAGCGCATCCGCTCCTCATCGGCGGGGCTCAGGCGCACGACCAGCTCGTTCGGGACGAGGATGCGGTCGCGTGCGACCACGGCGGCCTTCGTGTCGAGTTCGCGGCGCAGGGCGGAGGCGATCTCGACGGGCTGAATGCCGCTGCGGAAGGTCTTCGCGAACGCGCGGTTCACGGCGCGCTCGAGGCCTTGCTCGAAGCTGTCCAGTAGTCCCACGGGTCTCCTCAGTCCGGCCGACCGGTAGGCACATCGTAGCCAGCAAGGCTGGACGGTGCCGGTCGGCGCGACTTATAGGGCCCGGATGCGCGCCGGCGCGAGGGCGCATCCATCCGGCGAGAGCCCGTCCCTGGGGATGCGCTCTCGCCGCCCGGATGCGCGCTCGCGACACCGGATGTGCGCTCGCCGGGAGAGCCGCGCTCGTTTCGCGCCCGTCGCGGGGGCATGTTAGTCTTGGGAAGTTGAGTCCGGAGCGATCCGGTCTCGCGCGAGTGGCGGAATAGGCAGACGCGCTGGCTTCAGGTGCCAGTGCCCGAAAGGGCGTGGGGGTTCAACTCCCCCCTCGCGCACCAGTGTGATGTCTCAGGACATCGTGAACGGATGAACCCCCAGGAGGCTGGGGGTTCATCCGTTTTTGCGTTGGTAGCCGTGGCTGGGGTCGAGGGTGAAGTCGGCGAGGTGTTCGCCGGTGTCGGTGTCGGTGATGGTGGCTTCGTCGTTGTGGACGAGGCAGATGATCTTGGTGCGGGCGTGGGCTCTGCCGATGCCGAGGTGGAGGAGTCGTCCGGAGTGGCGGATGGTGATCTTGCCGTCGTTGTCGACGGTGTCGTAGCGGACGCGCCAGATGTTCGGGTCGTCGGGTTTGGTTGGAGCGGCCTTGGGGATGAGCTGGTAGGCGAAGGCGGGGGTCTTGCGGCCGATGCCGCGGTGGGGGCGGACGTGGTTGTAGTAGTCGCGGAATGTGTCGAGGGCGGTCTGCAGGTCTGTGAGGGTGGCCGCGGGCTGGGTGGCGAGGTGCTTCTTCAGGGTCTGCCAGAAGCGTTCGATCTTGCCCTGGGTGGTGGGTTTGAAGGGGCGGCCGTTCTTCTGTGTGATGCCGAGGGCGGCTAGCAGGGTTTCGAAGGCGTTGCCGGTGCCGTCGCCGCGGCCCCGGCCGCCGCGGGCGAGGCGGGTGGTGTAGACCATGCCGTTGTCGGTGAGGGTCGCGGCGGGGTGGCCGTGCTCGGCGGCGGTGGTGTTGAACGTGTTCGTGACGGTGCGGCCGGTGACGCGGGGGTGGGCGCTCAGATGCAGCAGGTATCGGGAGTGGTCGTCGAGCCAGCCGATCACCTCGATGTCGGTGCCGTCGGCCAGGAGCACGTGGGTGAAGTCGGATTGCCAGAGCTCGTTGGGGCGTTCGGCGGTGAAGCGCTGCCAGGACCGGGGACGCTTTTGTGGCTGAGCGGCGACGATTCCAGCGGCCTTGAGGATCCGCCAGACGGTCACGCGGGAGACGGTGACGTGTTCGCGGGCGAGATGCTCGACGATCGTGTCGGCGCCGGCGTCCAGGCCTGCTGCGGTGAGTTGGTGGCGCAGGGCGAGGACTCGCTCGCGGACTGACTCGGGTGTGCGGTTCGGGTTGCGAGCGGGGCGCCGCGAGCGGGGCTCGAACGCGGCGTCGCCTTCGCTCAGCCAGCGGTGGTGGAGCTTATGCACGAGGGTCTTTGAGACGCCGTAGCGGCGGGCGACCTCGCCGTAGGACAGTCCCTGGATGGTGACGGCTTTGATGAGCACCTCGTACTTGGCCACCGTTCACGATGTCCTGAGACATCCTCGCCGCCGCGACCGGAGCGTTCACGATGTCCAGAGACACCCGTTCACGATGTCCTGAAACCAGACACCCCCTCGCGCACCAGCGAAACGAAGGCCCCGGATCCCAGATCCGGGGCCTTCGTCGTTCCCGGTGATCGAGTGGTCGCGTTCCCTGATCAAGTGATCGCGGATGTCCTCCGAATGGGGGACAAGTTGCCGATTCTTCGGGTAATCTTTCCGAGACGCCCCCCAAATGGTCGTCCGGCCCTCACTGAATCCCCCCTTCGGTGAGGGCCGCTCCTTTTTCAGCCCGCGCTGACCTGTGGATCCGCCTGCGCTCCCACCGAGTGGGCCATCTGTTGCGTCTTAATCGGATCTTCCCTAGCCGTTCGCAGGCGACTCCGTTACCGTGGGGAGCGTCGGCACGATTCTCGCGCCGGTTTCAATCAAGAAGAACGGCAGTAAATGGCTACGCAGGGCACCGTCAAGTGGTTCAACTCGGAGAAGGGCTTCGGCTTCATCTCTCCCGACGAGGGCGGCTCTGACGTCTTCGCTCACTACACCGCGATCGAGGCATCCGGATACCGCTCGCTGGAAGAGAACCAGCGCGTGGAGTTCGAGATCGCGCAGGGCCCCAAGGGCCTGCAGGCGGAGAACATCCGCCCCATCTGATCCCCGATATCTCCGCCTCCGCGTTCACGCGGCTGGCAGCCAGGGTCCGGTGCTTCGGCATCGGGCCCTTGTTTGTGCCCGGGAACCCGCGTCAGTCGCGCGCGAGCCTGCCGTAGTCGGCGAGCGCCTTGGCGTCCTCCGCGTGACGGATGGCGCGGCGCGCCGCATCCAGCGCCTCGACCGGATCGGCCATCTGACGCGCGTCGGCAAGCTCTTGCCGCGCGGTGTCGAGCCGCACCCGCGCCTCGAGCCCCGCGGCGCGATCGGGGAGTGCCGCCTCCGCACGGCCGACCGCGCTGCGTGCCGCTGCGAGGGTCCCCGGCAGCGCGCTGCGCGCCCCGCGGAGGCGCTGCTGCGCGGTGTGTGCGTCGGCGAGAGCGGCATCCAGGCGCTCTCGCACCCGGGCGATGGCCTCGTTCGCCGAGACCGGCCGGCGCGTAGCGGTGGGCTCGATGCGCGCAAGCTCGCCGCTCGCCCAGCGGATCTCGTCGCCGAGCACCTCCGCTTCGTCGGGCGGGAGCGCCGCGCGGATGCCGGTCGCCGAGCGGATCGCCGCACGTGCGGCCGCGATCTCGTCGCCGACGGCGAGCCCCGCCTGCGTGACAAGACGATGCATCTCCTCGAGCGCGCGCGATTCGGCGTCGGCGCGGCGCAGCGCCCGCTCGGCCGCGGCGAGATCCTCCAGGGCCGACCGCGACGGATCCTGCGCCCCGGCCCGCGCCGCGGCGAGGTGCTGCTCGGCCAGTGCGACCGCGGAGCGCGCGGCCTCGGCGGCGCGCTCGGCCTCGCCCCACTCGCTGCGGTCAGCGCGCTTGTCGAGTTCGCGCAGCAGCGCGCCCGGATCTCCCATCCGCGCCCGCAGCTCGACGAGGCGGCGCTCGGCGGCGTCGATCTGCTCGGCCGCCGTGACGTGCTGATCGATCCACGCGCGGTGCTCGGCGCGGGCGGTGTCGATCGTGCGCGAGGCGCGCTCGATGCGGCGCAGCAGCTCGCGGGCGGCACGGTCGACGACTGCCGGGGGTGCATCCGGATCCATCAGATCCCGATACGTCGCGAACGCGTCATCCCGCGTGTGCTGGGCTGTCATCCGCGCTCGGCGCAGGGATGCGGGCGCACCGCCGCCGTACAGCGCCCCGGAGAGGCCGACCTCGAGCTCGAGCTCGTCGGTCGCGTCGTCGAGGCGCACCAGAGCGACGCCGGCCCGCTCGACAGAGGCGGCCGCGCGACGGCGCGCGCCCGGCCCGCGGCGGGCGTAGCGCACGGCGAGCACAACGACGACGGCGAGGACCGCGGCCGACCCGAAGACGACGAGCGCCGGGATGATCCACCCGAGCGGCTCGATCTCGGTGACGTCCACGCGCGGCTCAGGCTTCCGTGAGCAGCAGACGGCGCAGCTGCGCCGGGTCGTCGACGACAGCGACGGCGCCGTCCTCCTCGCCCGGGGTGCCGAAGCCCCACCGGTTGAAGATGACCGGCACGCCGAGATCTGCGCCGCCGTCGATGTCGTGGTGACGATCGCCGATCAGCACCGGCCGGGACGTGTCGATCCCCGCCGCGGCGAGGCCCTCGAGGGCGCGGCCGAGCACATCGGTCTTCGTGTCGAGCACGTCTGCCTCGGCGCGGGCGCCGACGATCGCCGTGAACGCGTCGGCGAGGTCGTAGTGGCGCAGGATCGCCTCGACCTGGTTCTGCGGCTTTGTGCTCGCCGTCGCCTGGGGGATGCCGGCGGCGTGCACCTCGCGGATGAGGTCGGCGATGCCGGGGTACAGGGCGACGGAGCTCGCATAGCCGTCGCGCGACGCCAGCTCGCGGTACGCGGCCACGGCGGCCATCGCATCCTCGGGCGAGAGCAGGGCTCGCCGCTGGAACGACTCCAGCATCGGCGGGCCGATCCAGTGGCGCAGCTCCTCGGCGGGAGGGGCCGTGCGCCCCATCGCGGTGAGCACCTCGGTGATGCGCGGCAGGATGCCGGCCGACGCATCCGCCACCGTCCCGTCCACGTCCCAGAGGATGCAGGACCACGGCGAAGACGTCATGCAGTTCAGCCTACTGAGGGTGGTGGTGTGGCTCGGCGATGGTTTCGACTGCGCTCAACGACCAGAGCTGCGCTGGCCCCCACCGGGCGCGGTGGAGTTGTGGCCCCCACGCGCGACCGAAGGGAGCGTGCCGCGGAGCGGCCAACCAGCGCGCCCGGATGGAGCGGAGCGACAGCCCATCGAGCGCGAGTCCCGGCGCGAAGCGTCGGGCGAGCGATCGATCAGCGCGCGGCCACGAAAAAACTGCGATCGATCAACGCGCGTCACGAGAAGAGCCCCCGATGCCCTGGAAGGAGAAGCGGAAGGTCAGCTCCTCGCTCTGCGGGAGGCGGTGCTCCGGGTGCGTGAGCGCGCCCCACGAGTCGTCGCCGCCCACGCCGCGGCGCATCAGCGCCGGGCGCAGCACCGTCTTGCGGATCGGCGGCAGGTCGACGGGGTGGGCCGCGTTCTCGACCTCGAACGGGGTCCACGGCAGGGCCGAGAACTCCATCCCGCCCTCGCTTTCCGCCTCCAGCCGCAGGCCGACGCCGTGCGCATCCGTCACCTCGGCCCAGCGCACGCCGGTGCGGTTGCCCGCCTCCTGCGGCCGCATGTACGGCGTCAGCATGTCGGCGACCGCGGCCTCGTAGACGCCGAGGCGCGAGGCGCTGCGCCGGTCGACGTAGCTCTCGTGCGGGCCGTCGCCGTACCAGCGCACGCGATCCAGATCCCGGGTCGTCTCCATAAGCAGCCCGAACTCGGGCATGTCCGACAGCCCCTCGCCCGGGCGGACGGTCAGGGCGACATCGATCCGGCCGTCGGCGGTCACCGTGTAGACGAGGTCGCACTCGCTCGCCGGCACCGTCGGCAGGTCGTGGCGGTACGCGATCACCACCGCGTCGTCCCGCACCTCGACCGTGGGCGCCGGGTGGTCGTCGTGCGCGGGCTCGTACCGGCTCGCCACGAGCCACTGCCCGTCGCGGGTCGTCATCCCCCAGCCGCGCTCGTTCGACGTCGGGGCGTGCCAGAAGTTCGGCCGCGGGATCGACCGCAGCAGCTCGCGACCCGAGTCGTGCGTGGCGCCGAGGCGGTAGGACAGCAGGCCGCCGTGGATCCGCGAGAACAGCGCCGAGAACCCGTCACCGCGGACACCCACGTTGTGAAGGCCCTGGATCACCACGGGCGCGCCGGCGCGGCGCGGGCGGGCCGGCGCGCCGACCCGGAAGACGCCCTGCGCCGAGGCGACCTCGTGCCCGGCCGCGGCCCACGGGGCGTCCTCGCGCGTTGTGAACGACACGTCGATCGCGTACTCGCCCGGCTCATCCGGAAGCTCCACGGGCACGGGGAAGCTCGCCGTCTCGCCCGGCGCGACGCCGGTCGTCAGGGGAGCGGTCTGCAGCACCTCGCCCTCGCGCGAGAGCGTGACGAGCGCGTCGTACGCATCCGAGCCCGTGAACAGGTGCCGGTTCTCGACGGTGATCCCCTCCCGGGTCACCTCGATGTGCAGCGGCTGGTACAGCTGCTTCAGCTCGATCAGCTTCGGGGTCGGCGTGCGGTCGAGCAGGACGAGGCCGTTGCCGCAGAACTCGAAGTCGTGCGGCGCCTCACCGCTGTCGCCGCCGTAGCCGCCGTAGCGACGCCCGAGCTCGTCGGTGAGCATGACCCCCTGATCCGCGAAGTCCCAGACGAAGACGCCCTGGAACAGCGGCTCGCGGTAGGCGAGCTCGACGTACTTGTCGACCGCGCCGAACGAGTTGCCCATCGCGTGCGCGTACTCGCACAGGATGTACGGCTTCTCGCGGTGCTCGGCGAGGTACTGCTCGACCTCGGCGGCCGGCACGTACATCCGGCTCGTGACGTCGCTCGTCTGTGGGTGGCGCGGATCGGCGCGGATGCCCTCGTAGTGGACCGGACGGTCGTCGACCGAGCGCAGCCAGTCGGCGACGGCGAGCAGGTTCGTGCCGCCGTACGACTCGTTGCCGCACGACCACATCACGATGCTCGCGTGGTTCTTGTCGCGCTCGAACATGCTCGCGGCGCGGTCGAGCAGGGCGGGAAGCCAGTCGGGCCGGTCTCCCGGCAGCGCGTCGGCCTCGGTCCACCGGCCCTGCACCACCGCGTCCCACGCGGCGTGCGTCTCGAGGTTCATCTCGTCGATGACGTAGAGGCCGTAGCGGTCGCACAGCTCGTAGAAGAAGGTGCTGTTCGGGTAGTGGCTGGTGCGCACTGCGTCGACGCCGGCGGCCTTGAGGATCCGGATGTCCTGCTCGGTCTCCTCGTAGGTCATGACGCGTCCGTTGAGGCCGAACTCGTGGCGGTTGACGCCTTTCAGCACAACGCGCGAGCCGTTGATGCGCAGCACGCCGTCCTCGATGCCGAAGCGCCGGATGCCGACGGCGACCGGGATGTGCTCGGTGAGCGCGCCGCTGTCGTCGCGCACCTCGATGCGCAGGTCGTGGAGGTACGGGTCCTCGGCGCTCCACAGGCGCGGGGCGTCGAGGGCGATGGTGAGCTCGCCGTCACCGGCCGGGTCGAGCGCGACGGGGGCAGAGCCGTGCCCCGCGATCGTGGCGGTGACGGTGCCCGGCGCCGTGAGCCGCACCCGGACGCGCACGGTCGCGGCGCCCAGGTCATCCGCCACCTCGGTCCTGACGCGCACGTCCTCGGCGTGCACGCGCGGGCGCCGCCGCAGCACGACATCGCGGAACAGGCCGGACAGCCGGTAGAAGTCCTGGTCCTCGAGCCAGGCGCCGCTGCTGAAGCGCAGCACCTGCACCGCGAGGCGGTTCTCGCCCGGAACGAGCGTGTCGGTGAGGTCGAACTCCGACGGCGTGAACGAGTCGGTGGCGTAGCCGACGTAGGTGCCGTTGTGCCACACGACGATGGCCGACTCCGCACCCTCGAAGGTCACGGTGAGGCGCTCGCCATCCGCCAGCGGGGTCTCGTGCGCGAACGTCGTGACGTAGCTGCCCACCGGGTTGTACGACTGCGGCACCTCGCCCGGCTGGACGTCCTCGACGCCGTCCCATGGGTACTGCACGTTGCAGTACTGCGCCCGGCTGTACCCCTGGTACTGGATGTGGCCGGGAACCCGGATGTCGTCCCATCCCGACACGTCGACGTCGGGATCCTCGAACCCGGGGATGGTGCCCTCGAGGTTCTCTGCATAGTGGAACTTCCACGTGCCGGCGAGACTCCGCTCGAACGAGCTCGCCCCGGTGGCCGCCTCGGCGGCATCCCGGAACCACCGGTGATCCGAATGGGCGGGAAGGCGGTTCTCGCTCACGAAGCGCGGATCGGCGATCCGGTCGGTCACGCTGGTCACACTTGTCAGGTCGGATGTCACTTGATGGCTCCTGTGATTCCCTCGGCGAAGCTGCGCTGCAGCACGAAGAAGACGATGACGGTCGGCAGCGATCCGATCAACAGGGCGAGCATCAGCAGGCCGTAATCGGTGACGTAGCCGGCCGTCAGGTTGGCGATGAGCATGGGCATTGTCTGCGCCTCGTTGTTCACGAGCACGACCTTGGGCCAGAGGAAGTTGTTCCACGCGGTCATGAAGGTGATCACGGCGGCCGCCGCGAACGTGGGGCGCATCGTCGGCAGGTACAGGCGCAGGAAGATCGCGACCTCACGGAGGCCGTCGATCCGGCCGGCCTCGATGATCTCGCGCGGGAACGACCGGGATGCCTGCCGGAACAGCAGGATCAGGAACGGCGTCGAGACGGCGGGGAGGATGACCGCGAACGTCGTGCTGAGCAGGTCGAGCTCGGCGAACAGCTGGAACAGCGGGATCATGGTGGCCGCGAACGGGATCATGATCGCCAGCAGCAGGAAGCCCATCAGGCGGTCCTTCGCGCGCGAGTGGTAGACCTCGAAGCCGTAGCCCGCGATCGAGCACACCGCCAGGGCGGCGACGGTCGTCACCACGGCGTTGACCGTGGAGTTCCACATCGCGCCGCCGAGGTCCTGCGTCTCGACCAGCGCGGCGAGGTTGGCGAACAGGTGGGTGCCAGGCAGCATCCGCGAGTCGAGCACATCCTTGCTCGAGTTCGTCGCCGAGACGGCCATGAAGTAGAGCGGGAACAGCGACAGGATGGCCGCGATCCCGAGGAAGACGTAGCCCGGCAGGGCGCGGATCGCCTTAGTCACGCTTGTCTCCGATCCGCATCTGGATGGCCGCGAGCACCGCGACCAGCACGAGGATCGCGTACGACAGGGCCGCCGCGTAGCCGAAGTTCGGGTTCTTGTGGAACGAGAGCTCGTACAGGTAGTGCGCCATCGACATCGAGGTGTACGCGGGGCCGCCCTGGGTGAGCGCCCACGACTCGTCGAACAGCTGGAGCGTGCCGTTCGTCGACATGATCGCGCAGAGCAGGATCATCGGCTTCAGCTGCGGCACGGTGACGTACCAGAAGGTCTGGAACGCGTTCGCGCCGTCGATGCGGGCCGCCTCGATCGTCGAGCGGTCGACGTTCTGCAGCGCCGCGAGGAAGAACACCATGTTGTACCCGGTCCACCGCCACAGCAGACCCAGGATGATGACCGTCCGCGCGGTCTCGGGCTGGCCGAGCCAGTTGATCGGATCGGAGATCAGACCGACGGCCTGCAGGACGTCGTTGACGAGGCCCTCGTTGGCGAACAGCGTGCGGAACACCAGCGAGTACGAGACCAGGCCCACCGCGCACGGGAGGAAGATCGCGGTGCGCCAGAACCCCTTGAACCGCAGGGTGGGCGAGTTCAGCAGGTTCGCCAGCAGCAGGGCGAGCACAAGCATGATCGGCACCTGCACCACGAGGTAGATGCCGGTCGTGATCAGGGTCATCCGGAAGATGTCGTCCTGCAGCAGGCGCTCGTAGTTCGCCCACAGCGGCTCGGCGAAGCCGAGACGCGAGCCGCGGCCGGTCTGCAGGGACAGGATGAACGCCTGCAGCATCGGCCAGAAGTTCATCCAGATGATCAGCAGCGTCGCCGGGAGCAGGAACGCCCAGCCGGTGAGGCTGCGTCGGCGGGCCGAGACGCTGCGCTCGCGCCACGGCTCCGACCTCTTGTTCTTCTTCTCGCTGGGAGGAACCACCAGCGTCGCCGTCAGGGTCACACGGACACCACCTTCGATACGTCGATTCGGTTCGGGGCGGAGGCGGGGTG
>NZ_JADGLL010000026.1 GCF_015235415.1 Microbacterium paludicola | reverse complement strand
CGCTCCGGCTGCGAAGCCCGCCGCCACGCCCCGCGGATTCGCCCTCTACGTGGGCCTCGACGAACTGAAGGCCGCCGCCGACGGCGTCAGCCTGCCGGTGCTCGTCGACGCTCTGCGTCGCACGCTCGCCGAGCTCGCCCCGAGCGCCGAGACCTACGCCGCCGTCGCCCTCGCCCCACAGCACGCCGGGGGACGCGACGTCGACGTCGTGCGCCTCGCCCTGCACGAGCCCGGCGCCGTCGCCCGCACCAAGACCGAGTCGGACGAGCAGGCCGAGGCCGCCCGCGGCGTCGTCGTGGACATCTCGCGCAAGCGCGTCGTGATCGACGGCGAGTCGGCCGGCCTCACCTTCAAGGAGTTCGAGCTGCTGCAGTACCTCGTGCTGCGCGAGGGCCGCACGATCGAGCGCGGCGAGCTCGTCTCCTCGCTCTGGGACGCGAACGACGCGGACGCCCCCGGCGAGCGCACGATCGACGTGCACGTCCGCCGCCTGCGCTCGAAGCTCGGCGCGTTCCAGGACATCGTCCGCACCGTCCGCGGCGTCGGCTACCGCTTCGACCGCCACGCGGATGTCTCGGTGCGCTACGGCTCGGGCGCCCCCTCGCCGGACCGGTTCTGATTGTCAGGGGCACGACGTAGCGTGAGCGTGTGATCCCGTCCGCTGCGCTCGAATCGCGCATCGCCGTGCGCGAGCGCGACCCGCGGCCCAACCCGGGCCCACGGCTCGAGACGGTGTACCGGCCGGCGCGGCCCCTCGCCCTGTACGCAACGGTCGCGGTGTTCCAGCGCGGCCCGGGCGACCCCGCCCAGGCGTGGCACGCCGGCGTGATCTGGCGGGCGGTCCGCACACCGCACGGAGTCGCAAGCCTCGCGCTGCGGCAGATGGGCGACGGATCCGTCCGCGCCGCCGCCTGGGGACCGGGACGCGAATGGGCGATCACGCAGGCCCCCGCGCTGTGCGGCGCCGAGGACGACGACGCCGACTTCGACCCCTCGCTGCATCCGCTGATCGCCGACTCCCACCACCGCCACCCCGGCCTCCGCCTCGGCCGCGGCGACCTGCTCTTCGACGCCCTCGTGCAGTCGATCACCGAGCAGAAGGTCACGGCGATCCAGGCCTTCGCCGCCTGGCGCCGGCTCGTCACGTGGTACGGCGAGCGCGTCCCCGGCCCGACGCCGAAGCCGATGTTCGCTCCCCCGACGATCGACGGCTGGCGGCGCATCCCCTCATGGGCGTGGCACCGCGCGGGCCTCGAGCCGCCCCAGAGCCGCACGATCGTCGAGGCCGCCCGCCGCGGCGACTCCCTCGTCCGCGCGGTCGAGACATGCCCGGCCGACCGGCGCGAGGCCATCCTGACGTCCCTGCCCGGCATCGGCCCGTGGACGGCCGCCGAGACCCGGATCCGCGCGTTCGGCGACCCGGACGCCGTGAGCGTCGGCGACTTCCACCTCGCGCACCAGGTGGGCTACGCCCTCACGGGCAGCCGCGTCGAGGACGACGGAATGCTCGAGCTGCTCGCGCCGTGGGCGGGGCAACGGCAGCGCGCGATCCGGTACATCCTCGCGTCCGGGGTGAGCGAGCCGCGCCGTGCCCCGCGCCTTCACCCCGAGGACCACCGCGCCCGTTAAGGCACAACCAGCACCTTTCCGCGGGCGCGGCCCGCGTCGAGATGCTCGAACGCCGTCACCGCGTTCTCCAGCGACCACGTGCTGTCGACGATCGGCCGCACGGCCCCGGAGGCGAGCAGGGTCCCGAACTCCGCGAGGTACTCGGCGGGATTCGGCTTCCAGAACATCGTGCCCATCCGCGTTCCCGTGAGGCGGCCGACGAGCGGCGCGAACAGCACGTACGACGCGAACGAGCCGAGCCGCCGCGCGATCAGCGAGTACCGCCCACCCGGCGCGAGGCACCGCCGCATCGCGAGCGGGCCGCGCGTATCGGCGATGTCGAGCACCACGTCGAAGCGGCGGCCCCAGCGCGTGATGTCGACGGCCGCGTAGTCGACGACCTCGTCCGCGCCCGCCGTCCGCATCAGGTCGAACTTCGCGGACTCATCCACTCCCGTGACGTGCGCGCCGCGCGCCTTCGCGAGCTGGATCGCGAACGGCCCGACGCATCCGCCCGCGCCGTTGATCAGCACGCGCTCCCCGGCGCGGATCGGCCCCGCCGGCTTCAGCCCCTGCAGCGCGAGCAGGCCGGAGTGCGGCACCGTCGCGGCATCGGCAACCGAGACCCCGTCCGGGATCGGGTGCAGGGCGACCACCGAGACGCACACGTACTCGGCGAGGGCTGCGTGCCCCTGGTCGAACAGATCCGCCCACACCCGATCTCCCGGGCGGAGCCCGGTCACGCCCTCGCCGACCTCCACGACCTCCCCCGCGAGATCCAGCCCCATTCCGCCCGACTGTCCACGCCGGAGCCCGTACCCGATGCGGGCGATGCGCGGTCGGCCGTACAGCAGGTCGAGGTCGGCGGTGTTGAGCGAGCTCGCCCGCACGCGCACAAGCGCCTGCCCCGGGCCCGGCCGCGGCGTCGCGACCTCGCGCACGGCGAGCACCTCGGGCCCGCCGTACCTCTCGCGCTGCAGCGCCCTCATCGCCGCGCCTGCACGGGAGCGCGCCGCAGCAGCAGGAAGTCGTCGACGCCGAACACGGCGGCGACGGTCCGCTCCGCGCGCGACAGCAGGGGCGCGACGTGCGCGCGCGAGACGACCCGCGGATCCGTCACGGCGTGCACGCCGCCGTCCACCTCGACCTCGGCCTCGCCCGCCGCGAGCACGTTCTTCAGCCAGTCGGGGGTGCGCCCGTACGGCAGCATCACGAACCACCCGTCGCCCGTGGGGCTGAGCCCGATGGGCGTGCGGAAGGCGGTCCCGGATCGCCGCCCGCGATGCCGGATCACGTGCGTCGACTCTCCGGGACCGCCCGCCGTGCGCAGCACAGCCCGGTTGAAGTGGTCACGCCCGAGGCGGCGCACGAACCGCAGCCCCGGCTGCCACTTGAGCCGCATCGACAGGACGAGCCCCGCCAGCAGCAGGACGACGAGCGCGACGACCGCGCCCCCGATCCCGAGAATCCACGCCCGCATGATCCGCTCCCTTCCGCGAACAGCCTTACTGCGTAAGGTATCCATACAACGTAAGGGAGACAAGGGGCACGGCCTAGAATCTGAGCACCATGACCGATACGACCGTCCGCGCGGCCCTCAGCCGCGACCGGATCCTGCAGACCGCCGTTGCCCTCGCCGACCGCGAGGGCATCGGTGGCCTGACCATGCGCGGCCTCGCGGCCGAGCTCGGCGTCGAGGCGATGTCGCTGTATCACCACGTCGCGAACAAGGAGGCCCTGCTCGACGGCCTCGCCGACGCGGTCGCGGCGGAGATGCAGGATGCCGTCGCCGCGCTCGAGGCGACCGGCGACTGGAAGCACGACCTGCGCGGACGGATCCTGACCGCGCGCGAGGTGATGCTGCGCCACCCGTGGGCGCCGGGCGTCTTCGAGAGCCGTACGAGCTTCGGCCCCCACATCGTGCGCTACACCGACGCGCTCGTCGGGCTGATGCGCAGCGGCGGGATGTCGCACGACCTCGTCCATCACGCGATGCACGCGCTCGGCAGCCGCGCCTTCGGCTTCACGCAGGAGCTGTTCGATCCGGCCGGGTCGGCCGACGAGGACGCCTCGCCCGAGCTGCTTATGCAGATGGCCGCCGAGGCACCGAACCTCGTCGAGATGCTCGCGCACATCGCGCACGACGACCCCGGCTCGACCCTCGGCTGGTGCGACGACCAGTCGGAGTTCGAGTTCGGCCTCGACCTGCTGCTCGACGGGCTCGAGCGTCGCGCCGAGCGCGAGCGCCTAGCCTGAGACGCATGTGGCTCATCCTGCGCAGCGTCGCGGTGCTCGTCGTCGGCGCGATCCTCGGCGCCGTGTACCTGCAGAACGTGTGGCTCGGGCTGCTGATCGGCCTGCTCGTCTCGCTCGGGCTCTTCCTCGCCTTCGAGGCGCGCAAGGGCGACAACCCGGGGCGCGACGAGTACGACGACGGATCCCGGCTGTAGCCGCTCGCGTCAGTAGTAGACGGCGAGCGGCCCGGCCGGGCCCTCGATCACCCGCACGGGCGTCTCGAACACGCGCGTCAGCACGTCGTCGGTGAAGATCTCGTCGGGCGTGCCGAACTCGACGACCCGGCCGTCCTTGACGGCGCAGATCCGGTCGGCATAGTGCCCGGCGAAGTTGATGTCGTGCAGCACGATCACGATCGTGCGGCCGAGCTCCGCCGCGGCACGATGCAGGTGCTGCATCATCTGCACCGAGTGGCGCATGTCGAGGTTGTTGAGCGGCTCGTCCAGCAGCACGAACTCCGTGTCCTGCGCCAGCACCATCGCCACGTACGCCCGCTGCCGCTGCCCGCCCGACAGCTGATCCAGGTACCGCCCCTCCAGGTCGCCGAGGTCGAGGAAGTCGATCGCGCGGCTCACGATCTCCTCGTCGGCCACCGTCAGCCGTCCCTTGGAGTACGGGAACCGCCCGAAGCCGACGAGCTGGCGCACGGTCAGCCGCGTGATGAAGTGGTTCTCCTGGCGCAGGATCGACACGATCCGCGCGAGATCCTTCGACGCGGTCGTGGCGACGTCGTAACCGGCGATCTCGATCGTGCCGGAGTCGATCCCGAGCAGGCGCCCGATCATCGTCAGCAGCGTCGACTTGCCGGCGCCGTTCGGCCCGACAAGGGCGGTGATGCCGCCCGCCGGGATCTGCAGGTCGACGGGGCCGATCGCGACCTCGCTGCTGTAGTCCTTGCGCACCTGGCTGAGGGAGATCACAGACGGCCCTTCCGGAGGATGACGATGAGGAACAGGGTGCCGCCGACGAGCTCGATGATGATCGAGACGACGCCCTGCGCGTAGAACACGTTCTTCATCACGAAGTACGCGCCCGACAGCACGACGAAGCCCGTGAGCGCCGCGACGGGGAAGATCAGGCGGTGGTCGAACGTGTCGGCAAGCTGGTACGACAGCGTCGCGACGAGGAAGCCGAGGAACGTCATCGGCCCCACGAGCGAGGTCGACACGGCCATCAGGATCGAGACGAGGAACAGCACGCTCATCGTCTCGAAGCGGTGGTTCAGGCCCACGCCGATCGCCGCCTCGCGCCCCAGGGCCAGCACGTTCAGCCGGTCGGCCCGCGCCCACAGCAGCGCGGCCGCCACGACGCACAGCGGGATCGCGACCGGGAAGTACGCGGGATCGGCGTTCGAGACCGATCCGAACAGGCGCGCCGACAGCACATCGAACTCGCTCGGCGTGAGCAGCCGCTGCATGAACGTGGACACGGATCCGAGCCCGCCGCCGATCACGATGCCGATCAGCAGCATGATCGGCAGGTTCGCGTAGCGGCCCGACAGCAGCCAGCCGTACAGCGCGAGCGACAGCCCGACCATCAGCGCGACCTGCAGCATGAACTGCCCGAGCCCTTGGATCGCCACGACGCCCGCGGCGCCGAGGAAGTACACGGCCGAGGTCTGCACGGCCACGTAGAGCGACTCGAAGCCCATGATCGACGGCGTGATGATGCGGTTGTTCGTCGCGGTCTGGAAGCTGACGGTCGCGATCGCCTGGCACACCGCCACGACCGCCATCGTGGTCACGGCTGTGCCGCGCAGCTCGGCGATGCGCCAGAAGCCGTCCGAGCCGACGGGCATCGGGTTGCCCCACGCGAGCAGGCCGAAGCCGAATGCGGCCGCGAGCACGATCAGCGCGCCAAGCACGATCGTGTACCGGCGGCGGGCGCGGGCGGTGGGCAGCGATCCCGAGCGGCGCTCGCGTGCGGGGGCGGCGATGGCGACGTCAGCCACGGCGACGCTGCCGCAGAAGCAGGGCGATGAAGACGACCGCGCCGACCACGCCGAGGATCAGCGACACCGGCACCTCGAACGGCATGATGATGATCCGCCCGATCAGGTCGCACACCGTGACGACGCCGATGCCGAGCAGGCACACCCACGGCAGGTTGCTGCGGAGGTCGTCGCCGCGGAGCATCGACACGATGTTCGGCACGATCAGCCCCAGGAACGGCAGGCTGCCGACGACGACCGTGACCACACCGGTGGCGATCGCGATCAGCGCGGTGCCGATCAGCACGATCCGGTTGTAGTTCAGGCCGACGTTTGTCGAGATCTCCTCGCCCAGGCCCGCGACCGTGAACCGGTCGGCCGCGATGAACACCGCGATCACAACCAGCAGCACGATCCACAGCGCCTCGTACTGGCCGCGCAGCACCGACGTGAAGCTGCCCGCGAACCACACGCCGAGGTTCTGCAGCGTGTCGGTCTGCAGCGCGATGAAGGTCGACACGGATCCCACGACCGCGCCGAGCATGATGCCGACGATCGGCACGATGAGCGACGAGCGCAGCGACACGCGCCGCAGGAACAGGAAGAACACCATTGTGCCGACGAACGCCGCGACGATCGCGCCGGTCATGCGGGGCACGATGCCCGCCTGCGGCGCGATGATCATCACGGTCAGCAGCCCGAGCCCCGCCCACTCGGTCGTGCCTGTGGTGGTGGGCTCGACGAAGCGGTTCTGCGTGAGCAGCTGCATCACGAGCCCGCACATCGCCATGGCGGCGCCGGCGAGCACGAGCGCGACCGTGCGCGGGATGCGCGTGATCGCGAACATCTCCGAGCCGTCGTCGGCACCCACGACGTCGTACACGCCGGTGAACAGCGACAGCACGAGCAGCGCGGCGACGACCACGACGCCGATCAGCAGCGTCGGGTCGAAGAGCCGTCCCGCGGGGCGCGAGCGCACCCGAGGGGCGGAGGTGGTGGTCGTCATGGGGAAGGCTCCGGATCGCCGGGTCGGGACACGTGCGGATGCGGGCGGCAGGGCCATGCCGGCCCCGCCGCCCGCGGCTCAGGACACCGAGGTCACTCGGCGCCCTCGAACGCGTCGGCGAGCTCGTTGAAGAACTCCGTGTACGTCTGGATTCCCTCGTTCGTGTAGGTGTCGGCGGGCATGTAGATCACGTGCTCCTCCTGGATCGCCGTCACGCTCTTGAGCGCCTCCGAGTTCTCGAGGATGTCGGAGGCCGGCTCGTACGCCGGGTCGTCCGCCGCGACGGCGGCGTCGCGGTCCATCACGAGGATCCAGTCGGGGTTCGAGTCCGCGATCGCCTCGACCGAGATGTCGTCGCCCTGGTGATCGTCCGTTGCGCCCTCGACCTCGAGCGCGGGCGTCAGGCCCAGCAGATCGAACACGGGGCCGAGCGTGCGGCCGACGCCCGGCGCGATGTAGCCGACCTCGCCGCCCGAGGTGTTCACGGCCATGACGGTCTCGCTGTCGTCGTACGCCGCCTTGGCGCGGTCGATCGCGGCCTGGAGGTCGGCGACAAGCTGCTCCGCCTCGTCCTGCTTGCCGAAGATCTCACCCAGCGCGGTCACCTGGCGGGCGAGCTCGGCGTCGAGCGGCTCGCCGTCGCGCGGGTCGAGCTCGAGCACGGTGGCGTCGGGCGCGAGCGAGGCGAAGTCGTTGTGGTACTGCGCGAAGCGCTGGCCGTTGATGATCAGGTCGGGCTCGACGGCGACGACCGCCTCGAGGTCGGGCTCGCGGTGGTTGCCGAGGTCGATGATCGAGTCGTCGGTCGCGTACGGGATGGTCGACGGCATGAGAGCGACCGCCGCGGCACTGAGCTCGACGCCCCAGTCGGCGAGCGTCTCGAACGTGCGGTTGTCGGTCGCGACGACGGAGTCGAGCGGAAGGTCGATCGTCTGCACGCCGTTGTTGTCCTCCACCTCCACCGTGGTGGGCTCGGCGGCGGGCTGCTCGGCGGCCGTCTCGGCCTCGGCCGCGGGCGAGGCGCACGCCGCGAGCGTGAGGGCCGAAGCGGCGAGCAGCGCCAGGCCGGCGAAGGGCCGGACGACGAGCGGGCCCGGGGGCGTCGATCGGAGTGCAGACATGGACATGCTCCTATCCAGAGCGCGGTATCAGCCGCGGTCTTTCGGGTGTGGGGATCGGCCGGGGCACACATTAAGGGCCAGGTAAGGCGACCCTAAGCCCGGCGTGGAAAGGTTAGCCTAACTCTCATGACGGATGCGACTTCGACCCCGACGACCTTCACGCTCGAGCGGGAACCTCTGGAGCTTCGCTTCCGGTTCTGCACCCTGACCGCCCGAGAGTGGATCACTCCCGGCTACGTCCGCGTCCGCGTGGAGGGCGCCGACCTCGTGGGCTTCGGATCGACCGGACACGACGACCACATCCGGATCTTCCTTCCGGACCCCGCCGCGCCCGCACCGACCACGGTCGAGGAGATGCGCGCCCAGCCGAGCCGGGAGTTCACTCCCCTGTACTGGGGCGTCGACGGCGACACGGGCTGGCTCGACCTCGAGTTCGCGGTCCACGGCGACGAAGGCGCGGCCGGCGTGTGGGCGGCGTCCGCTCCCCTCGGCTCGGCGATCGGGGTCGGCGGACCGCGCGGCTCGATGCGCATCAGCGGCACGCCGGATGGCTGGCTGCTCGCGGGCGACGAGACGGCGATCCCGCAGATCCGTCGTTACGCGGCACTGATCCCGGATGGCGCCCCCGCCACGATCCTGATCGAGGTCGCGGACGCCGACCACGAGGTGCAGATCGAGACGTCGGCACCGGTCGAATTCGTCCACCGCGGCGACGCTCCCGCGGGATCGGCGCTCGCTGCCCGGCTCGAGGCGATCACCGCCGACGACCGCCCGGCGGGCGACGTGTTCGGCTTCGTCGCGGCCGAGCAGGGAATCGTCCGGGCGGGACGGGCGCTGCTCGTCGACCGCTGGGGCCTGTCGGCCGACCGCGTGGTCGTGAAGGGCTACTGGAAGCGCGGCGAGTCGGAGTACCACGCCCCGCACGGTCCGGGCGCCCGCTGACCCGCGCGGGTCAAGCCCCCAGACACGCCCGGGGCGTGCGGAGCACAATGGCGGCATGACCACCAAGACCAGCACCGCACGGCGGAACGTCTCACCCCTCGCCAAGGTCGCCCTCGCGCTCGTCGGCCTCGTCCAGATCGGCCTTGCCCTGGCGGCGTTCTCCGACCTGTGGGCGCGCCCCGCGACGCAGGTCAGGATGACCAAGCCCGCGTGGATCCCGATCATCCTGATCAACTGGATCGGCCCGCTCGCGTACTTCGTCGGCGGCGTCAAGCGCTGAGCGCGCACCGCCGCCTCGTGGCAGGGTGAAACGCATGCGCATCGCTGTCACGGGGTCATCGGGGAAGCTCGGATCGGTCGTCGCGCGCGAGCTGCGCGCCGCGGGACACCGGGTGGTCGGGTTCGACCGCGTCGGCGCGCGCGACCGCGACTTCGTGCAGGTGGATCTGACCGACTACGGACAGGTCGTCGACGCGCTGACCGCGGTCGGCGACACGCACGACGGGTTCGACGCGCTTGTGCACCTCGCGGCGACCCCCGCCCCGGGCCTGGCGCCCGACGTGGCCACGTTCCACAACAACATCGCCACCACGTTCAACGTGTTCTGGGCCGCGACGCGAATCGGGATCGACCGGATCGTCTACGCCTCGAGCGAGACCGTCCTCGGCCTGCCGTTCGATGTGCCGCCGCCCTATGTGCCGGTCGACGAGGAGTATCCCGCGCGCCCCGAGTCGGTGTACTCGCTGGTGAAGCACCTCGAGGAGCAGCTCGCGATCGAGCTCGTGCGCTGGAACCCCACCCTGTCGATCACCGCGCTGCGGTTCTCGAACGTGATGTGGCCGGAGGACTACGCCGCGTTCCCGTACGACGCCGATCCGCGCGATCGGAAGTGGAACCTGTGGGGCTACATCGACGCCCGCGACGGCGCCCAGGCCGTCGCGCGCGCCCTGGAGACCGCGCCGGCCGGATTCGACCGCTTCATCATCGCGGCGGCGGACACCGTGACAACGCGCCCGAACGCCGAGCTGCTCGCCGAGGTCTTCCCCGACGTCCCCGTCACCGGCGAGGTCGGCGAGAACACGACGCTGCTGTCGATCGACAAGGCGCGGCGCCTGCTTGGATACGAGCCGGCGCACAGCTGGCGCGACGAGAAGTGACCGCGCGCCCAGAAGTGACACCACGACCACAAGCGACAGCGAGACAAGAAGCGACAGCGAGACAAGAAGCGACCGCGAGACGAGGAGAGAAGTGAGCCTGTTCCGCACGAAGTCAATCGAGCAGAGCATCGCCGACACGGCCGAGCCCGAGCACGAGCTGAAGAAGAACCTCGGGGTCTTCGACCTCATCCTGTTCGGCGTCGGCGTCTGCGTCGGCGCGGGCATCTTCGTGCTCACCGGCCACGCCGCGGCAACGAACGCCGGCCCGGCCATCGCCCTGTCGTTCCTGATCGCCGGCGTCGCATGCGCCCTCGCCGCCCTCTGCTACGCCGAGTTCGCCTCGACCGTGCCCGTCGCCGGAAGCGCGTACACCTTTACCTACGCGACGCTCGGCGAGCTGCTCGCGTGGATCATCGGCTGGGACCTGATCCTCGAGTTCACGGTCGGCGCCGCCGCACTGGCGACGTCCTTCAGCCAGTACCTCGCCGTGGTGCTGGAGGGAACCTGGTTCGAGATCCCGGCGGCGATCGGCACGGTCGAGGACGGCTTCGTCAACCTGCCGGCGGGCCTGCTCATCCTGGGTCTCACGTTCGTCGTGATCGGCGGCATCAAGCTCTCCAGCCGCCTGAACCAGCTGATCACCGGCCTCAAGGTGCTCGTTGTGCTCGCCGTGGTCGTGGTGGGCGCGTTCTTCGTGAAGATCTCGAACTGGATCCCGTTCGTACCTCCGGCCGAGGCGCCCGCCGGAGACGCCGGCGGCAGCGCGCTCCACCAGCCGATCGTGCAGGGCATCTTCGGGCTCGAGCCCAGCGTGTTCGGGCTCGGCGGCGTCGTCGCGGCGGCGGCGATGGTGTTCTTCGCCTTCATCGGCTTCGACGTGGTGGCGACCACCGCCGAGGAGACCCGCAACCCGCAGCGCGACCTTCCGCGCGGCATCCTCGGCGCGCTCGCGATCGTCACGGTGCTGTACATGGCGGTGTCGCTCGTGATCACCGGCATGCAGAACTACCGCGACATCGACCCCGAGGACGGCGCCCCGCTCGCGACCGCGTTCGACGGCGTCGGCCTGCCGATCATGGGCGACCTCATCGCGATCGGCGCGTGCATCGGCCTCATCGTCGTGGCGATGATCCTGTTCATGGGCCAGACCCGCGTCGCCTTCGCGATGGCGCGCGACGGCCTGCTGCCGAAGAGCCTCGCCAAGACGCACCCGCGCTTCCGCACGCCGTACCGGATCACCCTCATCGCCGGCGTGATCATCGCGCTCCTCGCGGCGTTCGTGCCGCTGTCGACGCTCGCCGAGCTCGTCAACATCGGCACGCTCGCCGCGTTCGTCCTGGTCTCGATCGGCGTGATCGTGCTGCGCCGCACGCGGCCCGACCTGCCGCGCGCGTTCGAGGTGCCGTGGGTGCCGGTGGTGCCGATTCTGTCGGCCGTGATCTGCCTGTACCTGATGCTGAACCTCACGCTCGAGACGTGGATCCGGTTCCTGGTCTGGCTCGCGATCGGCGTCGTCGTGTACTTCCTGTACTCGCGTCGCCACAGCCGCCTCGGCATCCAGGAGCGCGAGACGGCGGCCCGCCGGGACTGACCCGCGGGCCGGATGATCGATACCGACACGCGGGCATCGTGACCCTTGCCAGGGCGTCGGCGACCGGGCGAGACTGAACCCCGTCCACCCGAAGACACCCGCCGTCAGGAGTCGCCGTGCCCGTGCTCAATCCCTACCTGACCTTCCGCGACACCGCGCGCCAGGCGATGGAGTTCTACCAGTCGGTGTTCGGCGGCGAGCTCGAGATCGAGACCTTCGGCGACAGCGAGCTCGACCACCACCCCGACGACGCAGACCTCGTCCTCCACGCCGTGCTCGAGACGCCGGATGGAATGGTGCTGATGGCCAGCGACACCCCCTCCGGCGTGCCGTACGACGGCCCCGGCGGACATTCGGTGTCGATCAGCGGCGACGAGGAGGAGGACCTCAGCGAGTGGTGGGAGGCGCTGTCGGAGGGCGGCTCGATCACCCTGCCCCTGTCCGAGCCCGACTGGGGTGGCCTGTTCGGGATGTGCACCGACCGCTTCGGCGTGAAGTGGATGATCTCGATCCTCGACGAGGAGGACCTGGACGAGGACGACGAGGATCTGGACGAGGACGACCTCGACGACGAGGATCTCGACGACGAGGAGTGATGCGGCGAGGAGTGACGCGGCCCGCGCCGCCGGGCTCTAGAACTCCTCGTGCGTGAGCGGGTCGCCGTCCCACAGGCGGCCGCGCTCGAGCGCCGAGATCGCCTCGACGTGGTCGTCGTCGAGCGTGAACCCGAAGACGTCCGCGTTCTCGCGCTGGCGATCCGGATCCGCCGACTTCGGGATCGGCGTCGACCCGAGCTGCACGTGCCAGCGCAGCACGACCTGGGTCGGGCTCACCTGGTACGCCTCGGCAAGATCGCGGATCAGCGGCTCGGTCAGCAGCTCGCTGCGGCGGGCGAGCGGGCTCCAGCTCTCGGTGCGGATGCCGTGCTCGGCGTGGAAGGCCCGCAGCGCTCCCTGCGGGAAGTAGGGGTGAAGCTCCACCTGGTTCACCGCGGGGGTGACGCCGGTCTCGTCGATCAGCCGCTGCAGCATCTCCTCCGTGAAGTTCGAGACGCCGACCGAGCGGACGAGACCCTCGTCGCGCAGGGCGATCATCCCCTTGAAGGTGTCGACGTACTTGTCGACGCGGGGGTTCGGCCAGTGGATGAGCAGCAGGTCGATGCGCCCGAGGCCCAGGGTCGCGTTCGACTCGCGTCCGCTGGCGATCGCCTCGTCGTAGCCGTGGTGGCGCCCGGGGATCTTGGTGGTGACGATGAGCTCGTCCCTGCCGATCGCGCCCTCGGCGGTGACGCGACGGACCGCCTCGCCGACCTCGCGCTCGTTTCCGTAGTTCACCGCGGTGTCGAGCACGCGGTAGCCCGAGCGGATTCCCGCCTCGATCGCGGCGATGCCGTCCTCGTCGGTGAGCTTGTAGGTGCCGAGACCGAGCTCGGCGAACGACGTGCCGTCGTTGAGGGTGATCGCGGGGATGTCGATGCGTGCGTCGGAGCCGGCCATGTGATCGAGCCTAATGCGACCCGCGCCGGGGCGCCCTGGGGCGACGCGGCCGGACGGTGTCAGCCGCGGGCGACGACGCCGCAGCGGTCGTCACCGGGAGCGGCTCCGCTTGCCGCGTGCTCGAGCAGCCCGCACAGCAGGTCGCGCTGCTCGGGAGCGAGCCCCGACAGCAGTTCGGCCTCAGCCTCGGCGACGCGCTCGTCGAGCTCATCGAGGACGCCGCGTCCGACCTCGGTCACCACGATGCGGCGGGCGCGGCGATCGGCCAGGTCGAGCCGGCGCTCGATCAGGCCGGCGCGCTCGAGGTCGTCGAGGACGTAGGTCATCACCGTGCGGTCGATGCCGAGGCGCGCGGCCAGCGCACCCTGCGTCGGCGGCTCCTCGTGTGCGCTCATCGCGAGCACCTGGTAGCTGCGCTCTCCGTGCGGGAGATCTTCGGCGACCGCACTGACCCGCGCCTTCCACTCGCGTAGCAGAGCCGTGAGCGACCAGCCGAGCATCGACCGGCTCGGCGCGGTGCGCGCAGGGATCCGATCGGTGGCGGCCATCCCCCGAGTCTACCGGAATAGGATGGTCAACAGATGAGTTGTCAAGCAGATGATCTGTCAGACAGAACGTTAGGAGAGGGATCCGGATGCCCGACTACGGCCAGGAACTCAGGTTCGGCTCGTTCCTCACCCCCACGAACGCCGACCCGCAGCAGCCGGTGCGGGTCGCCCAGGTCAGCGAGCAGGCGGGGCTCGATCTCGTGACCTTCCAGGACCACCCGTACCAGCCGTCGTTCCTCGACACGTGGACGCTGCTGAGCTGGGTCGCCGCCTCCACCTCGCGCATCACCGTCTCGGGCAACGTCCTGAATCTGCCCCTGCGCCAGCCCGCGGTCCTCGCGCGCTCGGCCGCCTCGCTCGATCTGCTCTCGTCCGGGCGCTTCGCCCTCGGCCTCGGCGCGGGCGGCTTCTGGGACGCGATCGAGGGGATGGGCGGCACCCGCCTCACCCCGGGCGAGGGAGTGACGGCGCTCGGCGAGGCGATCGAGATCATCCGCGGGATCTGGGACGCCGGCAACCGGCGTCCCCTGCGGGTCGACGGCCGGTTCCATGCGGTGAAGGGGGCGAAGCGCGGCCCCGCGCCCGCGCATGACATCCCGATCTGGCTCGGCGCCTACAAGCCTCGGATGCTGCGCCTCACCGGCACGTCGGCGGACGGCTGGCTGCCCTCGCTCGCGTATCTGCAGCCGGGCGACCTGCAGCGCGGAAACGCGGCAATCGACGAGGCGGCGGAGAAGGCCGGACGAAGCCCGGCCGAGATCACGCGGCTGCTGAATATCGGGCCCCAGGGCGACACCGGCCGCTGGATCGAGGAGCTCGTCCGCTTCGCGCTCGACGACGGCATCTCGACGTTCATCGTCGCGAGCGATGACCCCACGACGCTTCAGACGTTCGGCGAGGAGGTCGCCCCCGCGGTGCGCGAGGTCGTGGCCCGCGAGCGCGCCGGCCGAGGCACGGTCGCCGCGACGGCCCGCCGGGGCACCGCCGCCCTTGCCGCCCGCCGCGAGGAAATCGACTACGACGCCGTGCCCGCCTCACTCGCGGCGAGCGCGGTCGAGCCGGGCGATCGCGGCTACGCGGACGTGCGCCACAACTACCTGCGCTCGGGAAGACCCGGCCTTGTGCTGCTCCCCTCGACCCCGGCGGAGGTGGCGGAGGCGCTCGGCTACGCCCGCGCGCAGGACGTGCCGCTCGGTGTGCGGTCGGGAGGCCACGGCGTCAGCGGCAGGTCGACGAACGACGGCGGCGTCGTCATCGACCTGCGGAAGCTGTCGGCGATCGAACCGCTCGGCGGCGCCATCGGGGACGGCCGGCGGATCCGGATCGGCGCGGGCGCGACCTGGGGCGAGGTCGCCACAACGCTCGCGCCCCTCGGTCTCGCGATCAGCTCGGGCGACTACGGCGGGGTCGGGGTCGGCGGGCTCGCGACAACCGGCGGCATCGGCCTGCTCGGTCGCGCGTACGGCCTCACCATCGACCACGTGCGGGCCGCCGAGATCGTCACCGCGGACGGACGCATCCTGCGCGCGAGCGAGGACGAGCATCCGGATCTCTTCTGGGGCCTGCGCGGGGCCGGCGGCAACCTCGGCATCGTGACGGCGCTCGAGATCGACGCGATGCGGCTCGGGGACGTCGTGTACTCGCAGATGGTCTACGACGCCACCGACACCGCGGGCCTGCTCGAGCGCTGGGGCGCGGCCGTCGAGGCGTCACCCCGCGAGCTGACGAGCTTCCTGATCCTTCCGCCGGTGCGCCCGGGTCAGCAGGCGGTGGCGCAGCTCATGACGATCTTCGCGGGCGACGACACGGCTGCGGCGATCACGGCGCTCGAGCGGCTCGCCGATGCCGGGCCCCTGCTCGACCACAAGGCGTATGTGCTGCCGTACTCGGGCGTGGTCCAGCCGGGCGACCGGCACCACCAGGGCGGCGGCGACCCGGTCTCGCGCACGGGCCTCGTCGAGCACCTCGATCAGGCGACGGCGCGCGCTTTCGCCGACCTGGCTCGATCCAGCGCGGCGTACTTCCTGCAGGTGCGCGCCACGGGCGGCGCCGCGCATGACCTCGCCCCCGACGCGACGGCCTACCCGCACCGGCACCAGAACTTCCTGCTGACGGCGCTCGGCCGATCGCACGCGCAGCTCGATCCGGTCTGGGACGCGGTGGTCGCGCCGCACACGGACGGCCTCTACCTGTCCTTCGACACCGACGTGCGCCCCGAGCGGCTCGTCGACGCGTTCGGGGCGAACCTGCCGCGCCTGCGCCAGGTGAAGCGGGCCTGGGACCCGGACAACGTGTTCCGGGCGAACTTCCCCGTCGATCCCGCGGGTCACTGACCCCGCAGCTGCAGGATCGCGTCGAGCAGCGCCTCGGCGACCTCGCGCTTCGTGCCGGATGCCTGCGCGACGACGGCATCGTCCGGGCCGATGATCGAGACCGAGTTGTCGGGACGCTCGAAGCCCGCCTCCCAGCCCACCTCGTTGACGACGAGCAGGTCGGCGCCCTTGCGGCGGCGCTTGCGGATGCCGCGCTCGATCACCGTCTCGTCCGCGGTGGGCATCTCGGCCGCGAACCCGACGATCGTCTGCCCGTCGCGGCGGGAGGCCGCGATCCCCTTGAGGATGTCGGCGTTCTCGACGAGCTCGAGGGACGGGGCGCCGTCCTCCTTGGCGAGCTTGTGGTCGGCCACGTTCGCGACGCGGTAGTCGGCAACGGCCGCGGTCATGATCACGACGTCGGCGTCACCCGCGAGTTCCGTCATCCGCTCGCCGAGGTCGGCCGCGGTGCCGGCATGGGCGATCCGGATGCCGTCGGGCACGGTCGCGAGCACACCCTCCTCCACGTGCGCGGCGACGAGGGTGACGTCGGCGCCGCGGTGTGCCGCGGCGAGCGCGACAGCGATCCCCTGCCGGCCGCTCGAGCGGTTGCCGATGAAGCGCACCGGATCGATCGGCTCGCGCGTGCCGCCGGCGGAGACGACGAGGCGCAGCCCCGCGAGGTCGCGCACGCCTTCCAGCAGCCGCACGACCTCGGCGTGGATCGCGGCGGGCTCGCTCATCCTGCCCGGTCCGCTGTCGGTTCCGGTCAGCTGGCCGCTGTCGGGCCCGATGAGCCGCACGCCGCGGGACTGCAGCGTGGCGATGTTCGCCTGCGTCGCCGGGTGCTGCCACATCTCGGTGTGCATAGCCGGGGCGATCAGCACGGGGGCCTTCGTCGCGAGCAGCGTCGTGCCGAGCAGGTCTCCCGCGAGGCCCGCGGCCATCTTGGCGATCGTGTTCGCCGTCGCGGGGGCGATGACCACGAGGTCGGCCGACTGCCCGAGCGCGACGTGCCGCACCTGGGCGACGTCGTCGTGCACGGAGGTCGTGACGGGGTGGCGGCTGATCGCCTCCCACGTCGGCGCCCCGACGAAGCGCAGCGCATCCGCCGTCGGCACAACGTGCACCTCGTGTCCGTCGCCCACCAGCAGCCGCACGAGCTGCACGGTCTTGTACGCGGCGATCCCGCCGGTCACCCCCACGACGATGCGGTGCGCTGAGCCTGCCGAAGTGTTCATGCGGCCAGTCTTCCAGTGCCGGGGCCCATGTGCTCGACGACCAACTCGACGGCCAGCAGCTCGTGCGAGCGAAGCGAGCGTGCCGCGGAGCGGCCCCGCAGCGCGAAGCGCTGCCGCGGCGGAGCGAAGCGACGACGCCTCGCTCGCGAGGGCGCCGCTTGCGGCCCCGAGCGTGCGAGACTCAGAAAAGAATGTGCACCGTGATCGTTCGCGTCCCCGTGTCCTCCGCCGATCCGGTGCGCCTGCTGGCGGTGCGGGATGAGGATCCGCAGCGGCCGTGGAATCCGCTCGGCGAGTGGTGGCCCGATCGGCCGGGGCTCACCGGGGTGCAGGATCGGCTCGCCGGCGGTGCGTGGCTCGCGGCGCAGGGACCGCGGCTCGCCGTGCTGCTGAACCGGGCGGGGCATCCGGAGGGCGTGCGTCCGGAGGAGCTGGAGTCGCGCGGCGGGATCGTGCTCGCCTCGGTCGGCGGCGCATCACCGTCGGGGACGCCACGGACCCTCGGCTTCAACCTCGTCGAGGTCGACGGGCGCGACGTCGCGGTGACGTCGTGGGACGGCGTCGAGCTGCGCCACCAGGTGCTGAGCCCCGGCACGCACATGCTCGCGCACGACGACGTCGACGACCTCGAGACTCCGCGCATCGCCGCGTGGCACCGCCGCTTCGAGGAGGCCGGCGCCGAGGGCGACGAGTGGTGGGAGCCCTGGCTGCGGGTGCTTGCCGAGAGCGCGGCCCTCGATCCCGCGGACGATCGCGCGATCATCCGCGACAATCACGCCCACGGCTACCCGACGGTGTCGCTGCTCGCGTGCGTCGCCGAGATCGGCCCTGAATCGTCGGACGTGCGCTACGCGCAGCTCGAGCGCCCCGGCGAGTGGAATCCGCTCAGCTTCGACTGACCCTGTGCGGTGGAGGTCGCGGTCGGCGCTCGTTCCCGCACGCGGGCATAGCCTTGAAGGACCGAGTTCTTCCGGGAGGTGCGATGAGCGATCCCCGGCATGAGGCCGCCCGCTATCGGATCGCGCGCGACAACGGACCGGATGCCGCCGAGGACGAGCAGCAGAGCGGCACGTGGTCGACGCCCGAGGAGCGAGCCGCGGTCGTCGAGCAGGCGATCCAGCATGCGATCCGCCGCGGCGAGTTCGAGAACCTGCCCGGCGCGGGAAAGCCGCTCGCCGGGCTCGGCGAGAGCCACGATCCCGACTGGTGGATCCGCCGCAAGATCGAGACCGAGAACCTGCGCGGGCTCGGACCGCCCGCCCTGGCGCTGCGGGTCGAGAGCGCGGAGCTCGAGGAGCGGCTCGACCGCCTGACCCGCGAGCAGGATGTGCGCGACGCGCTCGAGGACTTCAACGCCCGCGTCCGGCACGCGCGGCTGCAGCTGCTCGGCGGGCCCCCGGTCGTCACCCCGACGCGCGACGTCGAGGCCGAGATCGCCGCCTGGGCGGAGCGTCGCGAGCAGCGGCGCGAGGCGGCGCGGCAGGCCGCCGAGCGCGAGGTCGCCGAGCGCCCACCGCGGCGGTTCTGGCGCCGCCGCGCGCGCTGACCGCGGGCCCGGGGCGGCGCGAGCGACGTCCTGTTCCCCGCCGCGAAACGCGGTTCGGATATACTCGCCGTGCCCTCCCCCGGGTGGAATCCGTTCGCCGCAATGCTCGTCGCCGAGCTGCCGTCGCGACCGGACTTGTCTACGTGGGGTGAGAGATGCCGGTTCTTCCGGAGTCAGATGCGCAGGATGAGCGCGAGCGGGCGGCAGCGCCGAGCGGCGGTGCTCGAGGTGGCCTTCTCCTGGAGGCACTCGATTCCTCCGGGGACGGCGGGCCCGCCCGCCTGTCCGATGCCGTCTTCGAGCGCGTGAGGGACGCGATCCTCGACGGGACGCTCGCGCCGGGATCCATGATCCGGGACGGCGAACTCGCGAAGCGGCTCGAGGTGTCGCGCATGCCCGTGCGCGAGGCGCTGCAGCGGCTCGCCCGCATCGGCGTGATCGAGGTCTCCGCCAGTCGGTACACCCGCGTCTCCCGCGTGACGCCGCGGCTCGCTCGGGAGACGCTCGAGTTCGCCGGCGGGCTTGCGACGTCGATCGTGGCGCTCGCGATGCCGTTGCTGACCCCGGGCGATCGCCGCGAGCTCACCCGGATCATCCGGGGCGCGACCAAGGCGGTCATCTCCGGCGGCCCGGCCGTCGTCGCGACGCGGCCGCTCTACCGGGAGTTCGCTCGCCTCACCAGCAACGGCTTCATGATCGCGATGCTCGCCGACATCGAGATCGCGATCCAGCGGAACCTCGCGCACCTCGCCGAGGACGACGAGCATCGCCGGGACGTGCGGGAGACGCTGGACGAGCTTCGCGATGCGCTGGAGCGCGGTGACGCGGCGTCCGCGGTCGCCGCGGTCGCCCGCCAGCACCGGCTCCACGACCGCCTGGTCGGCTGATCCGCCCGCCCGGTGAATCCGCTCCCCCGGCGGATCCGTGCGCGAGGAGAAACAACTTATCTTTCTTGGCCTGGCTCCAAGAATTCGTCCAGGATGGTTCGGAGCCTGCTCTGCGGGCTCGACACCGTCCTCGCCTGATCGCGGCTCGCTCCGCTCAGCGCGAGGGGGACCGGAGGGGGGCCCTGCGGCCCCGGGAGTCCGCGTCATCGGCGCCAGACCTCGGGGCCGCCGGTGTTTCCGCGTTCGAGTCGTCCGCGGCCGTCGCCTCCGGCGACTCGTCGGACGTGGTCGGCACATCGCGCGTCATAAATCGGGCGGCGAGGGCCCGCACCGCGAGGCCGAACAGGCTCCAGCGGCCGGTCGGCGCCTCGTCGTCCACCGCGATGTCGAGGCGGGGATGCTCGATCCCCTCGAGCGCATGGATCGCGAAGCCCTCCCCCAGCGCCGCCATCGCCTCGGTGAAGTCGCGCACCGTGTACGGCGTCTTCATCCGGTAGCCGTAGGCCTTCATCAGCCGCTCATAGAAGCGACTGAAGCCCTCGACCGACTCCTCATGCCGCTCGCGACTCGCCGCGCGCAGCTCGGGGGTCGTGGCCCCGGAGGCCCGCAGCGCGAGCGCGAGCAGGAACGCCTCGGTGTCGCGACTGCCGCGCCCCTCGCCGCGCCGCTCCGAGTCGAGCGCGTGCGTCCCCGAGGCGGCGCGGATGATCGTGTCCACGTCGGCGCCGTCCTCCATCAGCTGCTCGACCGCCGCGGTCGCGTTCTCGATCGGATCGGCGAACCGCAGCCGGAGCATCGCGAGCGCGAGATCGTGCTGGTACTCGGTCTGGTCGGCCCACAGCCGGTACGCGGCGCCCGTGGTGAGCCCCGCGCGGCGCAGCACCTCCTGCAGGCGGATGTGCTCCACACCGATTGCCGCTCCCCGTTCGAACAGCATGTCGAGACCGATCGACAGCAGCAGCTGCCGAGTCTCCTCACCTGTGCGACGTCTCACCCGACCATCATGCCCGGGGTCGGCGAGCCGGGGCAGGCATCCGGAACACGAGGCGGGCACCGTCGCAACCCCCTCCCCGGGGACCCTCGGATGTCGGAGCCTGGGGGACATGAGCAATCGCAACGACGCAAAGAAGCCCCTGGACCACCTGCCGCCCGAGGACGAGCGCGAGGAGGGGATCGAGACGGAGCAGCCCGCCTATCCCGGTGCCGAGAGGCCGAGCGGCGGTTCTCCCGTCTCACCCGACACCGCCGCGGAGCCGGATGAGCCCGGACGCCACGGACTGGCGAAACCGCCGCAGCAGGGAGTCTGATCCGATCTCCGCAGGGGGCCCTAGGAGTTCGGGGCTCCAGCGGGCAGAATGTCGGCGTGACCGACGCTCTCCTGGAAACCCTTCTCGCCCGGATCTCCGACAGCGGATTGGTCGACGATCCCGTGATCGAGGACGACATGGTTCACGGCCGGGCCCGGCTCGTGGGTCCGGATGCCGTCGTCACCGTGACGATCGATCCGGAGCTCGAGGACGTGCCCGATCCGGATCCCGAACCGCTCGCCGCCGCGACGACCCAGCTGCTGGAGATCAGCGCCACGCGCTGGACGGCGCTGATCGAGGAGGTCGCGGCCGAGATCGAGGATGCCGTCGTCGAGGACGACGAGGAGGAGCTCGTCGAGGACGTCGACCTGCGCGACGACCTCGAGATCGTCTCGGTCGTCGTGTTCGCGGACGCGTCGCTGCTGTCCTTCAGGGCCGAGAAGCAGTTCCCCACCGCCCGCGTTCTTGTGCAGCTCGGCGAGGACCTCGAGCTCGAGAACGTCGAGGTCGTGGACGGCGACGACCAGGACGAGTAACCGGCCGCGAGGCTCCCTGGAGGCCCGCCGGATTGTCCGTTCTCACGGGAGTTGTCACGAACTGAGACCGAAGACTCGCGGCACCGAGTCGGCCCGAGTCACTCGCTTCGTCTCACCAGAGTTGCGACGAGTTGCGTGGGTCCGTTGATGAGGGAGTTGACATCGTCCGGGCCCATACGCCGCGAGCAGCGCCCCGGGCGTCCCGCCCCGTTGGCATCAGCGTCGGGCAGCTTCGTTCCAGGCGTCCGCAAGTGGGGCGGGCGATCCAGTGATCGGCTTGAGGTCAGAACGCTCATCATGCAACGCGGATCCCGCGTACCCATGGGAGCAGGAGCCCTGCGTGGCTATGGCGCCTAGCGGTTCCGAGCTCGGCAGGCCAGTCGGGCGACGAGTAGAACGATGCCACCCCAGAAAAGGATCTGCGCGGCGGACCAGTAGACGTCAGCTGTGTGGAACATCAGCTAAAAGGGTACGGGCGTGAGGAACGGATCGGTGACAACTGATCGTTAGTGCCGGGAGGCGCTGGCGGGAAGGATGTCATCATGCCCGGTCCCTATCCGAGAGAGTTCCGCGAAGACGTCGTCGCGGTCGCCCGCCGCCGTGAGAGCGGCGTCACCATCAAGCAGATCGCCACTGACTTCGGAGTCAGCGAGGCGACGCTGCAGAACTGGCTCCGCCAAGCAGATGTCGAGGAAGGCAAGCGTCCCGGTCAGACGGCAGACGAGGCCGCCGAGATGCGAGAGCTGCGCCGCCGTAACCGTCTCCTCGAGCAGGAGAACGAAGTCCTCAGGAAGGCAGCGGCATATCTGTCGCAGGCGAACCTGAAACTGGGTGGCTCCCCAAAATGACGTACCCGCTCGTTGCCGAGCTCGCCGAGGCGGGGATCCCCGTCACGGTGTCGTGCCGGGTCCTGAAGCTCGCAAGACAGCCCTACTACCGGTGGCGCAATGACCCGATCCGCGACGCGGACGTCCTCCGCGCGTATCGGATCAACGCCCTCCACGACGCGCATGAGGACGACCCGACGTTCGGTTACCGATACCTCGCTGACGAAGCACGCCGCGCAGGGTGGCGGATGAGTCGCCGGACGGCGTGGAAGCTGTGCTCGCAGGCTGGGATCCTCTCCTCCGCGCAACGCCGCCGGCGCGGGAAGGGCAAGAAGGCCGGCCCACCCGTGTTCGACGACCACGTGCAACGCGTCTTCCGGGCCGATGCCCCGAACCGGGTCTGGCTCACCGACATCACCGAGCACCGCACGACGACCGAAGGCAAGCTTTACTGCTGCGCGATCAAAGACGTCTTCTCAAACCGGATCGTGGGGTACTCGATCAGCGACCGGATGACCTCGAAGCTCGCGGTCGACGCACTCCGCAACGCCGTCGCCCGCCGCGGCGATGTCGCCGGATGCATCTTGCATGCCCACAGGGGCAGCCAGTTTCGAAGCCGCGCCATGGCCCGGGAACTGCGCCGGCACGACATGGTCGGTTCGATGGGCCGAGTCGGCGCCGCGGGCGACAACGCAGCTATGGAGAGCTTCTGGTCGCTCCTGCAGACCAACGTCCTCAACCAGCAGCGGTGGACCACCCGGCAGGATCTGCGGCTCGCCATCGTCGTCTGGATCGAGCGGAAGTATCACCGGCAACGAGCCCAGGACTCCCTCGGCGGCTTGACCCCCATCGAGTTCGAGTCCAAGCTGGCCGAGCCGCTCACCCTCGCGGCCTAAACCACACCTGTCACCAGTTCGTTCCTCACGCCCGGGCGTGGTCGGCCGCACGTAGGACTGCGTACTCAGCCTGCAGGACGGCGTCGCGCGAATGCACGCCCAAGCGTCGACTCCCCGCGGGGCGACCGATGGTTGGCACGCTGGACCGCCCCCTCATTGAACTTCGCGGCCTCGAGCACGGCAGCCGACAGCAGCTTGGATGCCGAGGCTTGCTCCATCGCGCCGCCGCCGGCGGTCATCGCGGGCACGAGTGCACGTAGAGAGCCAAGTAAGGATTCTCGCGGACACGCGCGTGGAGCTTCACGCCTCGCACGAAGGGTCGAGGTGCTCGCCTTCCGGCATCTGATCCCCTCTGGGCCGGAGCCTCCGCCGAAGCCAGGGCGCTTCACCTGTCATGCGTCGCCCACGAAGTGCCGACTCGACGATCGCGCTCGGCCGTGAAGAACGCACCACGGGCGGGAGGCAGCACCGCGGTGTCTGCTGTGCGACGCTCTCAACAAGGAGCGATCTCACACCTCGCTGAATCTACGAGAACGGTCGCGCAATCAGGACGCTTCGATGAGTTCGAGCCCGACGAACTTCATTGGGGCGGTGCGGTCGCCGTAGAAGCAGGATTGCAGGGCGAGGTCGCCGGCGATGCCGATGAGGCCTTCGGTTGTGGCCCAGACCTTGGGTGTGTGACGGATGTCGATGACGCGGTAGTGGGTTGTCTCGCCGTCCCGTTCGAGGTCGATCTGGTCGCCGATCTCAAGGGGGAGGATGACGTCGCCGCCGCAGTTGTTGTGGGCGGCCCAGACTGGTGGCACGTCGTCGCGTTCGTAGGGGAGCATCTCGGTGAATGTGCCGTCACAGCGGTCGAGTTCCTGCTCGGTGCCGGATGCGCCCAGGACGGCGTGGGGGACCTCGCCGATCGCGGCGATGCGCCATCGACCGATGGCGATTTGGGCGTCGCCATACGCCTCTCCGACCTGGTCGGGCCAGAGCCATGCGCTGATCCCGATGGCGAGGCCGGTGACGAGCGCCGCGATCAGGGCAACGGTGATGAGGCGTCGAACTCGGCGTCGGGCACGGGCTTCTCGGCGGGTTCGCGATGGCGGTGCGGCGGTCATGCGCGGGTCCCGACGGCGGCGAACAGCGCGTCGACCCAGCGCGCGGCCTGGGCGAGCTGCCAGACGATCACGACGACATTGGCGATGGCGATGACGGTGGCGACGGCGGCCGTCGCGCGGAGCGTCTTCGGGTCAACCGACGGGAGGTTGCGACCGTACAGGCTCACGGTGATGGCGAGCACTGCCGGCAGCAGCCCGGCCCCGCCGAGCAGCAGCAGACGGATTCCGAGCAACGCGAGGACCGCGGCGAGCACGTCGACGCCGCTGGAGGGGCGCGGGAGCCGTCGCGGGATGCGGTACCGGGCGGGACGCGGTTGCGCGTCAGGCTTATCGGAGATGATTTCGGCGGTCATGGATGGCTGGGCACGTTGTGGCGGTGTTGTTCGGGCGGTGTCGGTGGATGAGGATCAGGGCGAGGGTCCAGCCGGTCAGTGCGGCGCCGGCGCCGATCATCCACCAGGGGAACGGGGTGCCGGTTTGTTCGAGTGCGCGGACCTCGTCCGCGGGCGGGTCGACGCGGGTGGCGTGGACGGTGAGCCTGTGGGTGTTGATGCCGATCGGGGTGCAGGTGACGAGCGTGAGGAGGTCCTGGCCGGGGACGATGTGGAGGTTCGCGATGTCGGTCGGGTCGACGGTGTCGCTGCCGGTGACTTCGTAGTAGAGGTCGCGTCCGAGGGTGGTGACGCGGATGAGGTCGCCGGGCCGCAGGCTGGCGAGATCGGTGAAGAAGCGCGCCTCGGGAAGGCCTGAGTGGCCGGTGAGGATGGCGTGCGTGCCGGGGCCGCCGACGGGCAGTGAGGATCCGTAGAGGTGCCCGATGCCCCTCTTCAAGGTTTCGTCGGTGGAGCCGTGGTAGACGGGCAGGTCGGCATCGATCGCGGGGATGGTGATGCGGGAAATGATCCCGGCCGGGTCGAGGGAGAGTTGCCCGAGGTAGTCGGTCGCGGCGTCATCTAGCGGGACGTCGCCCGCTCCGGGGGTGTTGCTGAACGGGTCGATGATCAGTCCGCGCGCGGAGGTCGCGTTGTATTCCTCGGCGGCTTCGAGGGCCGCCGCGGTCGCGTCGGGGTCGAGTTCGGCGATGCGGGCGCTCTGCGCCGTCACCTGCCCGTGTGCCGTGACATCGGAGAACCAGGCTGCCGCGCCGGGGTAGAGGAGAAGCCCGATGCCGGCCAATGCGATGGTCGCGAGCGCCGCCTGCTGGCGTCGCCACGCTTTGGTCTCAGCGGCCGTGCCGTCTTGGGTGACGTGTCGGACCTTCACCGCATTGGCGGCAGGGGATGCGACTACCTGCGTCATGGTGACCTCCTGGGCAGAGGTGGGCCCGTGTCGTCGGTTCCCCCGAATCGACGACACGGGCCCTGTGGGGAGGTGGTGCCCGCTTGCGAGGGCGCGGGCACCGGGGGGTCAGGAGAGCACGGTCTCCTGAGTCATGGCCGTCGCCACCGCGCGGCGGCGACGGTTGATGATCAGCAGCGCACCGGCGGCGATGACGACCATGCCGATGCCGCCGAGGGTGAACAGCAGCGTGCCGTTGCCTCCGGTGAGGGGCAGCATGTAGGCGGGAACCTGCTCGTTCGCCTTGGCGATCTCCAGCTGACCGGTCGTGTCGTTCGCGTCAGTACGCTCGACGGCCTGCCCGTCGACGAGGGTGACCTCGCGGACGGTCTCGTCGAGCTGGTACCCGGCGGGAGCCTTGGTCTCCTTCACCCAGTACGTGCCGACCTTCAGCGAGATCTTCGCGATACCGTCCGCGTCGGTCACGATCGTCTCGATCGGGGCCGCGTCGGGATTGGCCGCGGGATCGACGTTGTAGATCGCGAACTCGGCGCCGCTGAGCAGCTTCGCGCCCGCGGGCACCGTCACGGTGCCGTCGGCGTTCTCGACCACGGCGGGCGAGTCCTCGGCGTACTTGTAGATCCACAGGTCCGCCCACTGCGTGTCGGCCTCGTTGGACGGGTTGCCGGTGGTGTCGTCGTTGACGTACACGTAGGCGACGTTGGTGATGTTGCCGTCGCCGACAGCCGTCACCGTGGTGGTGAACACGGTCTCGACCGTGGCGGTCGAGGACGCGGCGTCGAGCTTGTCGAGACCGGCCTGCAGGAAGTCGACGCGGACGATGTCCTCGCCGTTCGCACCCGTCGCGGTGATCACCTTGTAGTCGGTGCCCTCGACGAGCGCGGTCGTGGTGCCGTCGACCAGGGACACGGTCACGCCGGTGTAGTCGAGGCGGGTGTCGAAGCGCTCACCGATGGCGTACTGGGTGTAGTCGGTGCCTTCCGGCAGGTTCGGCACCGCCGAGGACACGCGCCAGTCGACGCTGTCGCCGAGCTCGAACGCCGTCCCGTCCTCAGCGGTCTTGACCGGCTGGTCAAGGACCGCGTTCTTCGGGTACACGTGCGGGTCGTAGTTCCACTGGCCGGCGCCGTCGGCCAGTGGCAGCGTCACCAGGAACGGCAGCGCGGGCTGCACGATGGAGTTGGCGCCCGGGTCGGTCTCCTGCACCAGGTAGACGCCGACGCCGTCGAGCACAGCGTCGTCCCACACGATCACACCGTTGGCGTCGGTGACTCCGACGACCTCGGTGCCCTGCGTGTACGTCGCCGGGTCGGCGAGCACGTCGGCCGCGGTGAGCTCGTCGCCCGAGTTCGCGACGCCGTCGGGGTCGAGTGTCGCCCAGCCCTCGTTGGTGAGCAGGTCGATGTTCGTGATCCGGACGATCGTGAACTCGACGCCGGCGAGCGGGGTGCCGGCGGGGTCGGTGATCTCGGTGCCGTCGTTCGGGCCGAGGTCGCCGCTGTCGGGCTGGACGTACTTGTGCAGCGTGAGGCTGACCGGCGCATCCGGGTCGATGTTGCCGGTGGCGGCGCTGGCAGGGGCCGTGGCGGCGATGGCGGCGGTGAGTCCGAGCGCGATGGCTGCGGCTCCCGAGGCGATGCGCCGTAGGGCGCCTCGCGAGTGGATCGTGGACATTGGTTTCCTCCCCGTTGTCGGTGTGTGGATGGTGTTCTCAGGAGTGAGTCAGGGTGCGGCGGCGCAGGCGGGGCACGAGCCACAGCAGGAGTGCGAGGGTGATCACGAGGCCGCCCCCGGCGAGGTAGAGCGCGGTGCCGGGCCCACCGGCGATGGGCAGTGTGAGAGTGCGCTGCGCGTTCTCGATCGATCCGAGGTCGATGTGGAGCGCGGTCTTGGTGATGGTGACCGTGATGGGTTCGCTGGCTTCGGTGATGCGGTAGCCGGGCGGCGGGGTCACCTCGGTGAGGGTGTAGTCGCCGACGGCGAGCCCGGTGACGCTGAATCGGCCGTCCTGGTCGGGGTCGTCGATCACCAGCGGGGCGCCGGCCGGGTATCCGGGGCCTGTCAGCTCCCACACCGACCCGCCGACGAGGCTGCCCTCCGGGTTGTCGGTGGTGACCGTCCCAGCGACGGCCTTCATCCACGTGAGCGATCCGGGGGTCGGGTCGATCGGCGTGACCGTGCAGGTGGGGGCGTCCGGGTCCTCCGGCACGCACTCCGTGCTGGGCGGCGTGGGGGCGCCGGGCTTCAGCAGGAAGTTCGCCGCGACGTCGTCGCCGCGGTCAGCGGCTTTGACGGTGACCTGGTAGGTGACCGTCACGGTCTCACCGACCGGGATGGTTCCCTTGATCGCCAGGCGGTTCGACGTCGGGCCGGTGACGGTCAGCGCCGTGCTGCTGGCCTGCGCCGCCCGGGTGACGTCGGCGTCGTCGAGCACATGGGTGAGGTCGTCGACCATGTCCACGTCCACGGGTGCGCGCCCGCCGTTGGCGAAGTGGAGCGTGTAGGTCAGCACGGACCCGGCGGTGGTGGGCGTCGTGTCGGACTCGACGGTCTTCCACGCGGTGAGTTCGCCGGCGGGCAGGTCGACGGTGTCGCACGCGTCGGTGGTCCCTGCCGGGAGCAGCTCTTTCGGGATGCAGGCGACGTTGTGCAGCAGGTTGTCCCCGCCGCCGACGAACCGCACGGTGTAGTCGATCGTCACGGACTGGCCGGCGGTGAGCGGCCCCTGCCAGGTCAGCTTCTTGCCTGCCGCGTCGAACACCGGGGCCGGACCTGCCGACGCCTTCGCGGTGACGTATTCGGCGTCGTCCAGAACGCCGCTGAGGTCGTCACTCATCGAGGCGGGGCTGGCGGTGGTGAAGCTTCCCGGGCCGGGGTTGGTGAGCGTGACCCGGTAGGTGACTTCCTGGCCGTCCTTGGTGACCTGTGTGGTGGTCGTGTCTTTCGAGATCTGCAGCTTCGGCAGCAGGTACTGCGTGGTCGCGCACGGCTGGCCGGTCGCGGTGTCCGTCCCGGTGCCGGACGTGCAGGCGGGCGTGGGGCCCGGCGTGGAGCTGGAGGGAACCCAGGCCACGTTCCGGACCGTGCCGTTGCCTCCGGCCTTCACCACCGTGGAGTACGTGATCTGGACGGAATCGCCGGCCGCCAGGGCACCCTGCCAGGACAGCCGCGGCGCGGTGTAGCTGAGCGTGCCCGGCTTGTTGGCAGTGGCGTCGTTGCGGTAGGTCGCGTCGTCGAGCACGTTCGTCAGGTCGTCGACGACCCGCGCAGGATAGGACGTGGTGTACGGCACGGTGGTGGTGTTACGCGCCGTGACCGTGTAGGTGACGACATCGCCCACCTTGGTGTCGGCGGTCGCGGTGGAGGTTTTGGTGATCGCCAGCTGCGGCAGGGTGACATTCAGCGCGTAGTCCTCGACCTCGCCGGAGGTGGTCAGGCCGGTCGGAGATGTGGGGGCGGTGCCCGCGATCCGCAGCCGCATGTACGTCAGGTCGGTGCCGCGCGATTCCCGGGCGTCCGCGGGGACAGTCCAGGTGAGCGCCACCGAGGTGCCGGTGCACTGCTGGGCGTCGGACTTCTCGCCTGTGTCGAAGGTGCCGTTTCGGTTCCAGTCGATCCAGCCGGTCACCCATCCGGGACCGGTGCACGAGACACCTGACTGGGTGTACGTGTTGCCGGGGGTGACCGCGATCGTTCCCGGTTTCGGTATTGCGTCCTCGTCGGATTGCTGGGTGGAGTCGTCTCCGATCGCGCCGGCGGATGGACGGTGCGCGGTGTCGGGGTCGACGATCGCGCCGAGGCGAGTGAGCGGCTGCGTCTGCGAGCCCATGACGAAGGTGCTGTCGAAGATGTTCGTGGTGGTTCCTGCCACGAGCCCGCCGCCGGTCCAGCCGGGCTCGTAGAGCGCACCGGCAGTGCCGTACGACGCGGGGGCGTCACCGAAGTCGGAGTACAGGACCACGCCGAGCGCGACAGCGCTGTAGCCGGCGCCCTGCACGATGACGTTGGCGCTGGTGGCTCCCTGCATGAATCCGACGCCGATCGGGCCGGTCCAGCTGGTGTTCGTGTACGTGCATTCCCGGCCGCTCGGGCGCATCGTAAGCGCCTGGGTCGTGGCAAGCTCGGCGTTCGTGTAGGTGGTGCAGGCCGCCGTGCGGTAGCGGTCGATGATCCGCCACGTGGCGGTGGTCTGGAGCGGTCGCACGGTGATGTACTCGTTCTGACCGTCGGCGAAGTTGCTGGACTCGGCGTCGGCGACCACGAGGCCCGCGAGCGGGATCGCGACCCCGGCGAGGGTCGCCGCGCAGGAGAAGTCGAAGCGCACCTGTGCGCCGTTATCACGGTTGGAGAGGCCCGCGATGAGCTGGTTGCTCGTGCCGGTACCGCCGATGTTGTACAGGTCGTCGAGTCCGTCGCCACGCCAATTGCCCGACCGGTAGGCGGTGACCACGCCGGACACGTTCGAGATGGTGCAGCGCGTGACGAGCTGCTGACCGTCGATGGTGCGCGTGCTGGTCGCGACGGCGCCGTTGCTGATCACCTGCCCCGACGTGCCCCATTCGATCCAGTCGATCGATGTCAGGAAGCGCCCGGCTCCGCCCTCGGCGTAGCGCGCGTACGCGGGCGAAGCCGCGACCACACCGACCACGACCAGGAGCGCGGACAGCAGCGCGGCCAGGGCGCGGCCGCGTCGGCGACCGCGATGTGCTGGCTTCTGCGCGTGCGAACGCGCACGAGTGTTTCCCACTGCGACCCCTCCCCAGGCGTCGAGATCCGACGACTGGAGGCTATGCGGAGCGCTGCCCACCACTGAGCGGTTTCAGTGCTTGCCTAACCCACCCCTTAGGTGTATACCGCCTAGCCGAGGAGTGACGCGTGTCGGAGGATGGTCGCCAGCTCGGTGCGCGATGAGGTGCCCGCCTTGCGGTAGACGGCGGCGAGCTGTGCTTTGAAGGTGTTGCGGGATACGCCGATCCGTTCGGCGAGCGCGGCGATCGTCGCGGTCGGGTTTTCAGCGACCAGTACCGCGACGGTGTGTTCACGTTCGGTGAGGTGGAGGGGGTCGGCATCCTGCTCCGCGCGTTCCGGACGGAGCAGGTCGCGTACTGCGTCGGGTGGTTGGACGCCGGTGAGCTCGATGAGCTGGCGCAGATCGCGCCGCGGGATGATCCCGAGGCTGCGGGGTAGGTCGTGCGAGCGAAGCAGGGCGAAGACGTTCGTGATCGCGGCGCGTGCCTGGTCGGTTTCGCCGCGGCGGTGGTGGATCGCTGCGCGAATGGTGAGTCGTTCCATCTCGGCGCGCGGCCATTCCCGGGCGCGTTCGGGGCTGGTCGAGGTATCGAGGTCGGCTTGCGCGAGGTCGCCGAGGTGGAGGTGGATCGATGCGCGGAAGGTCGCGGTCCACGCCTGGAACGCACTGTCCGCGCAGGGGTCGAGTCGCCGGATGGCGCGTTTCCCGTAGCCGTGGGCGAGGTCCAGACGTGCGGCGAGGAAGGTGCTCACGTGGCGGCCGAGGACTCCGAGCGGCGGGTGCTCGCGCATGGTGTTGAGGATGTCGGCGGTGATCGCGGGAATCTCGGCCGGTCGGGCGAGCTCGAGCCGCCAGAAGGTGCGAAAGGCCTCGATCATAAGGGGGTGGTCGATCGCGGGCACCGATGCGCTGGACTGGATGTGCTGCAGCGCCGCGGTGGCGTCGAATCTGTCTGAGGCGGCGATCGCGAGTGCGAATCTCACCGATGCGGGCGGCTCCTTGTCGCCGGTGTTGGCGCGGTGCAGCGTGATCGCCCGGTCGCGCCAGTACTGGGCGGTGATGGTCCGGCCGGCGAGTGCGTCTGCGGCGGCCAGCTCGCTCGCGGCGAGCACCGCGGTGTGATGGTCGCCGAACCACATGGACCACGAGTACGCGAGGGAGAGCAGGTCGCGCATCTCGCGTCCGATGTCGCCGATGCTCGCGATGCGAGCCCATTCCAGGAGGTGTCGCGGAAGATCTGGTCCAAGTCGTTCGCGCTGTGGCGGCGGCAGGTGCCGGAATGCGGCTGAGGCTCGCTGCGCGTGCATCTGTGCGGCGGGGATGTCACCTGCTTCGCGTGCCGCTCTCGCGAGATGGGTGAGTTCTGACAGATGGCGTCTGAGTTCGCTGTCGTCCTGAGCTTCGACATGGGTCGATGGTGCCGCGAGGAACAGTCGGGTGTTGGCGATGAGCGTCCGCCAGCGCGGCGGCAGGTTCGCGTCATCACGGTCGAGGGTGGCGGTGACGGCGCGGACGGCGTGCGGCGCGTGTTGCACGAGCGCCCGCCAGTGTGTCTCGACGAGCAGCAGAGCGTGCTCGGCGTCGGCCTCCGATAGGGCTCGGAAGATGTCGGCGGTGATGCTCGCGATGTCGGGAACAGACGCCCAGTCCGGTCCGTCGCTCACATGTATCCCTCGCGACGGGCGGCGGCCCGCAGCGCGGTCCGATCGCTGACGTCGAACTTCCGGTAAAGCGACTGCAGGTGACCGCGTGCAGTGGAGCGGCTGATGCCGAGAGCGTCGGCCAGCTCCTGCTCGGTCAGGTCTCGCACCAGTCGGTGGATGACCCGTTGCTCCTGCGGGGTCAGGGTGACCCGCCTCTGAAGCGGGGGCGGCAGACGCAGGCCGCTGTCCATGATCGGCGCGATGCGAGCGGCGAGTCGGTCACCGGCGAGTGGGACGATGCCGCGCAGGTCCTCGTGCGGGAGGACCGCGAACGACATGAACGAATCATGTTCGAACCCGATATCCGCCGCCTGGGCGACATGCGCCGCGGCATCTGATGTTGCGCCGTCCCGAAGGTCCAGCGCGGCGAGCAGCACATGCCCGATCGGCTGAATGCAGGGCCACGTGTTCGGCTCGTCCATCGCGCGGTGTGCGTATTCGCGTGCGCGGTGTGGGACATCGAGCAGGAGATACGCGTGAGCGAGGACGGTCGCATCGAACGTTCCGGCGGCGATCTCCTCGTCGGCATACATCCGCACCACCGCCGCCGAATCGCCCGCCAGCCGCAGGATGTCCGAGCGTACGAGCCGGTTGTGGCCCGCGATGAACGGTGAGTCGAGCAGTGCCGCCGGGTACGCGGCGGTGATCGTGTCGAATTCACCCAGCAGCGCCACCGGGGGCGTCTGTTCGGTCCGGGCCTTGATGAGAGTTCGGGATCCGGCGACGAATGGCAACATCTCCCCGGCCTCGGAGAGACTGATCCCTTCGATCCGGTTGAGCCCGGCTGCCAGGTCGACGCTGTCCCATGCGCGCACCGCCTGGCCCAGCTGCCCGTGAACGTACGGCGATATGAGGCCCGGGTGTTCCTCGCCGATTCGCCGCTGCTGTCCCAGCCAGTCGTCAGCAACGCGTCCGAGACCGCTGAGGGAATGCACCCAGCCGAGCACTCCGGCCACATCGAACTGGGCGCGCGCATTCCCGACCTCGCCGGCGCGCTCGAAGGTTTCCGAGAGCAGCGGCATCGCCTGGTCGAAGCGACCGGCGAGCACGTAGGTCTGAATCCACTGAAACATCACGGTCGGTAGCACTTGCGCGGCCGCCGTATCCTCGCGTGCCACGAGTTCCGCGGCCTCTCTCGCACGCTCCACAGCGCGGATCGCGGCGAGGATGTCGCCGCTCGTGCGGGCGCCGGCGGCACGACTCGTCCACAGCACGGCTCGCTCCGCAGGGGAATGATGCGGTTGCGGATCGGGGGCGGAATCAGCGAACACGAGCGGACGCACCGCGGGATCCAGCCGGAGGTGGCGCGCGTAGGAGCGTGCGACGGCCCACGCGGGTCGCGCCGTCCGCACCGACTCCGGCATGGCATCAGCGACCACCTCGATCACGGAGACGTCACGCACGATGAGCGCCGCCCAGTTCATCTCCACGAGGTCCGCCGCCCCGCCCCAGTCTCCCCGCGCGAGGGCTGCGAACACCTCCCGTGTGATCCGCGCCCGCTTGCTGTCGCCTTCGGTACCGCTGTCAGAAGCGCCGGGGCGTCGTGTCGCGCTCATAGTGCACGATCCGCCCGCAGCAACGCCAGCACCCCGTTCTCCGCACGAACATCGTCACCCGCGAACACCGCTTCGATCAGGTCCGCGGCGGTGTCACGATTCAGGAGATCATCGACGGCTCCGGGGAGGCGACGAAGGTTCCTATCGATCGCAAGCGGTGCATCGCGGAGTAGCACGACGGGGAATCCGTCCGGGGCAAGGTCCAGGAGCGCCTCCAGAAGGCGCGCCACTGCGCCCGCGAACCCTGCCATGTCGCCAGCATCCGCCACCGCACGCAGGTGCGCAACGATGCCGGCACGGTCTGCGTCACCGAGTCCCGGCACCGCCACACGCATCAGCGCCGCGCTCAAATGGATCGCGAACGACAGGGACCCGAGGGCCTGCTGCGTGCCGACCGGCACGATGCGCGTGAAACGGCTCGCGGCGACGGCGATCCAGTCGTCGAGAAGCTCCTGGAGTTGCTCGAGGGTGAGCAGCTGGTCGACGGGGATGACCTCATCGCCCCGCATGTCGGGGCTTTGACCGAGGAACCCGATCGCGTACTGGGTGAACAGGTTCTTCACCGTGGTGAACATCCGCTCGACCTTCGCCTTGTGGGTGGGTGTGTAGCTGGCCGAGAGGTTCAGCGAGATCCCCAGGGTCTGGCAGGCGTCGACGAAGTGTCGGGAGACGTAGGTGGCGCCATGATCCGTGGTGATCGATTCGGGGAAGATGTACGGTTGCGCGTCGCGGTGGTCTTCGAACCGTTGTGCGAGAAGGTCATCGTCGCCGACCCACGCTTCGGCGACGGTGCGCCGGTACACGCGCACCCCTTCTGGTCGGCTGGCGTACGGGACCAGGGCGCGGGCGAGGATCACGATGAGGTCGATGCTGCGGGTCCCCACCGTCACGACCGCGGCGAGTACGGAGCGGCTGGACTCGTCCAAGAGGATGGTGAGGTCAGGGCGGACAGCCTCGCCGTCGCAGTCGACGAGGATCTCCATCGGGGTGGTGTCGATCAGCACTCGTTCCCCGGGCCGCATCCCGGTGCCTGCGCCGTGCGTGTGTCGCGGTTGATTGGCTGTCGACCGACGGGTGGGTGCTCGACCGAAGGTGTGTCGCCCGTCTTCGAGTGCCTCCATGATTCGGTACATCGTCGACCGGCTCGGCATGGGGACCACACCGGGCCCGTGGACGCGATCCAGCTCGTACTGTGTGAGCCAGATCGCGCGGTTCATCGTGCCAGTGGCCTTCGAGGTCTGTCCCTCGAGGACGGTGACGAGCGCCTCGATCAGCCGCGGGTCGTAGGCGCGCGGCCGCGGCTTCGCCAACCCGAACCGGCGCTGATCCAACAGGCCGGGCACCCCGTGCTCGCGCAGAGCCTTCTGCTGCCGCTGCACTTTAGACGCTGAATACGCGGTGCCGAGCCTCGTATTCACGTACGCCGCGGTCATCGCGTACGCGTCCGTCTTCGAGGTGCCCGAAGCCACCATGTCGTCGAGCTGATCGAGCGCGTCCGTCCAGACGTCGACCACTCGACGGTCAGCTTTGCTCAGACCATCGAGTGCTCTCAAGTTGACGAGCTGGGCCGTGGATCGCACGGTCGCCGGCTCAGCATCGCGTTGCAGGTCGGCAGTAAGGACCTCGATGTCGTCCTCGCCATCCGCGGGGCGGAGGGTGACGAATGTCGCGCCCACGATGACAACCTGGTGGCTGCTGCCGCGCCACCGGACCATCTCGCCCGGGTGGACGTTCATGACTCATCTCCGAAGTGGATGCGCGTGGCCATCGACAGTGGGCGCGTGAGGTCGACATGCACCCGTCGAGCCCAGATCATCGCGTATGCCGCGCCGATCCCTGATCGGGTCGACGCGCCCAACAGCCGGGCGAACTCTGCCAGTGACATCGCGCCCTCCTTGGGGAGCTTGTCCTCGGCGACCCCGTCCAGCCAGGCGGGGTCCCGGTAGCGGAGCAGGAATCGCAGGTTCGCTTGTGTCGCACCGGGCAGTGCGTCGAAGAGGAGGTATTCCCACCCGAGTGCGGACGCCAGCCTCCTGGTCAGCTCGAACTTCACTGCGTCTTCCGGCTCGATCAGATCGCGGGGCCGTACGTCGACCAGCACAGCCTGCCCGTCCGCCCGGCGCACGAAGTAGTCGGGCACGTGCGCGCGACGTGGGTCCCGCCAGCGGATCCACAATGGTTGGCTGGCCACCGCGCGCGCTGAGCCGGCGCGGTCAAGGCTCGCGAGGAACGCACGCTCCCAGAACGACTCGAACGGCACGTGCTGCCTCGTCGACGCGAGCCACAGGCGCCCCTCGAAGTTCCGCTTGCCCGGCCAGGTCACGAAATGGCGTACCGGGTCGCCCTCTTCCAAACGAGCGTCGGCCATCTCCGTCGGAGTCACGTGTCTCGGCACCCCGCGCCTCGAATATTCAAGGGTCGCATCCAGCGCGTTCGTTTGATCGATCGCGTCGAGCCACGCAGCCGTCCTGGTCACCGCAGACCTCCTCGCGGAGCGTCACCAGCAGGGTCTCCGGTGGCTCGGCTCCCGACTTACTGCGCAAGCTACTCCGCTGTCGCGGACTACGACGACGGCGCGCCGCGGACCTAGCAACTCTCGTGAGATATGGCAGGTCGGATGAGACACCTTGCAGGTCGAGTGAGAATCTTGCAACTCTCGTGATGTCCCTTCTCACGGTAGTTGTCAGAATGTGAGACGGACGTCATGCGGGATTACGCGAGTGCGGTGACTGCCGTACGGGTCGATCCGTCTCACGAAAGTTGTCAGTAAACGATCGGACACGCGAGCG
>NZ_JADGLL010000025.1 GCF_015235415.1 Microbacterium paludicola | reverse complement strand
GCCGAGGCCTCCGCCGAGTCCGCCGCCGAGCCCGCCGCCCCAGCCGCTGGATCCGGAGCGCGAGGAGCCACCGCCCATGCCGCCGCTGATCAGGCCGCCGATGAGGCCGCCGACGAGCCCGTCGACCATTCCGCCACCGCTGCGTCCGCCGCCGAGCATTCCGCCGCCGAGCATCCCTCCGCCCAGGCCGCCGCCGAGTCCGCCGCCCCAGTCGGCCGACTGCACGTCGGCCTGCGCGAGGCGGCTCGCCTCGGACGCGAGCTGCAGCGCGCGCTGCGCCCGCTGCAGGGCCTGCGCGGGATCCCCCGTCTGCAGGGCCTCCGCGCGTGCAAGCTCGGCGCCGGCCTCCGCGAGCCGCGTGCGGGCCTCGGCGCCGACCGCGCCTCGCCGGGAGGCGATGAACTCCTCGGCCCCGGTGACCTGGCTGCGCGCCTGCAGCAGGGTCTGCCCCAGCATCTGCTGGGCGCGCTGCGCGTTGCCGACGACGCCGTCGATCTGCTCGTTCGCCTGCTGCAGGGCGGCGAGGAGCCCCTGCGGGCTGCGCGACGACCCCGAGAGGTTCTCCGAGGCGCGCGCGACGGCCTGCTCGGTCGCGGCGATCGCCGCGGTGACGTCCCCGGTCGCCGGCAGCGTGCGCGCCCGTGCGAGGTCCTGCTGCAGGTCGGCGATGAGCGCCGCCGCCTGCTGCTCGGCGGCCCCGAGCGTCGCGCCGAGGTCGGTCACGGCCTTCTCGAGCGCCGCCGACTGCGCGATCGCCTGCTCGGCCGCGCGGATCGCGACCGCCGCCTCACCGCCGTCTCCGGCACCCACGAGCTGCTCGGCCTGGGCGATCTGCTCGTCCGCGAACGCGAGTCGCGCCTCGATCTGCGCGGGGTTGTCGGCGACGGTCGCCAGGGCGTCCGGCGAGTAGCGTCCCTGCAGGTCGGCGAGCGCGGTCGCCGCACGCGCCGCCGTGCCGTCGGCCGCCGCCCGTCGGCGCTGCGCCTCGCCGAGGGCCGCCGGAGCGTCCTGTTCGATGCGGCGCAGCTCGGTGAACGCCGCCTGCTTCTGATCCAGCGTCGTCGCCGCCGCCTCGCAGAGCCGGATGATCTCGGCGTTCCACGCGCGCACATCCTGCTCGGAGTCCTTCTCGTGGTCATCGAGGCGCTGCTTGAGCTCGAACGCCTGCGCGAGGTTCGTCTTCGCGTCCTGCAGCGCCTTCTCGAACTCGCCCGTCGCCTCCGTCCCGAACTGCGCGACGGCGAAGCCGAGCTCCTGCTCGCTCGCGCGCACCGCGTCGTCCGTGGCGACCAGTGCCGACGCCGCGCGTCGCGCGATCTCCTCGGTCGTCAGCTCGGGGGCGATCACGGGCCCGCTGCCCCGTGCGGCGGTCTCGCCCTTGCGGCGCCGGGTCAGCGCCCAGGCGGTGCCGCCGATTGCGGCGACGCCGACCGCGCCGCCGATGACCCAGGGGAGTGCCGAGCCGCCTGCTCCGCCGTCGCTGAAGCCCTCGGCCGCGGCGTCCACTGCCGCCGCCCAGTCGTCGGTGCCGATCGCCTCACCGACGCTCGTCTCGATCTGGCCGAGGCGGGCATCCGAGACGGGGCCGCCCTCCGGTGCCGAGATGAACAGCGCGCGCCCCTCGGTCGAGATGGCAAGGAGGTACTGGTCCTCGCCGAGCTGATTCAGGACCGCGGTCTCGTTCGCCCACGCCACCGTGTCGGTGGGGTTCTCGAAGGTGTCGACGTACACGACCCACAGGTCGAGCCCGGTGTCGGCCGAGAGCTGCTCGAGCCGCTGCTGTGCCGCGGCCTCCTCGGCGTCGCTGAGGACGTCGGATCCGTCGAATACGTAGCCCGAGCCGAGCTCCACCGGCTCCTCGGCGGAGGCGGGCAGCGCTCCGAGCATCGACGCCGACACGAGCCCCAGCACGGCGAACCCGCGCAACGCCATCGTTCCCCGCGCTCGCATCGCGCAACCCCCTCCAGGCCGAGCCTCGGGATCGGATCGGCCGTCGGTCACGATCCTATGCACCTGGCGGCATGTGCAGAAGGGGAGTTCGGCGCGGCGCTGTTCGCGCTGCGCGGAAGCGAGGCGGCGCGCCCGTCGCTCAGGGCGTGGCGCCGACGGCTCCGTAGGCTGGGACGGATGGACGACCGATACGGAACCGACGTGCTGGCGAAGGGCTGGCAGACCCGCGGCGCGAAGCAGGTGCCGAAGGTCCCGGCCGAGATCGACCTCGTCGTCGAGGTCGCGGTCGACGGCTTCTGCGGCGCGATCACCCGGCGCGAGGCAGGCACCGTCGAGCTCGAGGACTTCAAGGGCCGCCGCCGCATCTTCCCGATGGGGCGCGGCTTCCTCATCGACGGCGAGCCGGTCGAGCTCGTCGTGCCGCAGGCGCAGCCGCAGGGCCGCCGTCGCACGGCATCCGGATCCTTCGTCGTCGACGACCAGCGGGCGCGCGTCGCGCTGCCGCACCGCATCCTCGTCGAGGGAAAGCACGACGCCGAGCTCGTCGAGAAGGTGTGGGGCGCCGACCTGCGGGTCGAGGGCGTCGCGGTGGAGTTCCTCGAGGGCGTCGACAAGCTTCCCGACCTGCTGCGCGACGAGCCGCCCGGCCCCGGCCGCCGCTACGGCGTGCTCGTCGATCACCTCGTGCCCGGATCCAAGGAGCAGCGGATCGCCCGCACGCTCGAGCAGGGACCGCACGGCGCGCACATGCGGATCGTCGGGCATCCGTTCATCGACGTCTGGCAGTGCGTCAAGCCGGCCTCGGTCGGCATCAGGGCCTGGCCGGAGGTGCCGAAGGGCGAGGACTGGAAGAAGGGCGTCTGCCGCCGCCTCGGCTGGCCGCACGCCGAGCAGGCCGACACCGCCCGCGCGTGGCAGCACATCCTGTCGAAGGTCACGACCTTCCGCGACATCGAGCCGACGCTGCTCGGCCGCGTCGAGGAGCTGATCGACTTCGTCACGACGCCCTGACGGCACCCAGTCGTCGGATCGGCCGCTCGGTCGTCGGATCCACGGGGCGGGTGGGGCACCTGAGCCTCACGAAGCACCCGGCGACTGGGCGGCGCCACCGACCACCGGGCGCGGGGTCGGTGCCGCCGTCAGGGGGAGCGGGACGGATGCGCGCGTGTCGGGCGCACGAGAGGACATCCGCCCCGCGTCCCCTGAACGCGGGACAGGATGAGCGCAGCGCGACCCGGCAGGGCCCCGGCGGGCGTGCCGGAGCCGCGCCGCCTACGCTTGGGGGATGCCCGAAGACCTTCCCGAGCCCGCGCCGACGTTCCGCACGAAGCCCGTGTCGTTCGTGCGGCGGAGCGGCCGGATGTCGGAGGCCCAGGAGCGCGCGTGGAGCGAGCTCGCCCCCTTCTACCTCTTCGACGTGCCGCGGGATGTCGCCTCGACGTCGGTCCACGCGGACGCGCGCCTCGTGCCCGCCGACGTGTACCGCCGCGAGGCCCCTCTGACGGTGGAGATCGGATCCGGCCAGGGACACGCGATCGTCGCGGCCGCGACGGCGCACCCCGAGCGGGACTTCCTGGCGGTCGAGGTGTTCCGGGCGGGCCTCGCGCGCACGATGCTCGACGCCGACCGCGCCGGGGCGAGGAACCTGCGCCTCGTGGAGGCGAACGCGCCCGAGGTGCTCGAGACCCTGCTGCCCGAGGCGTCCGCGGACGAGGTCTGGGTGTTCTTCCCCGACCCGTGGCACAAGAGCCGCCACAACAAGCGCCGCCTGGTCAAGGAGGGGTTCGGCGCGATCGCCGGCCGGGCCCTGCGCGACGGCGGCGTGCTGCGCCTCGCGACCGACTGGGAGGACTACGCGCTGCAGATGCGCGAGGTGCTCGACGCCGAGCCCGAATTCGAGCGCGCCTTCGACGGCGACTGGGCGCCGCGCTTCGACGGCCGCGTTATGACGGCGTTCGAACGCAAGGGGCTGAACAAGGGGCGCGAGATCCGCGACCTCGCCTACCGTCGCGTGGCCCGGGTCTGACATGGCCCGCACGCACGCCACCGGCGCGACGCGCGTCGATCCGCTCGTCCTCGCCGGCGCGCTGCTTGTGTGCCTGTCGGCGCCGGCGTTCTACGTCCTGCGGGTCTGGTGGCTCGGGGCCATCCTGCTCCTCGCCGGACTTGCGGGGGCGGTCGTCGCCGATCGTCGGGATCCGGAGGGCATCCGGCGCGAGATCGGCCTCACGCGCGACCTGTCGCTCATCGCCGCCGGGCTGCTGATCGTCAGCTCCATGTCGCTCGAGGCGAAGCTCGACAACCTCTCGATCCTGCGCTTCGGTCTGGTGCTCGGCGGGGCCGTCGCGGTGCCGTACGTGATCTCGCGCTTTGTGTACCGCGATCACGCGATCAGGTTCCCGTGGCGCGGCGGCGGCCGCTGGGGGCGGCTTCAGTGGGGCTGGCTCGTCGCCGTGCTCGCGCTCGGCTGGCTCATCCTGCCGTTCTACTTCATCTCCAGCGGCGTGTACCTGAACTGGCCCGTCGTCGACACCCCGGATCTCATCGCACGGCTGTTCGTCGGCGTCGGCGCCGTCGGGATCTGGGACGAGCTGTTCTTCATCTGCACGGTGTTCGCGCTGCTGCGGCGGCACCTTCCCGACGCGGCGGCGAATCCGCTGCAGGCGATCGTGTTCGTCTCGTTCCTGTGGGAGCTCGGCTACCGGGAGTGGGGGCCCCTGCTGACGATCCCGTTCGCGCTGCTGCAGGGCCTCATCTTCCTGCGCACGCGGTCGCTCGCGTATGTGGTGACGGTGCATCTGCTGTTCGACGCGGTTGTGTTCGCCGTGCTCGTGCACGGACACAATCCCGGCCTGCTCGACGGGCTGTTCCTGGTCTGATCCGGGGCGACGCGTCCCTGGTTGACTGAGGGGATGAGCTTCACGCCCGCACCCCCGCACCTCACCCGCCCGGATCTCTCGGGTCGCTTCGGCATGGCCGCCTCGACCCACTGGCTGGCGAGCTCGAGCGCCCAGGCGGTGCTCGAGCGGGGCGGCAACGCGTTCGATGCGGCCGTGGCGGCGGCGTTTGTGCTGCACGTGGTCGAGCCCCACCTGAACGGGCCGGGCGGCGACATGACGGCGGTGTTCGCGACCGCCGACGACCCGACCCCCGTGGTGCTGATGGGCCAGGGGCCGGCGCCCGCGGCGGCGACGATCGCGCACTTCCGTGCCGAGGGCCTCGACCTCGTTCCCGGCGCCGGGGCGCTCGCCGCGGCCGTGCCCGGGGCGGTGGACGCCTGGCTCCTGCTGCTGCGCGACCACGGCACCTGGGCCCTCGGCGACGTCCTCGAGTACGCGATCGACTACGCCCTCGGCGGGCATCCCGTCCTGCGCAACGTGTGCACGACGATCGGCACGGTCGAGCAGCTGTTCCGCGAGCACTGGACGACGTCGGCGGATCGCTGGATGCCGGAGGGCCGGATCCCGCAGCCGGGCGAGATCGTCTTCTCCCGCACCTACGGCGGGCTGCTGCGCGAGCTTGCATCGGCCGCGGCGGATCTCGCCCGCGAGGCGGGGATCGACGCCGCGCGGGCGCTGTGGCGGGAGCGCCTCGGCCGCGCGGCGGAGGACTTCGCGCACATCCCGCACCGGCACTCGGACGGCGCCGACCACGCCGGCGTGATCACGGTACAGGATGTCGCCGCGTTCGAGGCGTCGTACGAGCCGGCGGTCTCGATCGAGTTCCGCGGCCACACGATCGCGAAGACCGGACCGTGGGGCCAGGGGCCGGTGCTGCTGCAGGCGCTGCGGATCCTCGACGGCTTCGATGACGCCCGGCTCGACCCGTCCACCGAACTCGGCGCGCACACGGTCCTCGAGGCGCTGAAGCTCGCGCTCGCGGATCGCGACGCCTGGTACGGCGAGGACATCGACCCCGAGCTGCTCGCGCATCTGCTCTCGGAGGAGTACGCGGCGGAGCGCCGGGCGCTGATCGGCGACGCCGCCTCCCACGAGGTGCGTCCGGGAACGGCGCCGGGACGGCCGGAACCGCACCTTCCTCTGCTGCGCGAGACCTACGAACCGGGCGTCGGCGGCGTGGGGGAGCCGACCGTGAAGGTGGACGGCCTCGAGACCGACGCCCGCGGCGTCACGCGTGGCGACACGTGCCACCTCGACGTCGTCGATCGCTGGGGCAACATCGTCTCGGCGACGCCGTCTGGCGGCTGGCTGCAGTCATCGCCCGAGATCCCGGAGCTCGGCTTCTGCCTGGGCACGCGGCTGCAGATGTCCTGGCTCGACGAGCCCTCGCCGTCGCGCCTGCAGCCGGGAAGGCGTCCGCGCACCACCCTGACGCCCACGCTCGTGCTGCGCGACGGCGCCCCCGTCATGGCGCTGGGATCGCCCGGCGGAGATCAGCAGGACCAGTGGCAGCTGCTGATGCTGCTGCGGGTGCTCGTCGGCGGGTACACGCCGCAGCAGGCGATCGATGCGCCCGCGCTGCACACGACGTCGATGCACGGCTCGTTCTGGCCGCGCACCTGGACTCCCGGGGGCGCGGTGGTCGAGGACCGCCTCGGCGCCGAGGTGATCGCGGGGCTCGAGTCTCGTGGCCACGTCGTCACGCGCGCCGGCGACTGGGCGCTCGGGCGCCTGTCCGCCGTGACCCGCGACCCGGCATCGGGCCAGCTCGGCGCCGCCGCGAACCCCCGCGGCGCGCAGGGCTACGCCGTCGGCCGCTGATCTCCCGGGACCGTCGCGCACCCCGGATCGCGCATGCACGACCGATCCCGAGGTGTCAAGCCTTTCGGGCGAAATCGTGGGGCAGGGCATCCTTGAGACATGACATCAGCGAACATCTGCGAGGCGGGGTCGGGGGCGATCCCCGCCATGGATGTGCCCGCTGGTCATGGCGCAGGTGGTGATCTTCTGGGGGGTCGCTACAGGCTCGAGGAGCTCGTCGGACAAGGCGGAATGGGACGGGTCTACCGCGCCTCCGACGAGTTCCTCGGCCGCACCGTCGCGATCAAGCTGTTCCCCGCCGCGGCGACGGATCAGGTGGATCGCGCGCGGCGCGACTCGGAGACGCGACTTCTCGCCTCGCTCAGCCACCCCTCTCTCGTGACGCTCTACGACGCCGACACGCTCCCCGACGGATCCGGCTACCTCGTGCTCGAGTACGTCGACGGCGGCACGCTCGCCGACACGATCGCCCGAGGGCCCATGGCGCCGCACCACGTGGCTCACATCGCAGTCGACCTCGCCGAGGGGCTCGACGCCGTCCACGCCGCCGGCGTCATCCACCGCGACATCAAGCCGCCGAACGTGCTGCTCCGCTCGGCGCACGGACGTCCCTTCCAGGCGATGCTCGCCGACTTCGGCATCGCCTACCTGGTCGACGCCGCGCGCATGACGACCCCCGGCATGGCCGTGGGCACCGCCGCGTATTTCTCGCCCGAGCAGGCGCGCGGCGCGCAGCCGTCGCCCGCCTCCGACATCTACGCGCTGGGACTCGTGCTGATCGAGGCCCTCACGGGCCGCCGTGCCTTCCCGCAGACCACACCGATCGAGGCGGCGATCGCGCGCCTTCACACGCCGCCCGAGGTGCCCGCCGGCTTCGGGTACGGCTGGCGGTCGCTGCTCACCGCGATGACCGCGACGGATCCCGCCGGGCGACCGACGGCCTCCGAGGTCGCCGAGCGGGCTCGGGCGCTGACGTCCGCCGACGCGGCGGTGGTCGAGGCGGACGCGACCGCCCAGGCCGCGGTGCCGGTCGCCGCAGCGCCCACAGCCGCAGCGCCCGTCGCCGAGCCCGTGCCCACCGCGGTCGCGCAGGTCGAGGATGTGCCGACGCGCCCCGTGCCCATCGAGGGCGCGGCCTTCCGGACACGAGACCGCCGCCGGCGCCACGCGCGCCGCACGATGCTCGGACGCCTCGCCCTCGCGGGCGCCGGCGTGGCAGTGATCGGCCTCGGACACTGGGGTGTCACCGCGATGCTCGAGCCCTCCACGACGCACGTGCGCCAGCTGGAGACACCCGACCGGACGGCGGACGCCGACGTCACGGCCGAGACGACCGACCCCGCGCCCGTCGAGCCGGCCACTGTGACCACGGTCGCCGAGGACGGCGCGGCCGTCGAAGGCCCGGCGCCGCAGCCGGCCGACAAGAAGCAGCCCGTCGCCCCGCAGGGCGCGGCACAGGACCAAGGCCCGAACGGATCGTCGCAGGGAAACGTCCCCGCGCACGCCGGATCGGGCGACAAGACCCATGGGAATGGGAACGGGAATGGGAGATCCGGCGTGGGGACGCCGGGCAACGGCGACGGCGGCTGAGCGCCTGCCCCACCTTGGGACGGGAGAAGGGCATCGGGCCTCGGACCGCTGAAACCGAGAAGGGCCGCACCGATCAGGTGCGGCCCTTCTTCCGTGTCCGGCCCGGACACGTCGCTCCCGGGATGCGAGACGGGCCGTCCCGAGGGGACGGCCCGTCTGTGTGTGCGCCCGAAGGGATTCGAACCCCCGACCCTTGGCACCGGAAGCCAATGCTCTATCCACTGAGCTACGGGCGCGTACCGGTCAAGGTTATCAGCCGGATCCGGCTGCGCCCGCCGTGCCCGTCAGGGGAGGGCGGGAGCGACCGGCTCGGCCGCCTCGCCGTCGGATGCCTCGACGCTCGTGACGGGATCCGTGATCTCGTGCAGGGCCTCCGCGAGCCGCTGCGCCAGATAGGCGTGGCCCGCGACGGAGGGGTGGTCGCGGCCGAGCTCGCTCGTGTCGATCACCGTCGCGTAGTTCTCGGGCGTGATCCACTGATCCCGGATGGGAGAGATGTACCACCACTGCCGGTCGGCCGCGAGCGAGGCGAGGTCACGGTCGATGCGCGCGGTGGCCGGCTCGACCGGCAGCACCTGCGGTGCCGGCCCCAGCACCACGACGGGCGTGTCGGGGTAGATCCGCACGAGCTCGTCCCATGCGGCGTTCACCGCGGCGCCGTAGCCCTGCGCCGGCGAGTGACGGTCGTTGATCGAGCCCTGGATGACGATGAGGTCGTAGGCGGCCGAGGGATCGAGTGCCGCGATGCGGGTCGCGAAGTCGGGCCGGTCGATGCCGGGACGCAGATACCCGCTGCCGCGCCCGCCGTCGACGACGGTCGTGCCGCCCAGCAGCTCCGCCAGCACGTACGCGTAGCCGCGGTGGATGGGCGTCGCCGCCGATCCGTACGTCCAGGAGTCGCCGAAGACGAGGACCCGCGGCTGCTCCGGAAGCCGGATCGTGGCCGGCGTGATGACGGACTGCTCGGCCGACGCCTGCTGCACCTCGGCGACGGGAGCCGCCCACGGACGAAGGGCGCCGGCGGCCACGGCTGCGAGGACGGCGACCACCGCCGTCACGAGCAGGGCGACGGCGGCGCGACTGGGACGTGTCACGGACGCCATGCGAAGTAGGGTAAGCGATCCGGCTGAACGGGCGATGCCGCAGGGCGCACGGCATCCCGCCCAGCGGCGGTCGCGGGCTCGCGGGTTCGCCCCATGCGCGAGCCGTAGGATTGACGGGCTATGACTCCCGATGCCCTCGCCTCCGCCCTGCTCGCCGTCGTCACGCCGATCGCGGCCCGCCGACGTCCCGACGAGGCGCTGCAGCTGACGGCAGCGGACGTGACCCTCGAGCGCCCCCGCAACCGCGACCACGGCGACTGGGCGACGAACCTCGCGATGAAGCTCGCGAAGCCGCTCGGGACGAACCCGCGCGAGCTCGCGCAGGAGATCGCCGACGGCCTGACCATCGCCGAGGGCGTCGCGAGCGTCGAGGTCGCGGGCCCCGGCTTCATCAACATCCGCCTCGAGGCGGGGGCGGCCGGCGCGCTGGCGAAGACCATCGTCGACGCGGGCGACCAGTACGGCCGCAACGAGTCGCAGGCGGGCAACACGATCAACGTCGAGTTCGTCAGCGCGAACCCCACGGGCCCGCTTCACATCGCGCACACGCGCTGGGCGGCCCTCGGGGACGCGATCGCGCGCCTGCTCGCGTTCAGCGGCGCCACCGTCGCCCGCGAGTACTACATCAACGACGCCGGCGCCCAGATGGAGCGCTTCGGCGCCTCGATCGTCGCGTCGATCCACGGTGAGGAGAAGCCGGAGGGCGGCTACTCGGGCGAGTACATCGACGAGCTCGGCCGCAAGGTGCTGGCCGAGCGTCCCGACCTCCTCTCGCTGTCGCGCGACGAGCAGGTCGAGGTCGCCCGCGACGTCGCCTACCCGCTGCAGCTCGCCGAGATCAAGGCCTCGCTCGCGGCGTTCAACGTGACGTTCGACGAGTGGTTCTCCGAGCGCACGCTGCACGCCCCGGGCCCCGACGGGGGTCCGAGCCTGATCGACCAGGCCGTCGACCGCCTCCGCGCGCAGGGCCACGTGTTCGACGAAGAGGGCGCGGTCTGGGTGCGCACGACCGACTTCGGGGACGACAAGGACCGCGTCATCCGCCGTTCGAACGGCGAGTACACGTACTTCGCCGCGGATGCCGCGTACTACCTCAGCAAGAGCGACCGCGGCTGGGCCGACAAGATCTACCTGCTGGGCGCCGACCACCACGGCTACGTCCACCGCCTGAAGGCCCTCGCCGGCGCGGCGGGCGAGGATCCGCAGAAGAACATCGAGGTGCTGATCGGCCAGATGGTCTCGATCAACGGCGCCCGCCTGTCGAAGCGCGCGGGGAACATCATCGAGATGGACGACATCATCGAGTGGATCGGCACGGATGCGCTGCGCTACTCGCTCGAGCGCTCGCCGGCCGACTCGCCGCTCGACCTCGACCCCGAGCTGCTGCGCAAGCGCACAAACGACAACCCGGTGTTCTACGTGCAGTACGCGCACGCCCGCACGCACAACGTGGGGCGCAACGCCGCCGATTCGGGCGTCGACCGCTCCGAGTTCGCTCCCGAGCTGCTCACGCACGAGACCGAGGCGGCGCTGCTCGGTGCGCTGCAGGAGTTCCCGCGCATCGTGGCGTTCGCCGCCGAGGTGCGCGAGCCGCACCGCGTCGCGCGCTACCTCGAGGAGCTCGCGGGCCTGTATCACCGCTGGTACGACAACTGCCGCGTGACGCCGCTGGGCGATGCGCCCGTCGAGCCCGTTCACCGCACCCGCCTGTGGCTGAACGACGCCACCGGCCAGGTGCTGCGCAACGGCCTCGACCTGCTCGGGGTGAGCGCGCCAGAGCGCATGTGATGGTGGCGACCACGACGATCGACACCCCGCCTCGGCGGCGCCGCGGGCGCGGCCTGATCGCGCTCGTCGTCATCCTGATCCTCGTCGTCCTCGCCGCCGTGGCGGGGGAGTTCGCCGCGCGCGGGATCGTCCGCGACCAGGTGCGCGAGCGCGCCGTGGCGGCGCTCGGGCTTCCCGCCGACCATCCGGTCGAGGTCGGCCTCGGCGGGATCGTGCTGGCGCAGCTGGTCGCGGGGCGCCTCGACGAGGTGCACCTGTCGAGCGAGGACGTGCCGCTGGCCGGGCTCACCGTGGACGCGGACGTCGAGCTCACGGGCGTGCCGGTGCGCGACGGCGCCGCCGGGGGAGCGGGCGCGGCGCACCTGCGCCTCGACGACGCCGCCGTCGAGCAGCTGCTCGCTCAGTCCGAGCTGCCGCCCGCGCTGAGCGGCGCGGCGGTCGCGCTCGCCGAGCCCGACGTCGTGCTGTCGAACGAGTTCGAGGTGCTCGGCACGCCGCTTCCCGTGGAGCTCGCGGTCACCCCGGGGGCCGCCGAGGGCGCGCTGACGCTGACGCCGGCCCGGGCGCGGCTCGGCGAGCTCGACCTCGGGCTCGACCAGCTCGCCGCCGTGATCGGCGTCACTCCCGAGCCGACGAGCGTGTGCATCGCCGATCGGCTCCCGGCGGGCTTCGAGATCACCGCCGTCGCCGTGGTCGGCGATCATCTCGAGGCGGATGCCGACATCGCCGAGGGCACGCTGAGCGATCCCGCGCTGCAGCAGCCGGGCACCTGCGACTGAGCCCCGCGCGCTGGCTAGCATCGCGGTATGCAGACGAGCTCCGCGTGGACCGATGACGACGTGCTCGCGGCGGCGGCCGAATGGCTCTGGCTTCCGGATGGCACCGAGGTCGTCGACGGGGACGTGACGATCCTGCGCCGTCCGGCCTGGCTCGCCCGGCGCGTCGCCGTGGAGCGCACCCGCTCCGACCGGCCGGCCGCCGAGCTGATCGACGAGGCGTCGTCGGTCGCGCGCGGGTGGGAGGCCGAGACCCTGCAGTGGGCGGTCCGCGACGACGACGCCCCCGACCTCGCCGCCGAGCTCGAGGCGCGCGGCGCGGTGGTCGACGACGTGCTGGACATCCTCGGGCTGCCGCTGGCGGGACGCCCCGAGCTGCCGCAGGCGCCCGGCGTCCAGGCCGAGGGGGTGGACGCGCGCGAGCAGCTCGCGGCCGTCGGCGACATCAACGCCGCGGTCTGGGGCGACGCGCCCCTGGGCGAGCGCCTCGGCGCCGAGTTCGCCGAGCTGCGCCGCATCCTGGACGAGGGCACGGGGTTCCGGGTCCTCGCCTCCCTCGATGGCGTCCCCGCCGCAACGGGCGGGGTGACGCTCGCGCCGGGCCCGCGCGGGCTTGGCCTCGTGGCGCGGCTGTGGGGCGCGGCGACGGTGGAGTCCCAGCGCGGCCGGGGTCTCTACCGGGCGGTGCTCGACGAGCGGCTGCGCCGCGCGGCGCAGGCGGGCGCCGAGCTCGCCCTCGTGAAGGGGCGGATCACGACGTCGGCTCCCATCCTGAAGCGCGCCGGCTTCCGTCGCGTGGGCGGCGAGCGCCGGTTCGTCCTGCCGCTCTGAGCGTCACGCGCGGCGAACGCAAGGAGGTCTGCGGATCCGATCTGCGGATCCGAAGCCGGATGGATCCTGATCGGTCTCCGGGACCGCAGATCGCTTCGGACTCGCGGGGCAGCGTCGCGGACGGGCCGCGCATCCGGGCAATCTGCCAACCGGATCCGAGGTGATCGCCGCAACTGAGGACATCCGGATCGCCGATGCTCCTCAATCCGCCAGGTCTCCTCGAACGGGCCCCTCGCGCGAGCCGTCACGCCGCGTCACGGCGGTTCGGGAGGCCTCCCGCGGGTGCCCTAGACTCGGGGTCACCCGCGGCGCGTGAGCATTCCGCGCAGCGGAAAACCCCATCCCGAAGGTGATCCGTGCTCGACGATGCAACTGCCCCGCGCGGTGAGGTGACGCCCACCCTCGCGCCCGCCTGGCTCACCGTGCCGGACGACCCGAACGACCTCGCCCCCGGAGTGTGGCCCGCCTCCGCGCAGCGCGACGACGAGGGAGCGCTGGTGCTGGCGGGGATCCCCGCCCCCGAGCTCACGCGCACGTTCGGCACGCCCGTGCTCGTGCTCGACGAGGACGAGGTGCGCGCCCGCGCCCGCGGCGCCCTCGCCGCGTTCGGTGACGCCGCGGCACGCCACGGCGGACGGGCCCGCGTGTACTACGCCGGCAAGGCGTTCCTGAGCACCGAGGTCGCGCGCTGGATGATCGACGCCGGCCTGAACGTCGACGTCTGCTCGGCCGGCGAGCTCGCCGTCGCGCTCGCGGCCGACGTGCCGCCGGCGCGCATCGGCTTCCACGGGAACAACAAGCGCGTGTTCGAGCTCGAGCGGGCCGTCGAGGTCGGCGTCGGGACGATCATCGTCGACTCCGAGATCGAGATCGAGCGGCTCGCGGTGATCACCGAGCGCCTGGATCGCCGGCAGTCGGTGCTCATCCGGGTCAACAGCGGCGTGCACGCCGAGACGCACAGCTTCCTCGCCACGGCGCACGAGGACCAGAAGTTCGGCTTCACGCTCAAGGCCGCCGAGCGGGCGGCCGAGCGCATCCACGAGCTTCCCCTCGTCGACCTCGCGGGCCTTCACTGCCACATCGGGTCGCAGATCTTCGGCACGGCCGGCTTCCGCGAGTCGGCGTCGCGCGTGCTCGAGCTCCACGCGCTGCTCAGCGAGCGCGGCTGGCTCGACGTGCCCGAGCCGATCCTGAACCTCGGCGGCGGGTTCGGCATCGCCTACACGCGCGCCGACACCCCGACGCCGCTCGAGGAGCTGGCCGCCGGGATCGTCGACGCGGTCGCCGACGAGTGCGCCGTGCGCGGCATCGACCTGCCGGTGCTGGCGTTCGAGCCCGGGCGCTCGATCGTCGGCACGGCCGGCGTCACGCTCTACGAGGTCGGCACGGTCAAGACGGTGTCGCTGGACACGGGTTCCGCGCCGGGAGACGCGGACGCGCCGGCCGAGCGGCGCTACGTGAGCGTCGACGGCGGCATGAGCGACAACGCCCGCCCCGCGCTCTACGGCGCGCAGTACTCCGCGCGCCTCGCGTCGCGCGAGGGGACGGGCGAGCCCGCACTGAGCCGCGTCGTCGGGCTCCACTGCGAGTCGGGCGACATCGTCGTCGACCACGAGTACCTGCCCGCCGACGTCACGCCGGGCGACCTGCTCGCGGTGCCGGCGACCGGCGCGTACTGCGCGCCGCTCGCGAGCAACTACAACCACGTGCCGCGTCCGCCCGTCGTGGCGGTCACGCAGGGACGAGCCCGGATCATCGTGCGGGGAGAGCGGATCGAGGATCTGCTCGCGCGCGATGCCGGTATCGATCGGGCGCCGCTCGGCGCCGATGAGGGAGAAGCATGATCGATCACCGCCGACTCCGTGTCGCGCTGCTGGGAGCCGGATCCGTCGGATCGCAGGTCGCGAACCTGCTGCTCACGCAGGCGTCCGAGCTCTCCGAGCGCGCCGGCGCCGATCTCGAGCTCGCCGGCATCGCGGTGCGCGACGTCGATGCGGCGCGGGATGTCGACCTGCCGCGCGAGCTGCTGACGACCGATGCCGAGAGCCTGATCGTGGGCGCCGACATCGTCATCGAGCTGATGGGCGGCATCGAGCCGGCGCGCACGCACATCCTCGCGGCGCTGAACTCGGGGGCGGATGTCGTCACCGGCAACAAGGCGCTGCTCGCGACCCACGGCGCCGAGATCTTCGACGCGGCCGACCAGCTCGGCGCGTCCGTCTCGTACGAGGCGGCCGTCGCGGGGGCGATCCCGATCATCCGCCCGCTGAAGGACTCGCTCGCGGGCGACCGGATCCAGCGGATCTTCGGCATCGTCAACGGCAGCACCAACTTCATCCTGGACAAGATGGATCGCGAGGGCCTGTCGGCCGAGGAGGCGCAGCGCATCGCCACGGACCTCGGCTATCTCGAGGCGGACCCCACGCTCGACCTCGAGGGCTACGACGCCGCGCAGAAGGCCGCCATCCTCGCGAGCCTCGCGTTCCACACACACGTCTCACTCGACGACGTGCACCGCGAGGGGATCGAGAACATCACCGCCGACATGATCGACGGGGCGCGCCGCGCGGGCTTCACGATCAAGCTGCTCGCCGTGTGCGAGCGGCTCGAGGGCGAGGACGGCGAGTCGATCTCGGTGCGGGTGTACCCGGCGCTGATCAGCCGCGAGCACCCGCTGGCGAGCGTGCACGGCGGCAACAACGCCGTGTTCGTCGAGGCCGCGGCCGCGGGCGACCTGATGTTCTACGGTGCGGGCGCCGGCGGCATCCAGACCGCGTCGGCGATCATGGGCGACGTGGTCTCGGCCGCGCGCCGGCACATCGCGGGCGGCGTCGGCGTGGGGGAGTCGCCGCGCCAGAGCCTTCCCACGGCGCCCATCGGCCGCATCATGACGCGCTACCAGGTGACCCTCGAGGTGGCCGACGAGCCGGGCGTGCTGGCGCAGATCTCCGGCATCGTGAGCGAGGCCGGCGTCTCGGTCGCCACGGTCGAGCAGACCCCGTCCAGCGACGCCGAGGGCCGCGCCCACATCGTGATCGGCACCCACCGCGCCCGCGAGCAGGCGCTGAGCGACACCGTGGCGCGCCTTGCCGAGAGCGACGTCGTCGAGCGCGTGGTCTCGGTGCTGCGCGTGGAAGGCGAGTGAGCGTGGCCGCCGCGGGACGATCGGTCCACGTCCGGGTCCCCGCGACGAGCGCCAACCTCGGCCCGGGCTTCGACACGCTCGGCCTCGCCCTCAGCGTCTACGACGAGCTCGACGTCACGGCGCTGGCCCCCGGCGAGCTCGAGATCGAGGTCACGGGCACCGGCGCCGACGACATCCCGCGCGACGACTCGCACCTGATCGTCCGCACCATCCGGCACTGCTTCGACGCCGTCGGACGCACCGCTCCCGGCCTCCGGATCGTCGCCCGCAACGGCATCCCGCACGGCAAGGGGATGGGCTCGTCGGGCGCCGCCGTCGCGGCGGGAGTGCTCGCGGCCAAGGGGCTGCTGGAGGGCGACGTCGACCTCGACGACACGGCGCTGCTGCGGCTCGCGACCGAGGTCGAGGGCCACCCCGACAACGTCGCCCCAGCCCTGTTCGGCGGCCTGACGATCGCGTGGACCGAGAACGGCGCGCCCCGGCACAAGAAGCTGCTCGTCCACCGCGGCGTCGCGCCGGTCGTGTTCGTGCCGGATCGCACGATGTCGACCTCCGCCGCACGCAGCGTGCTCGAGGCCGAGGTGTCCCGCGAGGACGCCGTGTTCAACGTGTCGCGTTCGGCGCTGCTGATCGCCGCCCTCACACAGAGCCCCGATCTGCTGCTGTCGGCGACCGAGGACAAGCTCCACCAGGAGCGGCGCGCCCAGGCGATGCCCGAGACGTTCGCGCTCGTGAGCGCCCTGCGCGAGCGCGGCTTCCCCGCCGTCGTCTCGGGCGCCGGACCGACCGTGCTGGTGCTCGCCGACGGCCCCGGTCGCCGGCTCGAGGCCGCCGCCGTGGTGGCCGAGGTGTCCGACGGCTCCTGGCAGGCGCTGATGCTCGCCGTCGACTTCCTGGGCGGCACCGTCCGACCTGCCGCCGATGTGAGACTGGAGGCGGATCGTGACGTCGCCTGATCCGACGAGCCCCGCATCCACCGGTTCCGAGACGAGGAGCGCCGTGCAGTACATCTCCACCCGAGGCGGCGGCGAGCCGCTGTCGTACAGCGAGACGCTGCTCGAGGGCCTCGCCCGTGACGGCGGGCTCGCCGTTCCCGCGGTCATGCCGCGGGTCGACGGCGAGACGCTCGAGCGCTGGCGCGCCCTGACCTACCCGCAGCTCGCGACCGAGGTGCTGGGGCTGTTCGCCACCGACATCCCGCGCGAGGACCTCGCTCGGATGACCGCCGCGGCCTACTCCTCGTTCCCCGCGGAGGTCGTGCCGCTGCGGCCGATCGGCGACGGGCTGACGCTCGTCGGGCTGTCCGAGGGGCCCACGCTGGCGTTCAAGGACATGGCGATGCAGTTCCTCGGCCAGGTGCTCGAGTACGCCCTCGAGCGCGAGGGCCGCGTGCTGAACGTGCTCGGTGCGACCTCGGGAGACACCGGATCGGCCGCCGAGCACGCGCTGCGCGGCAAGGAGCGCATCTCGGTGTTCATGCTGTCGCCGCGCGGCAGGATGAGCGCGTTCCAGCGAGCGCAGATGTTCTCGCTCGACGACGCGAACATCCACAACATCGCGATCGACGGGGTCTTCGACGACTGCCAGAACCTCGTCAAGGAGCTCGCCGGCGATCTCGAGTTCAAGCGCGCGCAGAACCTCGGCGCCGTCAACTCCATCAACCTCGCTCGCATCACCGCGCAGGTCGTCTACTACTTCTGGGCCTGGCTGCGTCAGACGGATGCCGGGGGAGCGACCGAGGTGTCGTTCACGGTGCCGTCGGGTAACTTCGGCAACATCCTGTCCGGTTTCTACGCGAAGCAGATGGGGCTGCCGATCCGGCGTCTCGTGCTGGCGACGAACGAGAACAACGTCCTCGACGAGTTCTTCCGCACCGGCGTCTACCGCCCGCGGTCGGCCGCCGAGACCCTGGCGACCTCGAGCCCGTCGATGGACATCTCCAAGGCGTCGAACCTCGAGCGCTTCATCTTCGAGCTCGTCGGCCGCGACGCCGCGGGCGTCGTCGACGCGTGGCGAGGGCTCGCGACCGAGGGGAGCTTCGACTTCTCGGCCGACCAGCCGCGCTTCGAGGAGGAGTTCGGCCTCGTCAGCGGCACCTCCACGCACACCGACCGCATCGCGACGATCCGCGCGGTGCACGCGGGCACGGGCGAGCTGATCGATCCGCACACCGCGGACGGCGTGAAGGTCGCGCGCGAGCACGTCGAGCCCGGCGTGCCGATGCTCGTGCTGGAGACGGCGAAGCCGGAGAAGTTCGCGGAGACGATCCGCGAGGCGCTCGGCCTCGAACTCGAGTACTCGCCGGAGCTGCGCGCGATGCTGGATGCGCCGCAGCGGGTGACCGAGATGGCCGACGACGCGCACGCGCTGAGCTCGTTCATCGAGGCCGCCTCCCTCAAAGGTGATACAGTGAGGGAAACCCCGGTGGGTGCCGATCGGCACGATTCTTGACCACCATTTCGCAATCTGCGAAGCCCCGCACAGGTCCCCCGACCAGCTCTCCCAGCAGCTTGTTCACCTGAGCACTCTGTTCTCGAGCGCCTGGGCGACCGACGCGCGTTCTGACACGCGGTCGCATGTGCATGGGGGCGAAACCGACACGTTCCACTGGAGGAGCACTCGTGGAGACCATCTCCGAGATCCAGCCCGACGCCGCCACCCAGAGCGGCGACGAGGCCACCGACACGACCGCCGCAGAGGCGGTCACCGAGACCACTGAGGCGCAGGCCGCGGCGCCGGCGAAGGCGCCGCGCAAGCGCGCCCCGCGCCGCGCGAAGTCGACCGACACCCCGGCCGCCGAGGCCCCGGCAGCGGACGCGCCGGAGGAAGAAGCGCCGGCCGAGGAGGCCGCGGCCGAGCAGGCCGAGGCGCCCGCCGAGAAGCCCAAGCGCGCCCCCCGCAAGCGCACCCCGCGTGCCGCGAAGGTCGAGGCCCCCGTCGAGGAGCCCGCCGCCGAGGAGCAGCCGGCCGCCGCCGAGGCGCCGGCCGAGGCCGAGCCGACCGAGGCGCCCGCCGAGGACGCCGCGCCCGCCGAGGCCGAGGCCACCGAGTCCGAGACGCCGGAGGCGCCCGCCGAGGGCGAGGCCGCCGAGGCCGCCACGGAGGGTGACGCCGCTTCGCAGGATGCCGCCTCGCAGGATGCCGCGGGCCAGGAGGCCGGCTCCCAGGAGGGCACCGGCCGCCGCAGCCGCAGCCGCAGCCGCAGCCGGAACCGCAACAAGGGCGACCGCGCCGAGAACGGCGGCCAGGGCGGCCAGGCTCAGGGTGGCAAGGCGCAGGGCGACAGCCAGGCGCAGGCACCCGCACAGGCTCAGCCCCAGGCGCAGGACGCCGACGACGACGCACAGGGCGGCCGCAACGCCCGCGGCAACCGCAACAAGCGTCGCGGCAACCAGACGACCGACGAGTTCGACACCGAGATCAACGAGGACGACGTCCTCATCCCGATCGCGGGCATCCTCGACGTGCTCGACAACTACGCGTTCGTGCGCACCACGGGCTACCTCCCCGGCCAGCAGGACGTGTACGTCTCGCTCGGCCAGGTGAAGAAGTACAACCTGCGCAAGGGCGACGCGGTCGTCGGCGCCATCAAGCAGCCCCGCGAGAACGAGTCGCAGGGCCGCCAGAAGTACAACGCGCTCGTCAAGGTCGACTCGGTCAACGGCCTGTCCGTCGAGGACGCCGCGAACCGCGTCGAGTTCTCGAAGCTCACGCCGCTCTACCCGCAGGAGCGCCTGCGCCTCGAGACGGCCCCCGAGAAGCTGACGCAGCGCATCATCGACCTCGTCGCTCCCATCGGCAAGGGCCAGCGCGGCCTCATCGTCGCGCCCCCGAAGGCCGGCAAGACGATCGTCCTGCAGCAGATCGCCAACGCGATCGCGCAGAACAACCCCGAGGCGCACCTCATGGTCGTGCTCGTGGACGAGCGTCCCGAAGAGGTCACCGACATGCAGCGCACGGTGAAGGGCGAGGTCATCGCCTCGACCTTCGACCGCCCCGCCGAGGACCACACCACGGTCGCCGAGCTGGCGATCGAGCGTGCGAAGCGCCTCGTCGAGCTTGGCCGCGACGTCGTCGTGCTGCTCGACTCGATCACCCGCCTCGGCCGCGCTTACAACGTGTCGGCGCCGACCTCGGGCCGTGTGCTGTCGGGCGGCGTGGACGCGTCGGCGCTGTACCCGCCGAAGCGCTTCTTCGGCGCCGCACGCAACATCGAGAACGGCGGATCGCTCACGATCCTCGCGACCGCGCTCGTCGAGACCGGATCCAAGATGGACGAGGTCATCTTCGAGGAGTTCAAGGGCACCGGCAACATGGAGCTGCGCCTGTCGCGTCAGCTCGCCGACAAGCGCATCTTCCCGGCCGTCGACGTCAACGCGTCGTCCACCCGCCGCGAGGAGATGCTGCTCTCGGGCGACGAGGTCAAGATCACCTGGAAGCTGCGTCGCGCCCTCGCGGGCCTCTCGCCCGAGCAGGCGCTCGGCACGGTGCTCGACAAGCTCAAGGAGACGTCCTCGAACGTCGAGTTCCTCGTGCAGATGAAGAACGCCCAGATGTCGGTGGGTGGTCGTTCGTCCGGCCACGAGAACGACATCCGCTGATCCTCGCTCCCGGGGACAGGATGTTCGAGTCCGTCGACGCGCTGATCGACGAGCACCGGCGGGTGCAGGAGGAGCTCTCCGACCCCGCCGTGCACGCCGATGCCGCGCGCGCGAGGCGCGTCAACCGGCGCTACGCCGAGCTGAACCGCATCGTCCAGGCGCACGAGGCGTGGACCGCGGCGGGGGATGACCTCGCCGCGGCCCGTGAGCTCGCGCGCGAGGACGAGGCGTTCGCCGCCGAGGTCCCGGCGCTCGAGGAGAAGCTGGCGCAGGCGCAGGAGAAGCTGCGCCGCCTGCTGATCCCGCGGGATCCGGATGACGCGCGCGACGTGATCATGGAGATCAAGGCCGGCGAGGGCGGCGCCGAGAGCGCACTGTTCGCCGCCGATCTGCTGCGCATGTACACGCAGTACGCCGCATCCAAGGGCTGGAAGGTCGAGCTGCTCGACCGCAACGAGTCGGACCTCGGCGGCTACAAGGACGTGCAGGTCGCGATCAAGGGATCGTCCTCCGACCCCGCACAGGGAGTGTGGGCGCACCTGAAGTACGAGGGCGGCGTCCACCGCGTGCAGCGCGTGCCCGCGACCGAGTCGCAGGGCCGCATCCACACGTCGACGACCGGCGTGCTGGTCTTCCCCGAGGTGGACGAGCCCGAGGAGATCCAGATCGACCAGAACGATCTGAAGATCGACGTCTTCCGCTCGTCCGGCCCCGGCGGCCAGTCGGTCAACACGACCGACTCGGCGGTGCGCATCACGCACGTGCCGACCGGCATCGTCGTGTCGATGCAGAACGAGAAGTCGCAGCTGCAGAACCGCGAGGCCGCCCTGCGCGTGCTGCGCGCGCGCCTCCTGGCCAGGCAGCAGGAGGAGCTCGACGCCGCGGCCTCCGACGCCCGGAAGTCGCAGATCCGGGGAATGGATCGCTCCGAGCGGATCCGCACGTACAACTTCCCCGAGAACCGCATCGCGGATCACCGCACCGGATACAAGGCGTACAACCTGGATCAGGTCATGGACGGCGCGCTCGAGCCCATCCTGCAGTCCTGCATCGAGGCGGACGAGGCGGAGCGGCTGGCTGCCCTTTAGCTCGCTTCGCTCGCGCCGCGCGCGTTCCTTTGGCTCGCTGCGCTCGCGCCGCGCGCTTCCCTTTGGCTCACTTCGCTCGCGCCGCGCGCTGATCGATCGCTCGGCCGACGCTTCGCGCCGGCGCTCGCGCTCGATGGGCTGTCGCTTCGCTCCATCCGGGGGCGCGCTGGTTGGCCGCATCCGCGGCACGCTCACTTCGTTCGCACGTGGGGGCCTTCTCTTAGCTCGCTTCGCTCGCGCCGCGCGCTGATCGATCGCTCGCCCGACGCTTCGCGCCGGCGCTCGCGCTCGATGTGACGTCGCTGGCGCTCCGTCCGGGTCGCTGGTTGGCCGCATCCGCGGCACGCTCACTTTGTTCGCACATGGGGGCTTCCCGTAGCTCGCTTCGCTCGCCGCGCGCGATCCCCTTCATCTGCGTCTTCTCCGCCGCTCGGGTTCTGTGTATCAGGAGGCGGGACGGGCTCTCGTTACGGGGGAGGGGAAAAGGACGGAGAGGCCATGCTGCAGACGATGGTGGCGGGAGCGGCGCTGATGCTCGCCGTGGGCGGGTCGACCGTGACGGGGGTGGACGAGTTGTATCCACCCGATCAGCCGGCCGAGCCCTCGCTGAGCACGAGCGCGTACGCGGAGTGCGTCCAGGATGCGCCGTGGATCGTCTACGACGTCACCCTCGTCGATCCGGACGATCGGTCGACGTCGCGCGACGTGTCGCTGGTGTTCACGAAGGGCGGGCAGCGCCTCGAGGTGCCGCTCGGCTCCCTCAGGGAAGACGACACGCTCTCGGGCAGGATCCTGTGGCCCGGCGCCGCGACCGATTCCCCCGGAGCGGGCGTCGACTGGCCCGGCTGGGTCCAGCAGGACGGCGAATGGGTCGACCTCGGCGAGGACGACCTCGGCTGGACGCGCGAGGGCGCGACCGTGGCGATCGAGGTCAACCCCGAGGCCGGCGTCGCCGTCTCGTACCCGCCCGCCACACCGTACTGCGTCGTCGGGCCGCGCCTGACCGACGATCCCCCGCGCCCCCGGTGAACCGGGCGGGGCTCGCCGCGACGGGCGCCGAGATCCTGGCGCCCTTCCTCCTGGGGGCGACACTGCTCACGGGCGGACTCGCGTTCGCCACCGCTCGACGGCGACCCCGAATGTGAACCGGCGACTCACGACGGGCAGCACTCCCGCGGCGGGCGGACCGCCGTCGAAGTCATGGCGCCGGATCGTGGGTCGTGTGGCGGTCGGTCTTGCCGCGCTCATCGTGCTCTGTGTCGTCTGGCTCGGCGTGCGCGGCACGCTCGCCGTCGGCGAGGTGCTCGCCCTGCGCGCGGCGGCGGAGCGCTTCGAGACGACGCTCGACGCCGCGGCGGCCGACGCCGCATCGGCCCCGGCATTCGCGGATCGGCTGTCGGATGACAGCGAGGCCCTCGCCGAGCACGCGCAGACCCTCGCATCGCTGACATCCGATCCCGTGTGGCGTCTCGCCGAGCTCGCCCCGCTCGTCGGGGACGAGCTGCACGCGGCGCGATGCTCATCGACGATGCGCGGCACCACCGCGCCGCGGCGGGGGTCCCCCCGCAGCCGACCGAGCATGGTGCGGAGCGCTCCCGCGTGCACCCGCAGATCCGGGTTCAGGATGAGCACCGCCTCGGAATCGCCGATGTGCTCGAGCGCGCAGTTGATGCCGCCGGCGTACCCGAGGTTGCCGCCGGTGGCGACGGCGAGGACATCCGGATGCGCCCGCGCCACGCGCAGCGTCGTGTCGTCGGGGGAGTTGTCGGCCACGATGACGCGCAGTGCGACATCCCGCGCCTCCTCGCGGAGCCCCGCGAGCAGCGTCTCGAGGTGCGCGGGGCTGCCGTAGGTCACGACGATCGCCGCGATCTCGGCCCTCCCCGTCCTGGCGAAGCGGCCGGGGTCAGGCATGGCGCGGGACGCCGAGGATCGGCTGTCGCGCGACAGGCGGGGCGGGTCGGCGCAGCGCGAGGTACGCCGGCGGGCCCTGCACGAGGTAGCGGTTCGCGAGGCGGCGCGGCTCGAGCAGCAGGCGCCATGCCCACTCGAAGCCGGCGCGCGAGATCCATTGCGGGGCCCGAGACACGCGCCCCGCGAGGAAGTCGACGACGGCGCCGAACGCCAGCAGCACGCCCGCTCCGGTCTGGGGACCGTACTGCTCGATCCATTGCTCCTGGCGCGGCTTTCCGAGGCAGACGAGCAGGATGTCGGGGCGTGCCCGGCGGATGTCCGCCGCGATCGCGTCGGCGCCCTCCGGCGATGACAGCAGCTCGCGCGGCGGCGTCCAGTGCCCGGCGAAGCGCGCGTTCGGCCATCCGGTCGCGAGGCGCTCGCGGAGCGGCTCGGTGAGCGCGGCGTCGCCGCCCAGCACCGCGACCGACAGGCCCCGCTGTGCCGCCAGCTCGAGGACCTCGACGATGAGGTCGCTTCCCGACAGTTTGGGGTACTCACGCCCGGTCTCGCGCTTCGCATGCGCGGCGATCGGGGCGCCGTCGATGAGGTTCAGCCACTCGACCGGGCCCTCGGTGGGGGCGCCGTCGTGATGCGTGTGCCGCCCGAAGTGGTGAAGGTGGTCGAGGTTGATCGACGCGACGGCGAGCGGGCGGCGAGAGTTGTGCGCCGCGGCCTCGGCGATCACCTGCAGCGCGGGCTCAGCCGTGACGAGGTGGACGGGGATGCCGTCGGTGTCGAGCGTCGGGATCGCTCCCGTGAGGGTCTCCATGGTGCTCATGCAGTGTCAGAGACGCGAACCCCCGCTGTGATGCACGTCCGCGCCCGCCGCCCCCGACTGCCCGGGCAGTTTCGATGGTTCGTCAGCGCGCGCGTTCGAGCGGCGGCCACGGCAGCGGCCCGCGCGCCCGCTCGAGGTGGGCCGCGAGGTGCAGGATGAGCGCCTCGCCACCGGGGCGGCCGATGATCTGCACGCTCACCGGATGGCCGTCGGTCAGCACCGGCACCGTGATCGCCGGCAGCCCGGCGACGTTGACGAAGCTGCTGTACGGCGCGTACTCGCACTGCCGCGCGAAGCTGCGCTCGGGGTCGTCCTGCGCGAACCAGCCGATCGGCTGGGGCGGCAGCGCGAGCGCGGGCGTGAGCACCGCGTCGAAGTCGCCGAAGGCCGTGATCGTCTGCCGCTCGAACGCGGTGGCGGCGCCGTAGGCGGTGAGCAGCCGGTCGGCGGTCAGCGCCCTTCCCTCACGGATCAGCCACGCCGTGATCGGCTCGACCTCGCCGAGCCGCTCGTCCGGCACGGCGATGCGGGCCGCCGACGCGCGCCACAGCGTCATGAACATCTCGCCGTACCCGGTGGGCTCCCACGGGACGTCCTCGATCGCGTGACCCGCGCCGTCCAGGACCCGGATGGCCTCATCCAGCGCGGCCTTCTGACCGGGATCGAGGCGAATGTCCATGGTCTCCGCCCACGGAGAGGTGGTCGTGACGCCCAGCTTCAGCTGCCCCGGCAGCACGCGGGACGCCTCGGAGAAGGGACCGTCGCCCGGCGCCCTGGTGGCGTACGGGTGCGGGCCCGCGGCGAGCACGTCGAGCAGCATCGCGGTGTCATCGGCCGAGCGCCCGATCGCGCCGGCCACGGCCAGCCCGCCGGGGGAGTCGAGGCCGGACCCCGCGGGCACGCGCCCGCGGGAGGGCTTCAGGCCCACGACACCCACGGTGGCGGCGGGGATCCGGATCGATCCACCACCGTCCGACGCGGGCGCGGCCGGAAGCAGCCCGGCGGCGACCGCCACGGCGGCGCCTCCGCTCGACCCGCCCGCGCCGTTGGCGGGGTCCCACGGATCGCGCGCGGGAGGGCCGATCCGCGTCTCCGTGAAGCCGGTCAGCCCGAACTCCGGCGTGCTCGTCTTGCCGAGGCTGATCGCGCCCGCGTCATCCAGGACGAGGGCGAGCGGATCCGAGCGATCCGGCACGTTGTCCGCGTGCACGCGCGATCCGTACCGGGTCGGCACACCGGCGCGGGCGGTGAGGTCCTTGTCGGCAAGCGGCACGCCCCACAGGTCGGGCGGATCCGCCTCGGGGGTGCCGAGGGATGCCGCGCGCTCGCGCGCGGCATCGGCGGTGACCTCGGCGAACGCGCCGAGGTCGGCGTGCGCCTCGATGCGGGAGAGGAAGTACGCGGTCGCCTCGACCGGCGTCACCTCGCGGTCGCGCAGTGCGGCCGCGAGGGCGCGCAGCGGGAGCTCGTGCAGGTCGGTCATGTGCTGCCTCCTCCGGATCGGTGCGAAGCGGCCCGTTCGCCGGGGCGAAAGGGCCGGAGCGCACCGGATCTCACGTCAGATCGAGAACTCGGGCGCCATCAGGATGCGGCGGGTGTCCTCACCGTCGCCGCGCGGGCGCGCCTTCGCCGGCACGCCGACGACGACGCTGTACGGCGGTGCGTCCTTCGTCACGACGGCGTTCGCGCCGACTGCGCTGTGCGCGCCGACGGTGACGGGCCCGAGGATCTTCGCCCCCGCGCCGACCGCGACGCCGTCGCCGAGCGTGGGATGCCGCTTGCCCTTCGACAGGGCGGTGCCGCCGAGCGTGACGCCGTGATAGAGCATCACGTCGTCGCCGATCTCCGCGGTCTCGCCGATCACAACGCCCATGCCGTGATCGATGAAGAACCGGCGACCGATCCTCGCTCCCGGGTGGATCTCGATCCCGGTCAGCCAGCGCGTGACCTGCGAGCCCGCGCGGGCGATGAAGCGGAAGCCCCGCTGCCACAGCGCGTGGTTGACGCGGTGCGCCCAGATCGCGTGAAGGCCCGGGTACAGCGCGGCGATCTCAACGAAACCGCGCGCCGCCGGATCCCGGCGACGCGCGGCCTCGACATCCTCGCGGATGTTCAGTCTCATGGGGATGAGCTTACCGAGTGCCCGGTGAGCTCAGTCCTCGCGCAGGTCCTCGAACAGGGCCGTGGAGACGTAGCGCTCGCCCGTGTCCGGCACGATCACGACGACCTTCTTGCCGGCGTTCTCGGGGCGCTTGGCGACCTGGACGGCGGCCCACACGGCCGCGCCCGCCGAGATGCCGGCGAGGATCCCCTCGCCCGCGGCGAGCGCGCGGGAGGTCGAGATCGCGTCGTCGAACTCGACCGTGACGACCTCGTCGTAGACCTCGGTGTCGAGGATCGGCGGCACGAAGTTCGGTCCGATGCCCTGGATCTTGGCGGGGCCGGGGGTTCCGGTCGACAGCAGGGGAGAGGCGGAGGGCTCGACGGCGACGACCTGCACGCCGGGCTTCTTGGCCTTGAGGGCCTGGCCGACGCCGGTGATGGTGCCGCCCGTGCCGATGCCGGCGACGAAGATGTCGACCTCGCCGTCGGTGTCGCGCCAGATCTCCTCGGCGGTGGTCCTGCGGTGGATCTCGGGGTTCGCCTCGTTCGCGAACTGCTTCGCGAGGATGGCGCCCGGCGTCTCGGCGACGATCTTCTCGGCCTCGGCGAGGGCGAGCTTCATGCCGCCGGTCGGGTCGGTGAGCACAAGCTCGGCGCCGAAGGCCTTCAGCAGCACCCGACGCTCCTTCGACATCGAGGCGGGCATCGTGAGGATGACCTTGTAGCCGCGCGCGGCGCCGACGAGCGCGAGCGCGATGCCGGTGTTGCCGCTTGTCGACTCGACGATCGTGCCGCCGGGCTTCAGCTCGCCCGACTCCTCGGCCGCGTTGATGATCGCGATGCCGAGGCGGTCCTTCACGGACGACCCGGGGTTGAAGTACTCGAGCTTCGCGTACACCTCGGCCGCCGCGTCCTCCGTGACGCGGTTGAGCTTGACGAGCGGCGTGTTTCCGAACGCGGTGGTGATGTCTGCGTGGACACCGGTCATGGCGGTTCTCCTGGTTCGTGGGTGGGTCCCGCTGCTGCGGGCGAGCCGGACGACGGCGGATCCTCCCCGCCGTTCACCAGCGTATTGCGGACTGCCGCGATCCGGACCGCGGATGTCGCACGCCGAAACATGAGCGGATGTCCGAAGGTCGCGTGGTATTCCGGAACGAGCATCCCGCGGGGAGAGGGCGCATCCCGGTGGCGGAATCCCGTGCGGATTAGGCTGTCTCGCTATGCGCCGTAACGAGCGGCCGGACGGAGACGACGTGACGACCCTGCACCCTGCCGGAGAGCTGCACGGCTCCCGCGCGCTGCGCGACGTGTTCCAGGTCGCGGCGGGCCGCCTCGCCGACGCGGGCGTGCCCGATCCGCAGGTCGACGCCGAGCTGCTGCTCGGGCACCTGCGTGGCCTCAGCCGCGGCGAGGTCCAAGTCGGCGTGATTCGCGGCGACGAGCTCAGCGCGGACGAGGCGGCGGCTTTCGACGACCTCGTCGCACGGCGCGCGGCCCGCGAGCCGCTTCAGCACATCACGGGCGTCGCGTACTTCCGCCACCTCGAGCTGGCCGTGGGGCCGGGGGTCTTCGTTCCCCGCCCCGAGACCGAGTCGGTCGCGCAGTTCGCGATCGACGCCCTCCGCGCGGCTCCGGTCCCCGAGCCGATCGGCGTGGATCTCGGCACCGGCAGCGGCGCCATCGCGCTGGCGATGGCGACCGAGGTTCCGCACGCGCGCATCCACGCCGCCGAGAACTCGCCCTACGCATTCGTCTGGACGAAGGAGAACGCCCGCCGCATCGGCGCCGACAACCTGCGGCTTGTCTTCGCCGACCTCGCGGTGGCGTTCCCCGAGCTCGACGGCACCGTCGACGTGGTGATCTCGAACCCTCCCTACGTGCCGGATGACGCCATCCCGCGCGACCCGGAGGTGCGCCTGCACGACCCGCATGCCGCCCTCTACGGCGGACCGGACGGCCTCGACGTCGTGCGCGAACTGAGCCACGTGGGCATGCGCCTGCTCCGCCCCGGCGGCCTGCTCGTGATCGAGCACGGCGAGCTGCAGGGCCGCGCGATCCGCGACCTCCTGACGGCGGCGGGATGGCGCGCCGCCGCCACCCACCCCGACCTCACCCTCCGCGACCGCACCACCACGGCGATTCGCCCGTAACCCCCTCGCCGCGGAACCCCGCTCGTTGAGCGAGGAGCGAAGCGACGAGTCGAAACGGCCCGGACGGTGCACGGCTTGTCGCCGCGGGAGGTTCGGCCCGTTTCGACTCGCTCCGCTCGCTCAACGAACAGTGAGGGGTGCGAGCCCCGGGGGGGGGAATTAAGCCCCCGTGCACCCCGCGTGCGAGCGAAGCGAGCGTGGAGCGAAGCGACTGCCAACCATCTGGAGAACGCGACGCCCGTCGACGGATGGAGCGCAGCGACAGCCCGCGATCCCGAGTCCCGGCGCGAAGCGTCGGGCGAGTGATCGCGCACGTTCCCTGCACTACCCGCGAAGCGGGAGGCGGACCCGCACCCCACGTGCGAGCGCAGCGAGCGTGGAGCGCAGCGACTGCCGACCATCTCGCCGAGGCGAGCTCCCTGCGTTCGGATGGAGCGAAGCGACAGCCCTCGATCGCGAGTCCCGGCGCGAAGCGTCGGGCGAGTGATCGACCGGACTCTCTACTATTGAGGAGACATGTCAACCTCCCCCCTCTTCGACTGCCGTGACGAGGCCCAGCTGCTGACCGGCATGCGCCAGGCGCGCCAGGCGATCGGCCGCGGCCACCTCATCGTGATGCCCACCGACACGGTGTACGGCGTCGCGGCGGATGCGTTCAGCGCCCAGGCCGTGCAGCGTCTGCTCGACGCCAAGGGGCGCGGTCGGCAGCAGCCGCCGCCCGTCCTGGTGTCGGGCGTCGATGCCATGCGCGCGCTGGTCGAGGAGGTCCCGGAGCCGGTCGAGCGGCTCGTCGAGCGCTTCTGGCCCGGCGGACTGACGATCGTCCTGCCGGCTCAGCCGTCGCTGTCGTGGGACCTGGGGGAGACGAAGGGCACCGTCGCCGTGCGCATGCCGGATCACCGGATCGCTCTCGAGCTGCTGTCCGAGACCGGCCCGCTCGCGGTCTCGAGCGCGAACCTGACGGGGCAGCCCGCGGCCGTGGTCGGCGACGACGCCCGCGCGATGCTCGGCGACAGCGTCGCGGTCTATCTCGACGACGGCCCGTCCCGCACCGGGGTTGCGTCGACGATCATCGACGCGACCGCGCTCGTCGGCCCGCGGGACGACGAGCCCCGCGTGCGGGTCCTGCGCGACGGCGCGATCTCGCGCGATGAGCTGCGCGAGGTACTCGGCGACCTGCTCGAGCCCGAGGCCGGCGACGCCGACCACCACGACCACGACACCGCGACGCCCGACGGCGAGCCCGCGTGAGGCAGTACCTCTTCACGATCCTGCTGACGGCGGCGCTCACCACGGCGCTCGCCTGGATGGTGTGGCGCCTCAGCATGCGGTACAAGCTCTATCCGGGCATCCGGGAGCGCGACGTGCACAAGACGCCGACGCCGCGCCTCGGCGGGGTGGCGATGTTCCTCGGGATCGTCGCGGCGATCCTGGTGTCGGGATCCAACCCGTTCTTCCAGATCTTCTGGGTCGATCCGCGCCCGGTGTGGGCCGTGCTCGGCGCCGCGGTGCTGATCGTCCTGGTCGGCGTCGCCGACGACCTGTGGGATCTCGACTGGACGATCAAGCTCGGCGCGCAGTTCCTCGCGGCGGGGATCATCGCGGTCGGCGGCGGGCTGCAGGTCTACACGCTTCCCTTCGGCGGGATGACGCTGGTCTCCAGCTGGGTGAGCATCACGCTGACGATGTTCTCGATCGTCATCGTGATGAACGCGGTCAACTTCATCGACGGCCTGGATGCGCTCGTCGCGGGTGTCTGCCTGATCGCGAACGGCGTCTTCTTCGTCTACTCCTACATCCTGAGCCGCGACACCCTGACCACGAACTCGACCCTCGCGACGTTCCTCGCGGCCGCGATGATCGGCGCCTGCGCGGGATTCCTGCCGCTGAACTGGCGGCCGGCGAAGATGTTCATGGGCGACTCCGGCGCGCTGCTGCTGGGCCTGCTCATGGCGACGAGCGCGATCGCGGCTTCCGGGCAGATCCCGCCGTCCGTGCTCGACCCGGTCGACGGCCTCGGCCGCTCGCAGCTGCTCGGTGCGTTCCTGCCGATCCTCGTGCCCATCGTGGTCGTGCTGCTGCCGCTCGTCGACTTCGGGCTCGCCGTCATCCGGCGCATGGGCGCGGGCAAGTCGCCCTTCTCGCCCGATCGAAAGCACCTCCACCACCGGATGCTCGACCTCGGCCACTCCGACCGCGACGCCGTGCTGATCTTCTACGCGTGGACGGCGGTGATCTCGCTCGCCGTGCTCATCATGTACCTGGCAACCCGGGAGAACTGGCCGGGGGAGTACTGGCTCGGCGTGATCTTCGGCGTGGTCGGCATCGCGGCGTGCCTCGTGCTCACCCTGATGCCCACGCGTCGCCCGCCCCACGCGCCCACCGACCCGACCCCTGCCACTCAGGAGGCCTGAATGTCCCGTCCGGAACCCGGACCCATCTCCAGCACGCCGGTGCTGCGCACCGCCCTCCTCTGGGGCGGCATCGCCACGGCGGTCGTCGCGGTGGCTGGCGGCGCGATCGGATTCGCGATCGCCGGCACGAACGGCATGCTCAGCGCGTTCGCCGGCGCCGCGATCGCCGCGGTGTTCATGCTGCTGACCGCGGTGAGCATCCTCGTCGCCAACCGCTGGTTCGCCGATCCGCTGTATGTGCCGATCTTCTTCGGCGTCGTGCTCGGCGGCTGGCTGCTGAAGCTCGTGCTGTTCATCGTCGCGCTGGTGCTGCTGCGCGGCCAGCCGTGGATCGTCCCGGGCGTCTTCTTCGTCGCGCTCGTGGTCAGCGTCCTCGCCTCGCTCGCGATCGACGGGATCGCGATGTTCCGCTCGCGCCAGCCCTACGTCGACGTCACCCTGCCGGGGGAGACGGGCACGGACGAGGGCGGCTCGACCCCGCGCTGACGTCGTTTCGACGCGTCGTAGAAGCGCGCGATTCTTTGATAGGCTGACATGGTTCCTGCCGAGTGCCCCACGGAGCCGATGGTGACGCCGGGGCCTGGCAGATGACGACTTCCTTCCCTCCCCGGTGCCCGCACCGGTGCAACGAAGCCGGAGCCACACGTTGACTCATGCCGCGATGATCGTCGCAACCGCCGAAGACGCCGAAGGCGGGTTCCACCCGCCGTCGATCCTCGACTTCTTCCCTCCGGCCATCTTCGGCGAGGGAACGCTCTTCGAGTTCACGCGCATCAACGCCGCGCAGCTGCTCGCGACGGCGATCCTCGTCATCCTGCTGATCGTCGGAACGCGCAACATGCGCATCGTTCCGGGCCGTCTGCAGAGCATCGTCGAGATGGGCCTCGACTTCGTCCGCGTCAACATCGCGCACGACATCCTCGGTCGCAAGGACGGCAACCGCTTCCTGCCGCTGCTGACCACGATGTTCTTCATGATCCTGTTCATGAACCTGACGGGAATCATCCCCGGCATCAACATCGCCGGAACGAGCGTCATCGCCGTCCCCCTGCTGCTGGCGGTCATCTCGTACGTCACGTTCATCTACGCGGGCATCAAGAAGAGCCCCGGCAACTTCTTCAAGAACTCGCTGTTCCCGTCGGGCGTGCCCGCGGCGCTGTACATCATCGTCACGCCGCTCGAGTTCCTGTCGACGTTCATCATCCGCCCCGTCACGCTGACGCTGCGACTGCTGATGAACATGATCGTCGGCCACCTCATGCTCGTGCTGTTCTTCTCGGCCACGCACTTCTTCTTCTTCACCGCCGGCGGATGGTGGACGCCCCTGGGCGTCGGCACCCTCGCCTTCGGTCTCGCCTTCACCCTGTTCGAGGTCCTGGTGGCATTCCTCCAGGCCTACGTCTTCACGATCCTCACCGCGGTCTACATCCAGCTCGCGGTTGCGGAAGAGCACTGACGGTCCGCCACACGGCGCACCGCCTTACCGAAAGGAAAAATCCGTGGACGCTACTACGGTTCTCGCCAACGTGTACGGCTCGATCGCGACGGTCGGCTACGGTCTCGCCGCCATCGGCCCGGCCATCGGCGTGGGCATCGTCGTCGGCAAGACCATCGAGTCGGTTGCACGCCAGCCCGAGCTCGCCGGTCGTCTGCAGGTCCTCATGTGGATCGGTATCGCCTTCACCGAGGCCCTCGCGTTCATCGGCATCGCGACCGGCTTCATCTTCGGCTACAACTGATCACTCGCTGCTGACACGTAAGGAGACAGGATGCTGAACGCTCTTGTCACGCTTGCCGCGGAGGAGTCTCACGAGACTCCGAATCCGCTGGTGCCGGCGGCGTACGACATCATCTGGTCGGCGGTGTGCTTCCTCGTCATCCTGTTCGTGGTGTGGAAGGTCGCCCTGCCGCGCTTGACCGCGATGCTCGACGAGCGCTCCGCCGCGATCGAGGGCAACATCGCGAAGGCCGACGAGGCCCAGCGCCAGGCCGAGGCTGCGCTCGAGGAGTACACGAAGCAGCTCGCCGACGCCCGCAAGGAGGCAGGTGACATCCGCGAGGCCGCCCGCGAGGACGGCAAGCGCATCGTGGCCGAGGCGAAGGCCAACGCCGCCACTGAGGCTGAGCGCATCACCGCGACCGCGCACACGCAGATCGAGGCCGAGCGCCAGTCGGCGCTCGTCACGCTGCGCAGCGAGGTCGGCACGCTCGCGATCGACCTCGCCGGCAACGTCATCGGCGAGACCCTCAGCGACGACCAGAAGGCGGCGGCTGTCGTCGACCGCTTCCTGGCCGACCTCGAGGCCTCCGAGAAGGCGAAGAACTGATGGGCAGCGCGACCACTCAGGCGCTCGCGACGAGCGTCTCCGCGCTCGGCGCGGCGACGGTCGACCTCGACACGGCTCGCGAGCTCTTCGCCGCCGCCCGTGCCGTCGCCGGCTCGCACGCGCTGAGCGGCGCGCTGGCCGATCCGTCTGCCGCGCCCGAGACGCGCCGTGCGCTCGTCACCCGCGTCTTCGGCAGCCTGTCGCAGACCGCGCAGTCGCTCCTGACGACGGCCATCGCCGAGCGGTGGTCGTCGCAGGGCGAGCTGGTCGACGGCATCGAGGAGCTCGCCATCCGGGCGGCCGCCAAGGCCGACCAGGGCGACCTCGAGGGCGAGCTGTTCCGGGTCTCCCGCATCGTCGCGGAGAACTCCGAGCTCGAGCTCGCGCTCGGCAGCCGCCTCGGCGACGGATCCGCGAAGGGCGCGCTCATGCAGACGCTGCTCGGCGGTCGCACGAGCGAGGCCACCTCGCTCGTGGTGTCGTCGCTCGTGCAGTCGCCCCGCGGGCGTCGCGTGCGCGGCATCCTTGCCCGTGCGATCCGGATCGTCGCGGCACAGCGCGGCCGCACGGTCGCGACGGTGACCACGGCGGCGCCGCTGTCCGCGGCCCAGGCCGAGCGTCTGGCCACCGCGCTCTCGCGCAGCTACGGCGGCGAGATCACGATCAGCCAGGTCGTCGACCCCTCGGTCGTCGGCGGGGTGCGTGTGCAGATCGCGGATGACGTCATCGACGGCAGCATCGCCTCGCGCCTCGCGAACGTGCGCCAGAAGCTCGCCGGCTGACCCGATACTTTCCCGCCGCAGGGCGGACTCACTTGGGGATCGCGGATCCCACAACACGATCTCCATCAAAGACAGAGGAAGACAATGGCAGACATCACGATCAGCCCCGACGTCATCCGTGACGCGCTGAAGGACTTCGTCGCCGCCTACGAGCCCACCGGCGACGCGGCGACCGAGGTCGGCACCGTCATCGACGCGGCAGACGGCATCGCCCACGTCGAGGGCCTGCCTGGCGTCATGGCCAACGAGCTCGTCCGCTTCGGCAACGGCGTTCTGGGCCTCGCCCAGAACCTCGACCAGGACGAGATCGGCGTCGTCGTGCTCGGCGAGTTCGCCGGCATCGAAGAGGGCCAGCAGGTCACCCGCACGGGCGAGGTCCTCTCGGTCCCCGTCGGCGAGGGCTACCTCGGCCGCGTCGTCGACCCGCTCGGCAACCCGATCGACGGCCTCGGCGAGATCACGGGCATCGAGGGCCGCCGCGCCCTCGAGCTCCAGGCTCCCGGCGTCATGGCCCGCAAGTCGGTCCACGAGCCGATGCAGACGGGCATCAAGGCGATCGACGCCATGATCCCGGTCGGCCGCGGCCAGCGTCAGCTGATCATCGGCGACCGCCAGACCGGCAAGACCGCGATCGCGATCGACACGATCATCAACCAGAAGTCGAACTGGGAGTCGGGCGACCCGACGAAGCAGGTGCGCTGCATCTACGTCGCCATCGGTCAGAAGGGCTCGACCATCGCCTCGGTGAAGGGCGCCCTCGAGGAGGCCGGCGCGATGGAGTACACCACCATCGTCGCGGCCCCCGCGTCCGACCCCGCCGGCTTCAAGTACCTCGCGCCCTACACGGGTTCGGCAATCGGTCAGCACTGGATGTACGACGGCAAGCACGTCCTCATCGTGTTCGACGACCTGTCGAAGCAGGCCGAGGCCTACCGCGCCGTGTCGCTGCTGCTGCGTCGCCCGCCGGGCCGCGAGGCGTACCCCGGTGACGTCTTCTACCTGCACTCGCGTCTGCTCGAGCGCTGCGCGAAGCTGTCGGACGAGCTCGGCGCCGGTTCGATGACGGGTCTGCCGATCATCGAGACTAAGGCGAACGACGTCTCGGCGTACATCCCGACCAACGTGATCTCGATCACCGACGGCCAGATCTTCCTGCAGTCCGACCTGTTCAACGCGAACCAGCGTCCCGCGGTCGACGTGGGTATCTCGGTCTCGCGAGTCGGTGGCGACGCGCAGCTGAAGCACATCAAGAAGGTCTCCGGCACGCTCAAGCTCGAGCTCGCCCAGTACCGCTCGCTGGAGGCGTTCGCGATGTTCGCGTCCGACCTCGACGCCGCCTCGCGTCGTCAGCTGGCCCGCGGTGCGCGCCTCACCGAGCTGCTCAAGCAGCCGCAGTACTCGCCGTACCCGGCCGAGGAGCAGGTCGTCTCGATCTGGGCCGGCACCAACGGCAAGCTCGACACCATCGAGGTCGAGGACGTGCTGCGCTTCGAGGCCGAGCTGCTCGACCACCTGCGTCGCAACACGACCATCCTCGACACGCTGCGCGACTCGGGCAAGCTCGAGGACGACACCGTCGCCGAGATGGAGAAGGCGATCGACGCCTTCCTGCTCGATTTCCAGGGCGGCAAGGGGCAGCACCTCACGGCCCCCGGCCACGAGGAGTTCGCGGCGGTCGCGGATGTCGACCAGGAGAAGATCGTCAAGGGCCGCCGGGCGTAAGCCCGCCGGGGAAGACGGATCATGGGAGCAAAGCTCAGGGAGTACAAGCAGAAGATCTCTTCTGCTCAGACGACCAAGAAGATCACGAAGGCGATGGAGCTCATCGCGGCTTCGCGCATCCAGAAGGCGATGACGCGCGTGCGCGCGTCGGAGCCCTTCTCCCGCGCGGTGACGCGGGCGGTCTCGGCGGTCGCCACACACACCGACATCGACCACCCGCTCACGCGGGAGGCCGAGACGGTGAAGCGTTCGGCGATCCTGATCCTCAGCTCTGACCGGGGACTGGCGGGTGCGTTCAACTCGCAGGTCATCCGCGAGGGCATGGAGCTCGCCGAGCTGCTTCGCTCGCAGGGCAAGGAAGTCGTGTTCTACCTGTTCGGCCGCAAGGCGGTCGGCTACTTCCAGTTCCGTGGCATCGCCACGGCGGGGGAGTGGACGGGTGACGCGGATGTGCCGAGCTTCTCGACCGCCGAGGAGATGTCGCTCGCGCTGCTCGAGGCGTACGAGAACGAGCACGCCGACGGCGGCGTGGACGAGATCCACGTCGTGTACAACCGCTTCGTCAGCATGATGACCCAGGAGGCGGTGCAGGTGCGCCTGCTGCCGCTCGAGGTCGTCGAGGGAGTCGCGGAGGAGAGCACGAGCAGCGAGGTCTACCCGCTGTACGAGTTCGAGCCCGACGCCACCGAGGTGCTCGACAAGCTGCTGCCGGTCTACATCCAGAGCCGCATCTTCAACGCGCTGCTGCAGTCGGCCGCCGCCAAGCAGGCAGCGACGCAGAAGGCGATGAAGTCGGCCAGCGACAACGCCGACAAGCTCATCACCGACTACACCCGCCTGCGCAACAACGCGCGTCAGGCCGAGATCACGCAGCAGATCGCCGAGATCGTCGGCGGCGCCGACGCACTGGCGTCCTGAAAGACGTCCTGAAAAAGAGAGAGACGAAATGACTGTCACTGAGACCGCGGTCGTCGGACGGGTCGCCCGGGTCACGGGTCCCGTCGTCGACATCGAGTTCCCGCACGACGCGATCCCCGAGGTCTACAACGCGCTCAAGACGACCATCGTCATGGGCGAGGAGTCGACCGAGATCACGCTCGAGGTCGCCCAGCACCTCGGCGACGACATGGTGCGCGCCATCTCCCTGAAGCCGACGGACGGCATGGTCCGCGGCCAGGAGGTCCGCGACACCGGCGAGCCGATCTCGGTTCCGGTCGGCGACGTGACCAAGGGCAAGGTGTTCAACGTCACCGGCGACGTCCTCAACCTCGCCGAGGGCGAGACCATCGAGGTCACCGAGCGCTGGCCGATCCACCGCAAGGCGCCGAACTTCGACCAGCTCGAGTCGAAGACCCAGATGTTCGAGACGGGCATCAAGGTCATCGACCTGCTCACCCCGTACGTGCTGGGTGGAAAGATCGGCCTGTTCGGTGGTGCGGGCGTCGGCAAGACCGTCCTCATCCAGGAGATGATCCAGCGCGTCGCGCAGGACCACGGTGGTGTGTCGGTGTTCGCCGGTGTCGGCGAGCGCACCCGTGAGGGCAACGACCTCATCCACGAGATGGAGGAGGCGGGCGTCTTCGACAAGACCGCCCTCGTCTTCGGTCAGATGGACGAGCCGCCGGGGACGCGTCTTCGCGTCGCCCTGTCGGCCCTGACGATGGCGGAGTACTTCCGCGACGTGCAGAAGCAGGACGTGCTGCTCTTCATCGACAACATCTTCCGCTTCACGCAGGCGGGCTCCGAGGTGTCGACCCTGCTGGGCCGCATGCCCTCGGCCGTTGGTTACCAGCCGAACCTCGCCGACGAGATGGGTGTGCTCCAGGAGCGCATCACCTCGACGCGCGGTCACTCGATCACCTCGCTGCAGGCGATCTACGTGCCGGCCGATGACTACACCGACCCGGCCCCGGCGACCACGTTCGCGCACCTCGACGCCACGACCGAGCTCTCGCGTGAGATCGCGTCGAAGGGTCTGTACCCGGCCGTCGACCCGCTGACCTCGACCAGCCGCATCCTGGACCCGCGCTACATCGGTGAGGACCACTACCGCGTGGCCACCGCCGTGAAGCAGATCCTGCAGAAGAACAAGGAGCTGCAGGAGATCATCGCGATCCTCGGTGTCGACGAGCTCTCGGAAGAGGACAAGATCGTCGTCGCCCGCGCGCGCCGCATCCAGCAGTTCCTCTCGCAGAACACCTACATGGCGAAGAAGTTCACCGGTGTCGAGGGCTCGACCGTGCCGATCAAGGAGACCATCGAGTCGTTCGACGCGATCGTCAAGGGCGAGTTCGACCACGTCGCCGAGCAGGCGTTCTTCAACGTCGGCGGCATCGGCGACGTCGAGGCCAAGTGGGCGCAGATCCAGAAGGAGAACAGCTGACCATGGGTCTGCAGGTCACCCTGGTCTCCGCCGAGGAGGAGGTCTGGACGGGCGAGGCGAGCCTCGTGGTCGCCAAGACCACCGAGGGTGAGATCGGCTTCATGCAGGGGCACGAGCCCGTGCTGGCCATCCTCGCGGCCGAGGGTCAGGTGCGCATCACCGAGCCCTCCGGCACCAAGGTCATCGCCGACGCCCGTGACGGCTTCGTCTCGATGGAGGGCCAGACGCTCACCATCGTCGCCGGCCACGCGACGCTCGTCTCCTGACGTCTCTCGGAGCGGGGCGGCGGATCCACGGATCCGGCGCCCCGCTCCTTTTGCATTCCCTCACGTCCCGAAAGGCCCTCCGTGCAGCTGCTCCTGCCTCCGTCCGAGACGAAGCACCCCGGCGGCGATGGCGCACCGCTCGATCTGGGGGCGCTGCGTCTTCCCGGGCTGCGGCCGCAGCGCGAGGCCCTGCTGGACGCGCTCGTCGCGCTGTCGGGCGATGAGGCGGCCGCGATGCGGGTGCTGAAGCTGAGCGAGCGGCAGCGCCCCGAGATCCGGGTGAACGCGGCGATCCGCCAGGCCGCGACGATGCCGGCGATGGATCGCTACACAGGCGTCCTGTTCGACGCCCTCGCCGCGGAGACACTGCCCACGCAGGCACGGGGATGGCTCGCCGAGCACGCGCTCATCCAGACCGCGCCGCTGGGTCCGATCGGCGCGGCCGATCCGATCCCGTCATACCGTCTCGCCGCCGGCACCGCCCTTCCCGGGGTGCCGCCGCTGCGGCGCCACTGGGCGGATGCGACGAGCGCCGCGCTCGCGGACGATCCGGCGGTGCGCTCCGAGCTTGTGCTCGACCTGCGCTCGCAGGCGTATGTCGCCCTCGCGCCGCTGCCGTCAGGCATCACGTCGGCGTACGTGCACGTCGTCACCCGCGGCGCCGACGGCCACCAGCGTGCGCTCAACCACTTCAACAAGAAGGCGAAGGGCGAGTTCGTGCGCGCGCTCGCGCTGGATCCGCCTCCCCGGGATGCGACGCTGGCGGCGGTCGTCGACTGGGGAAGGGCACACGGCCAGGAGCTCGTGATCGATGGCGAAGCCCGCGTGAATCTCGTGGTGTGAGGCGTCCGCCTCTCGCTCGGGAGCCTCGCTGTGTGGGAGAGTGAGGGCACACAGAGGATTCCGAGCTTCGGCCGATCCTCGACGAGGAAGGACATCTCATGTCGAACGACTCGACCGGCCCCGCCGACCCGAACACGCCGAGCACGCCGGACG
>NZ_JADGLL010000024.1 GCF_015235415.1 Microbacterium paludicola | reverse complement strand
GCCCCCCGTTCGACGAGCCTCCCGCCGGCCGCGGGTCCACCGCGACGGCCGAGCGCAAGCCGCGCCGCACGGGCCGCACGATCGGGGTCGTCGTGGTCGTCGTGCTCGTGCTGCTGGTGCTCGCCGCCGCGTGGCTGGCGTTCCGCGCGCTGACGGTCAAGAGCGAGCTCGAGCAGAGCCGCGCGATCATCGGGCAGGTGCAGCACGACGAGCGCGACCTCCGCGACGCGCTGGGCGACCTCGGCGACCACGCCGCCGCCGCCGCGTCCGCGGCCGGCGACCCCGTCTGGCGTGTGGCCGAGATCGTGCCGGTCGCGGGCGACAACCTGCGCGGCGCGCGCCTGGCGGCCGAGTCGCTCGACGTCGCGGTCAACGACCTGGGCGTGCCCGCGCTCGGCGCGTTCGGCGGCGACGGCGAGGGATCCGCGTTCTCGCGCGTGCTGCCCGTGCTGGACTCCGCCGCGCCCGAGGTGGTGCGGCTGGCAGGCGAGCTCGCCGACGTGCAGAAGTCGACCGCCCTGATCGGTCCCGTGCGCGACGGCGTCGACCAGGTCGCCGAGGTGATGGGCGGCGCCGCGCCGCTCATCGAGCTGCTGCCCGAGATGCTCGGCGCCAACGGCCCGCGCAACTACCTGCTCGTGTTCCAGAACAACGCCGAGACGGTCGGGCTCGGCGGATCCGCCGCCTCGCAGTCGCTCGTGCGCGCCGACGGCGGATCGATCGACATCGTCCGCCAGGCCGACAGCGGCCGCTACGCCAACGACACCCCCGTCGACGTCGAGGTGCCGCAGAGCGCGCTGGACCTGTACAGCGACTTCCTCGTCAAGCGCATCAACACGTCGTCGAGCCGCCCCGACTTCCCGACCATGGCGCGGATCGTCACGGAATGGTGGCAGCGCGACATCGCCGACGACCAGATCGACGGCGTGCTGTCGGTCGACCCGATCGGGCTCGCGCGCATGCTGCGCGCCACGGGCCCGATCCAGCTGGCCACGGGCGACGAGCTCACCGAGGACAACGCGGTCGACCTGCTGCTCAACGAGGCGTACGTGCGGTGGGGCCCGCAGGAGACCAAGCACTTCGCCGACGCGTTCTTCGCGAGCGCGGCCGTGTCGATCTTCGACAAGCTCGCCGGCGGCGACTTCGACCTGAAGGACATGGCCTGGGCCGTGGGCGAGGGCATCGACCGCGGCAACATCATGTTCTACAGCCCCCACGAGGACGTGCAGCAGGTGGTCGAGCCGCTGCGGCTGTCGGGCATCCTGCCCGAGGACAACGTCGACGCCACGACGATCGGCGTGTACTTCCGCGACGAGTCGGCCTCGAAGATCGACTACTACATGGACTCCGCGATCGACGTCGCCGAGCGCTGCACCGACGGGCGCCGCACGTTCACGACCGAGACCACGCTGCACCTCGACATCGACCAGGCCGCGGCCGACGTGCTGCCCGAGTACGTGCGCAGCCAGACGTGGGGATCGTCGCAGTTCCGCACCCAGGTGTACGTGTACGGCCCGCCCGGCACCACGGTCGACAGCGTCTCGGTGGACGGCCGCGACGTCACGCTGATGCGCGACGACGTGCAGGATCTCGGGCGCCCGGTCGCCTGGTTCCAGACCTACCTCGCGCCCACCGAGCGCGCGACCGTCACGGCCACGTTCGCGGCCGAGGACGGCGAGTTCGGCGAGGTGGAGCTGCGGTCGACGCCCATGATCAACAAGACCGACGTGGAGCTGACCAGCGAGGGCTGCGGCCGCTGATCCGCGCCGCGCCGGGCGATCGGCCGCATCGTGTCCATTCTGTGAGATAGGCAGGACACCGGCGAGGAGTAGACTCACCCGGTCCCCCACGATGGCTCTTGCGAGGAGCGAGCACAGTGACGACAGAGCTGACGCACGACTCGCGTGCGAACGTTCCTGCGTCCGACACCGAGGCGGATCCCGCGGCGACCGATCCGGCGACCGAGCCCGAGCCGGTCGCGCTGCACGCGGAGCCGCTGGTCGCCGAGCAGGAGCTGAGCCGCCCGGTCGCCGCGCCCCGCCGCACGGTCGACTGGCGCCGCCGCTACGCCCGCGGCCTGCGGATCACCGACGCCCTCGTGCTGCTCGTCGTGGTCTACGGCACCCAGTTCGCGTGGCTCGGCACGCACGCCGAGGTGGCCGGGTCCCTCGACTTCCTGCCCTCCTCCTACAGCGCCTACTCGGCCGGCATCGTGCTGCTGTGGCTGCTGGCCCTCGCCCTGAACGACACCCGCAGCGACCGCGTCATCGGCGTCGGCACGATCGAGTACAAGCGCATCTTCGACGCCAGCTTCATGCTGTTCGGCGGCATCGCGATCGTCGCGTTCCTGTTCCAGGTGGCCCTCGCGCGCGGTTACCTGCTCGTCTCGTTCCCCGTCGGTATCCTGGCGCTCTTCCTCGAGCGCTGGATCTGGCGGCGCTGGCTGGGGCGCAAGCGCGGCCAGGGGGAGTACTCGGCGCGCGTGCTGCTGGTCGGATCCGAGCGATCCGTGATCCACGTGGCGCGCGAGCTGCGCCGCTCGCCGTCCGCCGGCTACAACGTCGTGGGCGCCTGCATGCCCGCCGGCCGCACGGTCACGTCCGTGCGCGGCACCGACATCCCCGTGCTCGGCAACGTGAACTCCGTGCAGCGCGCCCTGATGGTGTCGGACGCCGACACGGTCGTGATCGCGAGCACCGAGGAGCTCGGCCCGGCGAAGGTCAAGGAGATCTCGTGGTCGCTCGAGGCGGGGCGTCACCACCTCGTGCTCGCACCCGGCATCGCCGACGTCGCGGGCCCCCGGATCCACACCCGCCCCGTCGCCGGCCTGCCGCTGATCCACGTCGAGACGCCGCGGTTCTCGTCCGGCCAGCGCTTCCTGAAGCGCACGCTCGACATCGTCGCCAGCATCCTGCTGGTCACCGTGCTGTCGCCGCTCATGATCGCGCTCGCCGTGATCGTGAAGGCCACGTCCGAGGGACCCGTGCTGTTCGCGCAGACGCGCATCGGCCGCCACGGCCGCGTGTTCCGGATGCTGAAGTTCCGGTCGATGGTGCGCGACGCCGAGGCGCACCTCGCCGAGCTCGAGGCGCGCCGCGACCATGGCAACGAGATCATGTTCAAGATGCGCGAGGATCCGCGCGTCACCCCCGTCGGCCGCGTCATGCGTCGCTTCAGCCTCGACGAGCTGCCGCAGCTGTTCAACGTGATCGCGGGCAGCATGTCGCTGGTCGGGCCGCGCCCGCCGCTGCCGCGCGAGGTCGACCAGTACGCCGACCACGTGCATCGCCGGTTCCTCGTCAAGCCCGGGATCACGGGCCTGTGGCAGGTCTCCGGCCGCTCCACGCTGTCGTGGGACGACACCGTGCGCCTCGACCTGTCGTACGTCGAGAACTGGACCCTGCTGGGCGACCTCATCATCCTGTTCAAGACGTTCCGCGCCGCGCTGCTGCCGGGCGACACGGTCGGCTGATCCGGCGCGCCGCACGGTCCCGCTGAGCGGGTATCGCTCGAGCCGGGCTCCTGTCATAATGGCCGGGACGCGTCCGGCTCCACGGACGCACCGGAACCCTTTGGGAGGGGAATCATGGGTCTCGACGATCTCGTGAACCAGGGCAAGGAGCTCTTCGAGCAGAACAAGGACAAGCTCGCCGACGCGCTGAACAGCGCCGAGGCCGAGGGCGTCAGCGACTCGGTGCTCGACAAGGTCACCGACTTCGCGAAGGGTGTTCTGCCCGACAACCTCGACGAGCAGATCGACCAGATCCGCGACAACGTCGACGGCGCCGTCGGCAACGAGTAAGCGGAGTCACGCGAGGCCCTCGCCCCCTTCCGGGGCGGGGGCCTCGTCGCGTTTCCGGGGCCGGATCAGGGCCGTTCCGTCCAGGGGAACGTCAGGTAACGAACAGGTAACGCCCATGCCCCGGGCGGGTTCCGTCCAGCCGCGGGGGACACGGTGGAGGGTCCGCTCTCGTCGCGCCCGCCACCCGAAGGCGCCGCGCGGTGACGCGAGTGCGGGCGTACCCGATCGAAACGCAAGGTATGACGCAGAACCACACCGATACGCCCCTGCTCACCCCGTTCCCCCGCGCGAACCACCTGTCGCAGCTGCGCCGCGAGCGCGCCACCCGCCGACACCGCCGCCTGATCGGCGCGGCCCTCGGCGTGGCCATCGCGGTGTCGGGCACGGTGGCCGTGGCGGCCGCCGTCCCGGACGGCGACCGCTCGCGCGTGGTCGCCGCGCCGACCGAGGACCCGGGAGCGCAGGCCGTCGCCGAGGCGACGCTCGCGCGCGCCGAGAAGGCGCTCGACAAGGCCCACGAGAAGGTCGACACCAAGCCGCTGGAGCGCCGCGTGGCCGAGCTGGCCGACTACGACCGGATGCCGTCCGTCGTGGTGCGCGGCGAGGCCCGCGAGACCGAGCACGTCACCCAGGAGGTCGTCGCCGAGACGGTCGCGCTCGAGGAGGCCGACGCCGAGGCCAAGGCCAAGGCGAAGCGCGAGGCGCAGCGCAAGGCCGAGGCCGAGCGCAAGGCCGCCGAGGCCCTCGCCGCCGCCAACACCCCCGCCGGCGCGCAGGCCACCGCGCAGTCGATGGCCGCCGAGCGCTACGGCTGGGGAGCCGACCAGTTCGGCTGCCTGCTGTCGCTGTGGAACAAGGAGTCCGGCTGGAACTACCAGGCCTCCAACCCCTCGAGCGGCGCCTACGGCATCCCGCAGTCGCTGCCCGGCTCGAAGATGGCGACCGTCGGCGCCGACTGGGCCACCAACGCGACCACCCAGATCGCGTGGGGCCTGGACTACATCTCCCGCGCCTACGGCACTCCGTGCGCCGCGTGGGGCCACTCGCAGGCCACCAACTGGTACTGACCCGCGCCGCGGTCGCCCGCGGCCCGGCCTGCGCCTGCCGTTCCGAAGAGATCCGCACATCCGAACCCCGAACCACCCGGATCCGTGTTCGGCAGTGCGGATCTCTTCGGTTCTGGAGCCTGGGAGGGCGCCGACAGGCGGCCGGAGAGCCGCGGGATTCCGGGGATCGGGGCGCGACACGCCCGGGTTGCCGATACGACCCCGGGGATGGCAGAATAGACAAGTTCCACATTTCCGCGTGCGCTCCCCAAGGGAGGACTGCGCGGGATCACTGCCAGGGCAGTGCACAGACCACAGTCTGGGCCGCGGGCAGGAGAACGAAATCACACACCACTGGGCAGGGTCTATCTCTGTGCGCGTGGACTGACATGTGAAAACTGGCCCGAAGGGTTTCCGGAGGGTACGTGCGTCCAATGCCCCAGAGGTATGACGCGTGAAGAGAGATGAGCAGACAAATGGCGGGACAGAAGATCCGCATTCGCCTGAAGTCGTATGACCACGAGATCATCGACTCGTCGGCGCGCAAGATCGTCGACACGGTGACCCGAGCGGGCGCCCAGGTCGTCGGCCCGGTGCCGCTTCCGACCGAGAAGAACGTGATCGCCGTGATCCGTTCGCCCCACAAGTACAAGGACAGCCGCGAGCACTTCGAGATGCGCACGCACAAGCGCCTCATCGACATCGTGGACCCGACGCCGAAGGCCGTCGACTCGCTCATGCGACTCGACCTCCCGGCCGACGTCAACATCGAGATCAAGCTCTGAGGGCGGGTTCGACATGGCTGACATCAACAACAAGATTTCGAAGGGCCTGCTGGGCACCAAGCTCGGCATGACCCAGGTCTGGAACGAGAACGGCAAGCTCATCCCCGTCACGGTGATCGAGCTCGCGCCGAACGTGGTCACCCAGGTCCGCACGGCGGAGAAGGACGGCTACTCGGCCATCCAGATCGCCGCCGGCGCCATCGACCCGCGCAAGGTGAACAAGCCGCTCTCGGGCCACTTCGAGGCTGCCGGCGTCACGCCGCGCCGCCACCTCGCGGAGATCCGCACCGCCGACGCCGCCGAGTACGCACTCGGTCAGGAGCTGACGGTCGACGGCACCTTCGAGGCCGGCCAGCTCGTCGACGTCGTCGGCACGAGCAAGGGCAAGGGCACCGCCGGTGTCATGAAGCGCCACAACTTCAAGGGCGTCTCGGCTTCGCACGGTGCACACCGCAACCACCGCAAGCCCGGTTCGATCGGCGCATCGTCGACCCCGAGCCGCGTCTTCAAGGGAATGCGCATGGCCGGCCGTATGGGCGCCGAGCGCGTGACCGTCCTCAACCTCACGGTTCACGCCGTCGACGCCGAGAAGGGTCTGCTGCTCGTCAAGGGCGCCGTCCCCGGCGCGCGCGGCCGCACCGTGTACGTCCGCAACGCAGTGAAGGGGGCCTGAGTTAGATGACTGACTCGACTCTCGCTCTGGACGTCCTGGGCACTGACGGCAAGAAGGTCGGCTCCGTCGACCTGCCCGCCTCGGTGTTCGACGCCAAGACGAACATCCCGCTGATCCACCAGGTCGTCGTCGCGCAGCTCGCGGCGGCTCGCCAGGGCACCCACTCGACCAAGCGTCGCGGTGAGGTCTCGGGCGCCGGCCGCAAGCCCTTCAAGCAGAAGGGCACGGGTAACGCCCGTCAGGGCTCGATCCGTGCGCCGCACATGACCGGCGGTGGCATCGTCCACGGCCCGAAGCCGCGCGACTACTCGCAGCGCACCCCCAAGAAGATGATCGCCGCCGCCCTCGCGGGCGCGCTCAGCGACCGCTTCCGGGGCGAGCGCATCCACGTCGTCGAGTCGTTCGGTGTGACCGAGCCCTCGACCAAGGCCGCGGCCTCCTTCCTCGCGACGGTGTCCCCTGCCAAGAACGTGCTCGTCGTGCTCGACCGCGAGGACGACTTCGGCTACCTCAGCGTGCGCAACCTCGGTTACGTCCACGTCCTGATGGCCGACCAGCTCAACGCCTACGACGTGCTCGTCTCGGACGACATCGTCTTCACCAAGGCCGCCATCGACGCGTTCATCGCGCAGAAGGTCGGCGCCACTGAGGAGGTCTCCGCATGACCGCCGTCCAGAAGGACCCGCGCGACGTCATCCTGAAGCCCGTCGTCTCGGAGAAGAGCTACGGCCTGATCGACGAGGGCAAGTACACGTTCATCGTGGACCCCCGTTCGAACAAGACCGAGATCAAGCTCGCCATCGAGAAGATCTTCGGCGTGCAGGTGGCTTCGGTCAACACGATCAACCGCGTCGGCAAGGCCCGCCGCACCCGCTTCGGCACCGGCAAGCGCAAGGACACCAAGCGCGCCATCGTGACGCTCAAGTCGGGCACCATCGACATCTTCACGGCAGTCGGCTGACGGTCGGGGAGGAAGAGAGAACATGGCTATTCGCAACTACAAGCCCACGACCCCCGGTCGCCGCGGCTCGTCGGTGGCCGACTTCGCCGAGATCACCCGATCGACGCCTGAGAAGTCGCTGCTCCGTCCGCTGAGCAAGACCGGTGGCCGCAACAACCAGGGCCGCATCACGACCCGTCACATCGGTGGTGGCCACAAGCGCCAGTACCGCGTGATCGACTTCCGTCGCAACGACAAGGACGGCGTCGACGCCAAGGTCGCGCACATCGAGTACGACCCGAACCGCACGGCGCGTATCGCGCTCCTGCACTACGTGGACGGCACGAAGCGCTACATCCTCGCGCCGAACAAGCTGCAGCAGGGCGACGTCGTCGAGTCTGGTCCGAACGCGGACATCAAGCCCGGCAACAACCTGCCGCTGCGCAACATCCCGACGGGTACCGTCATCCACGCCATCGAGCTCCGCCCCGGCGGCGGCGCGAAGATGGCTCGTTCGGCGGGCGCCTCGGTGCGTCTCGTCGCGAAGGACGGCCCCTACGCTCAGCTGCGCCTCCCCTCGGGCGAGGTCCGCAACGTCGACGCGCGCTGCCGCGCGACGATCGGCGAGGTCGGCAACGCCGAGCAGTCGAACATCAACTGGGGCAAGGCCGGCCGCAACCGCTGGAAGGGCATCCGCCCGACCGTCCGCGGTGTCGCCATGAACCCGGTCGACCACCCGCACGGTGGTGGTGAGGGCAAGACGTCCGGTGGACGTCACCCCGTCTCCCCGTGGGGCCAGGCTGAGGGCCGCACCCGTCACGCCAACAAGGAAAGCGACAAGCTCATCGTGCGTCGCCGTAACGCCGGCAAGAAGCGCAAGTAGGAGTAAAGAAGATGCCCCGCAGTCTGAAGAAGGGCCCCTTCGTCGACGAGCACCTGCTGCGCAAGGTTGTCTCGCAGAACGAAGCCGGCACCAAGAACGTCATCAAGACGTGGTCGCGCCGCTCGATGATCATCCCCGCAATGCTGGGACACACCATCGCGGTTCACGACGGTCGCAAGCACATCCCCGTGTTCGTCACGGAGACGCTTGTCGGCCACAAGCTGGGCGAGTTCGCGCCCACCCGCACCTTCCGCGGCCATGAGAAGGACGACAAGAAGGGCCGTCGCCGCTAAGGCGACTGAGGAGGAGAGAGAAATGGTGGAGTCCATCGCACGTGTGCGACACATCCGCGTGACCCCTCAGAAGGCTCGTCGCGTCATCGCGCTCATCAAGGGCAAGCAGGCCGAGGAGGCCCTCGCCATCCTGAAGTTCGCGCCGCAGACGGCTTCCGAGCCGATCTTCAAGCTTGTGGAGTCGGCCATGGCCAACGCCCAGGTGAAGGCCGACAAGGACGGCGAGTACCTGAACTCGCAGGACCTGTTCGTCAAGAACGCCTATGTGGACGAGGGCACGACGCTGAAGCGTTTCCGCCCCCGCGCACAGGGCCGCGCGTTCCAGATCAAGAAGCGCACGAGCCACATCACGGTCGTGCTCTCGACGCCGGAGGTCGCTGAGACCGCTGCCGGCGACAAGAAGAAGGCGAGCAACTAATGGGTCAGAAGGTCAACCCGTACGGCTTCCGCCTCGGCATCACCACCGATCACGTTTCGCGCTGGTTCGCGGACTCGACGAAGCCTGGTCAGCGTTACGCCGACTACGTGGCCGAGGACATCCGCATCCGCAAGCTGCTGCAGACGAACCTCGACCGTGCCGGCGTCAGCCGCATCGAGATCGAGCGCACTCGTGACCGCGTCCGCGTCGACATCCACACCGCCCGCCCGGGCATCGTGATCGGTCGTCGTGGCGCGGAGGCCGAGCGCATCCGCGGCGAGCTCGAGAAGCTCACCGGCAAGCAGATCCAGCTGAACATCCTCGAGGTGAAGAACCCCGAGGCCGACGCTCAGCTCGTCGCCCAGGGCGTCGCCGAGCAGCTCAGCGCCCGCGTGGCCTTCCGCCGCGCGATGCGCAAGGGCCTGCAGGGTGCCCAGCGCGCCGGCGCCAAGGGCGTCCGGATCCAGGTCTCGGGCCGCCTCGGCGGCGCGGAGATGTCGCGTTCGGAGTTCTACCGCGAGGGTCGTGTGCCGCTGCACACGCTGCGCGCGAACATCGACTACGGCTTCTACGAGGCCAAGACCACCTTCGGCCGCATCGGCGTGAAGGTCTGGATCTACAAGGGCGATCTCACCAACAAGGAACTCGCGCGCGAGCAGGCCAACATGAAGCCCGCCCGTGACCGCGACCGTGGCGGCCGCCGTGGCCCGCGTCGTGACGACGCTCAGGCACCGGTGGCGGAAGGAGCTTCGGCGTAATGCTCATCCCCCGCAAGGTCAAGTACCGCAAGCAGCACCACCCCAAGCGTGATGGTGCGGCCACCGGTGGCACGAAGGTCTCCTTCGGCGAGTTCGGCATCCAGGCCCTCACCCCCGCGTACGTGACGAACCGTCAGATCGAGTCCGCTCGTATCGCCATGACGCGTCACATCAAGCGTGGCGGAAAGGTGTGGATCAACATCTACCCCGACCGTCCGCTCACGAAGAAGCCCGCTGAGACCCGCATGGGTTCCGGTAAGGGTTCGCCGGAGTGGTGGGTCGCCAACGTCAAGCCGGGTCGCGTCCTCTTCGAGGTCGCCGGTGTCAACGAGCAGCTCGCTCGTGAGGCCCTGACCCGTGCCATTCACAAGCTGCCTCTGAAGGCACGCATCATCAAGCGCGAGGAGGGCGACGCGTAATGGCGATCGGCACCAAGGAGCTCGCCACGAGCGAGCTCGACACGTTCGAGGACCAGCGCCTCGTCGAGGAGCTGCGCAAGGCCAAGGAAGAGCTGTTCAACCTGCGCTTCCAGTCGGCCACCGGCCAGCTCGAGAGCCACGGCCGCATCCGCGCCGTGAAGCGCGACATCGCGCGTCTCTACACCGTGATCCGCGAGCGCGAGCTGGGCATCCGTGCCACGCCCGCTCCGGTCGAGGTGAAGGCCAAGAAGAGCAAGGCGAAGAAGTCGGACGAGACTCCGGCCGCCGAAGGAGAGGCTGAGTGATGGCCACCGAGAAGAAGGCTGTGGAGCACGCCGAGCACGACGTGCGCGACGCCGACGCCCGTGGTTACCGCAAGTCGGTCCGCGGCTACGTCGTGAGCGACAAGATGGACAAGACGATCGTCGTCGAGGTCGAGGACCGCGTTAAGCACCCCCTCTACGGCAAGGTCATCCGTCGCACGAGCAAGCTCAAGGCGCACGACGAGAACAACACCGCCGGCATCGGCGACCTCGTCCTCATCAACGAGACCCGTCCGCTCAGCGCCACCAAGCGCTGGCGTCTGGTTGAGATCCTGGAGAAGGCCAAGTGATCCAGACTGAGTCCCGCCTCAAGGTCGCCGACAACACCGGCGCGAAGGAGCTGCTCACCATCCGCGTTCTCGGTGGTTCGAACCGCCGTTACGCGGGCGTGGGCGACACCATCGTCGCGACGGTCAAGGACGCGATCCCGGGCGGCAACGTCAAGAAGGGCGACGTCGTCAAGGCGGTCGTCGTCCGCACCGTGAAGCAGACGCGCCGTTCTGACGGCTCGTACATCAAGTTCGACGAGAACGCCGCCGTCATCCTGAAGAACGACGGGGAGCCCCGCGGCACCCGCATCTTCGGCCCGGTCGGCCGCGAGCTTCGTGACCGCAAGTTCATGAAGATCGTCTCGCTCGCCCCGGAGGTGCTGTAACCCATGGCGAAGATCAAGAAGGGTGACCTGGTCCAGGTCATCACCGGAGCCAAGCAGGACCGCGGCGGAGACCGCGGCAAGCAGGGCAAGGTCCTCGAGGTCATCGACGGCGGCCAGCGTGTCGTCGTCGAGGGCGTCAACTACATCACGAAGCACAACCGGATCGGCCAGACGCAGCGCGGCACGAAGACCGGTGGCATCGAGACGTACGAGGCCCCCATCCACATTTCCAACGTCGCGCTCGTCGACCCCGACTCGAAGAAGCCGACCCGCGTCGGCTTCCGCGTGGAGGAGCAGGTCAAGGACGGCGTCAAGAAGACTGTTCGCGTTCGCGTCGCGAAGAAGTCTGGTAAGGACATCTGACAGTGAGCACCATTGACGCGCAGGCTGGCAAAATCCAGCCGCGCCTGAAGCAGGTCTACCGCGACCAGATCCGTCAGAAGCTGCAGGACGAGTTCGGCTACGACAACGTCATGCAGATCCCTGGCCTGGTCAAGGTCGTCGTCAACACCGGTGTCGGCGAGGCAGCTCGCGACTCCAAGGTCATCGAGGGTGCGGTCGCCGACCTCACCGCGATCACGGGTCAGAAGCCCGTCGTCACCAAGGCGAAGAAGTCGATCGCGCAGTTCAAGCTGCGCGAGGGTCAGGCCATCGGCGCGCACGTCACCCTCCGCGGTGACCGCGCGTGGGAGTTCGTGGACCGCCTCGTCTCGCTCGCCCTGCCCCGCATCCGCGACTTCCGCGGTCTGTCGGGCAAGCAGTTCGACGGCAACGGCAACTACACCTTCGGTCTCCAGGAGCAGTCGGTGTTCCACGAGATCAACCAGGACAAGATCGACCGCGTCCGCGGTTTCGACATCACCGTCGTGACCACGGCGAAGACGGATGACGAGGGCCGTGCGCTTCTCCGTCACCTCGGCTTCCCGTTCCGCAACGAGGACCAGCAGGCCTGAGCCGACTCACAGGTCGGTCTGCGGTAAGATCGAGCGTTTGTGCGTTTCGACTCGCTTCGCTCGCTCAACGAACAGGGGAGTGGGGAGACCTTCTCCACTCCCCTTGTTCGTTGAGCGAGGGAGCGAAGCGACCGAGTCGAAACGCAGCCACAACTGAATACGGATCATTCAGTGAAGGTCGTCTGTCGTGTAACGGCAGCCGAAACCTCATGAAAAAAGGACAAGTCATATGACCATGACAGACCCGGTCGCAGACATGCTGACCCGTCTGCGCAATGCGAACTCGGCGCACCACGACTCCGTGTCGCTGCCGTCGAGCAAGCTCAAGACGCACATCGCGGAGATCCTCAAGCGCGAGGGCTACATCGCCTCGTGGGAGGAGACCGACGCTCGTGTCGGCAAGACCCTCACGATGACGCTGAAGTACGGCCCGAACCGCGAGCGGTCGATCGCCGGCATCAAGCGCGTCTCGAAGCCCGGCCTCCGCGTGTACGCGAAGTCGACCGAGCTCCCCACGGTCCTCGGTGGCCTGGGTGTCGCCATCCTGTCCACCTCCTCCGGTCTTCTCACCGACCGTCAGGCTGAGCAGAAGGGCGTGGGCGGAGAAGTTCTCGCCTACGTGTGGTGATCACTCATGTCGCGTATTGGACGTCTTCCCATTGACATCCCCGCCGGCGTCACTGTGACGGTCGACGGGCAGCAGGTTGCCGTGAAGGGCCCCAAGGGCGAGCTGTCGCTCACCGTGGCCAAGCCCCTCGAGGTCAAGGTCGAGGAGAACCAGGTTCTCGTCACCCGCCCCGACGACGAGCGCGAGTCGCGTTCGCTGCACGGGCTCACGCGCACCCTGATCAACAACAACATCATCGGCGTGACCGAGGGCTACACCAAGGGCCTCGAGGTCGTCGGCACCGGTTACCGCGTGGCGCAGAAGGGCTCGGCTGTCGAGTTCGCTCTGGGCTTCTCGCACCCCGTCACCGTCGAGCCGCCGGCCGGCATCACGCTCACCGTCGAGGGCAACAACAAGCTCACCGTGAGCGGCATCGACAAGCAGGCCGTCGGTGAGACCGCCGCCAACATCCGCAAGATCCGCAAGCCTGAGCCGTACAAAGGCAAGGGTGTCCGCTACGCGGGCGAGGTCGTGCGTCGCAAGGCCGGAAAGGCTGGTAAGTAATCATGGCTGTGAAGTCGAAGTCCGCCGCGCGTACGCGCCGCCACGCTCGCCTTCGCAAGAAGGTCGTCGGCACCGAGGTCCGTCCTCGTCTCGTCGTGACCCGTTCGGCCCGCCACGTCTTCGTGCAGCTGGTCGACGACAGCAAGGGCCACACCGTGGCCTCTGCCTCGACGCTCGAGACCGACCTGCGCGGTTTCGAGGGTGACAAGACCGCGAAGGCCCGCAAGGTCGGCGAGCTCCTCGCCGAGCGCGCCAAGGCCGCCGGTTTCACCGACGTCGTGTTCGACCGCGGTGGCAACCGCTACGCGGGACGTGTCGCGGCGATCGCCGACGGCGCCCGCGAAGGGGGGCTGAACCTGTGAGTGACAACAAGGAGACCGAAGTGACCACCGAGGCCCCCGAGGCCGGCGCCGAGCAGGCGCAGACCGAGCAGGTCCAGACCGAGCAGCGCACCGAGCGCGGCGACCGCCGTGGCGGCCGCAACGATCGGGGCCAGGGTCGTGGCGGTCGTGACCGCAACGACCGCGGTGCGGACAACCAGTTCCTCGAGCGCGTCGTCACGATCAACCGCGTGTCGAAGGTCGTGAAGGGTGGTCGTCGCTTCAGCTTCACCGCTCTCGTGGTCGTCGGCGACGGCAACGGCGTGGTCGGTGTGGGCTACGGCAAGGCCCGCGAGGTGCCCCTGGCCATCTCCAAGGGTGTCGAGGACGCGAAGCGCAACTTCTTCCGCGTGCCGCGCTCCGGCGCCACCATCCCGCACCCCGTGCAGGGTGAGGCTGCCGCCGGCGTCGTCATGCTGCGCCCGGCCTCGGCCGGTACCGGTGTTATCGCCGGTGGTCCGGTCCGCGCCGTGCTCGAGTGCGCCGGTATCCACGACGTGCTGTCGAAGTCGCTCGGTTCGTCGAACACGATCAACATCGTGCACGCGACGGTCGAGGCCCTGAAGCAGCTCGAGGAGCCCCGTGCGGTCGCCGCGCGCCGTGGCCTCGAGTTCGACCAGGTCGCGCCGGCACGTCTCGTCCGTGCGGAGGCAGAGGCCGCCGCTGCTGCGAAGGCAGGTGTCTGATGGCCGCTCGTCTGAAGGTGACGCAGGTCAAGTCCAAGGTGAGCGAGAAGCAGAACCAGCGTGACACGCTGCGTTCGCTCGGTCTGAAGCGGATCGGCGACTCTGTCGTCCGGCCCGATGACGCCCAGACGCGCGGATACGTCCGTACCGTCGCTCACCTCGTGAGTGTTGAGGAGATCGACTGATGGCTGAGAAGAAGGCCACGGCCGACAAGGCCGAGAAGAAGCAGGCCACCGAGGCCAAGCGCCCCGGCGTGCTGAAGGTGCACCACCTCCGTCCCGTCCCGGGTGCCAACACCGCCAAGACCCGCGTTGGTCGCGGTGAGGGCTCGAAGGGCAAGACGGCCGGTCGCGGTACGAAGGGCACCAAGGCCCGGTACAGCGTCCGCCCCGGCTTCGAGGGTGGCCAGATGCCGCTGCACATGCGCACGCCGAAGCTGCGCGGCTTCAAGAACCCGTTCCGCGTCGAGTACCAGGTCGTGAACCTGGAGAAGCTCGCGGAGCTGTACCCGCAGGGTGGCGACGTGACCGTCGCCGACCTGGTCGCCAAGGGCGCCGTCCGCAAGAACGAGAAGGTCAAGGTCCTCGGCAACGGCGAGATCGCCGTGGCGCTGACCGTCTCGGTGGACAAGGTCTCCGGCTCGGCTGAGTCGAAGATCGTCGCCGCCGGCGGCAGCATCAAGTAATCCGCGTCAGAGGCCCGGGAGCATCCGCTCCCGGGCCTTTGCGTTAGCCTTGAGGTCGGTTCGCCATCGGCGGGCCAGCTCATCACTCGGGAGGCACGTCCTTGTTCAGCGCCATCGCGCGGATCCTCCGCACGCCTGATCTGCGGCGGAAGATCGGATTCACCCTCGCGATCATCGCGATCTACCGCTTCGGCGCCCACATCCCGGCTCCGTTCGTGAACTTCCCGAACGTTCAGAGCTGCATCGATCAGACGTCGGGCACAGACGGGCTCCTCTCGCTCGTGAACCTGTTCTCGGGTGGCGCGCTCCTGCAGCTGTCGATCTTCGCGCTGGGAGTGATGCCGTACATCACGGCCACGATCATCACGCAGCTGCTGCGCGTGGTCATCCCGCACTTCGAGACCCTCTACAAGGAGGGCCAGGCGGGCCAGAGCAAGCTCACGCAGTACACGCGCTACCTGACGATCGCTCTCGCGCTGCTGCAGTCGACCACGCTGGTCACCGTCGCGCGCACCGGTCAGCTGTTCGGCGCCCCGAGCATCCCCGACTGCAACACCCTCCTCGTCAACGACGCGTGGTGGGCGCAGCTGCTCATGATCATCACGATGACCGCCGGCACCGGCCTCATCATGTGGTTCGCCGAGCTCGTCACCGAGCGCGGCATCGGCAACGGCATGTCGCTGCTGATCTTCACGTCGATCGCCGCCACGTTCCCGGCCGCGATGGGCGCCATCCTCGCCGCCCGCGGCTTCGAGATCTTCCTGCTCGTCCTCGCCGTCGGCGTGGTCGTCGTCGCGCTCGTCGTCTTCGTCGAGCAGTCGCAGCGTCGCATCCCTGTGCAGTACGCGAAGCGGATGGTCGGGCGTCGCACCTACGGCGGCACGAACACGTACATCCCGATCAAGGTGAACACGGCCGGCGTTGTGCCCGTCATCTTCGCCTCGTCGCTGCTGTACATCCCGGCGCTGATCGCGCAGTTCAACACGCCCACCGACACGGCCCCGCCGGCGTGGGTGACCTGGATCTCGACGTACCTGACGACGGGCGATCACCCGCTGTACATGGCGGTCTACTTCCTGCTGATCATCGGCTTCACCTACTTCTACGTCGCGATCACGTTCAACCCGGTCGAGGTCGCCGACAACATGAAGAAGTACGGCGGCTTCGTCCCGGGCATCCGCGCCGGACGCCCGACGGCCGAGTACCTCGACTACGTGCTGACGCGCATCACGCTGCCCGGTTCGATCTACCTCGGTCTCATCGCCCTGATACCGCTGATCGCTCTGGCGACCGTGGGTGCCAACCAGAACTTCCCGTTCGGCGGTGCCTCGATCCTGATCATCGTGGGTGTCGGCCTCGAGACCGTGAAGCAGATCGACGCGCAGCTGCAGCAGCGCCATTACGAAGGGCTCCTCCGATGACGTCTACCCGCCTCCTCATCGTCGGACCGCAGGGCTCGGGCAAGGGCACGCAGGGAATCCGCATCGCCGATACCTTCGGGGTCCCCGTGGTCTCGACCGGCGACATCTTCCGCGCCAACATCAAGGAGGGCACCGACCTCGGCCTCCAGGTGAAGGCGATCACGGATGCCGGCGACCTGGTGCCGGATGAGGTCACCTTCGCGATCGTGAAGGACCGCCTCGAGCAGCCCGACGCGGCCGAGGGCTTCCTGCTCGACGGCTTCCCGCGCAACGTCGCCCAGGTGGCGCTGCTCGACGAGTTCCTCACCGGCCGCGGCGAGGCGCTCGACGCCGTGATCGAGCTGAACGTGCCGCGCGAGGAGAGCCTTAAGCGGATCGCCCTGCGTGCGCAGGAGCAGGGACGCTCGGACGACACCGAGGCCGCCATCGCGCACCGCCTCGACATCTACGAGCGCGAGACCGCCCCGATCCTGGCTGTGTACCGCTCGAGCGGCATCGTCGACACGATCGACGGCGTCGGCACCCTCGACGAGATCACCGAGCGGATCGTCGCCGCCCTCGAGGCCCGCGGCCTCGCGCGCACGGCCGCGGCCTGATCCGGGTCGCCCTCGCACGTGATCTTCCGCAAGTCGATCTACAAGACCCCGGCGCAGCTGCGCGCGATGGTCGAGCCCGGCCTCATCACCGCGGCGGCCCTCGAAGCAGTGCGGCCGCTGATCCGCGCCGGGGCGACCACCCTCGAGCTCGACGCCGAGGCGAACCGCGTGATCACGGAGCGCGGCGCGCACTCGAACTTCCAGCTCGTGCGTGGGTACCGCCACACGATCTGCGCCTCGGTCAACGACGCGGTTGTGCACGGCATTCCGACGGACGTGCCGCTGCAGCCGGGGGACATCGTCTCGATCGACTGCGGCGCCGAGACGCCGGAGGGCTGGAACGGCGACTCCGCGATCACCGTAGTCGTGCCGGATCCGGATCGCCCGGATGTCGTCGCGCAGCGTGAGGAGCTCTCTCGCGTGACCGAAGGATCGATGTGGGCAGGCATCGCGGCGCTCGCGTCGGCGAAGCGCCTCGGCGAGGTCGGCGCGGCCATCCAGGGCTACATCGAGGCGAACCCCCTGTCGTACACGGGCGAGCCCGCCGGCATCCTGCGCGAGTACGTCGGGCACGGCATCGGCCGCAAGATGCACGAGTCGCCCTCGATCTTCAACTACCGCACCTCCGACCCCGGTGCCGAGATCAAGCCGGGCCTGGCGGTCTGCATCGAGCCGATGATGACCGCTGGATCGGACGAGACCTTCGTCGAGGACGACGACTGGACGGTCTCCACGGTCGACGGCTCGATGGGCTCGCACTGGGAGCACAGCATCGCGGTGCACAATGACGGCATCTGGGTGCTCACCGCGCCCGACGGCGGCGCCGCCGGGCTCGCGCCCTTCGGCGTGGTGCCGACGCCGATCGCCTGAACTCACCGGTCGCCGACCGAGCGAAGCGACCACCGACACCACGGGAGCACAACATGGCCGCCAAGAGCGGAACGAACTGGTTCGCCATCTGGATCTCGGCCGCCGTGGTCGTGCTGATGGTCGCGGTGGGCGCGATCGTCGTCTGGATGAACAACGCGGCGACCGCACCGGCCGAGTCGCCGGCGTCGGCGTCGATCGACGAGACGACCGGCGCCATCCGCCTCGGTGAGGGCCCGGATGTGCTCGAGACCTGGGTCGACTTCATGTGCCCCTACTGCGGTCAGCTCGAGGCGAGCTGGGGCGAGACCATCTCGGAGCAGGTCTCCGCGGGCGAGGTGACGCTCGAGGTGTACCCGGTGGCGATCCTGGATCGGTACTCGCAGGGGACGGAGTACTCCACCCGTGCGGCGAACGCGATGTACTGCGTGGCCGAGGACAACGCCGACGCCGCCTACCCGTTCATGAACCTCATGTTCGAGAACCAGCCCAAGGAGTCGACCGAGGGGCTGACCGACGAGGAGATCATCTCGTTCGCCGAACGCGCCGGATCGACCGGGGCAGCGGACTGCATCGCCGACCGCACCTACGCCGACTTCGTCGAGCAGACCACCGCAGAGCTTCCCGGCGGCGGAACCCCGGCCGTCGAGCTGAACGATGAGACCCTCAACTGGCAGGCCCCCGCGGAGCAGGAGCTGCTCCCGCGCCTCCAGTGACGGGTCGTCCGGACGGTTTCGACTCGCTTCGCTCGCTCAACCAGCACCCTTTCGTTGCTCGTTGAGCGAGGGAGCGGAGCGACCGAGTCGAAACGCCCAGACCCGGCCGCGACCGCGACACGCCGAAGTTGCCGACACGCCCGGCGTCGCCTAACATAGATCTTTGGTGCCTTGCGCCTGATTTCGGCGTGTCGCCGGATCGGCGATCCGGGCGCCGAATCCCACTCACCGCAGACCGACCGGCCTGCACAAGCAAAGCGAGTCTATGGCGAAGAAAGACGGTGTCATCGAGATCGAGGGTGTGATCACCGAGGCGCTCCCCAACGCGATGTTCCGCGTGGAGCTGACCAACGGTCACAAGGTCCTCGCAACGATCTCCGGAAAGATGCGGCAGAACTACATCCGCATCATCCCCGAGGACCGCGTTGTCGTGGAGCTCAGCCCCTACGACCTCACGCGCGGCCGCATCGTCTACCGCTACCGCTGACCCGCTCTGCTCGGCTTCCGGTCGAGAAGTAACGGCCGTGTCCCGCGGGGCACGGTACGAAGACAGCGAAAGAAGAATCATGAAGGTCAACCCCAGCGTCAAGCCGATCTGCGACCACTGCAAGGTGATCCGTCGCCACGGCCGCGTCATGGTCATCTGCAAGAGCAACCCGCGTCACAAGCAGCGCCAGGGCTGAGTCCGGTCGCTTCGGCTCGCTGACGCTCGCTCAGCAACCGGACCGGTTGTCGAGCGAGGCGCCAGCCGAGTCGAGACGACCCGCAGTAACTGAATATCTGAATAGGCAGGATCAGAACCCGCGCAAGCGGGGGACACCTCGGGGCGGAGGCCCGGGCACCGATCCTGCTCCACACCTCCACAACACTCAGGAGAAGGTCGCATGGCACGTCTTGCCGGCGTCGACATCCCGCGCGACAAGCGCGTGGTGATCGCCCTCACGTACATCTACGGCGTTGGACGGACTCGTTCGAACGAGATCCTCGCCGCCACTGGCATCAGCCCCGAGATCCGGGTCAAGGACCTGAGCGACGACCAGCTCGTCGCCCTCCGTGACCACATCGAGGGAACCTACAAGGTCGAGGGTGATCTGCGTCGCGAGGTCGCCGCCGACATCCGTCGCAAGGTCGAGATCGGCTCCTACGAGGGTCTCCGTCACCGCCGCGGCCTGCCGGTCCGTGGTCAGCGCACCAAGACCAACGCGCGTACGCGCAAGGGTCCGAAGCGCACCGTCGCCGGTAAGAAGAAGGCCCGCTAAGCGCGGATTGGTTTAGGAGAACACAATGGCTGCACCCAAGACCGCTGCGCGCAAGCCGCGCCGCAAGGAGAAGAAGAACATCGCAGTGGGCCAGGCCCACATCAAGTCGACGTTCAACAACACGATCGTCTCGATCACGGACCCGACGGGCGCCGTCATCAGCTGGACCTCGGCTGGTGGCGTGGGCTTCAAGGGCTCGCGCAAGTCGACGCCGTACGCCGCCGGCATGGCCGCGGAGTCGGCCGCCCGCCAGGCGCAGGAGCACGGCGTCAAGAAGGTCGACGTGTTCGTGAAGGGCCCGGGCTCGGGCCGCGAGACCGCGATCCGCTCGCTGCAGGCCGCTGGCCTCGAGGTCGGTTCGATCCAGGACGTGACGCCGCAGGCGCACAACGGCTGCCGCCCGCCGAAGCGCCGCCGCGTCTGACGTGACCCCCGCCGGGGCGCACGGCCTCGAGCCCTGCGCCCCGGCGTCTCGTCGTCCCACGGCCGCGCGTCTCCCCGGAGACCGACGCGTCCGTCCGAGAACAACTCAAGACCTCATCCACGCAAGTGTCATATAGCGGGCACTTGATCGAAAGGAACAACCAGTGCTCATTGCACAGCGTCCCACCCTCACCGAGGAGAAGATCTCGGAGTTCCGCAGCCGGTTCGTCGTCGAGCCCCTGGAGCCCGGCTTCGGATACACCATCGGGAACGCGCTGCGTCGCAGCCTGCTCTCGTCGATCCCCGGCGCGGCGGTGACCAGCATCCGCATCGACGGCGTGCTGCACGAGTTCAGCACCATCCCCGGTGTGAAGGAGGATGTCACCGAGATCATCCTCAACATCAAGCAGCTCGTCGTCTCGAGCGAGCGTGACGAGCCCATCACCGCGTACCTGCGCAAGACGGGCGCCGGCGAGGTCACCGCGGCAGACATCTCGGCTCCGGCCGGTGTCGAGGTGCACAACCCCGAGCTCGTCATCGCCACGCTGAACGACACCGCGAAGTTCGAGCTCGAGCTCACGATCGAGCGTGGCCGCGGCTACGTCTCGGCCGTGCAGAACCGCAACGAGTACGCCGAGGCCGGCCAGATCCCGGTCGACTCGATCTACTCGCCGGTCCTGAAGGTCAGCTACCGCGTCGAGGCGACTCGTGCCGGTGAGCGCACCGACTTCGACAAGCTCGTCCTGGACGTCGAGTCCAAGCCGTCGATCGCCCCGCGTGACGCCGTCGCGTCGGCCGGTCGCACGCTGGTCGAGCTGTTCGGTCTCGCCCGCGAGCTGAACGTCGAGGCCGAGGGCATCGAGATCGGCCCCGCGCCGGTCGAGACCGTCCTCTCGAACGAGCTGTCGATGCCCATCGAGGACCTCGACCTCTCGGTTCGCTCGTACAACTGCCTCAAGCGCGAGGGAATCAACACGGTCAGCGAGCTCGTCGCCCTCTCGGAGACGCAGCTCATGAACATCCGCAACTTCGGACAGAAGTCGGTGGACGAGGTGCGCGACAAGCTCACCTCGCTCGGCCTGTCGCTGAAGGACTCGGTGCCCGGCTTCGACGGCACCGGCTTCTACGGCGGCTACGACGACGAGTCGCTCTGATCCTTCCGACGTTCTGCCTCATTGGAGTAACTAGAAATGCCTAAGCCCACGAAGGGTCCCCGCCTCGGAGGCGGTCCCGCCCACGAGCGTCTGCTTCTCGCGAACCTCGCGGCGGCGCTGTTCACCCACAAGTCGATCAAGACGACCGAGACCAAGGCCAAGCGCCTGCGTCCGCTCGCTGAGCGCCTCATCACGAAGGCGAAGCGCGGCGACCTGCACGCGCGTCGCTCGGTGCTCTCGGTGATCGGCGACAAGGAGGTCGTGCACGTTCTCTTCAACGAGATCGCGCCGCTCGTCGCCGAGCGTGAGGGTGGCTACACCCGCATCACGAAGGTCGGCAACCGCAAGGGCGACAACGCCCCCATGGCCGTCATCGAGCTCGTCCTCGAGCCCGTGACCCCGAAGGTCAAGAAGGCCGCTCCGGCCGCCGAGAAGGCTGCTCCGGTCGCCGACGAGGCCCCGGCCGAGGAGGCGCCCGTCGAGGAGACCGCCGAGGTCGAGGAGACCGAGGCCGCTCCGGCTGCTGTCGCCGCGGCGGAGTTCGGCGAGGACTCGGCCGAGCCGCTCGAGGACGGTTCCGCTCCCGAGGGCTTCGAGATCAAGGGCAACAAGAACTCGATGAAGTACCACCGTCCCGACGGCCAGTGGTACGAGCAGACGGTCGCCGAGGTCTGGTTCCGCACCGCCGAGGCCGCTGAGGCCGCCGGTTTCGCCGAGGCCGGCAAGTAAGACCCGCTGCCTCGCACACGTATGAAGGGCCCCGCTTCGGCGGGGCCCTTCGTCGTCCGGCGCCCCTGCCGGCGTGAGCGCCGGCTGTGGAGTCCGCCCGGGCACGAGCGCGCGTAGGCTTTTACGGTGCCCAACACCGCTGATGAGAACGCGCAGCCCCGGATGAACGTCGAGTCGTTCAACCTCGATCATCGCGCGGTCGCCGCTCCCTACCTGCGGATCGCCGACCGCAAGGTGCTGCCGCACGGCGACGTGATCGTGAAGTACGACGTGCGCTTCGCCCAGCCGAACGTCGGTCACCTCGAGATGGCGACCATCCACTCGCTCGAGCACCTGTTCGCCGAGAAGAGCCGCAACCACTCCGACCGGGTGATCGACTTCTCGCCAATGGGCTGCCAGACGGGCTTCTACCTGATCCTGCAGGGCGACCACGAGTTCGCGGAGGTCGAGCAGCTCGTCGCCGCGACGCTGCAGGACATCCTCGAGGCGAGCGAGGTGCCCACCGCGAACGAGATCCAGTGCGGCTGGGGCGCGAACCACACCCTCGCGGGCGCGCAGGAGGCGGCGCGCGCCTTCCTCGCCGAGCGCGCCGGCTGGTCCACCGTCTTCGCGGGCGAGACCCGATGACATCCGCCGTCGCGGTCATCCTGGTCGCGATGGAAGAGGAGTCCGCGCCCTTCCTCGCGCTCGCGAGCGAGGTCAGCGAGCCGGTGCGGATCGGCCGTGCCGAGCACCGGGGCATCGTCGTCGCCGGTCGCACGCACGTGCTCGTGCGCACCGGCATCGGCATGGTCAACGGCGCGAACGCGGCCGCCGGGGCGCTGGGACGCTACGGCGACGACGTGCACCTGATCAGCGCCGGATCGGCGGGCGGGCTTGCGAAGGATGTGCGGGTGGGCGACGTGATCGTCAGCGACTCGCTCGTCAACGTCGGCGCGGATGCGCGCGCCTTCGGGTACGCGCTGGGCCAGGTGCCGGGCATGCCGGTCGAGTACGACGGCGACCCCGAGCTGCGCCGGGCGCTGCTCGCCGCCCCCGGCGACCTCACGGTGCGCGAGGGGGCGATCGGATCGGGGGAGAAGTTCGTCACCGCCGAGCTCGCCGCCGAGCTGCGCGAGGACTTCCCGCACCTGCTCGCCGTCGACATGGAGTCGGCCGCGATCGCGCAGGTCGCCCACAACCACGGCACGCGCTTCGTCTCGGTGCGCGGCGTCTCGGATCTCTGCGCCCCGGACGGCACCGAGTTCCTCACGCACGTCGACGACGCGGCGGATCGCTCGGCCCGCCTGATCGTCACAGCGCTCGCGGCCCTGTGACCACCACCGGTCGTTGAGCGACACTTCGACTCGCTTCGCTCGCTCTGTGCGGGTCTTCGCGAGTCGAAGCCGCCGTATGCGGCCCCTCGGCCGATGGCTTCGACTCCTCGCTGGCGCTCGTCGCTCACCCCGTTTCGACTGCGTTCGCTGGCGCTCACTTCGCTCAACGACCGGGACCAGTGACCCCCTCCGGTCGCTCACCCCCCCACCGGTCGTTGAGCGAGCGAAGCGAGTCGAAACGGGCTGAGCGAGCGCCAGCGAGTCGAAGCCGCCGTAACGGGTCCGGGGCAGCGTTTCGACCGTTTCGACTCGGTCGCTGCGCTCCCTCGCTCAACGACCGGAGGGGAATGTGACCCCCATCGCTCACTGCGGGTCTTCGCGAGTCGAAGCCGCCCCACGCGCCCCAACTAGGCTGGAGCCGTGCCCCGGATCCGACTCGACATCGCCTACGACGGCACACACTTCCGCGGCTGGGCGCGCCAGCCGGGGCTTCGCACCGTGCAGGGAGTGCTCGAGGCGTCGCTGCAGCGGATCATCGGATCGCCGGTTCCCCTGACCGTCGCCGGACGCACGGATGCCGGCGTGCACGCGACAGGGCAGGTCGCCCACGCCGACCTCGACGACGAGCAGTGGGCGCGCGCGACGCAGCGTCGTCGCGACGTGCCGAACCCGGGTGATCCGGTCGATCCGCTCGCCCGTCGTATGACGGGTGTCCTCGGGCAGTACGCCGATCTCGCTGTCACACGCACCTCGACCGCGCCCGACGGGTTCGACGCGCGCTTCTCAGCCACCTGGCGGCGCTACGCGTACCGGATCGCCGATGCGCGCACGGGATACGACCCGCTCGAGCGTCACCGCACCACCACCGTGCGCGCGCACCTCGACGTCGACGCCATGCATGCGGCGGCGCAGAGCCTCATCGGCCTGCACGACTTCGCCGCGTACTGCAAGCCGCGGCCCGAGGCGACCACGATCCGCACCCTGCTCGAGTACGACTGGCGCCGCGACGAGCGGGGCATCCTGATCGCCAACGTCAAGGCCGACGCCTTCTGCCACTCGATGGTGCGCGCCCTCGTCGGCGCGTGCGTCGCCGCGGGGGAGGGCAAGCTCGCCCCCGAGCACCTCGTGGCGATCCGGGATGCGCGGCTGCGCACGAGCGAGTTCAAGGTGCTCGCCGCCCGCGGGCTCACACTCACCGAGGTCGGTTACCCGGCCGACGAGCTGCTGGGCTCCCGCGCCGAGCAGACCCGCAACCGGCGCGACCTCGAGTAGTCAAGCCCGAGGAAGCACCAAGCCGCGCCGCGTAGGGTGATGTCGACATGAGAGTCATCTCGTACAACCTGCGCAAGCACGCCGCCGCGCATGAGCTCGAGGAGCTCGTCGACCTGCGGGAGGCTGACGTGCTGTGCCTGCAGGAGGCCGACACCGCGCACATGCCGCAGCAGCTCGCGGGGCTCACGCTCGCGCGCGCCACGGCGCAGAACCGGCTGGGGCTCGCCGTGTACTACCGCGCGAACATGTTCCAGCTCGAGGACGTCGTGACGCTGTCGCTGAAGAAGTCGCTGCACGACATTCTGCTCAAGCCGGCGCACGAGCGGGTGCTTGCCGCGCGACTGCGCGACATCGATGCCGGGCGGGATGTCGTGATCGCGTCGTTCCACGCGGCGCCACTGACCGCGCTGAACTCGCTGCGCCGTCACCAGATCCGCACCGCGCTGTCCGAACTGCAGAAGATGGGCGACGGCGTCCCGGTGCTGATGGTGGGCGACTACAACTACCCCGTGTTCAAGGAGCGGCTGAGCGAGCGCGTGCGCCGTGCGGGATACGACCTCACGCTCAGCGATTCCCGCACCTACACCCGCTACCGCTTCTTCAAGGGCCACTACGACTTCGCCACCTCGGTCGGCCTCGACATCGAGAAGGTCACCACCCTGCCGCAGGGGGCGTCCGATCACCTGCCGATCCTGGTGACCGCGACGTACAAGCGGGGACACCGGGAGCTCCGGGTCGTCGGCGATCCGTCCCAGGACCAGGAGACGACCGACGAACAGGCGGCCGGCTGACCTAAGCCGTTAACAGCGCATGCCTCCCGGGGGATACAGTCGATTCATCCGGGGAGGGATGCAATGTCGAGGATGGTCGTCATCGGGCAGTGGGCGCGATACGCGCTGCTCGCCATCATCGGGATCGCGGTGGTCGCCTGGCTCGTGTCCCTCCCGTTCCGCGGAGAGCCGGATGCCGCTCCCGCCGCCGAGCCGACGATCGAGCCCGCCGCGGCGACACCGTCGCCGACGCCGACGGCCGATCCGTATCGTCGCTTCCTCGCCCTCGACGCCGGAGGCGTGCTGTGGCGGGGGACCGCCGGGTCCTGTGTCGCGGGCATCGGCCCCACGCTCGAGCGCACGACCGACGCGGTCACGTGGCGCCCCGCGACCCCGGCCGACGCGGCCGAACTGCTCGCCCTCGTCCCCGGAGACGCGGCGGATCAGGCGACGGTCGCGATCGCGCTGACCGACGGATCCTGCACCGTCGCCGGCCGGCAGACGAACGCCGACGGCACCGCGTGGGAGGAGGCCGTCGAGGCCCCGGAGGCCCCGGAGGTTCCCGAGGGAGCGCTCGCCGTGACGGATGACGGCTACGTGGCCCGCGCAGCCGACGACTGCGAGGGGATCGCGTTCGCCGCCCTCGACGGAACCTGGCAGACGTGCGGGCCCGGGATGGATCCCGCCCAGCCCATCGCGATCGACGTCGCCGACGGCACTCTGTACATCTGGACCGCGGACGTCGTCACCTCACTTCCCGTCAGCTGAGGCGCGGCGGGTTCGCGGTTTGGCGGCCGGGCGTGTCGTGCGGTAAGCTCGTCCTTTGGTGCCCACTGCGGGCACAGCGAACGTGAGCCCTCCACCGGCTGGTTTGCCCGAAGTCTTCGGGAGAACCGCCCCGGAGCGGGATTCACGAACGACTCCGTTCGAAGAGAAAGCAGCACTACTGTGACGCGCACTTACACCCCGAAGGCCGGTGAGGCCCAGCGCGAGTGGCTCGTGATCGACGCCACCGACGTGGTCCTCGGCCGCCTCGCCTCGCACGCCGCCGCGCTCCTGCGTGGCAAGCACAAGGCGACCTTCGCCCCCCACATGGACATGGGCGACTTCGTCATCATCGTGAACGCCGACAAGGTCGCGCTCACGGGCCAGAAGCTCCAGCAGAAGAAGGCCTACCGCCACTCGGGTTACCCGGGCGGCCTCAAGGCTGTCACCTACGCCGAGCTCCTCGAGAAGAACCCGGCCCGCGCTGTCGAGAAGGCCATCCGCGGCATGCTCCCCAAGAACAGCCTCGGCCGTCAGCAGCTCGCCAAGCTGAAGGTGTACACGGGTGCCGAGCACCCGCACGCCGCGCAGCAGCCCAAGACGTACACCCTCGACCAGGTCGCGCAGTAAGCGCCGCCCCTTAAGGATTCATCGTGGCGAACGACATCGACACCCAGAACTACTCGACCGAGACGCCGGCCACCGAGGCCGTCGACGCTCCCCGTCCCGTCCTCAACGTCTCCGGCGCCGCCGTGGGTCGCCGCAAGCAGGCGATCGCCCGCGTGCGCGTCGTCCCGGGCTCGGGCACGATCACGGTCAACGGCCGCACGATCGAGGACTACTTCCCGAACAAGCTCCACCAGCAGCTCATCAACGACCCGTTCACGGTGCTCAGCCTCGGCGGCGCCTACGACGTGATCGCCCGCATCTCGGGCGGCGGCCCCTCGGGTCAGGCCGGCGCGCTGCGCCTCGCCATCGCCCGTTCGCTGAACGAGATCGACCGTGAGAACAACCGCGCCACCCTGAAGAAGGCCGGCTTCCTCACGCGCGACGCCCGCGTCATCGAGCGCAAGAAGGCCGGTCTCAAGAAGGCCCGCAAGGCGTCGCAGTTCTCGAAGCGCTGAGTTCGGCTCCTATGCCGCTTTTCGGCACAGACGGCGTGCGAGGACTTGCCAACGGCATCCTCACCGCCGACCTGGCACTGTCCCTGGCCCAGGCGACCGCGGTCGTCCTGGGCCAGGGCCGTTCGGCCGAGGCTCGCAGGGCCGCCGGCCGGCGCGCCGCGGTCGTCATCGGCCGCGATCCGCGCATCTCGGGCGAGTTCCTCTCGGCCGCCGTGTCGGCGGGCCTCGCGTCGTCCGGCATCGACGTGTACGACGCGGGCGTCATCCCGACCCCGGGCCTGGCGTTCCTCGTCGCCGACCGCGACGCAGACTTCGGTGTCATGGTGTCGGCGTCGCACAACCCCGCACCCGACAACGGCATCAAGATCTTCGCGCGCGGCGGAGTGAAGCTCCCCGACGAGGTCGAGCGCCGCATCGAGGCCGCCCTCGAGGGCCCCAAGCTGCAGCCCACGGGCGGCTCCGTCGGCCGCATCCGCCGGTTCGCCGACGCCGAGGACCGCTACGTCGTGCACCTGCTGCAGTCGCTGCCGCACCGTCTCGACGGCCTGCACGTGGTGCTCGATTGCGCCCACGGCGCGGCCGCCGGCGTCGCGCCCGAGACCTTCCGCGACGCGGGCGCGCGCGTCACGGTGATCGGCGCCGACCCCGACGGCATCAACATCAACGACGGCGTCGGATCGACGCACCTCGAGCAGCTCGCCGAGGCCGTCGTCCGCGCGGGAGCCGACGTCGGCATCGCGCACGACGGCGACGCGGATCGCTGCCTCGCCGTGGACGCGCAGGGACGCATCGTCGACGGAGACCAGATCATGGCGATCCTGGCTGCTTCGATGCAGGAGCGCGGCGTACTCAAGGACGACACACTCGTGGCCACTGTGATGAGCAACCTCGGCCTGCACATGGCGATGCGGGAGTGCGGGATCACCGTGCTGACCGCCGCCGTCGGCGACCGTTACGTCCTCGAGGCGATGAGCGCGGGCGGATACTCCCTGGGTGGCGAGCAGTCGGGCCACGTCATCATGAGCGACTTCGCCACCACCGGCGACGGCCTGCTCACGGGCCTGCATCTCGTGGCCGAGATGGCGCGCACCGGCAAGACCCTCGCCGAGCTCGCGTCGATCATGACCGTCTACCCGCAGGTCATGATCAACGTGAAGGACGTGGACCGCTCGCGTGTCTCGGATGAGGGCGTGCAGGATGCCGTCCGCCAGGTCGAGGCGGAGCTCGGCGACACCGGCCGCGTGCTGCTGCGCGCATCCGGCACCGAGCAGCTCGTCCGCGTGATGGTCGAGGCGGCCGACGAGGCCTCGGCACAGCGCTACGCCGAGCGCCTCGCCGACGTGGTGCGGGAGCGGTTGGGGCTGTAACACCTCCCGGTCGTTGAGCGAAGTCGAAACGGGGTGAGCGACGAGCGCCAGCGAGGAGTCGAAGCCACCGGCCGAGCGCCGTTACATCGGCTTCGACTCGCTGGCGCTCGCTCAGCCCGTTTCGACTCCGCTTCGCTCCGCTCAACGACCGGTGGCGGGCCCTACACCCAGCCGAGCTCCTCGATGTAGCGCAGCATCACGCCCTCGCGCAGCGCCCATGGCGAGACCTCGAGCTCGTTCACGCCCATCGCCTTCATCGCCTCGTGCAGCACGACGGCGCCCGCGGTGATCTGCACGGTGCGCTCGGGAGTGATCCCGGGCAGCTCCTTGCGGACCGCCGACGGGATGCGCGCGAGGCGCGGGACCCACTGTCCGAGCGACTGGCGCGGCAGCACCATCCGGTCGCTGCCCGACCAGCCCTGGCGCGGGTAGCCTGCGAGCTTCGCGAGCGAGCGGATCGTCTTCGACGACCCGACGACGTGATCCGGTTTCGGCATCGCCTTCAGATCCTTCGCCACGGGCGCGAGGGTTTCGGCGGCGTGAGCCCGCAGCCGGGCGACCGCCTTCTCGCCGGGCGGATCCTCCGTGAGGTGGGCGAGCGTCATCCGTCCCGCCCCGAGTGGCACCGACTCGGCGTACTCGGGGAGGTCCTCGTCGCCCGCGGCGATCTCGAGCGACCCGCCGCCGATGTCGAACAGCAGGATGCGCCCGGCCGACCAGCCGAACCAGCGGCGCACCGCGAGGAACGTGAAGCGCGCCTCCGTCTCGCCGCCCAGCACCTGCAGGGGTTGCCCGAGCGCCTCCTCGATCCGGGCGATCACCTCGGGCCCGTTCGCGGCCTCGCGCACCGCGGACGTCGCGGTGGGAAGCAGCTCCTGCACCTTCTCCTTCTCGGCGAGCTCGCGCTCGGCCGTGACGGCGTCCACGAGCGCCCGGATGCCCTCCTCCGAGATCGCGCCGGACGGCGTGAGGTAGCGCATCAGCCGCAGCACGGTCCGGTGACTCGACGTCGCCAGCGGGCGTCCTCCCGGGTGCGCATCCGCCACCAGCAGGTGGACGGTGTTCGATCCGATGTCGAGGACTCCCAGGCGCATGGCGTTCAGGGTATCGGCGGGTGGCCGCGCGCCGTGTCCTCAAGCTGCCGCTTCGATCCGGCATCTCGGGGACAGGAGGGCGAGCGTGTCCTCAAGTTGCCGTTTCGATCCGGCACTTAGGGGTCACAAGCCGCGTCGTGTGTCCAAGTTGCCGCTTCCATCCGGCACTTCGGGGACAGAGGATCACGAACGGGCGCGGATCGCGGTGCGCACGTCGGCGAGCAGGGCGGCCGGATCAGCAAGGTCGACTTGAGTGACCACGATGTAGGTCCATCCGAGTGCCTCGAGCCGGCGGCGCCGCGCCTGATCCTTGCGCCATTGGATCGGATCGCGGTGGTAGTCGCCGTCGTACTCGATTGCGATCTTGAGGGCGGGAAGGGTCAGGTCCGGGCGCGCGACGAACCGGCCGTGCTCGTCGCGGATCTCGAGCTGGAGGACGAAGGGCCCGAGGCCCGCGTCCTCGAGCAGAATGCGCAGCTCCGACTCCTTGGGAGACTCCGCAGCCGCGTTCAGGCGCGCGATCACCGTGCTCAGCACCTCGCGTCGACGCGCTGTCAGTCGGGTCGCAGCGAGCGCCTCGGTCAGGCGCTTCACCGTGGCGCCCGTTTTTCCGCGCCCGATCATCCAGTCGCCGAAAGCGACGAGCTCCGCGAAGGTGAGGACCTCCTCGAGGTCGCAGAAGGTGCGGAACAGGCGAGTGCAGCGCACGCCGTTCACGATGGCGACGTCCTCGGCGCCGAGCGGGCGGCTATGCCCGCTCACTGTCTTGCCTCGCCGCCTGCGGATGTCCGGAGGCGTCGTGATGTGCACGGTGGTGACACCGTCGCGGTCGAGCGGCACCGGTCCGCCGTGCGCTCGGGCGGCGCTGGTGTGGCTGTACGCACCACCGGCCGGGATCAGCAACTGCCTCGCCCGCAGGATGTCGAGTGCCTGGGTGTCGCCCGCCGGCAGACGCACACCGCGCGCAGGGCTCCAGAGGTCCAAGCGGCGCAGCCGTCCCGCCGCCAGCTCCGGGGCCTCATCGCGGCGGAATGCGCGGCCGCGAAGGTGCTCTGGCAGGGGTGCGGGGCGACGAGTCATGTCGAGAGCCTGCTTGTCCGCCGCGCCGCGCGCGGGACGATCCCCACTCTGGGGAGACGCGACATCCGATCCGCTCGCTGTGGACGAGCCTCCCGTACGCAGTGTCCCCGAGGTGCTGGTTCGATCCGGCACTTCGGGGACACGCTCCGCGCCATGTCCCCGAGTTGCCGGTTGGATCCGGCACTTCGGGGACACGCTCCGCGCCATGTCCCCGAGTTGCCGCTTGGATCCGGCACTTCGGGGACAGGAGCCGGCGCGGGGCGGGACCGGGGCGGCGGATACGATGGGTCGGATGAGCGCTGCATCCACCAACCCGGCACCGCTCTCGCTCTACGGCGAGATCGCGCGCGACGACTGGTCGCGTCTTGCGGCCGGCATGGACCAGCCGCTCACCGAGTCCGAGGTCGTGCAGCTGCGCGGCCTCGGCGACCGGCTCGACCTCGCCGAGGTGCGCGAGGTGTACCTGCCGCTCAGCCGGCTGCTGTCGATCTACGCCAAGACCGCGCGGCGCCTCGGCAATGAGGTCGCGGGGTTCCTCGGCCGTGAGGATTCGACCACGCCGTTTGTGGTCGGCGTCGCCGGATCCGTCGCGGTCGGGAAGTCGACGATCGCGCGCCTGCTGCGTGAGCTGATGAGCCGCTGGTCGGACACGCCCCGGGTCGAGCTCGTCACCACCGACGGCTTCCTGTACTCGAACGCCGAGCTCGAGCGGCGTGGGCTGATGGACCGCAAGGGCTTCCCCGAGTCGTATGACCGCCGGAAGCTCGTCGAGTTCGTCACGAAGGTGAAGAGCGGCGCCGACGAGGTGCGCGCGCCCTTCTACTCGCACATGAAGTACGACATCATGCCGGATGCGCACGTCGTCGTGCGTCGGCCGGACGTCGTGATCGTCGAGGGCCTGAACGTGCTGCAGCCGCCGCCCGCGCCCAACGACGTGGCGATCAGCGACCTGTTCGACTTCTCCATCTACGTCGACGCGGACGCCGCCCACATCGAGCAGTGGTACATCGAGCGGTTCCTTGCGCTGCGCGAGTCGGCCTTCTCCAACCCCGCATCGCACTTCAACGTGTTCGCGCACCTCACCGACGCCGAGGCGACCGAGACCGCGCGAGGCTACTGGAACGACATCAACCTGCCGAACCTCATCGAGAACGTGCTGCCGACAAAGCACCGCGCGTCGCTCGTGCTGCGGAAGGGCGCCGACCACTCGGTCGACTCCGTGCTGCTGCGCAAGCAGTGACGCCGGGCCGCCGCTCGGGGGGCCGCGCCGCGACGGAGGTTCCCAGCGGGCGACCGTAGGATCGAACGCATGTGTGGAATCGTCGGATACGTCGGGCCCCGGGACAGCAAGGACATCCTGATCGCGGGTCTCGCGCGACTTGAGTACCGCGGCTACGACTCGGCCGGCATCGCGGTCATCGACGCCGACGGTGCGCTCCACGCCGCGAAGAAGGCGGGCAAGCTCGCCATGCTGCGCGACGAGCTCGACGCGCATCCCATCGCCGCCGGAACCACCGGCATCGGCCACACGCGCTGGGCCACGCACGGCGGCCCGACCGACGTGAACGCCCATCCGCACCTCGCCGATGACGACAAGCTCGCCGTCATCCACAACGGCATCATCGAGAACTTCTCCGAGCTCAAGGCCGAGCTGGAAGCCTCGGGCTTCGCGTTCCGCAGCCAGACCGACACCGAGGTCGCGGCCGTGCTGCTCGGCAGCGAGTACCGCAAGCACGACGGCGACCTCGAGGCGGCGTTCCGCGCGGTGGTGAACCGCCTCGAGGGTGCGTTCACGCTGCTCGTTATGCACGAAGACCACCCCGGCCTCGTGCTCGGCGCGCGCCGAAACTCGCCCCTGGTCATCGGCCTGGGCGAGGGCGAGAACTTCCTCGGATCGGATGTCGCCGCGTTCGTCGAGCACACCCGCAACGCGCTCGCGATCGGACAGGACCAGATCGCCGCGATCACGCCCGACGGCGTCACGGTCACCGACTTCGACGGCAACCCCGTCGAAGCCGAGCCGTTCGAGGTGAAGTGGGATGCGACCGCCGCCGAGAAGGGCGGCTGGTCGAGCTTCATGGCGAAGGAGATCTCGGAGGAGCCCGAGGCCGTCGCCAACACGATCCTCGGCCGCGTGCACGACGGCCAGGTGGTGATCCCCGAGCTCGACGGCCTCGACGAGCTGTTCGCCGGGATCTCCCGCATCGTGATCGTGGGCGCCGGCACCGCCGCGTACTCGGCCTTCGTCGGCAAGTACGCGATCGAGCAGTGGGCCCGCATCCCGGTCGAGGTCGAGCTCGCGCACGAGTTCCGCTACCGCGACCCGCTCGTCGGCCCCGACGTGCTCGTGATCTCGATCAGTCAGTCGGGCGAGACCATGGACACGCTCATGGCCGTCAAGGAGGCGACGCGCCTCGGCGCCAAGACGCTCTCGATCTGCAACACGCAGGGCGCCACGATCCCGCGCGAGTCCGACGCGGTCGTCTACCTTCACGCCGGCCCCGAGGTCGCCGTCGCCTCGACGAAGGCGTTCGTGGCGCAGATCACGGGCCTGTACCTGTTCGCGCTGCACGTCGCGCGCATCCGCGGCACGGTGACGCCCGAGCTCCAGGCTGACGCCATCCAGGAGCTCGCCGACCTTCCCGACAAGATCCGCTGGATCCTCGAGAACGAGCAGGAGCGGATCGAGCAGCTCGCGCACTGGATGGCAGACACGCGTTCGGTGCTGTTCCTCGGCCGCCACGTGGGCTACCCGATCGCTCTCGAGGGCGCGCTCAAGCTCAAGGAGATCTCCTACATCCACGCCGAGGGCTTCGCCGCCGGCGAGCTGAAGCATGGGCCCATCGCGCTCGTCGAGCCCGGCCTGCCCGTGTTCGTTGTGGTGCCGTCGCCCAGCGGTGCGCCCGTCCTGCACGCGAAGGTCGTCTCGAACATCCAGGAGATCCGCGCCCGAGGCGCCCGCGTCATCGCGATCGCCGAGGCCGGCGACGCCGCCGTGCTGCCGCACGCCGACGAGGTGCTGCGCATCCCGCTCGCGGGCCCGCTGTTCGAGCCGATCCTTGCCGTCGTGCCGCTGCATATCTTCGCGATGGGACTCGCCAACGCCAAGGGCCTCGACGTCGACCAGCCGCGCAATCTGGCCAAGTCGGTCACGGTCGAGTAGGCCGCCGATGATCGTCGGGATCGGCGTCGACCTTGTCGACATCCCGCGCTTCGAGCGGACGATCGTGCGCACGCCGAAGCTGCTCGAGCGGCTGTTCACGCCCCACGAGCGCGAGCTTCCGCTGCGCTCGCTCGCCGCGCGCTACGCGGCGAAGGAGGCGCTGATCAAGGCCCTCGGCGGGTCGGACGGCGTCCACTGGTCAGAGATCGAGATCGCGCGCCTCGGCGAGAGCGTGCCGCCGCGCTTCGCGCTGTCGGGGTCGACCGCGGAGGTCGTCGCCGCCCGTGGGATCACGGCGCTGCACCTGTCGCTCTCGCACGACGCGGGACTCGCCATCGCGTACGTGACCGCGGAGGCCGCCGACCGCGTGGAGGCGGTCGAGCCGGTGGGCCTCGAGTACACGCCCGGCCTCGACGACGTTCCCGAGCCCGAGGATCCGGAGGAGCCCCGGTGACGGCGATGCGCGAGGCGGTGGTCGACCTCTCGGCCATCGAGCACAACATCCGCGCCCTCCGCGAGCTGACGGGCACGCGGGAGCTCATCGCCGTGGTCAAGGCCGACGGGTACGGGCATGGAGCGGCGGAGGTCGCGCGCGCGGCGCTCGCCGGGGGAGCGACCCGCCTGGGCGTGGCCGACATCCGCGAGGCCGTCGCGCTTCGCGCCGCCGGGGTCGAGGCGCCGGTGATCGCGTGGCTGCACGCGCCCGACGAGACGTTCGCCGACGCCGTGGCGCACGACATCCAGCTCGGCATCTCGAGCCTCGAGCAGCTTCACGCCGCGGCGGCCGCGGGCCCAGTCACCGTGCACCTGAAGCTCGAGACCGGCCTCGGCCGCAACGGCCTCGCCCCGCAGGACTGGGCCGCCGTGTTCGCCGAGGCAGCGCGTCTCGAGCGCGACGGGCGCATCCGTGTCGACGGTGTCTTCAGTCACCTGTCGAACACCTCCCTCGACGACGACCGCGTGCAGCTGCGCCGGTTCGAGGTGGGCGTCGCCGCGGCCTCGGCCGCCGGCCTTCGCCCCACCGTGCGGCACCTCGCCGCGACCGCCGCGGCGATCGACCTGCCTGAGGCACGATTCGACGCCGTGCGCATCGGCATCGGGATGTACGGGCTCTCGCCGTTCGAGGACCGCACCTCGGCCGACCTCGGGCTGCGCCCCGCGATGACGCTGCGCGCCCGCGTGGCCGCCGTGCGCCGCGTGCCCGGCGGGCACGGAGTCTCGTACGGCTACGCGCACCGCACGAACGGCGACACGACCCTCGCGCTCGTGCCCCTCGGCTACGGCGACGGTGTCCCGCGACAGGCATCCGGATCCGGTCCCGTCGTCATCGGGGGCGAGCGCTTCCACGTCGCCGGCCGGATCGCCATGGACCAGTTCGTCGTCGACGTGGGCGACCATCCGGTGTCCGTCGGCGACGAGGTGGTGCTGTTCGGCGACCCGGCAACCGGCGTGCCGTCGGCGGAGGATTGGGCCGCCGCCGCCGGCACCATCAACTACGAGATCGTCACGAGCATCGGCCGCCGCGTCGCGCGGGTCTTCGGGCGCGCCTCGGGGAGCGAGTCGAAGTGATCCCGGACGAGCTGCTCGGCCGCCACGAGGTGGCGACCGCCGCCGACATGGAGCGACTCGGCGAGCGGATCGGATCGGGTCTCGTCGTCGGCGACCTGATCGTGCTGACGGGGCCGCTGGGTGCGGGAAAGACGACGCTGACCCGCGGCATCGCGGAGGGCCTCGGCGTGCGAGGGCCGGTGCAGAGCCCCACGTTCGTGATCGCCCGCACGCATCCGTCGCTCGTCGGCGGCGCGCCGCTCGTCCACGCGGACGCCTACCGCCTCGACTCGGCGCTGGAGCTCGACGACCTCGACGTCGACGTCGACGGATCGGTCACCATCGTCGAGTGGGGCCGAGGCAAGGTCGACGGTCTCCGCGACACGTGGTTCGACATCGAGATCGAACGCCCCGTGGGCTCGGTGGAGGGCAGCGCCGAGGACCTCGACCTCGACGCCCCCCGCGTGGTCACGATCACCCGCGTCGACGCCTGAGCACCTTTTCGCTCGTTGAGCGAGCGGAGCGAGTCGAAACGGTTGTGACTCTTCTGTTCGTTGAGCGAGCGAAGCGAGTCGAAACGGTTGTGACGCTGCGGTGGGTTGTGGTTCCGGGAGGGTTTGGGGGTTTCGACTCGTCGCTTCGCTCCTCGCTCAACCAGCAGAGGAGGGGCGCGCTCCTCGCTCAACCAGCAGAGGGGGCTGTGCTGTCTGTTCGTTGAGCGAGCGGAGCGAGTCGAAACGGTTGTGGCGTTGCCGTGGGTTGTGGCTCTGGGAGGGCTTGGGGGTTTCGACTCGTCGCTTCGCTCCTCGCTCAACCAGCAGGGGAGGGGCTTCGCTCTTCGCTCAACCAGCAGGGCTTGCGCTCCTCCGTCAACCCGCGGGCGGGGCTTGGTTCCGTCGCTCGCGGTCCGCGACGCTCCAGCCGACGACGCCGTCGATCCCGTGCTCGATGAGCGCCTCCCGCTTGCGGCGGCTCCAGCCCTGGATCTGCTTCTCCCAGTGGAAGGCCTGCCCGATGTGCTCGAGCTCCCAGAACCAGGCGAGCTCGACCGGCCTGCGCCCCGCGCGCCGGGTGTAGGCCGAGCCCTCGCCGTGCTGGTGCTCCCAAAGCCGCTTGTCGAGGTCCCGCGTGCTTCCGCAGTAGAGGCTGCCGTCCGCACAGCGGAGGAGATAGACGAAAGCGCTGCTCATGCCTGGACGGTAGGCGTATGAGGCCCGCAGCCGCCGGTCCTCCACAGATGGTCGTCACATCGCCCGGTATTCGCGCCCTGTGGACGGCGCGGGGCGGGCCCTCAGCATGCCCGGATACCCTGAAACGGTGATCCTCGCCATCGACACTTCGATCGGATCGACCGTCGCCGTGGTCGAGCTCGACGGCACCGTCCGCGCCGTCGCCGAGCGCGAGAACACCCTCGGGCACGCCGAGATCATCGGCACGCTGCTCGAGCAGGCGCTCGCCGAGGCCGGCGGCGAGATCACACATGTCGCTGCCGGCATGGGTCCCGGTGCCTTCACCGGGCTCCGCATCGGCATCGCCGCCGCGCGGGCGTTCGCGCTCGGGCGCGGCCTGCCCGTGGTCCCGGTTCCGAGCCACGTCGCCGCCGCACTCGGCGAGCTCGACGGTGGCGCATCCGGACCCTTCGCTATCGTCACCGACGCGCGCCGCCGCGAGAACGCGATCACCGTGTTCGACGGGGCCGACGGCGACGGGCTGCCGCTGCGGATCGCCGGACCCGAGCTGCGCCCGCAGACCGCGGATCTCGAGACGGATGAGCTGACGTCCGGATCCCGGATCGTCCGCGCCGCGGCCATCCGCGCCTCCGACGTCGGCCGCGCCGCGGCACTCATGCTCGCCTCGGACTGGCAGCCCTCGGGCGAGCTCGCCGAGACCGAGCCGCTGTACCTCCGCTCGCCGGATGTGACCGTCGGGCACGCCCCGAAGCGGGTGAGCGCGTGAGCATCCGCCCCACCACCCTCGCCGACCTCGGTGCGATCATGGCGCTTGAGCGCGCATCGTTCCCGACCGACGCCTGGTCGGAGCCGATGATGCGCGAGGAGCTCTCCGCCGACCACACGCACTACGTCGTCGACGAGCTCGCGGGACGCGTCGTGGGGTACGCCGGCCTTCGCACCCTCCCCGGATCGCGCGATGCCGATGTGCAGACCATCGCCGTCGCGGAGTCCGCGCGGGGTCGCGGTCGCGGGCGCGCGCTGCTTCACACGCTCCTCGAGGAGGCCGTGCGCCTGCGCGTGCGCGAGGTGTTCCTCGACGTCCGCGCCGACAACCCGGTCGCGCAGGCGCTGTACGCCTCCGAGGGTTTCACCGAGCTCGGCCGCCGCCCCCGCTACTACCAGCCCGACGGTGTCGACGCCGTCGTGATGCGGCTCGACCTCGAGGCCTGGGTCGCCGCGCGCAACCCGAGCCCCGCCGACGCAGGAGCCTGCACATGAGCCAGTCGAACCCCCTGATCCTCGGGATCGAGACGAGCTGCGACGAGACCGGCATCGGGATCGTCCGCGGCCGGTCGGCGCCAGGCGAGCGGAACATCCTGCTCAGCAACACGATCGCCAGCAGCATGGACGAGCACGCCCGCTACGGCGGTGTTGTGCCCGAGGTCGCCGCCCGCGCGCACCTCGAGGCGCTGCAGCCCGCGATCGAGCGCGCCGTCGCCGAGGCCGGTGTGACGCTGCCGGATGTCGACGCCGTCGCGGTCACCAGCGGCCCCGGGCTCGCCGGCGCCCTCATGGTCGGGATCGGCGCCGCGAAGGCGCTCGCCGTGTCGCTGGGCACGCCCCTGTACGCCGTCAATCACCTCGTCGGGCACATCGCCGCCGACATCCTGGATCCGGATGCTCCGCCGCTCGAGTACCCGACGGTCGCGCTGCTCGTTTCGGGCGGGCACACCTCGCTGCTGCTCGTGCGCGACCTGACCGGCGACGTCGAGCTCCTCGGCGAGACGATGGACGACGCCGCAGGCGAGGCGTTCGACAAGGTCGCGCGCATCCTCGGCCTGCCGTATCCCGGCGGCCCCGAGATCGATCGCGCGGCGGCGGAGGGAGATCCGACGGCGATCCGCTTCCCCCGTGGCCTGTCGCGTGCGAGCGACATGGCAAAGCACCGCTACGACTTCTCGTTCTCGGGCCTGAAGACGGCCGTCGCGCGCTGGATCGAGCAGCGCGAGGCAGCGGGCGAGCCCGTTCCCGTCGCGGATGTCGCCGCGTCCTTCCGCGAGGCGGTGGTCGACGTGCTCGTCACCAAGGCGCTCGACGCGTGTGCCCAGCATGGTGTGCCGCGACTGCTGCTCGGCGGGGGCGTGATCGCCAACAAGCGCCTCCGCGATGTGGCGATCGCGCGCGCCGAGGCCGCCGGCGTGACCGTGCGGATCCCGCCGCTCAGCCTCTGCACCGACAACGGCGCGATGATCGCCGCGCTCGCCGCCGAGCTGATCGCCGAGGGGCGCACCCCGTCCACCCTCGAGTTCGGCGCCGACTCCACCCTCTCGGTGACGCAGATCCAGGTCGCGGGGGCGATGAGCGCCGCATCGGACGAGCGAGTGGCGTGAACATGACCGATCCGACCGCGGTGCATCCGGTCGAGGAACGCGCCTCGGCGAACTCGGTGCGCCCCGCGCGGGTCGTGGCCGGCGACAGCGGCGGGGTCTCGGTGCCGACGCGGGCGGTGCCCACGCGCCGATCGCGCGGACGCCTCGCCACCTGGGCGCTGGGCGTGGCGATGATCGCACTCAGCCTGTCCTGGTTCGGCGCGTGGGCGCTGCCGGTGACGGCACTCGCGATCCTGCTCGCGGTCATCGCGCTGCTCGCCCGCCGCGCGCAGCCCGAGCTTGCGTGGTGGGGGCTGGGGCTCGGGATCGGCGCCGTCGCGTGCTGCCTGTGCTGGATCGCCTGGGGTGCGCAGGCCGCGGCCGAGCTCGCCGTGCGCTGAGCCGCCCCGGTCGTGCTTCTCGGTCGTTGAGCGAGCGAAGCGAGTCGAAACGGGGTGACGTCCCGGCGGCCCTGGGCGGGTTTGGGGCGTTTCGACTCCTCGCTGCGCTCGTCGCTCAACGAGCGAGGGGTGGGGCTGTGCTTGTCGACCTTCTCGGTCGTTGAGCGAGCGAAGCGAGTCGAAACGGGGTGACGTCCCGGCGGGCTGCAGCCTGGGGCGGGTTTGCGGCGTTTCGACTCCTCGCTGCGCTCGTCGCTCAACGACCGGTGGGGTGGGCTGTGCTTGTCGACCTTCTCGGTCGTTGAGCGAGCGAAGCGAGTCGAAACGGGGTGACGTCCCCGCGGCCTGGGGCGGGTTTGGACCGTTTCGACTCCTCGCTGCGCTCGTCGCTCAACGAGCGAGGGGTGGGGCTGTGCTTGTCGACCTTCTCGGTCGTTGAGCGAGCGAAGCGAGTCGAAACGGGGTGACGTCCCCGCGGCCTGGGGCGGGTTTGGACCGTTTCGGCTCCTCGCTGCGCTCGTCGCTCAACGAGCGGGGGCGGGCTGCGCTTGTCGACCTTCCCGGTCGTTGAGCGAGCGAAGCGAGTCGAAACGGGGTGACGCCCCCGCGGCCTGGGGCGG
>NZ_JADGLL010000023.1 GCF_015235415.1 Microbacterium paludicola | reverse complement strand
GGTCATGTCCGCCTGGCCGGCCACATGGAGGACACCCCGCCCGGGCCGACGGATCAGCCGGTAGACATCGCGTCAGTCGCTGGCAGGGTCAGACCCGAGCGGGGCGTTATCAGTATCAACGTCGCTGACGCTCCATCCGGGGCGCGCTGGTGGGCCGCTCCGCGACACGCTCGCTTTGCTCGCAGGTGGGCAGTGCCGGCCCCGGCCTGACGGATGTGGCGCGCCGGCCTTCAGGGCCCCGATCCGCGGCAGTTCCGGCGTCGCTCCCGCGGGATGTCGGTGGTCCGACGTACCGTGGAGGCATGCCACGCACGCCCGCCGCGTCCAAGAACCAGGCCGCGAGCAAGAGTCGGGCGGCCTCGAAGCCCGAGGCCGCCAGCGGCTCGCGCGCGCGCAAGAAGCCGGAGCCGGCCGCCAAGCCGTACTTCGAGGCGACTGACCGGCCGCCGCTCGCCGTGCGCGCGTGGAACGGTCTCGGCCACGCGGTCGGCGGCATCTTCCGGGCCTTCGGTCCCGAGGCGCTCGAGAAGGACGACCGGCGCGACGGCTTCCCGCTGCTGCTGGTGATGCTCGCGATCGCCGGCGCGGTCACCGAGTGGTTCTTCATCGGCAACGAGGTCGCCACCAACATCAGCGCCTACACGTTCGGCTTCCTCATCGGCCGGACGGCGTTCGTCTTCCCGGTGGCGCTCCTGCTGCTCGCCGGCTGGCTGTTCCGCCATCCCTCGTCGGTGCACGACAACGGCCGCATCGGCATCGGGTTCGGCCTCCTGGCGATCACGGTCGCCGGCTTCTGCCATATCGCGGGCGGGCGCCCCCAGCCGTCCGTCGGCCCGCAGGCCCTCAGCGAGGCGGGCGGTCTGTTCGGCTGGATGGTGGGCGAGCCCACCGCGATGCTGCTGAGCGAGATCGGCGCGTACGTGCTGCTCTCGCTCGTCGCGGCGCTCAGCGTCCTGATCATCACCAAGACGCCGCCCAACCGCATCGGGCGTCGCCTCGGCGAGCTGTACGCCTGGATGTTCGGGGCCGAGCGTCCCGACGAGGCGGCGAAGAACGAGACCGCGCCGACGGAGGTGCTCGACCCGTCCGCCGACGACGAGCACGTGCCGTGGTGGCGGCGCAACAAGTCGGGCCGCGAAGAGGACCCGGATGTCGTCGACTCGCCCCAGGACCTGACCGAGCTGCTGTCGGAGCAGTCGGACGGCGGCTACGACAAGGCGATCGTCGTCGCAGAGCCGGATGAGGATCCGCGCGACTCGGCAACACAGGTGCTGAGCTCCATCAGCGGCGTCACGGGCGCGCTCGCCGAGCGCGGCTCCACGGGCCTCGTCGGCGACGGCGACGACTCGGACACCGGCGAGCTCCCCGGCATGCTGGGCTTCGGTACCGACGGTCCCGGTGCCCGGGGTCCGCAGCCTCCGGTGGCCCCGTACGTGCTTCCCTCGCCTGCCTCGCTCTCCGCGGGCCCTCCCTCGGTGGCGCGCAGCGAGGCGAACGACCGCGTGGTCGCGCAGCTCACGCGCGTGCTCGAGGAGTTCAAGGTCGACGCGAAGGTCACCGGCTTCTCGCGCGGTCCGACGGTCACGCAGTACGAGATCGAGCTCGCCCCGGGCGTGCGCGTCGAGCGCATCACGCAGCTGCAGAGCAACATCTCCTACGCCGTGGCGTCCAACGACGTCCGGATCCTCGCGCCCATCCCGGGCAAGAGCGCGATCGGCATCGAGATCCCGAACACCGATCGCGAGACGGTTGCGCTCGGCGACGTGCTGCGTTCGACGGCGGCACAGAAGTCGGCGCATCCGCTGACGGTCGGCGTCGGCAAGGACGTCGGCGGCGGCTTCGTCGTGGCGAACCTCGCGAAGATGCCCCACCTTCTGGTCGCGGGCTCCACCGGATCGGGTAAGTCGAGCTTCATCAACTCGATGATCACGAGCATCCTGATGCGCGCGAAGCCGAGCGAGGTCCGGATGGTGCTCGTCGACCCGAAGCGCGTGGAGCTCACGAACTACGCGGGCGTCCCGCACCTGATCACGCCCATCATCACGAACCCCAAGAAGGCGGCCGAGGCGCTGCAGTGGGTCGTGAAGGAGATGGACATGCGGTACGACGACCTCGCGTCGTTCGGCTTCCGTCACGTCGACGACTTCAACGCCGCCCTGGCGAAGGGCGAGGTCGAGCTTCCCGCCGGCAGCGAGCGCGTGCTCAAGCCGTACCCGTACCTGCTCGTTGTGGTCGACGAGCTCGCCGACCTCATGATGGTGGCGCCGCGCGACGTCGAGGACTCGATCGTCCGGATCACCCAGCTCGCGCGAGCGGCGGGCATCCATCTCGTGCTCGCGACGCAGCGCCCGTCGGTCAACGTCGTCACCGGCCTGATCAAGGCGAACGTCCCGTCGCGTCTCGCCTTCGCGGTGACGAGTGTCACCGACAGCCGCGTCATCCTCGACGAGGGCGGCGCCGACAAGCTGATCGGCCAGGGCGACGCGCTCTTCTCGCCCATGGGCTCGTCCAAGGCGCTGCGCGTCCAGGGCGCGTGGGTCACCGAGGAGGAGATCGACCGGGTCGTCAAGCACGTCACCGGCCAGGCTCGGCCCGAGTACCGCTCGGATGTCGCCGAGGCGATCGAGGCCAAGAAGAAGGAGATCGACGAGGACATCGGCGACGACCTCGAGGTGCTCCTCGCGGCCGCCGAGCTCGTCGTGACCAGTCAGTTCGGCTCCACGTCTATGCTGCAGCGCAAGCTGCGCGTCGGCTTCGCCAAGGCCGGCCGGCTCATGGACCTCCTCGAATCGCGCGAGATCGTCGGCCCCTCCGAGGGATCCAAGGCGCGCGACGTGCTCGTCACGCCCGAGCAGCTGCCCGAGGTCCTCGCCCGCATCAAGGGGGAGGAGCCGCCGGCACGCGCGACCGCAGCCCCGGCCGAGGCCGCTGGCGGGGATGACGATCGCTACGGCGACGACCCGATCGAGGCGCAGTTCCGTGGGCGCCCGGTCGAGGACGACGAGGGCGACGAAGACGCCTGGCAGCTGACCGGGCGGGACTGACACCATGGCGATTCCCCGGCAGCTGCCGAACGCGATCACGATCGCCCGCATCCCGCTCGCGATCGTGTTCTTCATCCTGCTGCTGCTCGGCGGCATGCTCGGGTCGGCGGATCTCGCCCTGCGCTGGGCCGCCGCGATCATCTTCGTCGTGGGCATCTCCACCGACTGGGTGGACGGCTACCTCGCGCGCCGCTACGACATCGTCAGCGACTTCGGCAAGCTGTGGGATCCGATCGCCGACAAGCTGCTCACGGGAGCGGGGTTCGTCGGTCTCGCGATCCTCGGCGAGGCGCAGTGGTGGATGGTCGTGATCATCCTGATCCGCGAGTGGGGGATCACGATCCACCGCCTGATGATCGCGAACGAGCACGTCGTCGCCGCGGCCTGGATGGGCAAGGTCAAGACCGTCGTGCAGGGCGTCACCCTGTCGTGGGCGCTTCTGCCGTTCTGGCTGCTGATCGGCGAGCAGGCGTTCACGCTCGTGACGCTCGTGCTGATGTGGGCAGTCGTGCTGCTGACTGTCGCGAGCGGCATCGACTACGTCGCGGCACAGCTGCGCGGCGCTCGTCGGGCGCGGTGACCGAGCCGTCGACCGCCGCCGGGCTTCTGGCGCGGCTGCGTCTGCGCGGGTGGTCCGTGGCGGTGGCCGAGTCGCTCACCGGCGGTCTCGTGGTGTCGTCGCTCGTGGGCGTCCCGGGGGCATCCGCGAGCCTGCGCGGGGGAGTTGTCGCCTACGACACCGCGATCAAACAGTCGGTGCTCGGCGTGGACGCCGCGCTGCTCGGACAGCACGGCCCGGTGCATCCCGAGGTGGCGCGGCAGATGGCCGAGGGGGTGCGCCGCGCGCTGTCGGTGGCCGGCCGATCCGCCGACGTGGGCATCGCGACAACCGGCATCGCCGGGCCCGAGTCTCCGGACGGCCAGCCCGTCGGAACCGTGCACGTCGGCATCGCGACCCCGGACCGGTCGAGCGTGGCGTCGTTCCTGTTCGATGGCGACCGCGCCCGGATCCGGGAAGCAGCGTGCGAGGCCGCGCTCAGGGCCGCGCTGGACGCGATTTCTGAGTGATCCGGGAGTGATCCGGGACGAGAAGTGTTTCGATGCGAGGAAACATGGCCGATTCTCACCCTGCGCATATCCGAGCGGGATTAAATTGACTCCATCGGTGTTGTACTCTGGTGCACCCGTTGGGAACGCAGTGAGGAGGGGGCCGCAATGATCCTGGTTCGTCAAGAGATCGGCGATGTTCTGCGCGACATGCGTCAGCAGAAGGGCCAGACCCTCCGTCAAGTCGCCAGCAGGGCGAGCGTCGCGCTCGGTTACCTCAGCGAGGTGGAGCGCGGCCAGAAGGAGGCGTCGAGCGAGATCCTGGCATCGGTGGCGGAAGCCCTCGATGTGCCGATCTCGTCGATCATGCGAGAGGTGGGCGACCGCATCGCCGTCCTGGAGGGCGTCCAGCCCTTCCCCGACGTCGTGCCCGACGACCTCGTCGCCGAGGTCGGCCCCGAGCTGTCGCTGCGTTGAGACGGAGCGAGTTCCTTCGCGCGGTCGACGACGAGTTCGGCGCGCGCGCGGTGACGCTGATGAGCGATCTCGTGCTGCCCGGCATCGGGCTGACTCCGCAGGATGCGCTCGACACCGGTGTGCCGCCGCGCGAGATCTGGCTCGAGCTGTGCGCCGAGACCGACGTGCCCCCTGGCCGGCGCTACGGCGTCGGACGCCTCGAGCCACGTCGCTGAATCGCTTCGAATCCCGCTCGCGCCGCACCGGCGTGTCATCGAAGATGCGTTCGATCTCGGCGTAGTGTCGTCCACAGGTGGCGAATGCCGCTCATCTGCTCCCGTCAGGGGAGTCGCCGCATCCGATGTCGGTGGCCCTCCCTAGCGTGACAGGTGGCACATCAGCCACGCGCCTTGTCGCAGACCCCGGCACTTCCGCCATGGCCGCGACAGCCTACAGGCGACGGATACACGAGTGAGAAGGAGCAGGTCATGGCATCAGCAGCCGATCGCGAGAAGGCCCTCGACGCGGCCCTCGCCCAGATCGACAAGCAGTTCGGCAAGGGCTCGGTCATGCGACTGGGCAGCGACGAGCGCGCGCCCGTCGAGGTCATCCCCACCGGTTCGATCGCGCTGGACGTCGCCCTCGGCGTCGGCGGCCTGCCCCGCGGGCGCATCATCGAGATCTACGGCCCCGAGTCGTCGGGTAAGACGACTCTGACGCTCCACGCGATCGCCAACGTGCAGCGTGCCGGCGGCATCGCGGCATTCGTCGATGCCGAGCACGCTCTCGACCCCGAGTACGCGAAGAAGCTCGGCGTCGACATCGACCAGCTTCTCGTGTCGCAGCCCGACACCGGTGAGCAGGCCCTCGAGATCGCCGACATGCTGATCCGCTCGGGCGCGATCGACCTCGTCGTCATCGACTCCGTGGCGGCGCTCGTTCCCCGCGCCGAGATCGAGGGCGAGATGGGTGACTCGCACGTCGGTCTCCAGGCCCGCCTCATGTCGCAGGCGCTGCGAAAGATCACCGGTGGTCTGAACCAGACCAAGACCAGCGCGATCTTCATCAACCAGCTGCGCGAGAAGATCGGTGTGTTCTTCGGCTCTCCTGAGACCACCGCCGGTGGCAAGGCGCTGAAGTTCTACGCGTCGGTCCGCCTCGACATCCGTCGCATCGAGACGCTGAAGGACGGCGCCGAGGCGGTCGGCAACCGCACCCGCGTCAAGGTCGTCAAGAACAAGATGGCCCCGCCCTTCAAGCAGGCCGAGTTCGACATCCTGTACGGCACGGGCATCTCGCGCGAGGGCAGCCTGATCGACTTCGGTGTCGACCACGGCATCGTGAAGAAGTCCGGCTCCTGGTACACGTACGACGGCGACCAGCTCGGTCAGGGCAAGGAGAACGCCCGCAACTTCCTCATCACCAACGCCGACATCGCTCTCGACATCGAGAACAAGATCAAGGAGAAGCTCGGCATCGGCCAGCGTCCGACGCCCGCGGCGGAGGCCCCGGCCGAGGCCGTCACGGCGCGCCGCACCGCGTGATGGCGCGCCAGAGCTCGATGACCGGGGTGAGCGATGTCGACTGACGGGGGCGAGGACGAGCGCCTCGCCCCCGTCATCCCGCTCTTCGGCGGCGCGGCGACGCAGGGCGCCTCAGAGCGCTCCGACGCCGCGCCGGCCGAGGACGACGCCGAGGTGCAGGACTGGCACACCACCTGGCGCGATCTCGGATCGCGACCGGATGATCGTCGCCCCACCGCGGTGAAGCCTCTGCAGGTGACGCCGTCGCCGGACGGTCCGCGCTTCGTCGAGCTTCCCGAGGACGACGGCGACGAGACCGATGCCGACGAACTGCGGGAGCAGGCCGAGGCCCGTCTGGTCAAGGCGCTGCGCCGACGCTCGCTGTCCGTGTCCGAGGCGCGCGCCCAGCTCCGGGAGAGCGAGCTCGACGCTGCGGTGATCGACGAGATGGTCGATCGCCTCGTGCGCCTCGGCGCCCTCGACGACGACGCGCTCGCGGATCAGCTCGTCTACGCGGGCGTGGAGCGCAAGAATCAGGGCCGTCGCGCGATCGCCCAGGCGCTGTCGGCGCGCGGCATCGATCGGGAGGCGATCGAGCGCGCCCTCGCCGAGCTTCCGGACGACGACTTCGAGCGCGCGCTCGAGTACGCGCGCGGCAAGGCGACATCCCTGCTGCGCTACGACGACCAGACGGCCCTGCGCCGCCTCAGCGGCCAGCTCGCCCGGCGCGGGTACGGCGGCGGGCTCGCGATGTCGGCCGCACGTGCGGCTCTCGACGAGGCCCGTCGACCGCGCTCGGGCGTCCGGTTCGACTGATTCGGCGGCGATCCGCCGCTCGGGGCCCCCACGGGAACCGAAACGTAGAATGAGCACGCCATGACTACGCCATCCAGCGCCCCCACCCTCATCGAGCCGTCGCCCGCCGCGTTCACCGCCGACGGCCGCCCGCGCTCGTACGAGGTGCGCACCTTCGGCTGCCAGATGAACGTCCACGACTCCGAGCGTCTGTCGGGCTCGCTCGAGAGCGCGGGCTACGTCCGCGCCGAGGCGGGCACCGACGCCGACGTCGTCATCATCAACACGTGCGCGGTGCGCGACAACGCCGCCGGCAAGCTCTACGGCACGCTCGGTCACCTCAAGTCCCGCAAGGACAAGCACGAGGACATGCAGATCGCCGTCGGCGGCTGCCTCGCCCAGATGGACAAGGAGGCCGTGCAGACGAAGGCCCCGTGGGTCGATGTCGTCTTCGGCACGCACAACATGGGTTCGCTCCCGAGCCTCCTCGAGCGCGCCCGCCACAACGGCGAGGCCGAACTCGAGATCCTCGAGTCGCTCGAGACGTTCCCGTCGACGCTTCCGACAAAGCGCGACTCCGTCTACAGCGGCTGGGTGTCGATCTCCGTCGGCTGCAACAACACCTGCACGTTCTGCATCGTCCCGAGCCTGCGCGGCAAGGAGAAGGACCGCCGGCCCGGTGACATCCTGAACGAGCTGCGCCTGCTCGTCGACGACGGCGCGATCGAGGTCACGCTGCTCGGACAGAACGTCAACTCGTACGGCGTCGAGTTCGGCGACCGTCAGGCGTTCGGCAAGCTGCTGCGCGCCGCAGGCGAGATCGACGGCCTCGAGCGCATCCGCTTCACCAGCCCGCACCCCGCCGCCTTCACCGACGACGTCATCGACGCGATGGCCGAGACGCCCGCCGTCATGCCTCAGCTGCACATGCCGCTGCAGTCGGGCAGCGACCGGATCCTGCGCGAGATGCGCCGCTCGTACCGCAGCGCGAAGTTCCTCGGCATCCTCGATCGGGTGCGCGAGCGCATCCCGCACGCCGCGATCTCCACCGACATCATCGTCGGCTTCCCCGGCGAGACCGACGAGGACTTCGAGGACACGCTGCGCGTGGTGGAGCAGGCCCGCTTCGCGAGCGCCTTCACGTTCCAGTACTCGATCCGCGAGGGAACGCCCGCCGCGACGATGCCGAACCAGGTGCCGAAGGAGGTCGTCCAGGAGCGCTACGAGCGGCTGGTCGCCCTGCAGCAGCGCATCACCCTCGAGGAGAACCAGAAGCAGCTCGGTCGCTCGCTCGAGGTCCTGGTGTCCACCGGCGAGGGCAAGAAGGACGCCGCGACCCACCGCCTGACCGGTCGCGCCGAGGACAACCGTCTCGTCCACTTCGAGGTGCCGGAAGGATCGCCGATCCCGCGCCCCGGCGACGTGGTCACCGTCACGGTCACTCACGCCGCGCCGTCGCACCTGCTCGCCGACTCGGCCGATGGCGCGCCCCTGCGCATCCGCCGCACCCGGGCCGGCGACGCGTGGGATCGCTCCCAGGCCGAGTCCTGCGCCGTGCCCACCCCCGGTGCCGCGGCCGGTGGTGCGGTGAAGCTCGGCCTGCCGACGCTCCGCGTGAGCGTGTGATGTGTCGCCCTCGGCGACCACGGTGAGCGAACGAGACGAGACGACGCCCGCGCTGTTCGCGATCGTCGGCGCCACCGGCACGGGCAAGAGCGACCTCTCGCTCGATCTCGCCGACGCGCTCGCGTCCCGCGGAACCGCCGCCGAGGTCGTGAACGCCGACGCCATGCAGCTGTACTGCGGCATGGACATCGGCACGGCGAAAGTCCCCGTCGGTGAGCGGCGAGGCATCTCTCACCACCTCTTCGACGTGCTCGATGTGACCGAGGACGCGGCCGTCGCCCGCTATCAGCAGGACGCACGGGCGGCGATCGAGGACATCCACGCCCGCGGACGGCACGCGATCCTCGTCGGCGGATCCGGGCTGTACGTGTCGAGCGTGCTGTTCGACTTCCGCTTCCCGCCCCGCGACGAAGCGCTGCGCGCCGAGCTGGAAGCCGAGCTCGCGGACCACGGCGCCGCCGCGCTGTACGCCCGGCTCGAGCGGGAGGACCCGGCCACCGCGGCCCGCGTCGATCCGCAGAACGGCCGGCGGATCGTCCGTGCCCTCGAGATCCTCGCCCTGGGCCAGGCGACCCACGGCGCCGCGCTGCCCGACGAGCCGGTGTGGTGGCGCCCCGCGACCGTGATCGGCCTGCGGATGGAGCGTCCCGCGCTCATCGAGCGCCTTGACCGCCGCGTCGAGCGCATGTGGCACGAGGGGATGCTCGACGAGACGGCCCGCCTTCGCGAACAGGGGCTGGAGCGGGGAAAGACGGCCTCCCGGGCCATCGGGTACGCGCAGGCACTGGCGCAGCTGAAGGGCGAGCTGACCCAAGCCGAGGCGATCGCCGAGACGCAGGCCCTCACCCGCCGCTACGCACGGCGCCAGGTGTCCTGGTTCAAGCGCTACGCGGACGTCTCCTGGTTCGAAGCCGGCACGGCGGATCCCGCGGCTCTCGCGGCGCGCGCCTGAGCAGGCCGGGATGTCGGCGGTAGCCGAAGCGGCTGGCAGACTCGATCAGTGACCGTCTCCATCCGAACGTACGAGCCCGCCGACGAGACGCAGGTCATCGCACTGTGGCAGGACGCGGGCCTGACCCGACCGTGGAACGACCCGCACAAAGACATCGCGCGGGCGCGCGCCGTCTGGCCCGACCTCCTGCTCGTCGCCGAGGAGCACCAAGAGGTCGTCGGCTCCGTCATGGCCGGCTACGACGGCCACCGCGGCTGGCTCTACTACCTCGCGACCGCCGGACACCGGCGCGGCGAGGGGATCGGACGCGCGCTCGTGGCGGAGGCGGAGGCCCTCCTCGAGGCTCTGGGCTGTCCGAAGGTGATGCTCATGGTGCGCGCCGACAACGACGCGGTGCTCGAGTACTACGACGCCCTCGGATATCAGCGGGAGACGACGCGGGTGACCGGGCGCCGGTTGATCCCCGACTGACGGGCGTCTTCCCCGAATAGACTGGCGGGATGACCGAGATCGCCTTCACCAAGGGACAGGGCACGGGGAACGACTTCGTGATCGTCGCCGATCCCGAGGGCGAGCTCGACCTCACCGACGAGCAGATCGCGGCACTGTGCGACCGCCGGTTCGGAATCGGCGCCGACGGGCTCCTGCGGGTCGTGCGATCCGCGCGCCTGCCGGAGGGCGCGGCATCCCTCGGTGAGGAGCCCGACGCCGAGTGGTTCATGGACTACCGCAACGCCGACGGCTCCAAGGCTGAGATGTGCGGCAACGGCATCCGCGTCTTCGTCCACTACCTGCTCGAGTCGGGCCTCGCAGAGCTCCCGGCAGGGTCCACCCTGCCGATCGGCACGCGCGCGGGCGTCCGCGACGTCATGCGCAGCGAGACCGGCTACCAGGTCGACCTCGGCCGCTGGCGCGCCGAGCCCGGCGACCCGCTCGTGACGGCCCGCGGCCTCAGCGTCCCCCGGCCCGGTCTCGGCATCGACGTCGGCAATCCGCACGTCGTCGTCGCCCTCGCCTCCGAGGACGAGCTGGACGGCCTCGAGTTGTCCGCGAAGCCCCACGTCGATCCCGTTCCGCCGCACGGGGCGAACGTCGAGTTCGTGGTGCCGCACGAGCCGCTCGTGAAGGACGGGGTGGGGCGCGTGCGCATGCGCGTGTTCGAGCGCGGCGTGGGAGAGACCCTGAGCTGCGGCACCGGGGTGGCCGCGACGGCGCTCGCGGTGCGCGACTGGGCGGGGCGGGGCGCCCCGGACCACTGGCGCGTCGAGGTGCCCGGCGGTGTCCTGGGGGTGCGGATGTTCCCCGCCGAGGATGGCGAGCACGTCGCGCTGTCCGGACCGGCCGTGCTCGTGTACTCCGGCACCGTCTCGCTGGCCTGAGTCGTGAGCGGCCCGCTGCGCGCCATCGTGCTCGCGGGAGGGCGCTCGTCGCGCATGGCGGGACGGCACAAGCCCGCCATCCCGGTCGGCGGCGTGCCCATCGTGGCGCGGGGGATCGCTGCGCTCCGGCTCATCGGCGCGGAGCCGCTCGTCGTGGGCGAGGCCGACGGCGTGCCGGCGGGGACCCCTGTGATCCGCGAGGATCCGCCGTTCTCGGGCCCGCTCGCGGCCGTCGCCGCGGGACTGCGGGCGCTGGAGGCGCGCGCGGGCGGCGTCATCCTGCTCCTCGGCGGGGACATGCCCTTCGTCTCGCCAGCGACCCTGCGCAGGCTCGCCGAGAGCGCGAGCGCTGCGCGTCCGGCGCTTGCGGTCGACCCCGACGGACGCGCCCAGCCCCTCTGCGCGGCATGGGACGAAGCCGCGCTCCGTGAGCGCCTCGCGACGATCGGCGACCCCGTGAACCGCCCGCTGCGTCTCCTGCTGGGCGAGTCGCTCGCGCCGGTGCACATCCCCGTACTCGCGCCCGAACTGCTCGACGTCGACACTCCGGATGATCTGCGCGAGGCCGAGGACCTCTGACTACAGCGTCGGTCCGCGGCGGCGCAAGCGCCTTGCAATCCGCGGGCGGACCGACTGAAGCGAAGCGATGAGCAACGCCACCGCCATCCGGCCGGTCGACGATCACTCGAGCCTGCGGCGCGCCATCGGCACGCCCCTGCTGTTCGCGTTCATCGTGGGGGACACCCTCGGGGCCGGCATCTACACGCTCGTCGGCACGATGGCGACGGACGTCGGCGGCGTCATCTGGCTGCCGTTGCTCATCGCCCTGGTCGTGGCGCTGCTGACCGCGGGCACCTACGCCGAGCTCATCACGAAGTACCCGCACGCGGGTGGCGCCGCGCGATACGCGGACAAGGCGTTCGGCAAGCCGTTCCTGTCGTTCATCGTCGGCTTCCTCATGATGGCGTCCGGGGTCACGACCGCGGCGGCGCTCGCGAACGCGTTCGCCGGCGACTACTTCTCGGCGCTGTTCGATGTGCCCGCCGTGCCCGTCGCGATCGGCTTCATCCTCATCCTGACGCTCATCAACCTGCGCGGCGTGAAGGAGTCGATGACCACCAACTTCGTCGCCTCGATGATCGAGGTCAGCGGCCTCGTGATCGTCATCGTCATCGCGGCCATGGTGTTCGGCAGCGGCGGCGGGGAACCCGCGCGCATCTTCGAGTTCGCTCCCGACGTGCCCCCGTTGCAGGGCGCGTTCTCGGCATCCATCGTCGCGTTCTTCTCGTTCCTCGGCTTCGAGGCGGCCGCGAACATGGCCGAGGAGGTCAAGGACCCGTCGATGTCGTACCCCCGTGCGCTGTTCGGCGCGATCAGCACGGCGGCCGTCGTCTACCTGCTCATCGCCATCGGAGCCGTCATCGTCGTCGAGCCGACGATCCTGGCCGAGTCGACGGGGGCCGCTGCTCGAGGTCGTCACCGCCAGCGGCTTCGCCCTGCCGTCGTGGCTGTTCAGCCTGATCGCCCTTGTCGCAATCGCCAACGGGGCGCTGCTGTTCATGGTGATGGCGAGCCGCGCGGCCTACGGCCTTGCCGAGGCGGGTCTGCTGCCGCACGCGTTCGGCCGTGTCCTGCCGAAGCGCCGCACCCCGTGGGTGTCGATCGTCGTCGTGTCCGGCGCCACCATGCTGCTCAGCATCGTCGGCGACATCGGGATGCTCGCGGAGACGACGGTGCTCCTGCTGCTTCTCGTGTTCCTCACGGCGAATGTCAGCGTGCTCGTCCTCAAGAAGGACGGCGTCGAGCACAAGCACTTCTCGGTGCCGCGGATCGTCCCGATCCTGGCGATCATCGCCTCGATCGTGCTGCTCACGCAGCAGACCGGCGCGGTGTGGCTCGGCACGGCCGGCTACATCGTCGTCGGCACGATCCTGTTCTTCATCGCGCGCGCGGGACGCAAGCGCGGCGACCAGAAGATCGCGGAGCAGTCGGGCACGACCGACACGGTGTGATTGTGCGCGCCGTGGAGGCTCAGAACCCCGGGATCGCGAGCGGTTCCGTGGGCGGCGAGCCGTGGCGGCGGACCTTCAGCACGCGGTAGCCCTTGCCCGTCGCTGTGCGGTAGACGCTGAAGCCATCGGCGAACGTCGTGCCCAGCCACCGCTGGAGCGAGTCGGAGCCGAGGTCGCGCTTGACGACGAGGTACGCGTCGCTGCGCTCGGCGAGGCGCGGGATCCACGTCTCCATGAGCTCGTGGAGCACCGACTTCCCGACGCGGATCGGCGGGTTCGACCGGATCGTGCGGAACGTCAGGCTCTCGGGAACATCGTCGGGCAGCACCGCGTTGACATTGGAGAGGCCGAGGGACTCGGCGTTGCGGCGCACGAGGTCGAGGGCGCGCTCGTTCACGTCGACGGCCCAGACACGGGCGTGCGGAGACATCATGGCCATGCTCAGCGCGATCGGACCCCAGCCGCAGCCGAGGTCGAGGAAATCGCCGCCGGAGGGCGGTTCGGGTGTGTTCGCGAGCAGGACCGATGTGCCGACGTCGAGGCGCTCGGGGCTGAACACCCCGGCGGCCGTCGTGAGCTCCACGGTGCGTCCGACCAGGGGCACTCGGATGCGGCGGTGGTTCTCGGGACTGGTGGGACTCGCGGAGAAGTAGTGGTCCACCATAGGGGGCCAGCGTACCGGAGCAGGCCGCCCGACGGCGAGGGGAGGACGCCCCTCGTCAGGCTCCGATCGGGCCCCGTAGCCGCAGAACCCCCGGAAGAATAAGCTGAAGAGCTCGATGCACGCGGATCACCGCGCAACGCATCGGAACGAAAGGCATGGATGACTGACACCACCACACCCGATCCCGCCGCGAACAGCGTCGAAGACGACCTGGAGCGCGAGGCGGGAGCACCCGATCTGGTGGACCGCGTGCTGTCGCGCGCAGAGTCCCGCACCGGAGCACGGGTGTTCGGGGCCGCTCAGGCGCTGCAGGACAGGACGACCACGGGCGACGGATCCGCGGACGGCGACCAGTGGGACCGCGAGGAGCGTGCGGCCCTCCGCCGCGTCGGCGGGCTGTCGACCGAGCTCGAGGACGTCACCGAGGTCGAATACCGGCAGCTGCGGCTCGAGAACGTCGTGCTCGTCGGCGTGTACTCGCAGGGCTCGCAGACCGACGCGGAGAACTCGCTGCGCGAGCTCGCCGCGCTCGCCGAGACCGCCGGCGCGGTCGTGCTCGACGGCGTGCTGCAGCGTCGTCCGCACCCCGACCCCGCGACGTACATCGGCCGCGGCAAGGCGGCCGAGCTGAAGGACATCGTCGCCGCCGTCGGCGCCGACACCGTGATCGCCGACACCGAGCTCGCGCCCAGCCAGCGACGCGCGCTCGAGGACGTCGTCAAGGTGAAGGTCATCGACCGGACGACCGTGATCCTCGACATCTTCAGCCAGCACGCGAAGAGCCGCGAGGGCAAGGCGCAGGTCGAGCTGGCGCAGCTCGAGTACCTGCTGCCGCGTCTGCGTGGTTGGGGTGAGTCGATGAGCCGCCAGGCCGGTGGCCAGGTCGGCGCGGGCGGCGCGGGAATGGGCTCGCGCGGTCCCGGTGAGACGAAGATCGAGCTCGACCGTCGCCGCATCCGCACGAAGATGGCCCAGCTGCGTCGTCAGATCCGCGACTTCGCGCCGGCGCGGGAGGCCAAGCGCGGTGAGCGCAAGCGCAACACGATCCCCTCGGTCGCGATCGCCGGCTACACGAACGCGGGCAAGTCGAGCCTGCTGAACCGCCTGACGAGCGCGGGAGTGCTCGTCGAGAACGCGCTGTTCGCGACCCTGGACGCCACCGTGCGCCGCTCGGAGACGTCTGATGGGCGCGTGTACACGCTCGCCGACACGGTCGGCTTCGTGCGCAACCTGCCGCACCAGCTCGTCGAGGCGTTCCGCTCGACGCTGGAGGAGGTCGCCGACGCGGATGTCATCCTGCACGTCGTCGACGCGCATCATCCGGATCCGGCCGGTCAGATCCAGACGGTCCGCGACGTGATGGGCGATGTCGGCGCACGCGACATCCACGAGATCGTCGTGTTCAACAAGGCCGACCTGGTCGACGAGGACACGAAGATGGTGCTGCGCGGCCTCGAGCCGAAGGCGGTGTTCGTGTCCTCTCGCACCGGCGAGGGGATCGACGAGCTGCGCACGGTGATCGAGGCGGCCCTGCCGCTGCCCGACATCGAGCTGCGCGCCCTCGTGCCGTACGAGCGCGGCGATCTGATCTCGGCGATCCACGAGCAGGGGCACCTGCTCGAGCGCTCGCACGAGGAGGGCGGCACGCTGGTGCACGCGCATGTCTCGGAGCGCCTGGCCGCGGCGCTCGAGCCGTACCGCGTGGCCGGACGATGAGGATCAGGCAGTATCAGCCGGCCGATCGAGACGCGGTCGCCGAGATCTGCCTGCGCACCGCCGACAACGGATCGGGTGCCACCGGGGTCTTCGAGGACGACACGCTGTGGGCCGAGGTGTTCGCGCTTCCGTACCTGACGCGGCATCCCGACCTCGCGTTCGTCGTCGAGGCCGAGGACGGCAGGGTCGTGGGCTACGTGATCGGCACGGACGACACGGACCGGTTCGAGGAGTGGTTCCGCGACGAGTGGTGGCCGCGCGTCGCTGCGCGTCATCCGCAGCCCGAGGTCGAGCGCACGCGTCAGGACGGCACGCTCATCTACGCGTACGGGCGTCGCCCGGGCGCCGAGCCGTACGCCGGCCTCGGCTACCCGGCGCACCTGCACATCGACCTGCTGCCCGAGGCGCAGGGTCGGGGTCTCGGGCGCCGCCTGATCGAGACGCTCTTGGACGAGCTGCGCCGTCGCGGTGTGCCGGGGCTTCACCTCGTCGCCTCCGACAAGAACACCGGGGCGCTGGCGTTCTACGACCGCCTCGGCCTCACGCGCCTGGAGTCCCACCCGGGCGTGCAGGCCTTCGGCGTCCAGCTCGGCTGAGCGGATGATCGTCGGCGGCTGACCGCCGCGGTGGCCGCATCCAGGCTCAGCGAGCCTGCGGCAGGCTCACCCGCACCGGCAGGCGACTCCCGCCCCATCCGGCCTGTATCCGGGCGCTCCGGTCGCCAGAGCGCGCGCTGGTCAGAGCCGGGCTCGCGTGTTTCAGTCGAGCTCGATCGGCGGGATGCCGGGCGTCTCGAAGCCGAGGAGGCGGCCGAGGAAGGCGAGCTCGGTCTCGAAGGCGCGCTCGAGGGTGGCGGCCTGGCGGAAGCCGTGCGACTCGCCCTCGAACAGTACGTACTTGTGCGGCACGCCGTTGGCCGCGAGCGCGTCGCGCAGCGCCTCCGACTGCGACGGGGGCACGACCGGGTCGTCGGCGCCCTGCAGGATGAGCAGCGGCGTCCGGAGCGTCTCCGGGCGCGACAGCGGCGAGCGGCTGACGTAGAGCGGCTCGGCCTGGGGGAGCGGCCCCACCAGCCCGTCGAGGTAACGCGCCTCGAAGTCGTGGGTGTCCTCCGCGAGGCGGCGGAGGTCGGCGACGCCGTAGCGGCTGATGCCCGCGGCGAACACGTCCGTGTCGGCGACCGCGCACAGCACCGTCCATCCGCCCGCCGAGCCGCCCTTGATGGCGATCCGCGCCGGATCCGCGAGTCCGGCTCCGGCGAGGCCGCGCGCGGCCGCAGCGGTGTCCGCCACGTCGGCGATGCCCCAGCGTCCCCGCAGCCGCTCGCGGTACGCGCGACCGTACCCGGTGGAACCGCCGTAGTTGACGTCGAGCACGCCGATGCCGCGGCTCGTGAAGTACGCCACGGCGAGCGACAGCTCACCGGATGAGTGCGCGGTGGGGCCGCCGTGGACGAGCACCAGGTACGGCGGCAGCTCACCCGACGGAGCCTCGACGTCCGGATTCGTCGGCGAGTACGCGAAGGCGTGCACGTCGCCGTCGGGGCCCTCGAACGTGAGCGCCCGCGACGGAGGCAGCCAGCCCGGATCGAGCGCCGCGACGCCCCCGCGGATCGCCTCGAGCGTGCGTGCATCCACGTCGAGCAGCCACAGACCGCCCGGCACCTGGGTTCCCGCACCTGTCAGAAGCACCTTCTCGCCGCGGGCGTCGCGCATCAGGATGCCGCTCGATAATGGGGTCTCGAGCGTTTCCACGCCGCCGCGGGTCGGATCGAGCAGGATGAGCCCGTCGGTGCCGTGCGTGTGCACCGCGACGACCCGGCCATCGTCGAGCGGCGCATACCAGCGTGCGCCGAGGTTCCACAGCGGGCCGCCCGTGTCGGCGTCGACGGGGTAGAGCGGCTCGGGGCCGGTCGCCACCAGCCCGTCGAAGCGCACCCAGCGCAGGTTCCAGCGCCCACCGCCCGGCCCGTCGCCTGCCGGATCCGCGCTGAACATCAGCTCGTGATCGCCGGTCCACTCCGGCTGCAGCGCGGCGACCGGACCCTCGGGCGTGCGGCCGCCCGCCACCACGACGTGCTCGACGACCGTGCCGTCGGAGCCCAGGCGCCCGACGCGGAGCTCCGCCGCGTCCCAGGGCATGTCGGGGTGATCCCACGCGATCCAGGCGAGTCGGTCGCCGCGCGGAGCGGGGTAGGCGAGGAAGTCGGATCCGGCGACGACGCTCAGGATCGCGGACGCATCGTCGGACGCCGAGCCGTCGAGCGGGATCACCACGATGTCGCGCGAGGGCACAGGGTCTTCGCCCCGCGTCTCACGCACGGCCCAGAGTCGGCCGTCGACGTACGTCAGGTCGCCGAACGCCATGCCCAGGTCGCCGGGAGTCAGCGGTACCGGGTCGCCGCCGACGGCCATCCGGTGCACGCGCTGGTCGGAGCCCTCGACGAACAGCAGGTCGCCCTCGTCCGTGGTCGTCCAGGCGCCGCCGCCGTACTCGTGGACACGCGACCGCGCGCTCCACGGTGCCGGTAGCACGACATCGGGATCGTCGTCGCCCTGCCGTACAACGGCGGTGCGGCCCTTCTCAGCCGGGATCGTCTCGCTCCACCAGATCTCCCCATCGAGCCCGACGAAGCGCGCGCCGTCGAGGCGCGGCGACCCTCCGGCGATGTCGGACGCCGAGATGGGCGACGGCCAGGATCCATGGGGGAGCGTGGGCATGGCTCCACGCTATCGGGAGGCTCCGACGTGCTGCCGGGCCCCCTCAGTGAGGATCAGACCGCGCGCATCACCGCGACGATCTTGCCGAGCACGACGGCCTCGTCGCCGAGGATCGGCTCGAACGCCGAGTTTCGCGGCAGCAGCCAGGTGTGGCCGTCGCGCTGGCGGAACACCTTGACGGTCGCCTCGCCGTCGAGCATCGCCGCCACGATGTCGCCGTTCTCGGCCGTGTTCTGGACGCGCACGACAACCCAGTCGCCGTCGCAGATGGCGGCGTCGATCATCGACTCCCCGCTGACCTTCAGCATGAACAGCTCGCCCTTGCCGACGAGCTGGCGGGGCAGCGGGAAGATCTCCTCGACCTGCTGGTCGGCGGTGATCGGCACACCCGCGGCGATGCGGCCCACGAGCGGGACCATCGCGGCGTCGCCGACCGAGGGCACGCCGGCGTCGAGGTTCTCGCCCGACTGGCCCGGCAGGTCGATCAGCACCTCCATCGCGCGCGTCTTACCGGGGTCACGTCGGAGGTAGCCGCTGAGCTCGAGCTGACCGAGCTGGTGGGTCACGCTCGACAGCGACTTCAGGCCGACGGCGTCGCCGATCTCGCGCATCGTGGGCGGGTAGCCCTTCGACTGGATGGAGCGCTGGATGACCTCGAGGATGGCCAGCTGCTTCTCGCTGAGGCTCTTGCGCCGGCGCGTGCGGCGCTTCTCGTCGCTCTCGGCGATCGACTCCGTGGCGGGCGTCGTGACGGCGCTCATCTGACCGGCTCCTTCTCCTCCGACGTGAATGTCGGTGGCCCGTGGTGGGGTGTGTCTCGTCATCGAAACCGTATCCGAACGGCGCCGTGATTCGGAAGATCTGTTCGAGCGTGTCGCGGATCGGATCGGATCGGTTTTCGAAGAACAGATTGACACATTCGAAGATTCGAAGATAGATTCGGAACAGAGCTTCGCATCCGGCCCTCCCGGCCGAGGTGCCGGATGCGAAGCCTCTCCGAACACGAAGGAGCACCGATGAGCACGGTCAGCATCACCGCATTCGAGGTCCCGGCCCGCACGCGAGTGAGCGGCACCGCCCGCACCGCGGCGCCGGCCACGCGCCTGCGTCTGACGCGTCGTGGACGCCGTGTGCTCGCCGCGATGGCGGCGACGCCGATCGCGATCGCCCTGGGGCTCGCGATCGTCTCCGGCGGCAGTGCGCTCGCCTCGCGCGAGGACGGCGCTCCCGCCGGCACGTTCGACACGGTGACCGTGCTGCCCGGCGAGTCGCTCTGGGCGATCGCCGAGGAGGTCGCGCCGAACTCCGACCCGCGCGACGTCGTCGACGCCATCATCAGCCTCAACCAGCTCTCGTCGTCGGCCGTCATGGCCGGCGAGCGCCTGTCGATCCCCGCCGAGTACTCGAGCGCTGGCTGACCGCACGCGGGAGCGGGTGTCGCACTCGCCCCTAGCATGGAGGGCGTGACGGTCTCTCTCGACGACTTGCCGATCCGCGCCGATCTGCGCGGCCAGAAGCCCTACGGGGCGCCCCAGGCGCCGCTTCCGGTGGCCCTCAACGTCAACGAGAACACGCATCCCGTGCCGGAGGACGTCGCGAACGACATCTCCGACGCCATCGCCCAGGCCCTGCGGGATGTGAACCGCTACCCCGACCGCGAGTTCACCGAGCTGCGCGAGTCCTTCGCCCAGTACCTCGGGCACGGGGTCGACTCGTCGCAGATCTGGGCGGGCAACGGCTCGAACGAGGTGCTGCAGCACGTGCTGCAGGCGTTCGCCGGTCCCGGTCGCACCGCGTTCGGCTTCGAGCCGACGTACTCGATGTACCGGCTGCTGTCGCGGGGCGTCGGGGCCGAGTGGCTCGCCGGCACGCGGGGTCACGACTACCGGATCGACCCGGAGGACGCCGCCCGCCAGGTGGCCGACGCCCACCCCGACGTCGTCTTCCTGTGCGCGCCGAACAACCCCACGGGCACGCCGCTCTCACTCGACGTCGTGGAGGCCGTGTACGACGCCACGGACGGCATCGTGGTCGTCGATGAGGCCTACCAGGAGTTCGCACCGAAGGACTCTCCGTCCGCCCTTACGCTGCTCGGCGGACGTCCGCGCCTCGCGGTCTCGCGCACAATGAGCAAGGCGTTCGCGTTCGCGGGCGCACGGGTGGGATACCTGGCGGCCGACCCGGCGCTGATCGACGCACTGCGTCTTGTGCGCCTGCCGTACCACCTCAGCGCCCTCACCCAGGCGGCCGCGACCGCCGCGCTGCGTCACGCCGACACGATGCTCGCGATGGTCGACGAGATCATCCTGCAGCGCGACCGGATGGGCGCGACGCTGGAGGCCCTCGGCTATCAGGCCCACGAGTCGTGGACGAACTTCATCCTGTTCGGCGGCGTCGCCGACCCCGCGGCCACGTGGCAGGCGCTCTACGAGCGCGGCGTGCTGATCCGCGACATCGGCATCCCCGGTCACCTGCGGGCGACCGCGGGCACCGAGGAGGAGACGACCGCGTTCCTCGAGGCTCTGTCCGAGGTCGGAGGGCGCTGAGGGGATCCTCGGTGCCGGACGGCCGTGGCCGCCTCACGACTAGGATCGAGGCATGACAACTGCCCGCATCGCGCGCCGCACCCGCTCCACCAGCGAGTCGACGGTGGAGCTTGAGCTGAACCTCGACGGCACGGGAAAGAGCTCGATCTCGACGAGCGTCCCGTTCTTCGACCACATGCTCACGGCGTTCGCGAAGCACTCGCTCACGGATCTGACCGTGACGGCGACCGGCGACACCCACATCGACGCCCACCACACGGTCGAGGACATCTCGATCGTGCTCGGGCATGCCATCCGTGAGGCGCTGGGCGACAAGTCGGGCATCTCGCGCTACGGCGACGCGCTCGTGCCACTGGACGAGGCACTCGCGCAGGCGGTCGTCGACATCTCGGGGCGCCCGTACCTGGTGCACGAGGGCGAGCCCGCGGGCTTCGAGCAGCACCTCATCGGCGGGCACTTCACCGGGTCGCTTGTGCGCCACACGTTCGAGGCGCTGGCGTTCAACGCCGGGCTGACGGTGCACGTCCGCGTGCTCTCGGGCCGCGACCCGCACCACATCGCCGAGGCCGAGTACAAGGCGTTCGCGCGGGCTTTCCGGCAGGCGAAGGCGCTTGACCCGCTCGTCGACGGCGTGCCATCCACCAAGGGAGCGCTGTGACCGACGCCGAGACGCAGGATGTCGTCGGGACCGGCGAGCGCCGTCCCGTCATCGCGGTGCTCGACTACGGATCCGGCAACATCCACTCCGCCGTCAAGGCGCTGCAGGCGGCGGGCGGGGATGTCCGCCTCACACGCGATCGCGGGCTGATCCAGGATGCCGATGGCCTCCTCGTGCCTGGCGTCGGCGCGTTCAAGGCGGTCATGGAGCAGCTCCGGACCGTGCGCGGCCCCGAGCTGATCGAGCGGCGCCTGGCGGGCGGCCTGCCGGTGCTCGGCATCTGCGTCGGCATGCAGGTGATGTTCGAGCGCGGCGTCGAGCGCGGCGTCGAGACCGAGGGCCTCGGCGAGTGGCCGGGCGTCGTCGAGGAGCTCAAGGCGCCGGTCGTGCCGCACATGGGCTGGAACACGGTCGAGCCCGGCGAGGGCTCGCGCCTGTTCCGCGGCCTCGAGGGAGAGCGCTTCTATTTCGTCCACTCCTTCGCCGCCCAGGACTGGACGCTCGAGGCGCACGGGCCCTTCGCGAAGCCGGTCGTCACCTGGGCCCAGCACGGCGGGCGCTTCCTCGCCGCCGTCGAGAACGGCCCGCTGTCGGCCACCCAGTTCCACCCCGAGAAGTCGGGCGAAGCGGGCATCCGGTTGCTGCGGAATTGGATCCAGAGCCTGCCCGGGGCTACCCTCTGAGATCGTGCCCGCGACGGGAGATCCCCGGCGCGCACCGTCCTCACCCGGGGCGGTCGAACCCACACCAGGAGCTATGAACGATTTCGCGTCCACGCCCGGACTGATCCTGCTTCCCGCCGTCGACGTCCAGGGCGGCAAGGCGGTGCGCCTCACGCAGGGCGCGGCCGGCACCGAGACCGATTACGGCGACCCGATCGAGGCCGCGGAGAACTGGGCCAAGCAGGGCGCGGAGTGGATCCACCTCGTCGACCTCGACGCGGCGTTCGGCCGCGGCAGCAACGCCGGCATCCTGCGCAAGGTCATCAAGCACATGCGCGGCATCAACGTCGAGCTGTCGGGCGGCATCCGCGACGACGCGTCGCTCGAGGCCGCCCTCGACAGCGGCGCGCAGCGCATCAACCTCGGCACGGCGGCCCTCGAGAACCCCGAGTGGACGGCATCGGTGATCGGCCGTTACGGCGAGTCCATCGCGGTCGGCCTCGACGTCCGCGGCACGACGCTCGCGGCCCGGGGCTGGACCCAGGAGGGCGGCGACCTCTGGGAGGTGCTCGAGCGCCTCGAGGAGGCCGGCTGCAGCCGGTACGTCGTGACCGACGTCACCAAGGACGGCACCCTCCGCGGCCCGAACCTCGACCTCCTTCGCGAGATCACCTCGCGCACCACGAAGCCGGTCGTCGCCTCGGGCGGCGTCTCGAGCCTCGACGACATCGCCGCGCTGCGTCGCCTCGTGCCGAACGGCGTCGAGGGCGCGATCGTCGGCAAGGCCCTCTACGCGGGTGCATTCACGCTCGCCGAGGCACTGGATGTCGCAGCCGACTGACGGCGATTCCGCGGGCGTCCCCTGGGAGGGGCGCCACTTCGAGTCGAACCCGCATTCGGGGGACGACGGATCGGCGGATCCCGCGCTGCTCGCGGCGCTCACGGCGTTCCGCGAGGGAACGGGCGACCAGGTCGCGGTGATCGACGCGCTGCGTCATGCGCGCGTGCTGATCCCGCTCGTCGCGGAGAAGGGCGACGAGGGCGCCGGTCCTCACGGCCTCGTCGTGGACAAGACCCAGGAGCTGTCGATCGTCACGGTCGCCGCGCCGGATGGCCGCAAGGTGCTGCCGGTGTTCAGCTCGGTCGGGGCGCTCGCCCGGTGGGACGCGAAGGCGCGGCCGATTCCCGTCGAGGCCGTGCGCGCCGCCCTTGCCGCGTCGGCCGAGCAGACCGATCTGATGGTGCTGGACCCGACCTCCGACACCGAGTTCGTGGTGCGCCGGCCGGCCGTGTGGGCGATCGCCCAGGGCGAGCCGTGGAGCCCGAGCTTCGCAGACCCGGATGTGTTCCTCGGCCTGCAGCAGAGCATCGCGGGCGAACTCGCCGTGCTCGATCTGACGGTCGAGCAGGGCGACCCGACCGCGCGCCTGCGCGGGCCGGAGCTCGTTGTGCGCCTCACCCTCATGTCGGGTCTTGACCGCAGCGAGCTGGATGCCGTGCTGGCGCGTCTCGCGCGGCGCTGGTCGGCGGATGACCGCGTCGCCACTCTCGTCGACAGCCTCTCCGTCAAGCTCACCGCCGCCGACTAAGACCGCCGCCGCGAAGCGGCGTCGGGCCCCTGGCGGTGACACGGATCAGGTGTCAGCGGAGGCGGAGGGGATTCCCGTGCCGCAGTAGGGGGTGAGCGAGGAACGAGCGATCCGGGCCCCCGCTGCGAAGCAGGATCCCGCAGTCCCGCGCGAAAGCGGGGAGGCCTCAGATCACCGGACCCGTGTACTTCTCGCCAGGTCCCTTGCCGGGCGCGTCGGGAATCGACGAGATCTCGCGGAAGCGCAGCTGCAGCGAGCGGAGGCCGTCGCGGATCGGGCGCGCGTGCATGTCGCTGATCTCCGGGGCCGCGGCGGTCACCAGACCGGCGAGGGCGTTGATGAGCTTGCGGGCCTCGTCGAGGTCGATGTCCGCCTCGGCCTCGGGGGTGTCGGCGAGGCCGAGCTTCACGGCCGCGGCGCTCATCAGGTGGACGCACGCGGTGCCGATGACCTCGACCGCGGCCACATCGGCGATGTCGCGGACGGCGGAGGTGTCCGATCCGGCGCGCTCCTGTTCCTCCCAGCGAGCCTCACGCTCGGGGTCGAACGCCCGGCCGCTACGGGCGTCGGGGGAGGGGGTGTGTGCCGGGTTGGTGCTCATGTGCCGCTCTCTGGTAGACTTTCCCGGGCTCCGGCGGTTCTCGTAGAGAATCCCGGACGAAAGAGGATTCACATCCCACCCGCGCTTGCCGTTACAAGGCTACCGGGTCATGCACTCCCTCGCGTTTCCCGCGGGTGTTCCAGATCGTGCGATGCACGGGCCTGGGTATGGGTGAGGTCGACGCGTGACGTCTGCCGGGTGGATGCTGATTCTTCTCCCGCCCGTGGCACGAAACCGCGTCACGGTGGCTCTCGAATCACCACCCAAGGAGTCCGCATCAGCGATCCCCGTACCAATGAGCGCATCCGCGTGCCCGAGGTCCGACTTGTCGGCCCCGCCGGCGAGCAGATCGGCGTCGTCCGCATCGAGGCCGCCCTGCGTCTTGCGCAGGAGGCCGATCTCGACCTTGTCGAGGTCGCCCCCAACTCGAAGCCTCCCGTCGTCAAGATCATGGACTACGGCAAGTTCAAGTACGAGGCAGCGCAGAAGGCCAAGGAGGCCCGTCGCAACCAGGCCAACACGGTCCTCAAGGAGGTCCGTTTCCGCCTGAAGATCGATGAGCACGACTACGAGACCAAGCGCAAGCGCGCTGAGGGCTTCCTGAAGTCGGGTGACAAGGTGAAGGCGATGATCCTCTTCCGCGGTCGCGAGCAGTCGCGCCCGGAGCAGGGTGTGCGCCTGCTGAAGAAGTTCGCGGAGGACGTGGCCGAGTTCGGCACCGTCGAGTCCAGCCCCAAGGTGGACGGCCGCAACATGGTGATGGTCGTCGCGCCGCACAAGAACAAGTCCGAGGTCAAGACCGAGCAGAACGCCCAGCGCGCGGCCAACAAGCAGGCCGCCCGCGAGGCGAAGAGCACGACCCCGGTCGAAGAGACCACGGCAGCGGAGTAACGCCGCCCCACAGACTCCCGCTCCGGCGGGTGGAACACGTCGCCCCCTGGGCGCATTACGAAGGAAGAGAAGATGCCGAAGCAGAAGACCCACTCGGGCAGCAAGAAGCGCTTCAAGATCACCGGCAGCGGCAAGATCAAGAAGCAGCAGGCCGGTATGCGCCACAACCTCGAGTCGAAGTCGAGCCACCGCAAGCGCCGCCTGAACGGCGACCAGGTCATCTCGGGCAACGACCTCAAGCAGGTCAAGAAGCTCCTCGGACGCTGACGCAGAACTCGTTAGGAAGATAAAGAAATGGCTAGAGTCAAGCGGGCTGTAAACGCCCACAAGAAGCGTCGCGTCATCCTCGAGCGCGCCTCGGGTTACCGTGGCCAGCGTTCGCGCCTGTACCGCAAGGCGAAGGAGCAGGTCACCCACTCGCTCGTCTACGCGTACCGCGACCGCCGCAAGCGCAAGGGCGACTTCCGTCGTCTGTGGATCCAGCGCATCAACGCCGCCGCGCGCCAGAACGGCGTCACCTACAACCGCTTCATCCAGGGCCTCGGCCTGGCGGGCGTGCAGGTCGACCGTCGCATCCTGGCCGAGCTCGCCGTGAACGAGCCCGCCACGTTCGCCTCGCTCGTCGCGACCGCGAAGGCCGCGCTGCCGGCCGACGTGAACGCGCCGAAGTCGGCTGCGTAAGCGCACCAGCTTTTCCGAAGAGGGCGTCCCCGTGAGGGGGCGCCCTCTTCTCTTCGTCTGCGCGTCTTCCGCGGTCTGTCGGTGCTTCATCCCGAGGTCATGTCGGTATGCCTGCGCGGCCATAGACTTGACGCGTGCTGGAGAACCCCCGATCACCGCGCGTGCGCGCCGTCGCCAAGCTGGCGAAGCGCAACGCCCGCAAGGAGACGGGGCTGTTCCTGCTCGAAGGCCCGCAGGCGGTGCGGGAGGCGCTGACCTTCCGCCCGGAGACGATCGTCGAGCTGTTCGCGACGCCGACCGCCCTCGAGCGGCATCAGGACGTCCGCACGCTGCTCGCGGATGAGCGCCTGGACGCCCAGTTCGTCTCGGAGGCGGTGCTCGAGGCGATGGCCGACACGGTCACGCCGCAGGGCTTCGTGGCGGTGGCGAGGCAGAACCCCACCGCGCTGAAGGACATCTTCGGTGCCGGGCCGCGGCTCATCGCGATCTGCGAGGAGGTGCGCGATCCGGGCAATCTCGGCACCATCATCCGGGCGGCCGACGCCGCCGGCGCGGACGCCGTCATCCTGACCGGCCGCACGGTCGATCCGTACAATCCGAAGGTCGTCCGGTCGACGACGGGCTCGCTCTTCCACCTGCCTGTCGCGGTCGGGGGAGAGCTCGAGGATGTCGTCGAGCGCGCGCATGCGGCCGGGATGACCATCCTGGCGGCGGATGTGAAGGGCGACGACCTGCTGGAGGCGCGCGCCGATGGCGTGCTCGCGCAGCCGACGGGCTGGCTCTTCGGCAACGAGGCGCACGGGCTCGACGACGGCTCCCTCGGGCTCGCCGATCACGTGCTGCGCCTGCCGATCTTCGGTCGCGCCGAGTCGCTCAACCTCGCGACCGCCGCGAGCGTGTGCCTGTACGAGAGCGCATTCGCGCAGCGCGCCTGAGGTCGGTGCCCGGGCGCAACACGCCCGGATGGCCCGGCCAGCGGGAGCATTGCGGCGCCGCTCCGCGCCTGTTACAACTCGGTAAAGCGGCCCGGGCGTTGCTGGTTCGCTCCCAGGGGACCCCATAGGGTGACATGCATGGCAGAGCCCCTCGTCGTCGTCCAGGACGTGCAGAAGCACTATGGCGACTTCCACGCATTGAAGGACGTCAACCTCACGGTCGACAAGGGTGAGGTCGTCGTCGTGATCGGCCCGTCCGGATCCGGCAAGTCCACCCTGTGCCGCACGATCAACCGACTCGAGACGATCACGAGCGGAACGATCATGATCGACGGCAAGGAGCTGCCCAAGGAGGGCAAGGGCCTCGCCGAGCTGCGTGCCGAGGTCGGCATGGTCTTCCAGTCCTTCAACCTCTTCGCCCACCTGACGATCCTCGAGAACGTCACCCTCGGGCCGATGAAGGTGCGGGGCATGAAGAAGGCCGACGCCGAGAAGGAGGCGCAGGCGCTGCTCGACCGCGTGGGCGTGGGCCACCAGGCATCGAAGCTTCCCGCGCAGCTCTCGGGCGGCCAGCAGCAGCGCGTCGCGATCGCTCGCGCGCTGGCGATGCACCCGAAGGTCATGCTCTTCGACGAGCCGACAAGCGCGCTCGACCCCGAGATGATCAACGAGGTCCTCGACGTCATGATCTCCCTCGCCAAGGAGGGGATGACGATGATCGTCGTCACCCACGAGATGGGCTTCGCCCGCAAGGCCGCGAACCGCGTTGTGTTTATGGCGGATGGGCAGATCGTCGAGGAGGCGACGCCCGAGGAGTTCTTCACCCACCCGAAGAGCGACCGCGCCAAGGACTTCCTCTCGAAGCTCATCACCCACTGACACGCGGATCGCGCACCGCGCGATCGCCGTCCCGGTGGCGCGACGAGGCGTCCCCGGACAGACCACCCCACCAAGGAGGAACCACATGTTCAGCATCAAGCGGACCTCGCGCGTCGCGGCCGGCGCAGGCCTCGGCCTCGCCGCGCTCCTGGCGCTCACGGCGTGCAACAGCGGCTCGCCGACCGACCCCGGCGCGAGCGGCGGCGCCGAGCCCGGCGAGGGCGCCCTCTGGGAGGTCGCCGAGGGCGTCGAGCTCGACAGCCCGACGTTCGAGCGGGCCACCGAGGCCGGCAAGATCGTCATCGGCGTCAAGGCCGACCAGCCCGGCCTCGGCTACGAGGACCCGGTGACGCAGGAGCGCACCGGCTTCGACGTCGACATCGCCCGCTGGGTCGCCGCGTCGCTCGGCTTCGACGAGGAGGAGATCGAGTTCAAGACGGTTCCCTCCGCCAACCGCGAGCAGGAGATCATCAACGGCGGCGTCGACTTCTACGTCGGCACCTACTCGATGACGGATGCGCGCGACGAGGTCATCGACTTCGCCGGCCCGTACTTCATCACCGGTCAGGGCCTGCTGGTCCGCGCCGATGACGAGGAGATCACCGGTCCCGACGACCTCGCCGACAAGGTGACGTGCTCGGTCACGGGCTCCACGCCGCTGCAGCGCATCCGCGAGGAGTACGACGGCGAGGTCACCGAGCGTCAGACGTACTCCGAGTGCGTCGAGCAGCTCAAGGCCGGCCAGGTCGACGCGATCACGACGGACGAGGCGATCCTCGCCGGCTACGTCGCGCTCGAGCCGGAGGAGCTCAAGCTCGCCGGTGAGCCCTTCAGCGAGGAGCGCTACGGCATCGGCATCACCGACGGCGACACGGCGCTGAAGGACCACATCAACACGCTCCTCACCGACGGCGGCGACGTGTGGACCGCGCTGTACGAGCAGTACCTCGAGCCGGCCGGCGTCAAGGCCGAGCAGCCGACGGTCGACTGACCCCCGCGCGCCCGGGGTGGCCTCAGGCCGCCCCGGGCGCGTTCCCCTCACTTTCCGGACGCGCGCGAAGGAGTCGCATGGGCGCCATCACCGACCACGCAGACCTGTGGGTCGAGGCACTGCTCGGCACCCTCAAGCTGTTCTTCGGCGGCGGGCTGCTGGCTCTCGTGCTCGGCACGATCGTCGGCGCGATGCGCGTCTCCCCGGTGCCCATCGCGCGCGCGGTCGGCACGTTCTACGTCAACACCATCCGGAACACGCCCCTGACGCTCGTGTTCTTCGGCTTCGCGTATGCGCTTCCGCCCTTGATCGGCGTCCGCGCCAGCGGCGGCAGGGAGGTGCTGTTCGCGATCGGCGCGCTCGGCGTCTACACCGCCACGTATGTGGCGGAGACGATCCGGTCGGGAATCAACACCGTGCCCGTCGGCCAGGCGGAGGCGGCCCGCGCGATCGGGCTCACGTTCGGCCAGGTGATGACGCTTGTTGTGCTTCCCCAGGCGTTCCGCTCGGTGATCCCGCCGATGATGAGCGTCTTCATCGCCCTGCTGAAGAACACCACTGTGGCGGCAGGCTTCGCGGTGTTCAATCTCGGCTCCATGCGCGACTGGCTCAGTGAGCAGGGAGAGAACCAGCTCGTCGTCATCCTGTGGATGCTCGTGATCTTCGTCGCCCTCGTGCTGCTGCTCTCGTGGGCGCAGCGAACGCTCGAGAACCGTTGGAGGGTGGCCCGATGAGCGGCAGCGTCCTGTATGACGTCCCCGGTCCCCGCGCGATCGCGCGCAACCGGGTCATCGGCGTCCTCACCATCCTGGTGGTGGCCGCGGTCGTCGGCTTCCTCGTCTGGCGCCTCGCCGTGACCGGCCAGTTCGTCGCCTCCAAGTGGGAGGCGTTCACCTACACGGCGATCTGGGTGCAGATCGCCCAGGGCGCCCTCAACACCGTCTCGGCCTTCGCGCTCGCGGCCGTCGGCGCGCTCGCTTTCGGCTTCATCCTGGCGATCGGGCGTCTGTCCGACCACGCCTGGGTGCGCTGGCCCGTCACGGCGATCACCGAGTTCCTGCGCGCCGTGCCCGTGCTGGTCATGATGTTCCTCCTCTACTACGGACTGCCGGTCATCGGCATCCGGATGCCGAGCTTCTGGGTCGTTGTGATCGCGCTCGTCGCGTACAACGGCTCGGTCCTGGCCGAGGTGATCCGCGCCGGCGTCGAGTCGCTGCCGCGCGGTCAGCGCGAGGCCGGCTACGCGATCGGCCTGCGCAAGGCGGGCGTGATGCGCCTCATCCTGCTTCCCCAGGCGATCCGGGCGATGATGCCCGTGATCCTGTCGCAGCTCGTCGTCACGCTGAAGGACACGGCGATCGGCTTCATCATCACCTACGAGGAGCTGCTGTTCTTCGCCAAGCGCCTCGGCTCGGCCGCGACGCTCGACTCGCCGATCATCCAGTCCACGATGATCGTCGGCATCATCTACATCGGCCTCTGCCTGATCCTCTCGAGCGCGGCACGCCTGGTCGAGAAGCGGATGCAGAAGTCGCCGCGCGTGCGTGCCGCCCAGGAGGCGATCGCGCCGCGCCTGCACGAGGGAACCAACACCGAGGTCATCGGCGTGCAGGACCTCGAGCACCTCGACGCGGTGCAGAAGGGTGACGCACTCGCCGCTCGCCGCGGGCTCGGGAAGTACGACGGCACGAACACCGGCGGTGGCTTCGGCGGCGCAGGCGGCGACGGCGGGACCAGCAGTACCTGACGCGACGCGGGCGGCATCCCACCGCGGATAGACTCGGTTCTCGTGTCTGACGTTCCCGAGATCACGCCCGAGGCGGTGGAGGCGGCGGTCGCGGACGCGCTCGCGGCGATCGCCTCCGCACCCGACACCGCGGCCCTGAAGGCCGCCCGATCCGCCCACGCGGGGGAGGGATCGACGCTCGCCGCGCTGAACGCGCAGATGCGTCACGTCCCGAACGACCGCAAGGCCGAGTTCGGCAAGCTCGTGGGCTCGGCCCGCGGGCGGGTGAACCAGGCACTCGCCGCGCGCGAGGCGGAGCTCGCCGAGGCCGAGACCGCTGCGCGTCTCGAGGCCGAGCGCATCGACATCACCGCCATCCCGTCGCGCACGCGCGTCGGCGCCCGCCACCCCATGAGCCTGCTGCAGGAGCAGATCAGCGACGTGTTCGTCGGCATGGGCTGGGAGATCGCGGAGGGCCCCGAGCTCGAGCACGAGTGGTTCAACTTCGACGCCCTGAACTTCGACGAGGACCACCCCGCGCGCCAGATGCAGGACACGTTCTTCGTCGATCCGGTGGCTCGCCACCTCGTGATGCGCACGCACACCAGCCCCGTGCAGGTGCGCTCGATGCTCGAGCGCGACCTGCCGATCTACATCCTCTGCCCCGGCCGCGTGTACCGCACCGATGAGTTCGACGCCACGCACCTGCCGGTGTTCACGCAGGCAGAGGGCCTCGTGGTCGACAAGGGCATCACGATGGCGCACCTCAAGGGCACGCTCGACCACATCGCCAAGGCGCTGTTCGGCGACGAGGCGAAGACGCGTCTGCGCACCAACTACTTCCCCTTCACCGAGCCGTCGGCCGAGTTCGACCTGTGGCACCCGACCTTCAAGGGCGGCGCGCGCTGGATCGAGTGGGGCGGCTGCGGCATGGTCAACCCCAACGTGCTGCGCGCCGCGGGCATCGACCCCGAGGTGTACTCGGGCTTCGCGTTCGGGATCGGGATCGAGCGGGCACTGATGTTCCGCAGCGACGTGCAGGACATGCGCGACATGGCCGAGGGCGATGTCCGCTTCAGCGAGCAGTTCGGGATGGTGGTGTGATGCGCGTCCCGCTGTCGTGGTTGCGTGAGTACGTGGATGTCCCCGGCGAGGCGACCCCCGAGGACGTCCTCGCGGCGCTCGTCTCGGTCGGCTTCGAGGAGGAGGACGTCTTCCGCTTCGAGCTGAGCGGCCCCGTTGTCGTCGGCGCGGTCCTATCGTTCGAGGCCGAGCCGCAGTCGAACGGCAAGACCATCCGCTGGTGCCAGGTCGACGTCGGAGAGGCCGAACCGCGTGGCATCGTCTGTGGCGCGTCCAACTTCTTCGAGGGCGACAAGGTCGTTGTGTCGCTTCCCGGTGCGGTCCTTCCCGGCCCGTTCCCCATCTCGGCGCGCAAGACGTATGGCCACGTGTCCGACGGCATGATCGCGTCGGCCCGCGAGCTCGGCCTCGGCGACGAGCACAACGGCATCCTCCGGCTCGTCGAGCTCGGGATCGACGCCGAGCCCGGCACGGATGCGATCGCCCTGCTCGGCCTTGACGATGTCGCGGTCGATGTGAACGTGACCCCGGATCGCGGCTACGCCCTGTCGATCCGCGGCATCGCACGCGAGTACGCGCATGCAACCGGTGCGACGTTCCGCGATCCCGCGTCGCTGCCCGAGATCGGATCCGGATCTGGATTCTCCGTGGTCGTCGACGACACCGCGCCGATCCGCGGCCGCAACGGCGTGACCGAGTTCGTCACCCGCGCGGTGCGCGGCGTCGACCCGGCGCGTCCGACCCCGCCGTGGATGATCGCGCGCCTCACGCTCGCGGGCATCCGGTCGATCTCGCTGCTCGTCGACATCACGAACTACGTGATGCTCGAGCTCGGAGGGCCGATCCACGGCTACGACCTGGACAAGCTCACAGGCGGCATCACCGTCCGTCGCGCGACCGAGGGCGAGACGCTCGAGACTCTCGACGGCCAGGTGCGCAAGCTCTCCACCGAGGACCTGCTGATCACGGACGAGTCGGGCCCCATCGGCCTGGCCGGTGTGATGGGCGGCGCGCGCACCGAGATCGGCGAGACCACGACGGATGTCCTGATCGAGGCCGCCGTGTTCGACACGGTCTCGATCGCCCGCACCGCCCGGCGGCACAAGCTGCCGAGCGAGGCCTCGCGTCGCTTCGAGCGCGGCGTCGACCCGCTGCTGCCGGCCGCGTCCGCGCAGCGCGTCGTCGACCTGATGGTGCAGCTGGGCGGCGGCACGGCCGACGCGCTCGGCAGCGCGCTCGGCGTCGACTACTCGCGTGCGTCGATCGCCCTGCCCGCCGGTTTTGTGCAGGGCCTCGTGGGCGTGGACTACACGGCCGCGCGCATCGCCGAGACGCTCACGCTGATCGGGTGCGAGGTCGTGGAGACCGTGGACGGCTGGGCGGTCACGCCGCCGTCGTGGCGTCCCGACCTGACGGACAAGTGGACGCTGGCCGAGGAGGTCGCGCGCATCGACGGGGTCGACAAGATCCCGTCCGTGCTGCCGACGCCGCCCTCGGGCCGCGGCCTGACTCCCGCCCAGCAGGGGCGCCGCCGGGTCGCGAACGCGCTTGCCGCCGCGGGTTTCGTCGAGACCCCGTCGTTCCCGTTCACGTCCGAGGAGCAGAACGACCTGCACGGCTCCGCGACGGGCGATCACCTGCCGAGCGTGCGCCTCGCGAATGCGCTCGACGGCCAGACGCCGTTCCTGCGTCGGTCGCTCATCCCGGCCCTCCTGCAGACCGCGCACCGCAACGTGGCGCGCGGCCACACCGACCTCGCGCTATTCGAGGTCGGCACCGTGTTCCTGCCGAAGCCGGGCGTCGAGTACGGCACCACGACCATCCCGCCGATGGCGGTGCGTCCGGATGCCGAGACGCTCGCGCGCCTGGATGCGTCCATCCCGCCGCAGCCGCGTCACGTCGCGCTGCTTCTCGCGGGGGCGGTCGCGCCGAAGCAGCCCGGCCGCGAGGCCGAGGCCGCCGGGCTCGAGGTCGCCCTCGACGCGGTGCGCGTGATCGCCGCTGCCGCGGGCGTGGAGATCGCCGTCGCGCAGGGACAGCGTGCCGCGCTTCACCCGGGCCGCACGGGCGTGCTCACCGTCGACGGCGCCGAGGTCGGCTACGTCGGCGAGCTGCTGCCCGCCGTGGCCGCCGACGCGGATCTGCCCGGTCGCGTGACCGTGGCGGAGCTCGACCTGGACGCGATCCTGGCCATGGCGGGGGAGCGCGTGACCGTCGCGTCGCTGTCGACCTTCCCGGCCGCGACGCAGGATGTCTCGCTCGTCGTGGACGCCGCACTGCCGGCCGCCGCGCTGCGCGCCGCGCTCGTCGAGGGCGCGGGCGACCTGCTCGAGAGCGTGCGCCTTGTCGACGACTACCGCGGCCAGGGAGTGCCGGCGGGCTCAAAGAGCCTGACGTTCGCGCTGCGCTTCCGCGCCCCCGACCGCACCCTCACGGCCGCTGAGGCGACGGAGGCGAAGCTCGCCGGCGTCGCCCTCGCGACCGAGCGCCACGGCGCCACCCTCCGCGAGTAGCGCCCGGGCTGCGGCCCGCCCAGCCTCGAGGCCGTGAGACAGCGTGTCCGCCGCTGACACTTCACCGCCCGGCTGAGACTGCATGTGACAACCGCAGTCTCAGCCGGGCGGCGCTGTCTCATTCGGGCGGTGCGGTTCGGCGACGTCCGAGCGCGTCGGGGAGGGAGCGGAGCGGACCGTGCTGGGGGAGGCGCACCGGGCGCAGAGATGCCGCGCGGAGGATCTCGTCCAGTTTCGGAGGATCCGCGGTTTCGTCCCACCCCCACCGGCCGAAGCCGCCGCGGCCGCGGCGGAGGGCGTCCTCGCGGCGCTTCTCCTCCCAGAGCACCGTCGCGTCGCCCGATCGGTACTTGACCCGCCCGTCCGCCTCACCGATGACATCCGCCGTCCGCCAGTACGCGTCGACGCGGCTGAGGGTGCCATCCGGCAGCCGGAACTCGACCTGCAGCTCCGGCAGCTCGTAGCCGAGCCATTCGATCACCGCTCGGCTCACGGACTCGATGGCGGTCTCGGCGAGAGACGTCGCACGCGACAGAGACCATTGCGCCCGTCCGCGGCCGCGCTTGCTGAGGCGGGCCTCGTTCAGCGCCAGGAGCGTTGTGGGATCCAGGGAGCGGTCGACGCGGAGCGCCCCGTCCGCCACCGCGAGGGCGATCGCGGGGTGCCGCGCCCTCGCGATGTCGACCGCGGTCTCCGCGGGCGCGGTGAAGGCGACGCCGTCGAGACGGACGATCTCGCGCACATCGGCGGAGACATGGGTCCGGACGTCGCCGATCCGTCGCGCCGTGCCCGAGGCTTGCAGGACGTGAACATCCTCCGGCTCGCGGAAGACGGGCATCCCCGACAGAGCGGCCGCAGACTCCAGCATGAATACCGCGTCGGGGTTCGCGAGCGCGTACGCATGGACCCGTGCGAGGTAGCGATCCCACGGGGTGAGCTGCATCCATCGGTCCTTCGGGGCGTACACGCCATGCCGCACGCGATGCAGCTCGCCCCGCCGCTCCGCGGCGTCGAGGCGGAAGCCGGTCGCCCACGGACGCAACAGGGGCACCGGGGAGGCGGCGATGGTGAAGGCGCTTGTCGGCGTGCTCATGCCGACACGCTTGCCGGATCCGGCACCCCGTGCGGCCGTCACGGCGCCCGCGGAGTGAAGTCGGGATGCCCGCCCGGCCTGTGGACGAGCGGCCGGGCGTCGGGTGAGAGAGCGCGCGGCCGCCGAGAGCGCAGTCCGGCCGTGAGACTGCGCGTGCCCGCGGCAGTCTCACGCGCCGAACGCAGGCTCAACCGTGCGGTGCCGCCACCGCGCCCGCGACCACCCGCGCCTCAGCGCAGGCCGTGCTCGCCGCGGAGCGGGACGAAGCGCACAGCGCCGAGGTCGTCGAGCGCCGTGTCGTCGCCGTGGCGCGTGACGCGCACGAGCTGCTGCCATCCGGCGTGGCGCTCCAGCGGCATCACGATGCGGCCGCCGTCGGCGAGCTGGTCGATCCACGGGGCCGGGATGTCCGGACCCGCGGCCGCGGCCAGGATCGCGTCGAACGGGGCGTGCTCGGGCAGGCCGAGCGTCCCGTCGCCCGTCACGACGTGCACCGCCGGGATGTCGCGCAGCGCCTGGCGCGCCTGCTCGGCGAGCTCGGGGACGAACTCGATCGACCAGACCTCCGCGCCCATCGCCGCGTACACGGCGGCGGCATAGCCGGATCCGGTTCCGACGTCGAGCACCCGGTCCCCGGGCTGGAGCCGCCCGGCCTCGGCGGTGAGCGCCACGATGTACGGCTGCGAGATCGTCTGGCCGTGCCCGATCGGCAGCGGCGAGTCGGCGTACGCGTCGGCCGCCACCGTCGCAGGCAGAAACTGCTCGCGCGGCACGGCGCGCATCGCGTCGAGCACGCGCGCATCGCGGATCCCGCGCGCGCGGATATGCCACTCGAGCATCACCTCGCGCTCGGCGACCCGATCCGAACCGGACGAAGCGGCCATCGCCCCACCGTACGTCGGCCCCGCCGCTTCTGCTACGCTCGCCGCATGCCGACCGGCCAGACGACCCTCCACCCGATCCCGGGTGGCGTCGTCGCGCGCCGACGTCCGCGTGGCCGCCGAATCTCGGCGACGCCGCGAAGCTCTCGCGCCTGAGCGCGATCGAGCGGGCCCATCCGGGCCGAGCGGTGTCGCCGTCTCCGGCCCCCGCTCACGGACAATTAAGGTGGAAGCCATGACCTATTCGGTCGCCGTCTCCGGCGCATCTGGCTATGCAGGAGGCGAGTTGCTGCGGCTGCTCGCCGACCATCCCGACGTCGAGATCCGCACCGTCACGGCGCACTCGAACGCCGGTCAGCCCCTCATCGCGCACCAGCCGCACCTGCGCTCGCTCGCGCATCTGACCCTGCAGGAGACGACGCCGGAGATCCTCTCCGGCCACGACATCGTGTTCCTCGCGCTGCCGCACGGGCAGTCCGGCCAGTACACCGATGCCCTCACGGACGTGAAGCTCGTCATCGACTGCGGGGCCGATCACCGGCTCACCGGCAAGGACGACTGGGACGCGTTCTACGGCGGCGACTTCCACGAGGCGTGGTCGTACGGAGTGCCCGAGCTGCCGGTCGGCGCGAAGAAGCAGCGCGACCTCCTCGTCGGCGCCGATCGCATCGCGGCCCCCGGGTGCAACGCGTCGACGGTGAGCCTCAGCCTCGCACCGGGCGTCGCGGCCGGCGTGATCGACCCGTCCGACATCGTCAGCGTGCTGGCGGTCGGACCCTCGGGCGCGGGCAAGAGCCTGAAGCCGAACCTGCTGGCCAGCGAGATCCTCGGATCCGCGAACCCCTACGCGGTGGGCGGATCGCACCGCCACATCCCCGAGATCAGCCAGGCGCTGCGCGCCGCGGGGGCGACCGGCGACATCCGGCTCTCCTTCACGCCGGTGCTCGTCCCCATGGCGCGCGGCATCCTCGCGACCAGCACCGCGCGGATCGTCGGCGACGTCACCGACGCGCAGATCCGGGCAGCGTGGGAGGACGCGTACGGCGACGAGACCTTCGTGCAGCTGCTTCCCGAGGGGCAGATGCCGCGCACGGCCGACGTGATCGGCGCGAACACGGCGCTCATGGGCCTCGCCGTCGATCGGGCCGCGGGACGCGTGGTCGTCGTGACCGCCCTGGACAACCTGACGAAGGGCACGGCCGGCGCCGCGATCCAGTCGATGAACATCGCGCTCGGCCTCCCCGAGGGTCGCGCGCTCAGCGTGAACGGAGTTGCCCCGTGAGTGTGACCGCAGCCAAGGGCTTCGAGGCGGCCGGTGTCGCCGCGGGACTCAAGTCGACCGGCGCGAAGGACGTCGCCGTCGTCGTGAACCGCGGTCCCCTCAAGGCGGCCGCCGCGGTGTTCACGAGCAACCGTGCGAAGGCGAACCCGATCCTGTGGTCGCAGCAGGCGATCGCGGACGGCGTCGTCGAGGCGATCGTCCTCAACTCGGGCGGCGCGAACTGCTTCACCGGCGACTTCGGCTTCCAGACCACGCACCAGACCGCCGAGAAGGCGGCCGAGCTGCTCGGCATCAGCGCGGGTGACGTGCTCGTGTGCTCGACGGGCCTCATCGGCTTCGGCGACGAGGTGTTCCGCGCGAAGGTGCTGGACGGCACCGAGAAGGGTGTGGCAGGCCTGAGTGCCGAGGGCGGCGAGGACGCGGCGGCGGCCATCATGACGACCGACACCGTCGCCAAGACGGCCGTGCGCCAGGCGGACGGCTGGACGCTCGGCGGCATGGCGAAGGGCGCGGGCATGCTCGCTCCGGGCCTGGCGACGATGCTCGTCGTCATCACCACGGACGCCGTGCTCGACGCGGGCCGGCTCGACGCGCATCTGCGGGCCGCGACGCGCGTGACCTTCGACCGTCTGGACTCGGACGGCTGCATGTCGACGAACGACCAGGTCACCCTGCTCGCCAGCGGCGCAAGCGGCATCGAGCCGGATGAGGACGCGTTCCGCACCGCGCTGATCGAGGTCTGCAACGAGCTCGCCGCCAAGCTGCAGGATGACGCGGAGGGCGCCAGCCACGCCATCACGATCGAGGTCGTCGGCGCGGCGAGCGAGGACGACGCGGTCGAGGTGGGCCGCTCGGTCGCCCGCAACAACCTCTTCAAGGCGGCGATCTTCGGAAGCGACCCGAACTGGGGACGCGTGCTCGCGGCGATCGGCACGACCGAGGCCGAGTTCGACCCGTACGACGTCGACGTGTCGATGAACGGCGTGCGCGTGTGCACCAAGGGCGGCCCCGACCGGCCGCGCGAGGAGATCGACCTGACTCCGCGCGCGACGCACGTCCTGATCGATCTGCGCGCGGGCGACGCGACGGCGACGATCCTGACCAACGACCTGACCCACGATTACGTGCACGAGAACAGCGCCTATTCCTCATGAGCAGCCACCAGGACATCCCGGCCGTCGACCTGCAGGACACGAGTCCCGAGGAGGCCGCCGCCAAGGCGGGCACGCTCATCGAGTCGCTGCCGTGGGTGAAGCGCTACCGCGACCAGATCGTGGTGGTGAAGTACGGCGGCAACGCGATGATCAGCGAGGAGCTGCAGGATGCGTTCGCCCAGGACATCGCGTACCTGCGGTACGTGGGCGTCCGGCCGGTCGTCGTCCACGGCGGCGGACCGCAGATCTCGAGCATGCTCGACCGCCTCGCCATCCCGAGCGAGTTCAAGGGCGGCTACCGCGTCACGAGCACCGAGGCCATCAGCGTGGTCCGGATGGTCCTGACGGGCCACATCAACCCGCAGCTCGTGGCGAAGATCAACTCGCACGGCCCGCTCGCGACGGGCCTCAGCGGCGAGGACGCCGGGCTGTTCGGCGGGCGCAAGCGCGGCGTCGTGATCGACGGCGTCGAGGAGAGCCTGGGCCGCGTCGGCGACGTCGTGAAGGTCGATCCGTCCGCCGTGCTCGATCACCTCGACGCCGGGCGCATCCCCGTCGTCTCGAGCATCGCGCCCGACCTCGACCACCCCGGCCAGTCGCTCAACGTGAACGCCGATGCCGCGGCCGCGGCGCTCGCGATCGCGCTGAAGGCGCGCAAGCTCGTGGTGCTGACGGACGTCGCCGGGCTGTACGCCGACTGGCCGAACCGCGACTCGCTCGTCTCGCACCTCACGGCCGACGAGCTGCGCGAGATGATGCCGCGCCTGGAGTCGGGGATGATCCCCAAGATGCAGGCCTGCCTCGACGCCGTCGAGGGCGGCGTCGGCGCGGCGGCGATCATCGACGGCCGCGTGCAGCATTCGGTGCTCGTGGAGCTCTTCACGAGCAAGGGGATCGGGACGCAGGTGACCGCATCATGACGGGCCACGAGGCGACGACGGCGATCGAGGGAGCGAAGTGACCGGAACGACGCAGGATCAGCAGAGCTGGCAGGATCTCGCGGCTCGCGACCTCATGAGCCTCGGGGGGCGCCTCGCGCTGCTCACCCGCGGCGAGGGATCGCACGTGTGGGACGCCGAGGGCACGCGGTACCTCGACTTCCTCGGCGGCATCGCGGTGAACGCGCTCGGGCACGCGCACCCGGTGTTCGCCGAGACGGTGGCGCGCCAGGCGGCGACGCTGTCGCACGTGTCGAACTACTTCGCGACGCCGCAGCAGCTCGAGCTCGCCGCGCGCCTCAAGGAGCTCGCCGGCACGGGGGAGCGGGGCCGCGTGTTCCTCGCGAACTCGGGCACCGAGGCGAACGAGACCGCGATCAAGCTCGCTCGCCTTCACGCTCGGAAGCAGGGATGGGCCGAGGGCCTGATCGTCAGCCTCGAGGGCGCGTTCCACGGCCGCTCGACCGGTGCGCTCGCGCTCACCCCGAAGGCCGCCTACCAGGATCCGTTCCGCCCGCTGCTGCCGGGCGTGACGCACATCGCCCCCACGCTCGAGGCGCTGGAGGAGCTGTTCGCCGGCGGAGAGCGGATCTCGGCGCTGGTCGTCGAGCCGATCCAGGGCGAGGCGGGGGTGCTGCCGCTTCCGGAGGGATATCTCCGCCGCGCCCGCGAGCTCACGACCGCCCACGGCGCCCTGCTCATCCTCGACGAGGTGCAGACGGGCATGGGTCGCACGGGCCGCTGGTTCGCCTTCCAGGCCGAGGGGATCGTCCCGGACGCGATCACGCTCGCGAAGGGGATCGCCGCGGGCTTCCCGCTGGGCGCCCTCGTCACCTTCGGCGACGCGAGCGACCTGTTCTACCCCGGCACCCACAACTCGACGTTCGGCGGCAATCCGCTCGCGAGCGCCGTCGCGAACGCGGTGATCCAGGAGATCCAGGATCGGGATCTGCTCGCGAACGTCGCCGAGCGCGGCGCGCAGCTGCGTGAGGCCGTCGAGCGGATGCCCCTCGTCGCGGGCACGCGCGGCGCGGGCCTGCTGATCGGCATCGCGCTGACCAAGCCGGTCGCGGCCGAGGTCCGCGCCGCGGCGCACGCGCGCGGGCTCATCGTCAACGCGCCCACGGACGACGCGATCCGCATCGCGCCGGCCTACACGATCGGCGACGACGAGGTCGCGGAATTCACGTCCACCTTCGCGGTCGCGCTCGACGAGGTCGCCTCCCGCCACGCCGCTCCCACAACCGAGGGGATCCCCGCATGACCCGCCACTTCCTGCGCGACGACGACATCACGCCCGCCGAGCAGGCGGAGATCCTGGATCTCGCCGCAGAGCTGAAGAAGGACCGCTGGGCCGACAAGAGCCTCGCCGGTCCGCAGACCGTCGCGGTGATCTTCGACAAGTCGTCGACCCGCACGCGCGTCTCCTTCGCCGTCGGCATCGCCGACCTCGGCGGCTCGCCGCTGATCATCTCGACGGCGAACAGCCAGCTCGGCGGCAAGGAGACCCCCGCCGACACGGCGCGCGTGCTCGAGCGCCAGGTGGCGGCGATCGTGTGGCGCACCTACGCGCAGGCGGGCCTCGAGGAGATGGCGCGGGACACCGTGGTGCCCGTCGTCAACGCGCTGAGCGACGACTTCCACCCGTGCCAGCTGCTCGCCGACCTGCTGACGATCCGCGAGCACAAGGGCGACCTCGCCGGGCTGACGCTGTCGTTCTTCGGCGACGGCCGCAGCAACATGGCGCACTCGTACGTTCTCGCCGGCGTCACCGCGGGCATGCACGTGCGCGTCGCGTCGCCCGAGGACTACGCGCCGCGCGAGGACGTGATCGCGGACGCCGACCGGATCGCGGCTGAGACGGGCGGATCGGTGACGCTGCTCACCGACCCGCTCGAGGCCGCCGCCGGCGCCGATGTGGTCGTCACCGACACCTGGGTGTCGATGGGCAAGGAGGAGGAGAAGCTCGCTCGCCTTCGCGACCTCGGTGCCTACAAGGTGACGCAGGAGACGATGTCGGTCGCCGACTCCGAGGCGATCTTCATCCACTGCCTTCCCGCCGATCGCGGATACGAGGTCGACGCGGAGGTCATCGACGGCCCGCAGAGCGTGATCTGGGACGAGGCCGAGAACCGGCTGCACGCGCAGAAGGCCCTGCTGGTGTGGCTGCTGCGCCAGCCCTGACCGACTGGGTCTCCTCCCGCTGGGCACGCCTCGACGGGCGTGACCGCCAGCCGGGAATCGACCTCGCGCGCGGCATCGCCGTGATCGGCATGTTCGCTGCGCACCTGCTCGCTACCACCTCGTTCGAGTGGGACGACCCCGAGACGTGGACGGATCTCGTCAACGGGCGATCGTCCATCCTGTTCGCGACCCTGGCGGGCGTCTCGCTCGCACTGGTCACGGGCGGCGTGCGCCCCTTCGACGAGCGCCGGATGACGTATGCGCGGGCGCGCATCGCCCTGCGCGCGGCGTGCATCTGGCTGCTCGGACTGCTGCTGGTGGGATTGGAAACCCCGGTCCTCGTCATCCTGCCGGCCTACGCCATCCTGTTCCTGCTGGCCCTGCCTCTGCTGCGCGTGCGGCCGGCGTGGCTGTTCGGTGCGGCCGGGGCGATCGCCGTCACGATGCCGTTCGTGGTGTTCCCGATCGACTCCTGGCCGGGGTGGGACCGGGAGCCCGGCCAGACGATCCTGCACGCGATCGGATGGAGCTACCCCTTCCTGCTGTGGGCGGCGTTCGTCATCGCCGGCATCGGGATCGGGCGGATCGCCTTCTCGCGGCCGCCCGTGGCGGCACTGCTTGCGGCGATCGGGGTCCTTCTCGCCGTCGTCGGCTACGGCGTGATCGGCAGCTGGGCCGTGCTGGCGCCGGCCGATTCCCTGTGGGGAGTGGTGCTTTCGAGCGACGCGCACTCGAGTGGCATCGGAGAGGCGATCGGATCGGGCGGGGTCGCGATCCTCGTGATTGCGCTGTGCGCACTGCTCTGCGCCACCCCCGTGCGGTGGATCGTGCTGCCGTTGCGCGCCGTCGGCGCGATGCCGCTGACGGCATACACGGCGCAGCTCGTGGCGTGGGCGCTGCTGCAGCCGCCCATCGGCGACCACGGGTCGGAGCTGGTCGCGTTCCGCGCCCTCGAGCCGTTCTGGCCGATGACCATCGCCACGATCATCGGCTGCACCCTGTGGACCCTGCTCGTCGGCCGCGGTCCGCTGGAACGGCTGATCGGCTGGGTGGCGACGGTCGGTCCCCGCGACGACGCGGCGGCGAGTGCCGGCGCGTCCGGATCGCCCGAGGCCCGTCGATAGGCTGGAGACCATGAGCGATGCAGACCAGCAGGGGACGGCCGGCAAGACGGGAGAGGGCGCCCTGTGGGGCGCGCGCTTCGCAAGCGGACCGTCGCCCGAGCTGCAGGAGCTGAGCCGCTCGACGCACTTCGACTGGCGACTCGCCCTCTACGACATCGCGGGCTCGCACGCGCACGCCAAGGCGCTCGCCGCAGCCGGCTACCTAGAGGCCGACGAGGAGCAGGCGATGCACGAGGGCCTGGATGTGCTCGCGCGCGGCATCCAGGACGGCTCGCTGCAGGCGCGTCCCGGCGACGAGGACGTGCACGGCGCGCTCGAAGCGGCGCTCATCGAGGTGGTCGGTGCCGAGCTGGGTGGGCGTCTCCGCGCCGGACGGAGCCGCAACGACCAGATCGCGACGCTGGTGCGGATGTACCTGCTCGACCACTCGCGCGTGATCGCCAAGGACGTGCTCGCCCTGATCGACGCGCTCGTGGCGCAGGCCGACGCGCACGAGGGCGTCATCCTGCCCGGCCGCACCCACCTGCAGCACGCGCAGCCGGTGCTGCTAGCGCATCACCTCCAGGCCCACGCCTGGCCGCTGGTGCGCGACCTCGAGCGGCTGCGTGACTGGCGCTCCCGCGCCGCGGTCTCGCCGTACGGCGGCGGTGCGCTCGCCGGATCGACGCTCGGCCTCGACCCGCAGCTCGTGGCGCGCGAGCTCGGGCTCGACCGCCCCGCCGAGAACTCGCTCGACGGCACGGCGGCCCGCGACGTCGTCGCGGAGTTCGCGTTCATCACGGCGCAGATCGGCATCGACCTGTCGCGCTTCGCCGAGGAGATCATCCTCTGGAACACGCGCGAGTTCGGCTTCGTGACCCTCGACGACGGGTACTCGACCGGGTCGAGCATCATGCCGCAGAAGAAGAACCCCGACATCGCCGAGCTCGCGCGCGGCAAGGCGGGCCGCCTCGTCGGCAACCTCACGGGGCTGCTGACCACGCTCAAGGGGCTGCCGCTCGCCTACAACCGCGACCTGCAGGAGGACAAAGAGCCGGTGTTCGACTCGGTCGACACGCTCGAGGTCGTGCTGCCGGCCTTCACCGGGATGGTCGCCACGCTGCGCTTCGACGCGGCCCGGATGGCCGAGCTCGCGCCGCAGGGATTCTCGCTCGCCACGGATGTGGCCGAGTGGCTCGTGAAGCACCGCGTTCCCTTCCGCGAGGCGCACGAGATCTCCGGTGCGCTCGTGCGCGCCTGCGAGGACAGCGGCATCGGGCTCGAGGACGCCTCGGACGAGCTGCTCGCCTCCGTCTCCGCCCACCTCACCCCGGAGGTGCGCGAGGTGCTGACGATCGAGGGCTCGGTCGGCAGCCGCACCGGCGCCGGCGGCACCGCGCCCGAGCGGGTCGCGGAGCAGCGGGCCGAGCTCGTCGCGCGCGCGCAGGCGGCTGTCCACGCTCTCGGGCTGTAGCCCGCACCGCCCGCGGGTCGCCGCCGGGATGTCGGCGGCCCTCGGCAGGATGGACCCATGGAGCGGATGAGCAGCGGAGGCCGCGCATGATCGTCGCGGGGCTGATGCTGCTCGCCGTGGGCGGGGCCGCGCTCGTGCGCTCGGTGTTCCGCCGTGCCGAGCGCGGCATCCGCCTCGCCGCGTTCGGGGTGGTGGGCGCCGCAATCCTGGCGATCGGGCTGCTCGCCGGCGCGCCGCTCGCCGCGGTCGCCGGCCTCGGCGCCGCCGCGCTGTGGCTCTGGCTGATGCCCGATCGCGGCAGCTCGCCCGCCTCGATCTGGCCGGCCGCGGGGCTCGGGGCGCTGAGCGCCCTGGCGGTCGTGGTGGTCCCGGCCGGCTACGGCGTCGGCGCGTTCGGGCGGGTCGAGATCGACTCTCCGCTCGGAGTCCTGTCGCTTCCCGCCGTCATCCTGATGCTCGGCACGCTGTCGTACCTGCTCGAAGCTGCGAACGTCGTCGTGCGCGCGGCGCTGGAGCGAGAGAACATCGCCCCGGATGCCGAGCCGGGGGAGACCCAGACGGTCGTGGGGCCGGAGGGCCCGACCGTGATGCCCAAGCTCGGGCCCGGTCAGGTGATGAAGGGCGGGCGCCTGATCGGCCCCCTCGAGCGCGCGATCGTGTTCGGGCTGACGCTCGCCGCCGCCTACCCGCTGCTCGCGGCGTTCATCGCCGCCAAGGGGATCGTGCGCTTCCCCGAGATCTCCCGCGACGGCGACGGCGGCGACCGCGCCGAGTACTTCCTCGTGGGAAGCATGGTGAGCTGGGTGCAGGCACTGTCGGCCGCGTTCCTCGTCTGGTGGGGGCTGCGGTCCTGACATCGGCCGCCCCGTGACGCCATAGGCTAGATCACGTGACCGCTGAGACCGTTGCCGCACCGGCGATCGACCCCACGTTCGACACCATCTGGGACGAGCTCGTCTGGCGCGGGCTGATCCACGTGTCGACCGACCAGGATGCGCTCCGAGAACTGCTCGCGGGGCCCCCGATCGTCTACTACTGCGGCTTCGACCCGACGGCTCCGAGCCTGCACCTGGGCAACCTCGTCCAGCTGCTCACGATGCGCCGCCTGCAGCTCGCGGGCCACCGGCCGCTCGGCCTCGTCGGGGGGTCGACGGGCCTGATCGGCGACCCGCGCCCCACGGCGGAGCGGACCCTCAACACTCCGGAGACCGTCGCCGAGTGGGTGATGAAGCTCCGCGCGCAGGTGGAGCGGTTCCTCGACTTCGAGGGCGACAACGCCGCGCGGATCGTCAACAACCTCGACTGGACGGCTCCGCTCAGCGCCATCGACTTCCTGCGGGAGATCGGCAAGCACTTCCGCGTCGGCACGATGCTGAAGAAGGACGCGGTCAGCGCCCGCCTCAACTCCGACGCGGGCATCAGCTACACGGAGTTCAGCTACCAGATCCTGCAGGGGCTCGACTACCTCGAGCTCTACCGCCAGTACGGCTGCCTCCTGCAGACCGGTGGCAGCGATCAGTGGGGGAACCTCACGAGCGGGGTCGATCTGATCCACCGCGTCGAGGGTGTGTCCGCGCACGCGATCGGCACCCCGCTGATCACCAACAGCGACGGCACGAAGTTCGGCAAGAGCGAGGGCAACGCCATCTGGCTCGACGCCGAGATGTGCAGCCCCTACGCGATGTACCAGTTCTGGCTCAACACCGACGATGCCGACGTGATCGCGCGCCTGAAGGTGTTCACGTTCCTCGGCCGAGCCGAGATCGAGGAGTACGAACGACTCGTCGCCGCCGAGCCCTTCCGACGCGCGGCGCAGAAGCGGCTCGCGCTCGAGGTCACCACGACGGTGCACGGGCCCGAGGCGACGGCCGCGGCGATCGATGCGTCCGAGGCGCTGTTCGGCAAGGGCGACCTGGCATCTCTGGATGCCGAGACGCTCGCCGCAGCGCTCCGCGAGCTGCCGCACGCGTCGGTCGCCGCCGGCACGCCGGTGGTGCAGGCGCTGGTCGAGACCGGTCTCGTCTCCTCGGCGTCCGAGGCGCGGCGCGCGATCTCACAGGGCGGCGTGACGCTCGATGGCGACAAGGTCGGATCGGACGAGGCGACCGTCGCCGGCACGCTTCCCGGGGGAGTGTCCGTGCTCCGCCGCGGAAAGAAGGCGCTGGCCGGGCTGTTCGTCGCCTGAGCGCCGCCCGGCGGCGGGCGCGACACGCCCGGGAGGGGCGGTGGTTTGCCGGTGGTGCGGGATCTGCGTAATGTATTCCCTTGTCGCCGCCAAGCGGTGAGGTTGAGCCGGAAGGCTCCCACCCCAGGTCGGCGACAACAACCCCACTCAGGAAGCAGTCAGGTTCTGATCTGTTGAATGGTGAGGTTGCTTGCTGCGAGCTTTGCAGTCAGCGAGACGCCACGGCGTGTCGATTTGACAGCGGATGAGCGAGCGGTAAGATAGAGAAGTTGCCCCGGAGGGCTGCGGCGGGAGTCGCAGGGCTGGGAGCATCCGATCCTTGAGAACTCAACAGCGTGCACTTGTCAAATGCCAAATAACCTCGTCGGCTGACTCTTTTTGAG
>NZ_JADGLL010000022.1 GCF_015235415.1 Microbacterium paludicola | reverse complement strand
GGCTCCCGTGCCGCCCTCCCCCAAGCCGCCGGGGCGCCTCGACGCGCATACCGGGCACCGGTACGTCACGCGTTCGGACGGGGCACCGCCGCTGCCGCCCGCCGGCGGGTACCGCGGTGCGCGGCGCGTCGCCGGCCCAGCGTTCTCGGTCCCGGTGATCGCCGCGGCCGCGCCGGAGCGGCCGCGTCCCGGCCTCTTCGGCTGGATCGCGCTGGGCGTGAGCGCGCTGTTCGCGCTGGCCCTCGTCGCCCTGCTCGCGCTCGGCGCCACCGACGCGATCTACGGCGCGACCGTCGTGGTCCTGCAGCTCGTCGTGCTCGGAGTGATCGTCGCGGCGCTGTTCACTGCACGCGGGCGCACGCTCGGCGCCGCCGGGCTCGCGGTCGCGCTGCTGCTGAACGTCGGCACCGTCGGGGCCCTCAGCGCGATGCGCACCTCGGCCGAGGGCGGCTATGCGGGCACGAAGACCGAGGAGGAGCGGCGCCTCGAGGCCTACCCCGGGATCAAGGACGAGCCCGCGAGCGAGACGCTCGCACGTCCCTCGCTCGAGGCCGTGCGCGAGACGAGCGACGCGCTGTCGACGGAGATTCGCGACACGCTCACGGCCGAGTACGGCTTCACCTGGACCGACGCCCCGCCCGAGGATCTGCGCCCGGAGCGCAACGGGTACGGTGGCGAGTCGATGCTCGTGAGGTACACCTCGACGACCTGGTCGACGAACGAGCCGGTCAGCGGCACCCAGCGGAAGACCGCGGTCATGCACGCGATCGAGGACGTCCTCGCCGAGCACGACTGGTGGGGGATGTACGCGTTCAACGATCCGGAGTCGGGAATGGATCCCGCGTTGCTGGAGAAGTTCTACGGCAGCGCCGACGTCGACACCCAGGTCGGATGGGAGTGGTACACCGAGGATCCGTCGGGAGAGATCGCGGTCTACGCGACGATCACCGACCTCGCCAACGACACGACGGGCGAGTGGCGCACGGACGCCGAGGCCCAGTCGGCCAAGACGGGCGAGCCGCTCGAGGGCCTGCAGATCGCGTTCTACGCGGAACGCCTCCTCAGCGAGGCCGATCGCGAGGAGTTCGAGAGCCGCATGGCGGAGTACGGCGGCTGACCCGCCCCGCTCTCCCCGCCGAATCCGGGATCGAGCATGATGGATCCATGTCGCTCAACAACTCGCGCACCACCAACGGCACCGCCTGGGCCGCCTTCTGGTTCGGCCTCGCCGGACTCGTGCTGATGCCGATCCCGCTGTTCATCGGGCTGATCCTCGGCGGCGGCCTCTCGCTGATCGCCGCCGTCCTCGCGGTCATCGCCCTGCTCAAGGGCCTCAGCCGTCAGGGCAAGGGCATCGCGCCCGTCGTCTTCGCGGGCATCTTCGTCGCCCTCACGTGGGGCGGCATCTCCATCGGCGGCGGCACCATCTGGTGATCCCGCCGCCGAGGCCTTCTCAGGCCTTGGGCTCGTTGATCGCCTGAGCCTCTTCCTCGGGCGTGTAGCCGCTGTGAAGGTGCACGGGCTCGGCGGCCACTCCCATGCGCTTGCGCTTGCGGGCCGCGGCGGCGAGGTTGAGTCCCTCGACGAGGATCGCGAACGCCATCGGGCCGTAGATGAAGGCCTTGTCGATGTGGATCCCGAAGCCCTCGGCGACGAGGAACACGCCGATCAGCAGCAGGAACGCCAGCGCCAGCATCTTCACCGTCGGGTGGTTGTTCACGAACGTGAAGATGTGCTTGGCGGCGAAGAGCATCAGGCCGAACGACAGCACGACGACCGTGATGATGACGAGCAGGTTGCTCGTCATGCCGACCGCCGTGATGACGGAGTCGAGCGAGAACACGAGGTCGAGCGCCAGGATCTGCGCCAGCACCGAGCCGAAGGTGGCCTTCCCACCGCCGGCGGAGCCGTGGTCGTCCTCGCCCTCGAGCTTGTGGTGGATCTCCGTGACCGCCTTGTAGACGAGGAAGAGGCCACCGGCGATCAGGATCAGGTCGCGCCCCGAGAAGCCGAGGTCGCCGATCGCGAACAGGTCCTCCTCGAGCGTGATGATCCATCCGGCGAAGAGCACGAGCAGGATGCGCATCAGCATCGCGAGCGTCAGGCCGAGGTTGCGGGCCTTCGCCTGCTGCTCCTTGGGGAGCTTGGCGGCGAGGATCGAGATGAAGATGACGTTGTCGACGCCGAGCACCACCTCGAGCACGAAGAGGGTGACGAAGACGAGGGCCAGGTCAGGCGTGAACTCGAGCGCGAACTCCATGCTGCAAGCATGGCGGCAATTCGCTATGGCTCCGCTGAGGAAGCGCGGACGCGCCGCATCCGGACCGCAGGCGGCGAGATCGTCCCGCTGAGCGGCGCGACCCGTCGCTAGGCTGACGCGCATGACGACTCCCCCGGCGAGCGCGGCGCGCCACCTGTCCGGCTGGTGGCCCGTGTTCCGCGCCGCGGGCGCGCTCCTGATCCTGGCGGCCATCGTCGCGCAGCTTCAGCGCACGATCGAGATCGCCCTCGCCGCGACGACGCCGCACGGGTCGCATCTGCCGACGGTGATCGCCAACTTCTTCAGCTTCTTCACGATCGAGTCCAACGTGCTGTCGGTGCTGGGGCTCGGGGCGGCCGCCGTGTGGTCGTGGACGCACCGCGGCACCGCCGCTCATCCGCCCCTCTGGCTCACGGTGCTGCTGACGGCCGCGACCGCCTACATGCTCGTCACGGGCGTCGTCTACAACACGCTGCTGCGCGGCTGGTACGGGCGACGGGCGGGCCGCAGGTTCGACGCCGATGCCGGCGTCCTCCCGCCGACGGGGCGCTCCAGCGTCACGCAATAGGATTGGAGCCATGTCGAAGGTCCTCGAATCCCTGCCCGTCGGCGAGCGCGTCGGCATCGCCTTCTCCGGGGGCCTTGACACCTCCGTCGCCGTCGCGTGGATGCGCGACAAGGGGGCGATCCCGTTCACGTACACGGGCGACCTCGGGCAGCCGGATGAGGACGACATCGACTCGATCCCCGGCCGCGCGCTGAGCTACGGCGCCGAGGCGTCGCGTCTCATCGACTGCAAGCCGATGCTCGTCGAGGAGGGCTTCGGCGCCCTCGCCTGCGGCGCGTTCCACATCCGCTCGGGCGGCCGCACCTACTTCAACACGACGCCGCTCGGCCGTGCAGTCACCGGCACGCTGCTGGTGCGCGCGATGAAGGAGGACGGCGTCGAGATCTGGGGCGACGGCTCCACCTACAAGGGCAACGACATCGAGCGGTTCTACCGCTACGGCCTGCTCGCCAACCCCCGCCTGCGCATCTACAAGCCCTGGCTCGACGCGACCTTCGTCAGCGAGCTCGGCGGGCGCAAGGAGATGAGCGAGTGGCTCGTCGCGCACGACTTCCCGTACCGCGACTCGGCCGAGAAGGCGTACTCGACCGACGCGAACATCTGGGGTGCCACGCACGAGGCGAAGACGCTCGAGGAGCTGAACGTCTCGCTCGAGACGGTCGAGCCGATCATGGGCGTGCGCTTCTGGGATCCGTCCGTCGAGATCGCGACCGAGGACGTGACCGTCACGTTCGAGGCCGGTCGTCCGGTCGCCCTCAACGGCGTCGAGTACACCGACCCGGTCGCGCTTGTCTTCGAGGCGAACCGCATCGGCGGCCGCCACGGCCTCGGCATGAGCGACCAGATCGAGAACCGGATCATCGAGGCGAAGTCGCGCGGCATCTACGAGGCCCCGGGAATGGCGCTGCTGTTCATCGCCTACGAGCGCCTCGTCAACGCGATCCTGAACGAGGACACCCTCGCGACGTACCACGAGCAGGGGCGTCGCCTCGGCCGCCTGATGTACGAGGGTCGCTGGCTCGAGCCGCAGTCGTTTATGCTGCGCGAGTCGATCCAGAAGTGGGTCGGATCGGCCATCACCGGCTCGGTGACGCTGCGCCTGCGCCGCGGCGAGGACTACACGATCCTCGACACCTCGGGCCCGTCGCTGTCGTACGCGGCCGAGAAGCTGTCGATGGAGCGCGTCGGCGACGCGGCCTTCGGCCCGACCGACCGCATCGGCCAGCTCACGATGCGCAACCTCGACATCGCCGACTCGCGCACGCGCCTCGAGCAGTACGCGGGGATGGGCCTGATCGGCGGCCCGACGGCCGAGCTCGTCGGCGCGCTCGAGCAGGGCGGCGCGGGCGAGATCACGCAGTCGGCTGAGCCCGCGGGCCTCGGCGAGGAGGAGAGCGCCTCCGCGATCGAGGCCGCCAACGAATCCGCCGCGTTCGACTCCGGCACCGACTGACGCGGGACCACCGCGAGAGCACATCGCCCCCGTGATCGCACATCCCTGAGGATGTGACGTCACGGGGGCGATGCGTTCTCGACGTGAGGGATGTGCGCTCGCGGCGCGCCGCTCAGCCCGACTTGCGGCGGAACTCGCGCTTGCCGCCGGCAGCACCGTGCGTGCCGTGGATCGCGCCGGCGCCATGCGGACCGCCGCTACCGGGTGCGCCGTTCTTCGCGGCGCTCTGGGCGTTCTTGCGCTCGAGAGCCTCGCGGAACTTCGCCTTCGCCTCGTCGCTTGCGGAGTTCTTCGATTCTTCAGACATGGGACAAGTGTAGGCGCGCCGCTCGCGGGCGGCGCCGACCCGATCCGCGTCAGCGACGCAGGATGCGGCGCGCGAGCCAGTTGCCGAGTCCCTGGACGACCTGGGTGACGACGATGATGATCACGAGCGCCGACCACGTCACGACCTCGTCGAATTGGCGGAACCCATAGGCGACGGCGTAGTTGCCGAGGCCCTCGCCGCCGGCCATGCCGGCCACGGCAGACATGTCGATGAGCGCCACCGTGGCGAAGGTGTAGCCGAGGATCAGCGGCCCCGCTCCCTCGGGCAGGATCACCGTGCGGATGATCCGCCACGGTGACGCGCCGGTGGAGCGAGCGGCCTCGATCACGCCCGGATCCACCGTGACGAGGTTCTGCTCGACGATCCGGGCGATCCCGAACGTCGCCGCGAGCGACAGCGCGAAGATGATGGCCTCGTTGCCGATTCCCCGGCCGACGACCGCGCGGGCAAGCGGCTGCATGGCGACGAGGAAGATGATGAACGGGATCGGCCGGATCGTGTTCACGAGTGCGTTGAGGATGCCGTAGACGACGGGCTGCTCGAGGATCGCCCCGCGCCGCGTGACCGTGATGGTCGTGCCGACGACGAGCCCGCCGATGCCGCCGAAGATCAGCGACGCGACGACGAGCCACAGGGTGATGCCGGTCTGCTCGAGCAGGTCGGGGGCGATGCCGCTCAGGCGGTCGAGGATGTCGCTCATGCCGCCACCTCGCTGATCGTGACGCCGCCGCCGATGCTGGCGAGCGCGTCGCGCACCGCCGCGTCGTCGCCGCGGACGGCGATCGTGAGCAGGCCGTACACGCGGCCCTGGATGTCGTCGACCCCGCCGTGCACGAGGTTGAAGTCGACTCCGGCGCGCGCGAGGGCTCCGAAGACGCGCGCCTCGGAGGCCCCCTCGTCCGTGAACGAGATCGTGAAGAGCCGTCCCTCGTGCTGGGCGCGCAGCGCGGTGAGCGCGTCGCCGTCGGGAAGCGCACGCACGACGGTGCGGACGAAGCGTCGGGCGGTGTCGGTCTGCGGCGCGGTGAACACGTCGTAGGTCGCACCCTGCTCGACGACCCTGCCCGCCTCCATCACGGCGACCTTGTTCGCGATGCGGGCGATCACATCCATCTCGTGCGTGATCACGACGATCGTGACGCCGAGCTCGCGGTTGACGCGGGCGAGCAGATCCAGCACCTCGTCGGTCGTCTCGGGATCGAGCGCGCTCGTCGCCTCGTCGGCGAGCAGGATGCCCGGCTCGGCCGCGAGGGCGCGGGCGATGCCCACCCGCTGCTGCTGGCCTCCCGACAGCTGCTCGGGGTAGGCGTCCGCCTTGTCGGCGAGGCCCACGAAGTCGAGCAGCTCGGCGACGCGCGCCGCGCGCTGGGCGCGGGGGACGCGGGCGACCTCGAGGGGGTAGGCGATGTTCCCGCTGATCGTGCGGGAGCGCAGCAGGTTGAACCGCTGGAAGATCATGCCGATCCCCTGCCGCACGCGGCGCAGCTGGGCCTCCCGCAGCGTCGCGATGTCGACGCCGTCGACCTCGATCGACCCGGCGGATACGGGCTCGAGGCCGTTGATCAGCCGGACGAGCGTCGACTTGCCGGCGCCCGAGTAGCCGATCACGCCGAACACGTCGCCCTTCTCGATGTCGAGGCTGACGGCGTCGACGGCCGTCACCGGCTGGCCGCCGCGGCGCTGTGGCGGGTAGGTCTTCGACACGTCGGTGATGCGGATGTGGGGCATGGCTCCTCGCGAGATCGATCAGGGGCGAGACGACGGAAGCGCGTGCCGGTGCTCTCGCACCGCGCACGCGCCATCCGGTCGGGTCACTGACCCTGGATGTCCGCCTGCACCTCGGCGAGCGCGGTCTGCAGCTCGTCCTTCGGGGTCGCGGCGAAGACGGCGGTGCCGCCCGAGACCTCCTGGACGCCGTCGAGCACATCCTGGTTGGTCTGGTAGATCTCGACAAGGGTGTTCAGCACCTCGTCGTCGATGTCGTCGGCCTTCACCGCGAAGATGTTCACGTAGGGAAGCGCCGACGGGTCGGCCGGGTCGTCCTGCGCGATCGCGGCGCTGGGCTCGAGACCCGCCTTGGTGACGAAGTCGTTGTTGATGATGGCGGCGGCGACGTCGGGCAGCGACGTCACGGTGATGGCGGCGTCGACGGCCTTGACCTCCACGCGCGACTCGTCGGCGATCACGTCCTCGGCGGTCGAGAACGAGTTCCCGCCGTCCTCGAGGGTGATCAGCCCGGCCTCCTGCAGCACCAGAAGGCCGCGGGCCTGGTTGGTGGCGTCGTTCGGGACGACGACGGTCTCGCCGTCCGGGATGTCCTCGACGCTGTCGTACTTCTCGGAGTACAGCCCGAGCGGGTAGATCGCGGTCGCGCCGATCGGCTGCAGGTCGTCGCCCGAGGAGGCGTTGTAGTCGGCGAGGTACTGGATGTGCTGGAACTGGTTGATGTCCAGCTCGCCCTCGCTGAGCGCGGGGTTCGGCTGCGTGTACTCGGTGAAGTCGACGATGTCGAGCGCGATGCCCTCGGCCTCCACCGCCTCCTCGTACACCGCCCAGTACGGGTCGCTCGCGCCGACGACGCCGAGCTTCACCGGGTTCTCCTCGGTGCCGAGCTCGGGCTCTCCGGCGCCGCCGGCGGATGAGGCGCAGCCGGCGAGGGCGAGAAGACTGAGGGCGGCGAGAGGCGCGATAGCGCGGATGGTGCGGGACATTGGGTGCTCCTTCTGGGTGCGTACCCTCCACGCTAAGCAGGCGGTGCCCGGCCGCCCGAACCGAGGCGACACACACCGCAACACACGCCGAAGCGGCGCCCGGATCAGCGGAACGGCGCCGCCACCGCGTTGCGGTGGTACTCGAAGATGATGCTCGTGCGGGTGGAGGCCACCGACTGCTGCGCCGAGAGGTGATCGACCACGAACCGGCGGACGTCGCTGGATCCCTCCACCGCGATGTGCACGAGGAAGTCGTCCGTGCCGCCGACGAAGAACATCTGCAGCACCTCGGGCAGGCGCCGCACCTCGTCGGCGAACTGCACGATGCTGTCGTGGCGCGATCCGGGGCGAAGAGTCACGCCGACGATCGCCTGAAGACCGCGGCCGAGACGGTTGTGATCCACGCTCGCGTGGAAGCCGCGGATGACGCCGCGCTCGATGAGCGAGCGAGTGCGAACGTGGGCGGTCGACGGGGCGATGTCGAGCGCCGCGGCGAGGTCGGCGTTGGTGATGCGGCCATCCTGCTCGAGGATCTCGACGATCCGCTCGTCGAGCTCATCCAGTTCCGCGACACGCAGATTCTTCGGCGGGGTGGGGGATTCCGACCTCGGCACGATCGCTCCTTCTCGACTTGGGGCATCTGATCGAAGGATCTTCGCACATCCTGGGCTGACGGCGAAGCAACTGCGATCCTGTCGGCATGCGCATCGGCATCCCCACGGAGATCAAGAACAACGAATCGCGCGTCGCGATCACGCCCGCGGGCGTCGACGCCCTCGTCGGCAACGGCCACGACGTGCTCGTGCAGGCGGGGGCCGGGCTCGGCTCGCGGATCTCCGACGACGACTACGCCGCCGCCGGCGCTCGCATCGTCACCGAGGCCGCCGACGTGTGGGGCGAGGCCGAGCTTCTCGTGAAGGTGAAGGAGCCGATCGCCGCCGAGTACGGCTTCCTGCGCCCCGACCTCACGCTCTTCGCGTACCTCCACCTCGCCGCCGACGCGTCCCTCACCCGCGCCCTGATGGATGCCGGCCCCACCGCCGTCGCGTACGAGACAGTGCAGCTGCCCGACCGCTCGCTGCCGCTGCTCGTGCCGATGAGCGAGGTCGCCGGGCGCCTGTCCATCGCCGTCGGCGCGCACTCGCTGATGCGCCCCGAGGGCGGCCGGGGGATGCTGCTCGGCGGCATCGCCGGCACCCCGCGCGCGAACGTCGTCGTGATCGGCGGAGGCGTCGCGGGCGAGCACGCCGCGGCGAATGCGCTCGGCCTCGGCGCGCAGGTCACCGTGCTGGATGTGTCGCTGCCGCGGCTGCGCGAGCTCGAGCGCCGCTACGGCGGCGCCCTGCAGACCCGGGCCTCCACGCGCTACGCCGTGGCCGAGGCGGTCGCCGACGCCGACCTCGTGATCGGCTCGGTGCTGATCCCCGGCGCCGCCGCGCCCAAGCTCGTGACGCTCGACATGGTCGCCGACATGAAGCCCGGCTCGGTGCTCGTCGACATCGCGATCGACCAGGGCGGGTGCTTCGAGGGATCCCACCCGACGACGCACGACGATCCGACGTTCGCCGTGCACCGGTCGCTGTACTACTGCGTGGCGAACATGCCCGGCGCCGTGCCCGAGACGTCGACCCGCGCCCTCACCAACGCGACCCTGCCGTACATCCAGCGGATCGCCGGCCAGGGCTGGGACGCCGCCTCCGCCGCCGACCCGGCTCTCGCCAAGGGTCTGAACGTCCGCGGCGGCAGGATCGTCAACGACGGCGTCAAGGCCGCGTACGCGAGCTTCGCCCTCGCGCACTGACGCCGCCGGGTGCGGACCCCAGGGCCCCATACACTCTGAGCCATGGCGCACCTCTCGCAGCTCGGCGCCGTGACGGCCGAGCCGCGCGGGGCGCGGACACTCGGCCGGGCGTACTTCGCGGCGCAGGCGGTCGCCGGCGCCGCGTGGTGGGTGGCGGTGTTCGCGGTCGACGGCGTGCGCGTCGCGACGCTCGGCGGCCTGGATCCCGTCCCGCTCGCGCTGCTCGACGTGCCGCTGTTCGTCGTCGCATCGGCGCTGGCGGCGCTGCGCGTGCGGGCCACCGCGTGGATCGTCGCGGCCTGGACCGCGCTCGTCGCGGCCGGGATGGCGCTGTACGCGACCGCGACGGCGGAGGCCGGATCGGGCGCGGTGCTGATGATCGCCGCCACCGCCGGAACGCTTGCCGCCGCGCTGCTGTCGACACGCGGGCGCCTCCCGGGCGAATGGATGCTGATCGGCCCCTTCGCGTTCCGCACCGCGCGTCCCGAGGGCCGGCGGGCGCTGCTCGGCCTCACCGGCCTGCAGGTGCTCGTGTTCTGGGTGCTGTTCCTGGCGGTCATCCCCGCCGCGATCGTGTGGTTCGAGCACCGCTGGCGCGTCGCGATCCCGGTTCCCCCGGGGGTGCCGGTCGCGGGGGCCGTCCTGCTGGTGGCCGCCTCGACGCTCGGGCTGTGGTCGGCGCACACGATGTCGACGCTCGGTCGCGGCACGCCCCTTCCCGCGGCCCTGCCCCGACGCCTCGTTGTCGCGGGTCCGTACCGCTGGGTGCGCAACCCGATGGCGGTCGCCGGCATCGCGCAGGGCGTCTCGGTCGGCCTGATCGCGGGATCCTGGCTCGTCGTCGTCTACGCGATCTGCGGATCCGCCGTCTGGAACCACCTGATCCGCCCGCACGAGGAGGCCGACCTCTCGGCCCGGTTCGGCGCCGAGTACGACCGGTACCGCGCATCCGTCGCGTGCTGGGTGCCCCGCATGCCCCGCTGAGCCGCGGCGCCGAGCGGCCCTTCCGCACACGGGAAAGGGCCGATCCGCACCGGTACCCCGGCTACTCGGCGTCGCGCAGCTCGTCGACGACGAGCGTCTCCTCGTGGATCGTGCCGTTGCGGTACGCCTGCCGGCCGATCATGTGCGCGCTGAGCGGCGCCGTCGCCATCTGGATGAGCACGACCGGCACGAGCGAGGCGACCGCGGCCCAGGATCGCAGCGCGAGCGCGACCGCGACCGCGATGAACAGCAGTCCGAGCACCTGGGGCTTCGTCGCCGCGTGAAGGCGCGAGGGCACGTCGCGGAAGCGCAGCAGACCGATCGCGGCCGTGACGCAGAGCACGGCACCGAGCAGGACGAGCGCGAGCGCCGCGATGTCGAGGATCGGATCCATCAGCGGTCCCTCCTCGCGACGAACCGCGCGACCGAGATGGAGCCGAACACCCCGACGGCCGCGATGATCAGCATGATCGGGATTGAACGCGCGTGCTGGTTGATCACCATCTCCGCGCCGAGCACGCACAGCACCTCGGTCAGCAGCACGTCGCTCGCGACGGCGCGGTCGAGGATCGACGGGCCCACCACGATCCGGACGATCGTCAGCGCGGCCGCGACCGCGAACGCGACCAGGATCACGCCGATCAGGAGAGCCTTCATCGTGTCGGGGGTCATCCGGTCGCCTCCTTCCGGGGCCGGCGCAGCGCGGCGAGGTCGTCGCGGGAGCCCACGGCGCGGACGATCCGCGCCTCCCACAGCAGCACGTGGCGACGCTGCTCCTCGGCGTCGGCTTGGTCGCGGATGCCGAGCACATGGAGATACAGGATGCGCCGCTCGCGGTCGGCCTCGACGATGAGCGAGCCGGGGATCAGCGACGAGGTGACGGCGACGTGGGTCATGATCAGGTCGGCATCGGTGCGCAGCGGCACGGCGATGATGCCGCTCGTCGTCTCGCCGGGGCGCAGCGCCTGCCACGCGACAGTGACGGCACCGCGCACAAGCTCGCCGACGAACAGCAGCACGAACACGAGGCCGTACCAGAGGTTCACGCGCCCCGACAGCTCGGCCGCCGGGAGGTGGAACACCTTGGTCACGCCGATCGCCACGGCGATGCCCGTGATCGCGGCGAGCACCGTGAACTGGCCCCACAGCATCATCCAGAGCACGACGAGCCAGACGAAGAACGGCAGCTGGCTCCAGAAACGGCGGAAGGACGCCTTCGCGGTGGGGCTCATGACGACTCCTCCACCTCGCCGAGGTCGACGAGCGAGACGGGCTCGAGCAGAGCCGATCCGATCCGCTCGCAGATCTCGTACAGCGGCCCGGCGAAGACGGTGAGCCCGACGGAGATGGCGACCATCCCGACCGTGGCGGCGGTCATGATGCGCGGGATCACCCGGCGCTCGCTGACCTCCTCGGCCGCGGGAGCGCCGCCGAGGTGCTGGATGCGCGCCTCGGTCTCGACCGAGTCGTCCTCCTCGCGCCAGAACGACAGGTTCCACGCGCGCATCAGGGCGTACAGCGTCAGCAGCGACGTGACGATGCCGCCCGCGATCAGCGTGTACATCAGCGGCGTGCCGACCTGGGCCGCGGCGTCGAACAGCGCGAACTTGCCGATGAAGCCCGAGAACGGCGGCAGGCCGCCGAGGTTCAGCGCGGGGATCAGGTACAGCGCCGCGAGCACCGGAGCGGCGCCGAACAGGCCCTTCACCTTCAGGATCGACGTGCTGCCGGCGCGGCGCTCGATGAGCCCCACCGCGAGGAACAGCGTCGTCTGCACCACGATGTGGTGGACCATGTAGTAGATCGTCGCGCCGATCGCGGCCTCGGTCACGATCGCGAGGCCGAAGATCATGTAGCCGACGTGGCTGACGAGCGTGAACGACAGGATGCGCTTGAGCTCGGCCTGAGCGACCGCGCCCAGCACGCCGACGATCATCGTCGCGAGGGCGACGACGAGCAGCAGCACGTTCACGTCGCTGTCGTTGAAGAGCTGCGTCTCGGTGCGGATCAGCGCGTACACGCCGACCTTCGTCAGCAGGCCGGCGAACACCGCGGTGACCGGCGCGGGGGCCGTCGGGTACGAGTCGGGGAGCCAGAACGACAGCGGGAACACCGCCGCCTTCACGCTGAACGCCACGAGCAGCAGCAGATGCAGCACGAGCTGAACGTTGTCGGGAAGCTCAGTCATCCGCTCGGCGATCTGCGCCATGTTCACGGTGCCCAGCGCGCCGTAGATGACGGCGATGGCCGAGAGGAACAGCACGGACGACACGAGCGAGACGACGATGTACACGACGCCCGTGCGGATCCGGGATTCGGTGCTGCCGAGCGTGATCAGCACGTACGACGCGACGAGCAGCATCTCGAAGCCGACGTAGAGGTTGAACAGGTCGCCCGCGATGAACGCGTCGAAGATTCCCGCCGCCAGGATGAGGTACGACGGGTGGAAGATCGACACCGGCGTCTCGTCGTCGCCGTCGGCGGCGCCCTGGCCGACCGAGAAGAGCAGCACCGCGAGCAGGACGACGCTCGACACGGCGACAAGCAGCGCGGCGAGGCGGTCGACGTACAGCACGATGCCGAACGGCAGCGGCCAGCCCGCGACGGTGACCGCGAGCGGTGTGCCGGCGTCGACGATCACGAACATCGCGACGGCGATCGCGAAGGTCAGGGTCAGCGTGATGATCGAGACGCCGACCTGCAGCCGGCGGCGACGGCCGGCGACGAGCGTGACCGCCGCGCCGATGAGCGGCAGGCCCACAACGAGCGGCACGAGGAGGCTCGGGGTCATGAGCGGTCCTCCTCATCCTCGTCGGTGTCGGTGCTGCGCCTGCGGTATTCCGATGAGGGAATGTCGACTGGCGCATCCGGCAGCAGTCCCAGCGCGCCGGCGCCGTCTATCGCCCGCAGCGGCGAGGCGACCGTGTCGATGAAGTCGGTCGTCGCGTCGTCGCCGGCGGTCTCGGCGAGCGCCTGCTCGGCCTCGACCGAGCGGGCGCGCAGCGCGAGGTCCTCGGCGTCGTCCTCGACCGTGTCGGCCTGTCCCAGCTGCCAGGACCGGTAGATGAGCGCGAGCAGGAACGCGCTCACGGCGAACGTGATGACGATCGCCGTGAGCATCAGGGCCTGGGGCAGCGGGTCGCTGCGCGGACCGGCGTCGCCCGGATATTCGGCGTCCCCCGCGAAGGGAGCGGAGCCCGGGAAGCCCATCACGATGATCAGCAGCAGGTTCGTGGCATTCCCCAGCAGCAGGAAGCCGATCAGCACGCGGGTCAGGCTGCGCTCGAGCATCGCGTACACGCCCGCCGCGTAGAGCACCGCCATCACGATCACGAGGGTGAGGGAGACGTTCATCGGGCCTCCTCCTCACGCGGCGCGCTGACGCGCCAGGTCGCCTCGGAGCCCTTCATCTGCCTGTCGACCTCGGCGCCGAGGCTGCGCAGCACGTCGAGCACGAGGCCGATCACGACGAGGTACACGCCGACGTCGAAGATCGTCGAGGTGACGAACTCGACGTGCCCGACGATCGCGAGATCCGCCTCGAAGACGGCGCGGGTCAGCGGATCGAGGCCGAAGAACAGCGGCACGAGCGTCGTGCCGACCGCCAGCAGCATTCCCGTGCCGAGCAGCCATCCCGCATCGGTCGGGGCCGCGACGCCGAGTTCGTACCGGCCGCCCGCGACGTAGCGCATCACGAGGGCCATGCCGGCGACGAGGCCGCCCGCGAAGCCGCCGCCGGGCAGATTGTGGCCCGCGAAGAGGAGGTAGATCGACACCACGATGATCGTGTGGAACAGGATGCGGACGATCACCTCGAGCACGATCGAACGCGACTCGGCGCTCATCTTCTGCCCGCCGACGAGCCAGGCCCTCGGGCGCTCGTCCGTGGCCGCACTGTGCACCTCGATGCCGCCGGTGGTCTCGACCAGGTGCTTTCCGGCCGCGCCGAGACGCGGCGCGCGCGACTGGCGTCCGCCGCCGGGCAGGCCCCGCGTGAGCCGCTGCAGGGTGTCGCTGCGGTCGGTGACGAACACGAGCGAGGCGACACCGGTGGCCGCGAGGATAAGCACCGACAGCTCGCCCATCGTGTCCCAGCCGCGCAGATCGACGAGGGCGACGTTGACGACGTTCTTTCCATGCCCGATCTCGTATGCGAGCTGCTCCCAGCCCTCGGAGACGGGCGAGTGGATGCGCGCGCTCGAGGCGATGACGACGAGCGCGGCCATCGTGAGACCGACGGCGCCGGCGAGGATCGCGCGCAGGACGGGCGCCGCCGTGCCGTTGTGGGCGCCCATCCGGGACGGAAGGCGGCGCAGGACCAGAGCGAACGCGACGAGCGTGACCGTCTCGACGAGCACCTGGGTGAGGGCGAGGTCGGGGGCGCCGATCACGGCGAAGAGGGTGATCATGCCGAGGCCCGTGACGGCCACGAGCACGACGCTCGTGTAGCGCTTGCGCGCCCGCACGGCGATCACGGCGGCCGCGATCATGATCGGCGCGACGGCGAGCTGCACCGGATCCTGCCAGGCGTCCAGCGCGATCCGCCAGTCGGGCGCCGCGAGCAAGGCGACGCCCTCGCCCACCACCAGCACGATGAAGATCGTCGCGACGTAGATCGGCAGCGACCCCCGCTGCGTCAGCGTGGTCACCGCGACCGAGGCGCGGTCGACGCCGCGGGTGATGGCGTAGTACGCATCCGCGGCCGTGAACGGCAGCACGCGTCCGGTCATGTCGAACCCGGTCGCGCGGGCGAGCCAGAACAGCGTCGCGCCGCCGGCGAGGGTCACGACCGACAGCAGCAGCGCGGGGCCGAGGCCGTGCCACAGGGCGAGGTGCGCGGGGTGCTCCGCGACCGGCGTGATCGCGGCGGCCGTGTCGGCATACGGCGCGATGAGCGTGTCGAGCATCGGTGCGACGAGCCCGGCGGCGAGGCCCCCGGCCGCGAGCACCAGCGGCACCCCGAGGAAGCCGATCGGCGGGTCGGGCCACGCGGTGCGCGGGCGCTCGGCGCCCGTCCTGTCGCGCTTGGTCCAGAACGCGCCCCACAGGAACCGCGCACCGTATGCCACGGTGAGCATGGATCCGGCGACGATGCCGACGAGGGCCGCGAGCGCCCATCCGTCTCCCGCACCGGACGCATCGAGCAGGGCGGTGAGCGCGCCCTCCTTCGCCACGAAGCCGAGCGTCGGCGGCAGGCCGGCCATCGAGGCCACCGCGACGGCGGAGATGACGGCCATCACCGGGGCCTGGCGGCCGACGCCCGACAGCTCGTCGATGTCTCGGGTGTTGAGCTGTCGGTCGATCACGCCGACCACGAGGAACAGCGTCGACTTGAACAGGGCGTGCGCGAGCAGCAGCGCGAGCCCGGCGAGCGCCGCGTCGCGCGTGCCGTAACCGATCACCACGGAGATGAAGCCGAGCTGGCTCACCGTGCCGAACGCGAGGATGCGCTTCAGGTCGCTCTCGCGCAGCGCCTGCACGCCGCCGAGCAGCATCGTGAAGACGCCGAGCGTGATGATCACGGGCCGCCACGGGTCGGCGTCGGCGTACACGGGAGCGAACCGCGCGAGCAGGTAGATTCCCGCCTTCACCATCGCCGCCGCGTGGAGGTAGGCGCTCACCGGGGTGGGGGCGGCCATGGCCCCGGGAAGCCAGAAGTGGAACGGGAAGATCGCCGACTTGCTGAGCGCGCCGACCAGAAGCAGCACAAGGGCGACGTTCACCAGTGGTCCGCTCGGCGCCAGCTCGAGGATCTTGCTGAGGCTCGTGGTGTCGGCGGTCGCGGCGAGGATGACGACGCCGATCAGCATCACGAGGCCGCCGAGCGTCGTGACGAGCAGCGCCTGCAGGGCCGCGCGGCGGCTTCCGGCGCGCAGGTGGTAGTGGCCGATGAGCAGGTACGACAGGATGCTCGTCATCTCCCAGAACATCACGAGCATGACGATGTCGTCGGTGAGCACGAGGCCGTACATCGCGCCGGCAAAGGCGAGCAGGACGCTCGAGAAGCGGCCGAGCCCCTCGGTCTTGCCGCGGAAGTACCAGCGGCAGTAGATCATCACGAGCGCGCCAACGCCGCTGACGACGAGCGCCATGACCCAGCCGAGCGTGTCCATCCGCATGGAGATCTCGATGCCGAGCGGTCGGATCCACTCGTATGCCGCGAACGGGATGTCGCCCTGGACGACCCGCCCGCCCATCCAGACCGCATGGACCAGCGCCGCGAGCGGGAACAGTGCGCCCACATAGAACACGCGGGCGCCGAGCGGCTTCGCCAGGAGCGCCAGCAGCAGAGACCCTGCGGCGAACGAAAGAAGGAGAGTCAACATGGGCGTCTCCTCGGGCTCGTCGGGCGAAAGCGGCGGCTCAGGCAGGCGAAAGGGGGTTCACCCACTCTACCTGGGGAGTTGTACCCTCCGGCCCGCGGCCTCCGTCGCCTCGGTCGTCGCTTCGGCCCGGGGGCCGCTCAGAGCGGACGCGCCGAGACGAGGAGATCCCGCGAGAAGAGGAGGATCCGCGCCGGATCATCCTGTTCTCGCGTCATCCTCCTCGTGCGAAGCCGCGCTCGGCTCAGCCCTCCGCAGCGGCGGCCGCCCGCGCGGCCGCGGGAAGCGCGTCGACGATGCGCGAGAGTGCCGCGTCGTCGTGCGCGGCGGTGAGGAACCAGGCCTCGAACACGCTCGGCGGAAGCGAGACGCCCCCGTCGAGCATCGCGTGGAAGAACGGGCGGTAGCGGAACGCCTGCTGGGCCTTGGCCCCGGGGTAGTCGCGCGGGGCCTCGGCGGCGAACACGGGGTTGAACAGGCTGCCCGCGCGAGAGATGGCGTGCTCGACACCCGCCTCGGTCAGCGCGGCCGACACCTCGAGAGCCACCCGGTCGGCGGCCTCGTCCACCGCGGCGTAGACCTCGGGCGTCGCGAGCTGCAGCGTCTTGATGCCCGCCGCGACCGACAGCGGGTTCCCCGACAGCGTGCCTGCCTGGTACACCGGGCCGACCGGCGCGAGTTGCTCCATCACCGCCGCCTTGCCGCCGAGGGCGGCCAGCGGCATCCCCCCGCCGATGACCTTGCCGAAGGTGATGAGGTCGGGCTCGTAGCGCTCCCCGGCCTCGACCTGCAGGCCCCAGTACCCGGCCGGTCCGACGCGGAAGCCGGTCAGCACCTCGTCCAGGATGAGCAGCGCGCCGTGCTCGTGCGCGATGGAGGCGAGCCCGGCGTTGTAGCCATCCGCGGGGCGCACGACGCCCATGTTCGCGGGGGCCGCCTCGACGATGATCGCCGCGATCTGGTCGCCGCGCTCGGCGAAGATCGCGCGCACCGCGTCGAGGTCGCCGTACGGCGCCACCAGGGTCTGCGCCGCGATGGGCGCCGGAACGCCGGCGGTGCCGGGAAGCGCGAGCGTCGCGAGACCGGATCCGGCCGCGGCGAGGAGGCCGTCCGAGTGCCCGTGGTAGTTGCCGTCGAACTTGACCAGCAGGTCGCGGCCGGTCACACCGCGCGCGAGCCGGATGGCCGTCATCGTCGCCTCGGTGCCGGTCGAGACGAGGCGCACCTGCTCGACGGGGTTCAGCCCGCCGGCCGTGACACGCTCCGCCACCAGATCGGCGAGCTCGACCTCGCCCTCGGTCGGGGCGCCGAACGACAGGCCGCGCGTCGCGGCCTCCCGGACCGCCTCCACGACCTCCGGATGCGCGTGGCCGAGCAGCGCGGGCCCCCACGACGCGACGAGGTCGACGTACTCGCGGCCATCCGCGTCGGTGATGTACGCCCCGCGCGCCGACTGCACGAACCGCGGCGTGCCGCCCACCGAGCCGTACGCCCGTACCGGCGAGTTCACACCGCCGGGGATGACCTCACGGGCGTGGGCGAACAGGGTCTCGTTGCGATCGGCCATGAGTCCATTGTCTCGCGTTGCGCCTGGACGCATCCGCCGACGTCGCGTCGCCGGCCCTGCTCCGCCGCGAAGGATGACCGGTCGGGCGAGATCCGTGTTGCCAGCGCCCGCACTTCCCCGAGTCGCCGGAATGAAACGGCGGTTCGGGGCAACCGCGCGGCCCCCTGCCCCGAAGTGCCGGAATCAAGCGGTGGTTCGGGGCAACCAGCCACTCCGTGTCCCCAAAGTGCCGCAACAAAGCGGCAGCTCGGGGTCACGAGCCGCGTTGTGTCCCCGAAGTAGCGGTATGAAGCGGCAACTCGGCGTCACACCCTCCGGATGCGTCAGCCGTTTCGGCTCCCTCGCTGCGCTCGGTCGCTCAACGACCGGAGGGGGTCGAGCCTAGAGCTCGTCCCGCAGCCACCCCGCGGCCTCGACGGCCCAGTAGGTGAGGATGGCGTCGGCGCCCGCGCGGCGGATGCCCAGCAGCGACTCGAGGATCGCGCCGCGGCGGTCGATCCAGCCGTTCGCGCTCGCGGCCTCGACCATCGAGTACTCGCCCGAGACCTGGTAGGCCCACACCGGCACGTCCACGGACGCGCGCACGTCGGCGAGCACATCCAGGTACGGCATCGCCGGCTTGACCATGACGATGTCGGCGCCCTCCTCGACGTCGAGGAGGGCCTCCTTCACTCCCTCGCGGCCGTTGCCGGGGTCGAGCTGGTAGGTGCGGCGGTCGCCCTTCAGCTGCGAGTCGACGGCCTCGCGGAAGGGGCCGTAGAACGCCCCGGCGTACTTCGCCGAGTACGCGAGGATCAGCGTGTCGGTGAAGCCCTCAGCGTCGAGCGCCTCGCGCACCGCGGCGACCTGGCCGTCCATCATCCCCGACAGGCCGAGCAGCGCCGATCCGGCCCGTGCCTGCGCGAGACCCATGGCGGTGTACCGCTCGAGCGTTGCGTCGTTGTCGACCGATCCGTCGGCGGTGAGCACGCCGCAGTGCCCGTGGTCGGTGAACTCGTCGAGGCACAGGTCGGTCTGCACAACGAGCGCGTCGCCGACCTCGGCGACGACCGCCTCGGTCGCGACGTTCAGGATTCCCTGCGGGTCGTCGGCGCCGGATCCGGTCGCGTCTCGCGTCGCGGGCACGCCGAACAGCATGATGCCGCCCACCCCGGCCGCGGCGGCGTCGGCGGCGGCGCGACGCAGCGAGTCGAGGGTGTGCTGCTGCACACCGGGCATCGACGAGATCGCCGCGGGCTCGGTCAGGCCCTCGCGCACGAACGCGGGAAGCACGAGCTGCGACGGCACGAGATGGGTCTCGCGCACCAGCCGCCGCACCGCGGGCGACTGACGAAGCCGGCGCGGGCGGTGGGTGGGGAAACTCATCGGGGAGTCTCCTGCGGCTCCTCCGTGACGGTCTCGATGAGGCCGGTCGGCGAGGGATCCACGCGGATCGTGCCGGTCGCCACGGGCCCCGTCGCCGGGATGGCGAGCGCCTCCGCGGTCGGCTCGGGCACCGGGATGGCCTCGAGCGCCTGGATGAGCGAGTCGATCGTCTGCTCGGGCGCGATCACGTGGATCGGCAGCCCGATGAGGTCTGCATCGTGCGCGGTGCGCGGGCCGATGGCGGCGATGACCGTGCTGTCGGCGATGTGCGGGAACTGCTCGCGCACCTGCTCGGCGACCGAACCGGACGTGACGAGGATGGCGTTGATCCGGCCCGTCACGACGTCGCGCACGACATTCTCCTTGGCCGGCACGCCCACGGTGCGGTAGGCGACGACGCTGCGGACGTCATGCCCGGCGGCGATGAGCATCTCGGTGAGCACGGGCTTCGCGATCTCGCTGCGGAGCGTCAGGATGCGCCGCGGCTCGGGCTCGAGGCCGTTCATCTGGCGGGCCATTCCCGCGGCGGAGTTGTCGCTCTCGGGAACCAGGTCGACGCGGTAGCCGACCGCGCTGAGCGCGGCGGCGGTCGTCTCGCCGACGGCGGCGATCTTCGTCTCGTCGGGGATCTTCGCGTCGTACGCGTAGAGGACGTCGACGGTCGTCGCGCTCGTGACCGTGAGCCAGTCGAATCGGCCGGCGGCGAGGTCGGCGAGGGCCGCCTCGAGCGTCGCGGAGTCGTCGGTCGGGGCGAAGTTGATGAGCGGGGCGATCACGGGGACCGCGCCCTGCGAGCGGAGGGTGGCCGCGACGCCGTCGCCCCAGGGACCGCCGCGCGGCACGAGGACGCGCCAGCCGGTCAAGGGCTTCTCCGGGCGATGAGTGGAAGCTGTGTTCATGAGGGGGACTCTCGGGGTACGAGGTCGGCCGCCCCACGTTCGAGCAGCCGACGAGCGATACCGTCTCCGATATCGCGCGCGTGGTCGATCTGATCCACGCCATCGGCAGCATCCGCACCGTTGCCGCTGCCCTGTCGATGAATATACCCCCGACCCGGCGTGTCGAACGACACGGTCTCGGTGAGCGCAACGTTCACGACCTGCTGGCCGTCCGGGCCGTACACTCCGGCCTGCACGTGAAGCCGGTCGCCCTCGAAGCGGGCGTGAACGCCCACCGGTGCGTGGCATCCGGCCTCGATCCCGCCGAGCACCGTGCGCTCGACCGTCACCGCGAAGCGGGTCGCGGGGTCGTCGAGCCGGCGGATGGCGGCGAGGAGCTCGGGATCCGCATCCGCGCGCGTCTCGACCGCGAGAGCGCCCTGGCCGGCGGCCGTCGGCCAGACGCCGAGGTCGCGCTGCTCGTAGTGAAGCGGCGTCTCCGGCCCCAGGCGGTCGAGGCCGGCCGCGGCGAGGACGATCGCCGAGAGCTCGCCGTCGACGACGCGCTGCATCCTCGAGTCGACGTTTCCGCGCAGATCGTGGATGCGCAGCCCGGGGTTCGCCCGCAGCACCTGCGCGATGCGCCGCGGCGATCCGGTGCCGATGACCGATCCCGCGGGGAGCTGCTCGAGCGGCGTCCCGTCGCGGGTCAGGATGACGTCGCGCGCGTCGGCGCGCACGGGCGTCGCCGCGATCTCGAGTTCCTCCGGCTGTGCCGTCGGCAGATCCTTCAGCGAGTGGACGAGCAGGTCGCACTCCCCCGCCGCCAGCGCCTCGCGCAACCGGGTGGCGAACACTCCCGTGCCGCCGAGCTGCGACAGCGAACCGCGGTTCGTGTCGCCCTCGGACACGATCTGCACGAGCTCGACCGGGCGACCCGAGACCTCCTCGAGCGCGCGCGCCACGTGACCCGACTGGGTCATCGCGAGGGCGCTGCGTCGTGTGCCGAGGCGGATCGGCGCGCCGGCCGTGACCCCGGTCACTGCAGGATCTCGGCGATCTCGGCGATCTCGACGCGTCGGCCGGTGAAGAACGGCACCTCCTCGCGCACGTGACGGCGCGCCTCGGTGTAACGCAGCTCGCGCATCATGTCGACGAGGTCGGTGAGCTCATCCGCCTCCATGGGAAGCATCCACTCGTAGTCGCCGAGGGCGAAGGAGGCCATGGTGTTGGCGGTGACGCCGCGGAAGGCGGCGCCCTTCATGCCGTGGTCGCGGAGCATCGCGCTGCGCTCCTCCTCCGGCAGCAGATACCACTCGTAGCTGCGCACGAACGGGTAGACGGTGAGCCACCCCTTGGCGGGGATGCCGCGCATGTAGCCGGGCACGTGGCGCTTGTTGAACTCGGCGTCGCGGTGCACGGCCATCGCGTTCCAGGTCGGCAGCAGCGGAGAGAGCAGGTCGGTGCGGCGCAGGCGGCGCACGGCGCGCTGCAGGTCCTCCGGCACGGGGCCGTGGATCCACACCATCAGGTCGGCGTCGGCACGCAGCCCGCTGACGTCGTAGAAGCCGCGCACCGTCACACCGCCCTCGGCGAGGTACGTGACGATGTCCTCGAGCTCGATCGCGTCGGCCGGGCCCACGGGCTGCGCGGGGTTGCGGCGCCACACGGCCCAGAGGCTGTAGCTGTCGCCGTCGACCTCGGGCTCGGCGGGCGCGGCGGAGGGAGCGTGATGCGGGTCAGCCATGGATCCATCCTCCCTCTCGCCTCGGCGGAGGCAAAACGCGGCAGGTCACGACGGGGTCTCACTTCCCGGCCTCGGGCTCGCTCGTCGAACGAGCGGGCCTCCGGCTCGGGCTCTGCCGCCGCGGTGGATCAGCGGGCGATCAGTCGCGCGACGCCCCAGATCGCGGCGCCGACCGCGACGGCGACGCCGACGGCCGCGGCGAGCGCGAGCCCCGGCTCACGGTCGGCGAAGGCGCGGGCCTTGACGGCGCCCGCCTCGAGCTTCTCGGAGGCGCGGGCGGGAAGGTTCGCCTTGTGCTCGATCGCGGCGAGCGCGGCCGAGAGCTCCGCACGGGCGCGCTCGACGGGATCCGTGATCCCGCTGGGCACGACGGTGCGAGGCGTCTGGCTCGTGTAGCGCACGGCGTCAGTACTCACTGGCGGCCTCCTTCACGATCTGGATGTCCGTCTTCGCGGCCGAGAAGGGACTCTCCCGCTTGCCGATCTTCTTGTAGAAGGCGAGGCCGATGAACCCGGCGACGATGGCCAGCACGACTCCCACGCCCATCACGATGAGCGCCGACGCCCAGACGGGCAGCCACAGCGAGAGCAGGGCGACGAGGAACGTCAGGAAGAGCGGCACGACCCACGCAATGAAGAACAGGCCGACGAACATCATCCCGGTGCCGATGCCGGCGTCGGTGGCGGTCTTGACGAGCCAGCCCTTGATGGCGTTGAACTCGGCGACGATCAGGTTCTTGACCAGCTGCGGCACGTCGCCGACGAGGGTGAAGAGTCCGTCGTCTGCGCGGTCCCGCACGGGCGAGCCCCGACCGTCGCGCCGAGGCGACTGGATGCTCATTTCGTGCCAGCCACCTTCTTGACGTCGGTGCCGTCCGTGTCGGCGGCCTTCTTGACGTCGTCGGCCGCGTCCTTCGTCGCGTCCAGTGCGGCGTCGAGCTTGCTGCCGGGAGTGCCCTGCTTGTTCACGGCCTTGGCGACGCCGACGGCGCCGTTCCACGCGGCGCGCGGCAGCGCCATGGCGCTGGACGTCGCGAGCTTCTTCGCCTTGCCGACCTGCTCCTGCACCGGGTCCATGTTCCAGACCTTGAGCGCCTGGGTCTTGATCTGCTCGTAGCGCTCACGGCCCGCACGAGTGCCGAGCACGTAGCCCGCACCGAGGCCGATCACGAGTCCCAATTTCCCCCGCATGGGTTCTCCTCACGTCGTAGGGCCGCGCTGCGCGCGAGCCCGCCAATGGATCTGCGAGTGCTGCGTTCGTGTTCGAGAGTAGCCCTGTATTCCGATCTCGGCATCCGGTTGCGGTCGGCAGGGTCACCCGCTAAGGGCGCGTCGCGCACGCGGTTCGGGCGCCGCGAAACGCGGAGGATCCCGCGAGATGCGGAGATCCGCGACCGGATCATCCTCGGTTCGCGGGATCTCCTGGCGCGCGCTCAGCCGAACAGCGCGCCCCGGCGCACGCGATCGGCCTCTTCGGCCGCGTCGGGCACCACCTGGGCGAGGCCGGTCCCCGCGAGCCAGGCGCCCGCAGCACCGAGGGAGGGGACGGATCGGATCGCCTCGCGGGTGCGCTCGGTCGCTTCGCGCAGCCCGATCGTCGCCGCGGGCTGCGACTGCGCGAAGCGCGCGATGGCGAATCCCCGCAGCTGCGCGCGCTTGAGCGGCACGCCGAGCAGCGCGGACGCCTCCTCCACCGCCAGCGCGGCGATCTCGTCGTCCGCCATCCCGTCGGTCACGGGCGCCTCGCCCTGCGCGCCGAACGACACCCGGACGACCTGGCGCCGCGAGCCGGCCCGCTCGGCGATCCAGCTCCACTTGGCGCTCGCGTGGGTGAGGGCCTTCGCGCGGAAGGCGCCGGGCACGGTGAGCACGCCGGTGCCGCGCGGCGCGGCCGCGAGTTCGGGGGCGTCGAGCACGAGCGTGACGACGTGGACGACCGGACCGGGGGCAGGTGGCTCGGCCGCGAGGCCGGGCACATGCGGGGCGAGCAGCGCGCGGGCGGCCGACTCCTCGGTCGCCACGATCACGACATCCGCCTCGACCGTCTCCTCGCCGACCCGGATGCGCCATCCGCCTCCCGCTCGGTCGAGCGACGCGACCGGAGTCGTCGTGCGGAGGTCGACCCCCTGCTCGCGCAGCGACGCGGCGAGCGCGTCGACGAGCCGGCCGATGCCGCCGGCGAGGCCCTGGACCGCGGCTCCCGGCGCCTTGCCCTCGCCGGAGCGGGCGGCGGTGAGCTCGGCGACCGCGCCCGTCAGCGATCCGGCTCGCGTGAGGGCGGCGTTCAGGCCGGGGGCGGCGATGTCGGGGTCGATGTCGTCGGGCCGCGCCGAGTAGACGCCGCTGGTCACGGGGGCGACGAGCCGGTCGAGCACCGCTGAGCCGAGGCGCGAGCGCACGAGGCGGCCGAGGCTGCGCTCGTGGCCGATGGTCAGCGGCGGGCGCAGCCGGTCGAGGTACGCGCGCCACGCGCCGGCCCAGCCGATCACCCGGCGGACGTCCTCCGCGAACGGGTTCGCCGGGATGCCCAGGATGCCGCCCTTCGGCAGCGGCGCCGCCTTGCCGCCGGGAAGTCCGGCGACCCACGCGCCCGCGCGGTTCGGCTCGACGACCGCGTCGCCGAGGCCCAGCTCGTCGATGAGGCGCCGCACGTGCCCGCCGCGGGTGGCGAAGCTCTCGGCGCCGAGGTCGAGCGCGATGCCGTCGACTTCGCCGGAGCGGATGGCGCCGCCGAGGCGATCGGTCGCCTCGAGCAGCGTCACGGTCATCCCGACCTTGGCGAACTCCCGCGCGGCGACGAGCCCCGCGATCCCACCGCCGATCACCGCGACGCGGGTTGCGTGCGCGTGCTCGAACAGACTCCCGACGTCGGCGGTCATGTCAGAGCGAGTGGACGAGCTCGACGACGCGCGTCAGGACGGTCGGGTCGGTCTCGGGCGGCACGCCGTGGCCGAGGTTGACGACGTGGGCGCGCGCCGCGCGGCCGCGTTCGACGACGCCGCGCACGTGCTGCTCGAGCACCTCCCACGGGGCGCCGAGCAGCGCGGGGTCGATGTTCCCCTGCAGCGTCGTGTCGGGGCCGATGATCGCCGCGGCCTCGTCGAGCGGCAGGCGCCAGTCGACGCCGACGGCCGACGCCACCCCGTCGAGGCGCATGTCGCCGAGGAACGGACCGGTGCCGACGCCGAAGTGGATGACCGGGACGGGCAGATCCTGCACCGCCGCCTTCGAATGCGGCGCGACGAAGCGGCGGAAGACATCCGGATCCAGCGATCCGGCCCACGAGTCGAACAGCTGCACCGCGGCGGCGCCCGCCTCGATCTGCGCCCGAAGGAACGCGCGCGAGACGCCGGAGAGCCAGCCGGCGAGGCGATGCCACGAGTCGGGATCCGCCTGCATCATCGCCCGGGCGCGGAGGTGCTCCTTCGAGGGACCGCCCTCGACGAGGTACGCCGCGAGGGTGAACGGCGCACCGGCGAAGCCGATCAGCGGCGTCCCGGTCGTGTCCAGCTCGGCGACCGTGAGGCGCACCGCCTCGCGCACGGGATCCGCGGCCGCGGCGACCTCCGCCGGGTCGATCGCGGTGATCCGCGCGACGTCGTCGGCCGTGCGGATGGGAGACGCGAACACCGGGCCGCGGCCCGGCTCGATCTCGACCTCGATGCCCGCGAGGCGCAGGGGGACGACGATGTCGCTGAAGAAGATGCCGGCGTCGACGCCGTGACGGCGCACCGGCTGCAGCGTGATCTCGGCGGCGAGGTCGGGCGTCAGGCACGCGTCGAGCATCCGCGTGCCGACCCGCAGCTCGCGGTACTCGGGAAGCGAGCGCCCCGCCTGCCGCATGAACCAGATCGGGGCGGTCTCGGGACGGTCACCACGAAGTGCGCGGAGCAGGGGCGCGTCGGCAGAGGGCATTCCCCCATCTTGCCGCGTTCACCTTCAGGATCCCCTGGCCGTCCATCGCGCGGTCCCTCGACGTCGAACCATCCGGGGCGGCCGCCCAGCCGGGACTCAGCCCGCGGTTTCGACGCGGCGTAGAATCGGATCGTGCTGCTGTGTGTCACCGCGAGTCATAAGACTGCGCCCTTCGACGTGCTCGAGCAGCTCTCCGCGCCTGGCGCGGACAAGATCACGCCGCTCATCGCCCCCTCGGTCGACGGCGTCGTCGTGCTCTCGACGTGCAACCGCATCGAGGCGTACGTCGAGACCGACAGCGACGACACCGCCCTGGTGATCGCCGACGCGATGCGCTCGGCCTCGGGCCTGAGCCCCGAGGAGTTCGCCGGCTCCTACGCGGTCAAGACCGACGGTAAGGCGGCCGAGCACCTCTTCGCCGTCGCCGCGGGCCTGGAGTCGGTCGTGATCGGCGAGGGCGAGATCGGCGGCCAGGTGCGCCGCGCGCTCACCGACGCGCGCCAGCTCGGCACGACGACGAGCGACCTGGAGCGGATGTTCCAGCGCGCCACCGAGACGCAGAAGGCGATCAAGAACGCGACGGCCCTCGGCCGCGCGGGCCGCTCGCTCGTCCGCCTCGCTCTCGAGCTGACCGACAGCCGCCTCGCCGACTGGACCACCCAGCGCGTGCTGCTGATGGGAACCGGCATGTACGCGGCGGCCACGATCGCCGCCCTGCGCGAGCGCGGCGTCACCGACATCACTGTGTTCTCCGCCTCCGGCCGCGGGGCGAAGTTCGGCGAGAAGTACGGGATCGCGCACACGACCAAGGCGACCCTCGTCGAGACCGCCATCCGCAGCGACATCATCATCACGTGCACGACAAGCGAGGAGCCGGTCGTGACCCCCGCGACCGTCGCCGGGCTCGACAAGCCGCTGTTCGTGATCGACCTGGGCCTCCCCCGCAACGTCGACCCCGCCGTCGGCGAGCTTCCGGGAGTGACGCTGCTCGACCTCGAGACGATCCGCCTTCACGCGCCGCTCGAGGAGCTGCAGGCGACCGATGCCGCCCGCCAGATGGTGAAGGATGCCGCCGCGCGCTTCACCGACGGACGCCGCGGCCGCAGCGCCCAGCCGGCGATCGTCGCGCTGCGCCAGCACGTGTTCGGCCTGCTCGAGGCCGAGATCGGCCGGCGCCCCGAGGCCGAGGCGGCACTGCGCCACCTCGTCGGCACGCTGCTTCACACCCCCACCGTGCGGGCCGCCGAGTACGCGCGCCAGGGCCGGGCCGATGAGGTGTTCGCCGCGATCGAGACGCTGTTCGGCGTGGACGTGCGCCCCGCGGTCGAGGCCGCGGAGGCCGCCGCGCAGCCGGCCGACGCCGCCGCCGAGCCCGCTGGTGCCTGCCCCGTCACGGGCGCGGCCGCGCTGGGCTGATCTGCTTCGGCGTCCCCCGACGACACGCGCCCACGCCGGGAGCCCATCCATCGCGCGAGGACACATCCGCACGGATGCACTCTCACCGTCCCCGTGCGCGCTCGCGGATCGGCGTGTGATGTCGACCGGCGGAGATCCGACGGACAATGGACCCATGGCCCTCACGATCACCGGCGACGCCGACGCCGACGCGCTGCTGACAGACAACCCGCTCGCTCTGCTCATCGGGATGCTGCTTGATCAGCAGATCGCGATGGAGACGGCGTTCATGGGTCCCGAGAAGATCCGGCAGCGGATCGGATCCGTCGACTCGCGCGAGATCGCGGCCTACGACCCGGAGGCGTTCATCGAGGTGTTCCGGCAGACCCCGGCCGTGCACCGGTTCCCCGGATCGATGGCGGACCGGGTGCGGACGCTCTGCCAGACGATCGTCGACGAGTGGGGCGGCGACGCCGCCGCGATCTGGACACGTCCTTCGAACGGCACCGGCGATCCGGACGGCAAGGAGGTGCTGAAGCGCCTGAAGGCCCTTCCCGGCTTCGGTGACCAGAAGGCCCGGATCTTCCTCGCGCTGCTCGGCAAGCAGTACGGCTTCGCCGGGGCAGGATGGCGCGAGGCCGCCGCACCCTACGGCGAGGAGGGTTCGTTCCGCTCCGTCGCCGACATCACCAGCCCCGAGACCCTCGCGAAGGTGCGCGAGTACAAGCGGGCGGCGAAGGCCGCCGCGAAGGCTTGAGATGCAGCCGACGGGCGGTGACCTCGGCGCCTTCCTGCTCGGCGTGACGCCCGAGCGCCGGCGCACGGACGCGCAGGAGCTGATCGAGCTGATGCGCGAGGTCAGCGGCCGCGATCCCGTGCTGTGGGGGACGATCATCGGCTTCGGCGCGTGCCACTACGTCTACCCGACCGGCACCGAGGGCGACATGCCCGTGCTCGCGTTCTCCCCGCGCAAGACCGCCACGACGATCTACCTCGACGACACGGGCGCCTACCCGGACGAGCTCGCGCGCCTCGGCCCGCACACCACGGGACGCGGCTGTCTCTACCTCAAGAAGCTCGACGCGGTCGATCTGGACGTGCTGCGCGCCATCCTCACGCGCTGCCTCGCCCGCACCGAGGGGGCGGGGCCGAGGGCGTGCGGATCACCGTCACCGGCTGATCCGCCGTCGCCCGCGGCTGGGGTCAGGCCCCGCGCAGGCGCTCGCCGAGGTAGGCGCGCAGGTTCTCGAGCGGCACGCGCTCCTGGCCCATGGTGTCGCGGTCGCGCACCGTCACGGCGCGGTCATCGAGCGAGTCGAAGTCGATCGTCACACACAGCGGCGTGCCGATCTCGTCCTGGCGGCGGTAGCGACGTCCGATCGCGCCGGCGTCGTCGAAGTCGACGTTCCACGTGCCGCGCAGGTCGTCGGCTACCTCGCGCGCAAGCGGCGAGAGGCGCTCGTTGCGAGACAGCGGCAGCACGGCCACCTTCACCGGCGCGAGGCGCGGGTCGAGCTTCAGCACCGTGCGGGTGTCGGTGCCGCCCTTCGCGTTCGGCACCTCCTCCTCGGTGTACGCGTCGATCAGGAACGCCATCATCGAGCGGGTGAGGCCGAACGACGGCTCGATCACGTACGGCACGTACTTCTCGCCCGAGGCCTGGTCGAAGTACTCGAGCTTGCTGCCCGAGGCCTTGATGTGGTTCGTCAGGTCGAAGTCGGTGCGGTTCGCGATGCCCATCAGCTCGCCCCAGCCCTTGCCGGGGAAGCCGAAGTCGTACTCGACGTCGATCGTGCGGTCGGAGTAGTGGGCGCGCTCGCCATCCGGGATGTCGAGCTTGCGCATGTGCGACGGGTCGATGCCCAGGTCGAGGAACCAGTTCCAGCACGCGTCGACCCAGTGATCGAACCACTCGGCGGCATCCGCCGGCGGCACGAAGAACTCGATCTCCATCTGCTCGAACTCGCGCGTGCGGAAGATGAAGTTGCCGGGGGTGATCTCGTTGCGGAACGCCTTGCCGACCTGGCCCACGCCGAACGGCGGCTTCTTGCGCGACGCGGTGAGCACGTTCGCGAAGTTCACGAAGATGCCCTGGGCCGTCTCCGGGCGCAGGTAGTAGAGGCCCGACTCGTCGTCGACGACGCCGAGGTAGGTCTTCACGAGACCCGAGAACGACTTCGGCTCGGTCCACTGACCGCGCGTGCCGCAGTCGGGGCAGGCGATGTCGGCCATGCCGTTCTCGGGCTGGCGGCCCTTCTTCTCCGCGAACGCCTCGATGAGGTGATCCTCGCGGTGACGCTTGTGGCACTGCAGGCACTCGACGAGCGGGTCGGTGAACGTGGCGACGTGGCCCGACGCCTCCCACACCTTCGAGGGCAGGATGATCGACGAGTCGAGGCCGACCATGTCGCCGCGGCCGCGCACGAACGTCTGCCACCACTGGCGGCGGATGTTCTCCTTCAGCTCGGTGCCGAGGGGGCCGTAGTCCCACGCCGACCGCGATCCGCCGTAGATCTCTCCCGCCTGGAAGACGAACCCGCGGTGGCGGGCGAGGCTGATGACCTTGTCGAGGCGGGAGGGCTCGGCCACGGTGGCTCCAATGGTCGGGAAGGATCGGGAGGTGGCGCACCGAGAGGCGCGCGGATACCCCAATCCTAGTTCGTGCCCCGCGCGTGCCCGCCGCCGGCCCTGGGATCCCGCGGCCCGGCGCCCTCGCGAGCGTCGTTGCCTGTCGGATGTCCGTCCCCGCTGTCAGGATGACGGCATGAGCCTCCCCACCCTCGGTGTCATCTTCCGTCCGCAGTCGCCGCCGGAGGCGCTGCGCGAGATCGTCGAAGCGGTCGACGCGACCGACGTCGCTGAGCTGTGGCTCTGGGAGGACTGCTTCTCGGAGGGCGGCATCGCCACCGCGGCGGCGGCCCTCGCGTGGAGCGAGCGCGTGAAGGTCGGCATCGGGCTGCTGCCGGTGCCGCTGCGCAATCCGGCGCTCGCGGCGATGGAGCTCGCGACGCTCGAGCGCCTCGCACCCGGGCGCGTGATCGCTGGGCTCGGGCACGGCGTGCTCGACTGGATGGGGCAGGTGGGTGCGCGCGCCGAGTCGCCGCTCACGCTGCTGCGCGAGTACACAACGGCGGTGCGGGCGCTGCTCGACGGCGAGAAGGTGGATGCCGATGGCCGCTACGTGAAGCTCGACGGCGTCGCGCTCGACTGGGCCCCGCAGGCGCCGCCCGAGCTGGTGCTCGGCGCCACCCGGGAGAAGACCCTGCGCCTCGCGGGCGAGCTCGCCGACGGCGTGCTGCTCGTGGGGGACACCGACGCCGAGGCGCTCCGCTCCGCACGCGCGATCGTCGAGGAGGGGCGCGCCGCATCCGGCCGCGACGGTCTCCCCCGCGTGATCACGTATGCCGAGGTCGATCCCGCCCAGCCCGACCTGCGCGGCGTGCTCCGGGCGCGCGCGGAGGAGCTCGCTGCCGCCGGTGCCGACGCGGTCGCGTTCCACGGCACGTTCGACGCGCCGGATCCGCGGCCCCTGCTCGACGCCCTGGCGTAGTCAGTCGACGTCGGCCGGGCGGGCCGACCAGGTGTCGCAGGCGATCAGCTCGCCGCTGGACAAGCCGGTGGCGATCCACGACAGGTTCGACTCGCCCGTTCCGTGGGTGTCGGTGTCGGTCGGGCCGAACTGCCGGACGAACTCCTCGGCGTCCCGTCCGCTCCAGCCCGCCTGATCCCACGCGGCGAGGGCCTGCGCCCCGAGGCACGTCGCCTGCAGCTCGAAGCGGCGGTTCGCCTCGAGGTCGTCGACGCCGGCGGCGAGAGTGGCGAGTCGCGCGTCCCACAGGCCAGCGAGCCCTTGCAGGTGATGCGCGTACTCGTGGGCGACGACCCACAGCGGCCCGAGGCGCGTGTCGCCGTACTGCCCGAGCACGTGCTGCGCATCGAGGAAGATCGCCGCCGTGTCGACGCAGTACTCGCCCGTCGAGCTGTTCTCGCCGCAGGAGATCTCCGAGAACTCGAGCACCGGGGAGGTGAACTCGAATCCCGCCGCCTCGACGAGCGGCCGGTAGGCCCTGTCGAGGCAGGCGACCGCCTCCACCCCCAGGACGCGCACCTGAGCCTGATCCCGCGGCGAGATCGTCGAGAGCTCACACGAGAACGGGGCGAGGCTCTGGGCCAGGATGGGCGACCGCGTCAGGTACGTCACCGCGTCATCCCGGACCGGATCGAACAGCGTGCCCGAGGGATACGGCACCTCGTGGGCGATGACGAGCGGCGGGGGGAGCCGGCCGGGGACGACGCCGTCGGGCGCCTGCGACTCGGGCAGTCCCGTGGGGCCCGGCGAACCACCCGCGGCGGACGGTGACAGCGACGGCAGTGCCGGGGCGCATCCGGCGAGCGCGAGCACCCCGAGAAGCACCAGGGCAGCACGCCCTCCGCGCCGTCGCCGATCCCGCATGCGACTATCGAGCCACGTCGTGCCCGGCGCGTCAACGGCGGCGCTCATCCCCAGGGTGACGCGCCCTCCCCGGGCCGCAGCGGGCGCAGCCGCGCCGGGGGCCAGGGCAGCTCGTGCGTCTCGTACGGCACGTCGATCGCACCCCAGTCCTCGGTCTTCACGACGACCCGTCCCGGCCCGTCGAGCGTCGCCGGCGAGACGTCCACGATCCGGACCCGGATGGCATCCGCGCCGTCCCGCTCGAGCATCCACGGCTCGGCGAGCCAGGCGAGGCCGATCGCCTCGAGCGCGTCCTCCGCCTCGACCCAGTCGAGCGGACCGCTCACGTCGGCGCCGAACAGCGAGACCGCGACCACTCGTCGCCTTCGGGGCGGATCCAGCCGATCAGCTCGCGATCGATGCCGCGACGGTGCGGGATCCAGTCGGGCCCGAGCATCAGGCGCGCACGAACAAGTATCCGCGCGCGCTGTCGAAGCCCGCGATCTTCAGCCCGCGGCCGAACTGCTCCTCCATCTGGCCGCGCAGGGCCGTGCGCCATTCATGCGCGGCGGCCGGGTCATCCACACGCATCGTCTCGACGTCGCCCGGGATCTCGACCGTGGCGACGACGTCCTCCTCCGCGGGAGGCTTGGCGATGTCCGCGAGGGCCCACTCCACGTCGAGGCGGTCGCTCTCATCGCCCGCGTCGCCGCCGCCGAAGATCCCGTACTGGTTGACGGCGTAGCCGGTCACCCGCGCGCCGAGAACGGTGAGGAAGAAGTGCGCGTTGCGGGCGACGAGCGGGTCGAACGTCCAGGTGATGTTGCCGACCTCGCGCGAGAACGCCCACTGGCGCTGGTGCTCCTTGAGCTCGCGGCCCCAGCCGCGGCCGCGGTACTCGGGCAGCAGGGCGGTGATGTGCGAGTGCATCGTGCGCCGGCCGGGAGCGCCGAAGAAGGCGATCGACGCGCCGACCATGTGCTGCTCGTCGCCGTCGCCGTCGAACAGCCCGACCACGTAGTTGCCCGACTGCTGCAGGGCGCGGAGCGTCCCCGCGTCGATCGTGCGCTCGGACCGACGCAGCGAGTCGAACAGGTCCTGCGCCTGGATGATGAGCTCTACCGTGTCGAGGTCGCGGATGGTTCGCATGGGATCAGTCTCGTGCTTTTCGCAGGCGGTCGCACGCGCGGGCGAGCGGAGGACGTCCGACGACGGCCCCGGGATCGCGGAAGGCCCACCCCCGGTCCCGCCCGGCCGAGCCCTGCCCCTCTGACCGCCGATAGCCTGGCGAGATGGGTGGACGAGATGACAGACGCGCGCTGACGACCTCCACCCCGAAGTGGCTGACGGTCGGCGTGCTGGCGTTCACCGGTCTCTGCTCGGCGTATATGTTCACGCTCGTCGTGCCGATCCAGGCCGAGCTTCCGCACCTGCTGAACGCCGACCGCGACGACACCGCCTGGGTTGTGACCATCACCCTGCTCGTCGCTGCCTGCGCGACGCCGATCTCCGGCCGGCTCGGCGACATGTACGGCAAGCGCCGGATCGTGCTGGTGCTGATCGGCCTCCTGATCGCCGGTTCGCTCGTCGCCGCCCTCGCGGGTGGGATCGGCGGTGTCGTCATCGGGCGCGCGCTGCAGGGCGCCACGACGGGCGTCATCCCGCTGGGCATCGCGATCATGCGCGACGTGCTGCCGCCCGCCCGCCTCGGCACCGCGGTCGCCCTGATGAGCGCCACCATGGGCGTCGGCGGCGCGGTCGGCCTGCCGGTGAGCGCCCTGATCGTCGAGCACCTGAACTGGCACCTGCTGTTCTGGCTGGCTGCCGCCCTCGGCGTCGTGGCGCTCGTGCTGGTGGCGCTGTTCGTGCCGCCGAGCACGCTGCGCACCCCCGGCAGGTTCGACTTCGTCGGCGCCGCCGGGCTCGCGGCGGGACTCGTCGGCGTGCTGCTCGCGATCTCCCGCGGCGCCGACTGGGGATGGCTGTCGCCGGCAACACTCGGATCCGGGATCGGCGGGATCCTGATCCTGCTCCTGTGGGGCTGGTACCAGCTGCGCTCCGCCGATCCGCTTCTCGACCTGCGCGTCGCCGCGCGGCCGACCGTGCTCTTCACGAACCTCGCCGCGATCGGCATGGGCTTCTCGCTGTTCGGCACCAACGTGACGCTGCCGCAGATGCTCGAGCTGCCGGTCGAGTCGGGCGCGGGGCTCGGGCAGACGATGTTCGTATCGGCGCTGATCGTGATGCCGTCCGGCCTCGTGATGCTCGTGATCTCGCCGCTGTCGGGCTGGCTCGAGCGCACCCTCGGCGCGCGGTTCATGCTCGCGTTCGGCACGGGCGCGGTGGGGGTCTCCTACCTGTTCCTGCTGCTGTGGTCGAGCGAGGTCTGGCACCTGCTCGTCGCGAACATCCTGATCGGCGTGGGTGTCGGCTTCAGCTTCGCGGCGATGCCGATGCTCATCATGCGCGCCGTGCCGTCGCACGAGACCGGCGCCTCCAACGGCATCAACGCGCTGTTTCGCTCGCTCGGCACCTCGGTCGCCTCGGCGGTGATGGCCGCGGTCCTCGCGGCGCTCACCGTGAACGTCGGCGGCGTCGCCGTGCCGAGCCGCGACGCGTTCGTGGTCTGCTTCTGGCTCGGCGCCGCGGCCGCGGTCGGCGCGTGCGTGCTCTCGCTGCTCATCCCGCGGCACCCGCACATCGAACACGCGTCGATCCCCGATCGCGCCTGATCCGCGTCCTGCGGTTCCGCTCGGCGACGCGGCGGAGCAGACTGTCGGGACGGAGGTCCGCCGCCCGGCGGGCGGGACGGAGGACGAGGATGTCTCACACCTACAGCGTCAGCGAGATCGTCGGCTCATCGCCGGAGGGAACGGACGCGGCGATCCGCAGCGCCCTCGAGCGCGCGGCTGCGACCGTCCGCAACATCGAGTGGTTCGAGGTGGTGTCCACGCGCGGCCACGCCGACAGCACGGGAGTGCTGCACTTCCAGGTGACCCTGAAGGTGGGCTTCCGCCTGGAGGACCCCGCGTGACGCCCCGGGGCCGCGCGTGAGCCTGCGGCTCGAGGCGGTGGCCTTCGAGGCCGAGGACCCCCGCACTGCCGGCGCGTTCTGGGCCGGCCTGCTCGGCCGGGAGGCTCTGGAGGAGCCGGACGGGATGCTCGTTCCAGGTGACGAGACGCAGGTCGGGATCCGCTTCGTCCAGCTGATGACGCCCGACGCCGCCCCCGACCGCCTCCACCTGCACGTGACGATCGCGACCGTCGACGACCAGCGGCACACGCTGGAGAGGGCGCTGCGCCTTGGCGGCCGCAGGCGCGGGACGAAGCCACCGCCGCCTGGGCACATCGTCTACATGTCGGACGCCGCCGGCTACGACTTCTGCCTCATCGAACCCGGCAACGCCTACCTCGACGGCTGCGGGCCTCTCGGCGAGGTCACGTGCGAGGGCACGCGCGCCGGCGCGACCTTCTGGCGCGACGCCCTCGGCTGGGCGGTGGTGTGGGACGAGGGCGAGCAGCTCGCCATCCAGTCGCCCCACGGCGGCACCAAGATCGCGTGGGACGGCGAGGACGCGCCGCCCGACGTCGGCGGCACCCGCCAGCGCTTCGACCTGGTCGCCTCCGACGCCGACGCGGCGGTCGAACGCCTGATCGACTTCGGCGCGCGGTTCCTCGGCCGGCGGGATGGCGCCGTCTGGCTGACGGATCCGGACGGCGGCGAGTTCACCGTCCGCCGCGGCTGACCGCGCAGCCCTCAGAGGTGGCGCAGCTCGGCGTCGATCGCGGCCGTGGTGCGCAGCAGCGCGGGAAGGTGCTCGGCGCGCAGCCGTTCGAGCGGCACGAGGCTCGCTGACGTCGGGATGTTCACGGCGGCGACGACGCGGCCGTCGCGGCCGTGCACCGGGGCCGCGACCGAGCGCAGCCCCGGCTCGAGCCCCGCCTCGACGATCGCCCAGCCCTGGTCGGCGATCTGATCGAGCTCGGCGGCGAACTCCGGGTCGGCGGGGCGTTCGGCGAGGGCGGCGAGCAGCACGCGGCCCATGCTCGTGTCGCGCGCGGGGAACCGGGTGCCGATCTGGATCCCGACGCTGAGGATCCTGCGCACGGGCACGCGCGCGACGTAGACGATGTCGTCGCCGTCGAGCACCGCGGCCGACACGCTCTCCCCCACCTCGCGGGAAAGCCGCTCGAGGTGCGGCTGCACCACCTCGGGTAGAGACAGTGCGGAGAGGTAGCTGAAGCCGAGCTCGAGCACGCGCGGGGTCAGCTCGAAACGGCGCCGGCCGCTGCGCACGTACCCGAGGTGCTCGAGCGTGATCAGGAAACGCCGGGCCGCGGCGCGGGTGACCTCGGCGCGGGCGGCGACCTCGCTGAGCGTCAGGCGCGGATGATCCGCGTCGAACGCCCGGATGACCGTCAGCCCGCGCGCGAAGGACTGCACGTACTCGCGGGAGTCGGGCCCGCGGGGGTCGACGTCGCTCATCCGTGCGGCGTTTCGACTCGTCGCCGGCGCTCCTCGCTCAACGAACGGAGGGGGTGGAGCATCCTCATCGCTCCAGCACCACGGCGAGGCCCTGGCCGACCCCGATGCAGAGGGTGGCGACCGCGACGCCGCCGCCGCGGCGCTTGAGCTCGTGGGCGGCGTGGCCGATGATGCGGCCGCCGGATGCGCCGAGCGGGTGTCCGATGGCGATCGCGCCGCCGTGGATGTTCACCTTCTCGGGGTCGATGTCCCACTGCCGGATGCACGCGAGGCTCTGCGACGCGAACGCCTCGTTGAGCTCCACGACGTCGACATCCGCCCACGTCTTCCCCGCTCGGGCGAGGGCCTTGTTCGCGGCCTCGACGGGCGCGACGCCGAACACATCCGGCTCGTTCCCGTGCACGCCGCGACCCGCGATGCGCGCGAGCGGCTCGACGTCGATCGCGCCCTCCGCACCGAGCAGCACCGCCGACGCCCCGTCGTTGATGGACGACGAGTTGCCGGCCGTCACCGTGCCGTCCTTCGCGAACAGCGCCCTCAGGCCCGCCAGCTTCTCGACGGTCGAGCCGTCGCGGATCCCCTCGTCGCGCGCCAACTCGGCGCCCTCGACCTGCACGATCTCGGCGTTGTACATTCCCTCGGCCCACGCCCGGGCGGCGAGCTCGTGGCTGCGCACGGCGAACGCATCCTGGTCTTCCCGCGAGATGTCGTAGATCGCCGCGAGCTTCTCGGCGCTCTCGCCGTTGGAGATCGTCCACTCCGTCGGCAGCGCGCGGTTGGTCATCCGCCAGCCGATCGCCGTGTTCCACATCGTCTGGTTGCCGACCGCCGAGAAGGGCTTCGCCGCCTTCTCGACCACGTACGGCGCGCGGCTCATCGACTCGACCCCGCCGGTCAGGATGATCCGGTGATCGCCCGCCTCGATCGCGCGGGATCCCTGGATGACCGCCTCGACGGACGATCCGCAGAGCCGGTTGACGGTCACGCCGGGAACCGTGACCGGGAACCCGGCGAGCAGCGCGCCGAAACGCGCGACGTTGCGGTTGTCCTCGCCCGCCTGGTTGGCGTCGCCGAAGATCACGTCCTCGATGAGCGCAGGGTCGAGCCCGGTGCGCTCGACCGCGGCGCGCATCACCGTGGCGGCGAGGTCGTCGGGCCGCACGCCCGACAGCGCGCCGGCGGCCTTGCCGAACGGGGTGCGGACCGCGTCGTAGATGAACGTGCTTGTCATGGTCGGTCCTCCAACGTCAGGCCGGTGAGCTCCTCGAGCCCCTCGAGGGTGTTGTCGCCGAACAGCTCGCGCACGCGGAAGCCGCTCTCGGTCACGTCGAAGACGGCGTGATCCGTGTAGACGCGCGTCACGCATCCGACTCCCGTGAGCGGATACGTGCACTCGGCAACGAGCTTCGACTCGCCCTGCTTCGTGAGCAGGTCGGTCATGACGAACACCTGCTTCGCGCCGATGGCGAGGTCCATCGCCCCGCCGACGGCCGGGATCGCCCCGGGCGCGCCCGTCGACCAGTTCGCCAGGTCGCCGCCCTGCGACACCTGGAACGCGCCGAGCACACACACGTCGAGGTGACCGCCGCGCATCATCGCGAACGAGTCGGCGTGGTGGAAGTACGCCGCTCCCGGCTGTGCGGTGACGGGCTGCTTGCCGGCGTTGATGAGATCCGGATCGATGCGGTCGGGCTCCGGAGCCTGTCCCATCCCGAGCAGGCCGTTCTCGGTGTGCAGGATGATCTCCTGGTCGGCGGGAAGGAAGTTCGCGACAAGGGTCGGGGCGCCGATGCCGAGGTTCACGTACGACCCCTCGGGGATGTCGGCGGCGATGCGCGCCGCGAGGTCGTCGCGGCTGATGCGGGTGGTCACAGGTCCTCCCCCTCCGGGTTGGCTGCCGCCGTCTCGAGCGGGCGACCCTCGATGTCGACGCCGCCGACGAAGGCGCCGTCGCGCAGCCAGCGGCGCTGCCCGACCGCGACGACGCGGTCGACGAAGATCCCGGGCGTGATGACGGCCTCGGGGTCGAGCGCGCCGAGTTCGACCATCTCATCGACCTGCACGATCGTGGTGGCCGCCGCAGTCGCCATGATCGGACCGAAGTTGCGCGCGGTCTCGCGGTAGACGAGGTTTCCCCAGCGGTCGCCCTTGAGGGCGCTGATCAGCGCGTAGTCGGCGCGGATCGGATACTCGAGCACGTAGCGGCGGCCGTCGATCTCGCGCTCCTCCTTGCCCTCGGCGAGCTGCGTGCCCACGCCTGTGGGCGAGAAGAACGCGCCGATGCCTGCCCCCGCCGCGCGGATCCGCTCGGCCAGGTTGCCCTGCGGTACGAGCTCGAGCTCGATCTCGCCCGCGCGGTACAGGCCGTCGAACACCCACGAGTCGCTCTGCCGCGGGAACGAGCAGATGATCCTGCGCACGCGCTTCGCCGCGAGCAGCGCCGCGAGGCCCGTGTCGCCGTTGCCCGCGTTGTTGTTCACGATCGTGAGGTCGGATGCGCCGTGCGCGATGAGCGCGTCGATCAGCTCGACGGGCTGCCCGGCCCGTCCGAACCCGCCGATCATGATCGTCGAGCCGTCCTCGATCCCCGCGACGGCGTCCTCGACGCTCGCGACGGTCTTGTCGATCATCCGGCCTCCTCGCTGGCTTCGCGCTGTCCGCTCTGCGAACATTCGTGCGCGTGACGCACACAGCGTAACCCGCGAGGTCGGGACGGCGCCAGGGCGGGTCGCGTCGCACATTGTCAAGGCGGTTCCGGATGACACCGGGTCCGGATGGAATGCAGGGACACGCGATGCATCGAGCGAACGGAGTGAGCCGAAGTGACCAACGAGCCGACCACCGAACCCCTGACCTTCCAGCCGGCCACGGCGATCGTGACCGCATCCGACTCGGGCATCGGCCGGGCGACGGCCGTGGCCCTCGCCCGCGCCGGCCTCGACGTCGGCGTCACGTGGCACTCCGACGAGGAGGGCGCCCGCGAGACCGCCCGCCTCGTCGAGGCCGAGGGACGCAAGGCCGTCGTGGCGCAGCTCGACCTGATGGACGTCCCCGGCTGCGGCGACGTGATCGACCGGCTGGCCGAGGAGCTCGGCGGCGTCGACGTCTTCGTCAACAACGCCGGCACCGGCGACAGCGTGCCGTTCCTCGACGTGGATCTCGAGGGATGGCGCCGCGTCGTGACCACCGACCTCGAAGGGGCGTTCGTCGTCATGCAGCGCGCCGCGCGGCTGATGGTCTCGAGGGGCCGCGGCGGACGGATCATCGGCGTCACGAGCGTGCACGAGCACCAGCCGCTGATGGGGTCCTCGGCCTACGACGCCGCCAAGCACGGCCTCGGCGGCCTGCTCAAGACCATGGCGATCGAGCTCGCCGAGCACGGGATCACCGTCAACGCCGTCGCACCGGGGCTCGTCGCCACGCCGATGACCGACATCGACCCGGCGCAGGCCGCGCAGACGCATCGCCCCGGCATCCCGCTCGGCCGCCCCGGCGTGCCCGAGGAGATCGCCGCCGTGATCGCGTTCCTCGCCTCGCCGGCCTCGTCCTACGTCACCGGCGCATCCTGGCCGGTCGACGGCGGCATGCTGCAGATGGGACCGATGGCGGGCGCGGCGCTGGAGAGCGACGACTGGCGCCGGATCTGAGGCCCTACGCTGCGGGCATGGCCATCCTGCACACCGTCGTCTTCACGCTCGCCCACGCCACCGGCTCCCCCGAGGAGGCGCGCTTCCTGGAGGACGGGCGGCGCATCCTGACCGGGATCCCCGGCGTGGAGGACTTCACGGTGCGCGAGCAGGTCAGCCCGAAGAGCGACCTGCGCTGGCAGTTCAGCATGCGGTTCGCCGACCAGGCCGCCTATGACGCCTACAACGCCCACCCCGCGCACGTCGGGTTCGTCGAGCAGCGGTGGACGACCGAGGTGGCGCGGTTCCAGGAATACGACTTCGTCGACCACGCCTGACCGCACCGGCGGCCACCGCGAGCCAGTGCCCGTGAGGCCGCCGCGACGCGGCTCATAGACTCGACGAATGGCGCGCACCCGAGCGCCGGATCGGAGAGCGCCCCGACGGTGATAGCCCGCCCGACCCGCAGGTGGCAGCACCTGGCCGCACTCAGCTGGTGGCATCCGGCCGTCACCGGCTGGATCCGCCTGACCATCGCGGCGATCTGCGTGGTCGCGCTCGTGCACCGGCTGTTCTGGGGGCTGAGCTCCAACACGATCGCGGGAGCGAACTTCCTCGCCTACCTGACGATGGAGTCGAACATCCTGTTCGCGTGCGTCTGGATCATCTCGGGCGTCGACGCGCTGCACCGGATGACGGATCCGCCGTGGCTGACGATGGCCCGCACGATCGCGCTCAGCTGGACGACCACGGCGGGGATCGTGTTCGGATTCCTCGTCTGGCAGGCGGGCGAACGCGCCATCCGGATCGACGTGCCCTGGTCGGACCAGCTGCTTCACTTCTGGGTGCCGGCGCTGGCCCTCGTCGACTGGGCCTTCGCCGCGGGAAGGCGGCCCGCGCCGTGGCGGGTGGTGCCGATCGTGCTGACGTACCCGGTGCTCTGGGGCGCGGTGACGATGTGGCGCGGCTCGGTGATCGGCTGGTACCCGTACTACTTCCTCGATCTGCGCCAGGTGAGCGGGCCTCCCGAGTTCCTGCTCACGAGCGGGGCCGCCCTCGGCGTCTTCGCGATCGTCTCGGTGACGCTCGTGCTGCTCAGCCGGCGCCACCATGCGCGGCGAAGGCGACGGGCCGCGGCAGGATCAGGCCGGGGGGCGGAACAGCTCGAGTGACGCGACCGCCCGCGCCACCGCATCCTCGTCGGACAGCTCGGCGAACTCGCGTGCCGCGGCCCCGCCGATCCGGCCGACGAGGATGTTCTCGCCGGTCGCGGGCTTCAGATTGATCCAGGTGCGGATGGCGGCGTCGCCGTCGACGACGTGCCAGAGCGCGGCGTCGGTCTGCCAGAAGTCCTCGTCGAACCGCAGCCAGATGGTCTCGATGTCGCCCATGCCGAGCGCCGCGATCGCCCCGCGGTGCGAGAACGGCAGCGGCGGCTCGAACTCGATCCCCTCGTCCTGCAGCACGCCGAGCGGCACGGTCAGCACGACCCGGTCGACGGAGATGGCCTCGCCCGTGCCGAGCCGCAGGCTCACACCCGAGTCGTCGTAGACGACGCCCACGACCGTGGTCGAGCGCGCGACCTGGATGTCCTGGACGAGCGACTCGATCAGGGCCGCGGCGTCGGACGTGATCGCGGTCGGCTCCCGGGCGGGAAGCTCGGGCGGGAACCAACTCGAGAGGTCAGCCGCATCGGCTCCGGTGGTCGCGGCGAGCAGCGCCAGGAAGGCGGCGGTGGGCGGCGCCTCGGGATCCGCCCCCGACTCGACGAGCGCCTCCGCGAGCGCGGGATCGGCGGCCCGCGGCTGCGCCCACGCGATCGCGGCCTCGACAGGACCCGCCGGCGGCGCGTCCACCTCTCCGTCGCCCGACATCGCCGCCTCCCCCTCGAGGGGCTCGGTCTCGATCTCGAGCGCCGCGAGCCTCGACGCGAGCTCGCCGTCCTCGTCGGTGAGCAGCCATCCGCCGAGCTGCGGGGGCACGGGCCAGGAGTCGTCGGCGAGCGCGTGGAGCCGGCCGCCCACCCGGTCGCGCGCCTCGATCACGCTCACCTCGAACCCGGACTGCACAAGACGGCGCGCGGCGACCGCGCCCGCGAGGCCCGCCCCGACCACGGCGATGCGCTCGCCCTCCGAGGCGGCCGCCCGCACGTCGTCGGCCACGCGCTCGCCCGAGCGCAGGGCCGCCGACAGCGTGCCGGGCTGGTGCCAGGTCGCCTCACCGGCGAAGAACACGCGGTCGGCCACGGGCTCGGCGAGCGTCGCGCGATCGTCGGTGCTCGCGCCGTGCGGCGTGAAGCTCGCCGCTCCGCGCGCGTACGGGTCGGCCGCCCACGCGCTGCGCGCGAACGCCGCCGGCACAAGCGGTGCGGCCGTCGGGATGGCGGAGCCCGTGGGCGTCGGCGCGGTCGTCGGGGGCGCGGACGAGGGCGGCGGCGCGGGCGTCTCGCCCGTGCAGGATGCGAGCAGGACGGCGACGGCACCGGCGCCGGCGCCGACGAAGAAGGTGCGTCGCGAGATCCCCATCGTCACGCCACCCTATCCGCAGGTCGCGCGCATGGCGCCCGGCCTCACCGGCTCAGCCCGCGCGCCTTCCGAGGCGCAGGAACCGGTCGCGGTGGCGATCTCGGCGGGACGAGGCGTGCTCCGCGGGCCCGGTGGGCCCCGCCACCCGCAGGATGGCGCGCGCGAGCACCGCATCCGGATCCACTCCCGTCCAGCGCAGCGAGCGGCGCGCGCTGTCGTCGGCGCGCATCTCCACGAGCGCGGCGACCTCGCTCTCGGCGCGGGCGGCGATCGGGAACCAGGGCAGCGCGTCGCGCCACGCCTTGAACGCGACGAGCAGCACCTCGTGACGCTGTTCGACGTGCGCCCGCTCGTGGGCGATGACGGCGGCGAGCTCGTCCTGATCCAGCCCGTCGAGCAGCCCCTGCGAGAGCACGGTGACGGATCCGATCCCGCGCGGAAGGCAGTACGCGACGGGGGCCGCGTCATCCAGCACGCGCGTGCGCGCCTGCGTGGGATGCGGCGCCGACAGCATGTTCAGCAGCGCGAGGTGGCGACGGCGCTGGCGCTCGAACTGCACGACGGTGATCACGAGGTGCACGAGCAGGTACGCGGCGAGCGCGGCGGGCAGGATGTACGCGGCCCAGTCCCAGGGCAGCAGCGCCCCGCCGAGGAACAGCAGCGCGCCGATCATCGACAGGCCACCGGCGAGGGCGATCACCTGCCACAGCAGCAGCGCCCAGCCCGGCGCCCGGGCGGGCCACGCGGCGCGCGAGAGCAGGATCGGGACGGGCCAGGCGAGCAGGACGGCGATCGTCGCTGCGAGCAGCGCGATCAGCAGCACGGCGTCGATCTCGAAGGCCGCCGGCACGACGTCTCCGCCGACGAGGGGCCGGCGCCCGAGACCTGCCGTCATGCCATCAGGCTGCGCCGGCGAGGAGGCGCCGCAGCACGTCGGCGTCCTCGGGCGTGACCCCGCCGACGAAGCGCGCGAGCACAGCGCTGCGGTCGCCGGCGTCGCCGAGCACCTCGTGCATCAGCTCGGCCACGTGGTCGACGCGACTGGCGGTGGCGCGGTAGCGGTGCGGGCGGGCCGAGCGGTCGGAGGCGACGAAGCCCTTCTTCTCGAGGCGCGACAGCACGGTCAGCAGCGTGGTCGCCGCCAGCTGCCGGCCCTGCTCGCGCTCGAGGTGCTCCTGCACGTCGTACGCGGTGAGCGCGGCCTCGTCGCTGTCCCAGAGGACGTCCATGACGGAGCGCTCGAGTTCACCCAGACTGCTCATCCGCACCTCCACCCGCCGTTCGAGTCCTCTCCCAGGGTACGCGACTTCGCTGCGGCGTAGAACTAGTTCGACATCGAGACGAACTGATTCGACCACCTGTAGAACTACTTCTACGGTTTGTAGAATCGCTTCGCCGGAGTAGCTTCGGCAACAGGCCGGGACCTCACTGCTCTCCCCCCATTCAGCCGAGGTCCTCGTGACAGGAAGGCCCCCGTGGATCCGCTCGACATCGCCCGCTGGCAGTTCGGCATCACCACCGTCTATCACTTCCTCTTGGTTCCCCTCACCCTCGGCCTCGGCGTCGGGGTCGCGCTCATGCAGACGGCCTGGGTGCGCACGGGCGACGAGCGCTGGCTCCGGATGACCAAGTTCTGGGGAAAGCTGTACCTGATCAACTTCATCCTCGGCGTGGCCACCGGCCTCGTGCAGGAGTTCCAGTTCGGGATGGCCTGGAGCGAGTACTCGCGCTTCGTCGGCGACGTGTTCGGCGCCCCGCTCGCCATGGAGGGCCTGCTCGCGTTCTTCGCCGAGTCGACCTTCCTCGGCGTCTGGATCTTCGGCTGGGGGCGCCTGCGCAAGGGCGTGCACCTCGCGGCGCTCTGGCTCGCCGTCACCGGATCCTGGTTCTCGGCGTACTTCATCATCGTCGCGAACTCGTGGATGCAGCATCCGGTCGGCGTCGAGCTCGACGCCGACGGCCGCCCCGTCATGACCGACATCTGGGCGGTGCTCGGCAACAACACCGCGATCGCCGCGTTCGCCCACGTGATCGCCGGGGCGCTGATGGTCGGCGGGATGTTCCTGCTCGGCATCGCCTGGTACCACCTGTGGCGCCGTCGCCACGACGGCATCGACACGGTGGGCAAGGATGGCCGCGTCGTCGTCGGATCGCATCCGGACATCGCCGGGCGCGACGAGAAGGACCATGGCGTGTGGCTGCGCTCGCTCCGGATCGGCGCGCTCGTCGCGATCGTCGGCTTCGGGGCGGTCGCCATCACGGGCGACATCCAGGGCAAGCTCATGTACGAGCAGCAGCCGATGAAGATGGCGGCCGCGGAGGCGGCGTGCCACACCGGCTCATCCTTCTCCGTTCTCTCGATCGGCGACCCGGGAGCCGTCGACTGCGCAGACGTGCAGACCCTGATCGAGGTGCCCGGCGTGCTGGGCTGGCTCGCCAAGGGAGACTTCGGGGCCGAGATGCCCGGCATCCAGGACCTCGAGCCGCAGTACGTCGAGAACTTCGGCGCTCAGCTTCCCGACGACCCGCGGCTCGGCGACCAGGCCGGCCGCGACATCGAGTACGTGCCGCTGATGTGGGTGACGTACTGGGGCTTCCGGCTGATGATCGGGCTGGGCGCGATCCCGGCCGGCGCGGCGGTGGTGGCGCTCTGGCTGACCCGCAAGGGCACGGTCCCCGCCTCGAAGTGGATCATGCGGCTCGCGCTGCTGGGCATCCTCGCCCCGTTCGCCGCGAACATCGCCGGCTGGATCTTCACCGAGCTCGGCCGGCAGCCGTTCGTCGTCGCCCCGAACCCCGACTACTGGGGGACCGGCGACGCGGTGTTCATGTTCACCGCCGCGGCGGTCTCGCCGGGCACCACCGTGGGCGAGCTGCTCTTCTCGGTGATCTCGCTGACCGCGGTGTACGGCATCCTGCTCGTCGTGCTGATCGGCCTGATGGTCAAGTACACGCGCGGCGGCGTCGCCGGGGCGATGCCCGACATGGAGCACGGGATCGAGCGGACCGACCGCGGACCGGATGAGCATCCGGACGACGACAGGTCTGATGATCGGCAGCCTCCGGCTTCCGATGGCGACAAGAAGAACGACGTCCTGTCGTTCGCCTACTGATCGCGAAGGAGAGTCGGAAATGGAACCTCTGGCAATCGTCTGGTTCATCGCGATCGGCCTGCTCTGGGTCGGCTTCCTCGTGCTCGAGGGCTTCGACCTGGGCGTCGGGATGCACATGATCTTCCGCGCGAAGGACGACAAGGACCGCCGGGTCATGCTGAACACGATCGGCCCGGTGTGGGACGGCAACGAGGTGTGGCTCATCACGGCCGGCGCCGCCATGTTCGCGGCGTTCCCCATGTGGTACGCGTCGCTGTTCTCCGCGCTCTACGTGCCGCTCACGATCACGCTGCTCGGGCTCATCCTGCGCGCCGTCAGCATCGAGTACCGCGGCAAGGTGGCCGACCCGCGCTGGGCGCGGTTCTGGACCTGGGCGCTCGGCATCGGATCCGCGGTCGTCGCGTTCTGCATCGGTGCCGCGCTCGCGATCACGTCGACGGGCCTGCCGCTCGACGAGCACGGCGACCGCGTCGGGCATCCGTTCGTCTGGCTGACGCTCCCCGCGGTGATCGGCGGGCTCGCGCTCGTCGGGTTCGCGCTCACCCACGGCGCGACCTTCCTCGCGCTCAAGAGCGACGGCCCGGTGCGGGAGCGCGCCGGCGACTTCGCGGCGACGTGGGGTCCGCTCGGGCTTCTGCCCGCCGCGGTGTGGGCGTTGTGGGTGCAGTTCCAGCACGGCGGGAACATCCTGTCGTGGGCCTTGGTCGTGCTCGCCGTCGCGGCCGCGGCGTTCGGCTGGTGGAACGCCCGCGCCCGGCGCGAGGGCTTCGCGTTCACGGGATACGCCGCGTTTATGGTGTTCGGCGCGGGATCGATCTTCGCCGGGATGTTCCCGTACGTGCTTCCCTCCACGCTCGACCCGGCCCACGGCCTCACGGTCGCGAACGCCTCCAACAGCCCCTACACGCTGGGAGTGATGACGGTCGTCGCGGCGATCGGCCTGCCGATCGTCATCGCCTATCAGGCGTGGTCGTACTGGGTGTTCCGCAAGCGCGTCGGCCCCGGCGCGATCCCCGAGGCGCACAGCTTCGTTCCCGCGATCCTGCGCGCCAAGTGATCCCGCAGGCAGGCCCCGCGGCCTCGGTGTCCGACACGGTGTCCGACGCGGTGTCCAACGACCCCTGGGAGATCGAGGCCGCGCGCCCGAAGCCGCCCGCCCGGCGGCCCGAGCTCGGCCCGGTGCGGCCGGTCGCGGTGCTGGGCCTCGGGCTGCTCGCGGCCCTGCGCGCCCTGGGTCTCGTCCTCGTCGCGGGCGCCGTCGCCGCCGGCATCGCGGGGCTGCAGCGGGGCGAGGTCGACGCGGGCGGCATCCTGCTGCTCGGCGCGACCGGGGCGCTGCTGCGAGCCGGATCGGGATGGGCGACGGACGTCGTCGCGCATCGGGTCGCGATCGCCGTCAAGCGCACGCTGCGCCGCGACCTGTGGCGCAGGATCGCCGACGGCGACCCCGGCGAGCGCGAGGGCGGGATCGCGGTGCTCGCCACGGACGGGCTCGAGGACCTCGACGACTACTACGTGCGCAGCCTTCCCGCCATGATCGCGGCAGTGGTCGTGCCGGCGATCGTTGGCCTGCGCATCCTCGGCGCCGACTGGCTGAGCGCCGCGATCATCGTGGTGACCGTTCCCCTCATCCCCTTCTTCATGGTGCTGATCGGGCGACACACGCAGGCCCGCACCGACGAGGCCCTCCGGGCGCTTGCCCGGCTCGCCGACCACCTCACCGAGCTCGCGCGCGGCCTTCCCGTGCTCGTGGGCCTCGGCCGTGTGGCCGAGCAGTCCCGCGCGCTCGACGACATCCAGCACGGCTACCGCACCCGCACGCAGGAGACGCTGCGCTGGGCGTTCCTCTCCGCGCTCGCGCTCGAGCTGATCGCGACGATCTCGGTCGCGCTCGTCGCGGTCGTCCTGGGCCTGCGCCTGATGCACGGCACGGTCGGCCTGGAGGCGGCGCTGCTCGTGCTCATCCTCGCGCCCGAGTGCTACGCGGTGCTGCGCGATGTGGGCACCGCGTTCCACTCGTCGCAGAACGGCCTCTCGGCGCTCGAGCGCCTGCGGGCGATCCTGGGACGCGGAGAAGTGCCCGAGGCGAGGAGGAATGCCGCCGAATCCTCCTCGTCTCGCGGAGATCTCCTTGTCTCGGTGCGTGGCCTCACGGTCCGGTACGCCGATCGCGAGACCCCGACGCTCGTCGGCGTCGACGCGCGTCTCGAGGGGATGACCGCGATCACGGGCCCCAGCGGCGCGGGCAAGTCGACGCTGCTCGCCGCGCTCGCCGGCACCCTCCCGGCCGATGCGGAGGTGTCCGGATCCATCGAGGGGACGGACCCGGATCGCGTCGCGTACGCCCCGCAGGCACCGCGCGGGTTCACGGACACCCCTCGCGAGGAGCTCGCGCTGTTCGGCGCGCCGGATCCGGTCACCGCGCTTGCCGAGCTGGGCCTCGCGCACGTCGCCGATTCCCGCATCGCCGAGCTGAGCCCCGGAGAGCTGCGGCGCCTGGCCGTGGCACGGGCGCTCGCGCGGGTCGACCTCGGCGGGACGCTGCTGGTGCTGGACGAGCCGACCGCACATCTCGACGCCGCCTCCGCCGAGCGCGTCCGCGCCGCGGTCCGGGCCCGCGCCTCCCGCGCGACGGTGGTGCTGGCGACCCACGAGCCGGAGACCCTCGCCCTGGCGACCCGAAGGGTGGCGGTCGGGGCGGAGGGTCGTCCGGGCGGTTTCGACTCCCTCGCTGCGCTCGGTCGCTCAACCAGCGACAATGCGCCGATCGAAGCGCAGTCACTCCCGGTCGTTGAGCGGAGCGAAGCGGCCCCCACCCCGGTCGTTGAGCGGAGCGAAGCGGAGTCGAAACGGGTTGAGCGAGCGAAGCGAGTCGAAACCGACGCCACGCCCACCACGAAC
>NZ_JADGLL010000021.1 GCF_015235415.1 Microbacterium paludicola | reverse complement strand
CAATGGACGTCTCGAGCACCTGCGCGGCTCCGCACTCGGCTTCCGCAACCTCACCAACTACATCACCAGATCCCTGCTCGAGACCGGCGGGTTCAGACCAGCGCTACACGCTCAAATGCGATGAGCCCCGTTACTGTCCAGTTTTCGAGCGCCGACGACACCCAAGGTTCGCGGCGGTCGCTGAGAGCAGGCCGGCTGATCCCCGGCCGGCGCCGGAGGCTCTGCTCGGTCGCGACGCAGAGCAAAGGCCACACCGTGACGATGCGGCTGTCGCATTGAGGCTTCCTATCTACCGCGCGCTGTTTCCAGCGGCGGGGCGGAGTAGACCTTCGACGTGCGCCATTCTCAGATACCGGACGAAGTCTTCATCGGCGATATCGCCGACGGCGACGCCGTAGGGATTCTCCTCGGTCGCTCGGTACTTCTCCCAGCTGATGTGGCCGATCAGCACATCGGCAAGCAGATCCGACGGGCCATAGACCTTGAACCCATCCACGATCCTGCCGTCGCGGGACTCGAGAGCGATCCCCAGCGCCATGCCCTTCCCGACCAGCGAGGTAAACAGACGGTAGCCAACCTCCTCGACGGGCAACACCTCGCCCCGGGCGCTTCCGAACACTTCCGCCCAGTCCTCGACAAGCGACGGCGGCCAACCTTCTTCCGCAGGCGGAGGCCATTTCTCTCGATCGAAAGCGGCTGGCGAAACGAGGGCGTTGACGGTATCGGGGTCTGTGATGAAGAACAGCTTCCAGACATCATCTGCGACGACATCATCATCCATCTCGTAGTCGGAGCGCGGGATGAGAGTCGCCGGCACTTCGTACGCTCGAAATCGCTGCTTCAGCAGGTCTACGAGTGCCTCAGCGGCGGCTGGCCTCGGCGGATGAGCACGCCACGCATCGACGAGCTGCTCAAGCGTGGGCGAGCCACTCATCGCTGGCTTCCGTAGAAGCAGCGCGCTCCGTTCCTCGGCGACGTGTGGTTGGGGTACACCTTGTAGCTTCCGCTCCTATCGATCTCAACGCCGATCGGCGTCCTGCCACCGCCGGCTGCCTTGCATACGGTCATTGCCTTCTGCAGTTCTGCAGGTCAAGCAGGCCAGGACGTCTGGTCCCGGTCCCAGAACGGGTATGAGAACTCCGCTGCGCACTCTTCGTTGCTCTCCGTGAATCCGGCGACTCGTACACGCGTCAGCGATGGCTGAGGGCGGAGCTGAAACACGGGGAAAGCAAGGCTCCGTAGCCGCACCTCGCACTCGACGCGCGGATCCGGCGCGTCAGTGGGTACCCCACCGACGTACTCCATACTCGCAGTCTGCCGCTCGCACAACCGACCTGCAATCGTTTCTGCGCCCTCCGCTTAAGCAATAAGAAAGCTCCGGAGCATGCGGTCCCTCTCCAGGAACCCAGATAGGGGCCACCGCGCGGCTGTGGACGGACGACACTCTGGCTCGTGTAGCCGCCTCGGCGAGGAAGTCCAACCCCGTCGCCACCTCTTCCGAGTTCGAGGTCGCACCTAACCGACCTTCCGTGGCCAGCTAGCATGCCGCCACGCTCGAGGGTGAGCTCATCGCACCAGGGCGAAGCCGGTTGCCCGTGCTGGTGACCAGCCAGCGATCTCCCGGGGCGCGAGTGCAGCGCCACCAGCGATACCTGCCCGCTTTGCGCTCGTTTTCAGCGGCGCTCTTCACACGAGGTGAGTACCGGGGAACCGTCGCTGATCTGGAATTCACTGTGGAGCCTAGGAGATTCGAACTCCTGACATCCTGCTTGCAAAGCAGGCGCTCTACCAACTGAGCTAAGGCCCCGGAAGGGGTGGATCTCGAAAGACCCTCGGGAGAGTTTACATGGGCCGGCGACCCCGGTTCTCGTCGCGTTGTCAGGATGCGACCGACCCGCGCGCTGCGCCCGGGAACGAGAAAAGCCTCCGCTTCCGCGAAGGCTCTCGATGGTGGGGGTACCAGGACTTGAACCTGGGACCTCTTCATTATCAGTGAAGCGCTCTAACCGCCTGAGCTATACCCCCAAGAGGGAAGGACTTGCGTCCTCAACCTCAGAGACTTTACCCGATCCGCACGGCGTTCGCGAATCGGGCCAGTCCCGCGCGCGTCAGTTCGAGGTGAAGCCGACGAGCAGGCCGCCGGTGATCTTGACCGCGAGGTTGTAGATCCCCGCGACCACCGCGCCGAGCACGGTGACGACCACCAGATTCAGGATCGCCACCACGGTCGCGAAGGCCATCACCTGCGGCAGGCCGATGAAGTCGGAGATCGCGATGTCGCCCTCCGTGAAGCCCTTGAAGAACTCATCCGCCTGGGCGATGAGGCCCGTCGTCTGCACGACCATGTAGATCAGGAAGAACGCGACGATCGTCACGATCGCGAGCGCCACGGCCGCCAGGAACGACAGCTTCACGGCCGACCAGAAGTCGATGTACACAAGGCGCAGTCGCACCTGCTTGGCGTTTGTCTTGTGAGTCGACTTCTTCGCGAGCTTGTCGGCTACCGTGCTCATGCGTTCTCTCCGGGGGTTTCGGGCGCGGTCTCGGCGGACGCCTCCTCGACGGCGGGCTCGCCGTCGGCGTCGTCCAGGGCCACGACGCTCCGCTCGGTGTTGCGGGCGATGGCCAGGATGCGGTCGTCCTTGTCCGGACGCGCAAAGAGCACGCCCATGGTGTCGCGGCCCTTGGCGGGGACCTCGGCAACGGCCGAGCGTACCACCTTGCCCTTGGCGAGAACCACGAGCACCTCGTCGTCCTCCGAGACGATGAGCCCGCCGGCCAGGCCGCCGCGCTCGTCGGACAGCTTGGCCACCTTGATGCCCAGGCCGCCGCGTCCCTGCACGCGGTACTCGCTCACGTGGGTGCGCTTGGCGAAGCCGCCCTCGGTGACGACGAACACGTATCCCTCGTCGGTGACGACGTTGGCGGTCAGCAGGCTGTCGCCCTCGCGGAAGGACATGCCCTTCACACCGCTGGTGGAGCGGCCGAGCGGACGCAGCGCCTCGTCGGTCGCCGAGAAGCGCAGCGACTGGCCACCGCGGCTGATCATCAGGATGTCCTCGGACGAGTCGACCAGCAGCGCGCTGACGAGCTCGTCGTCCTCGCGGAGCTTGATCGCGATGATCCCGCCCTGGCGGTTCGAGTCGTATTCGGCGAGACGCGTCTTCTTCACGAGACCCGCACGCGTGACGAGCACGAGGTTCTCGGCCGCCTCGTAGTTCTTGAGCTCGATGATCTGCGCGATCTGCTCATCCGGCTGCAGCGCGAGAAGGTTCGCGACGTGCATCCCCTTTGCGTCGCGACCGGCCTCCGGCAGCTCGTAGGTCTTCGTGCGGTAGACGCGGCCCTTGGTCGTGAAGAACAGCAGCCAGTGGTGCGTCGTCGTGACGAAGAAGTGCTCGACAACGTCGTCGGCGCGCAGCTGCGCGCCACGCACGCCCTTGCCGCCGCGGCGCTGCGAGCGGTAGTTGTCGCTGCGCGTGCGCTTGACGTAGCCCTCGCGGGTGACGGTGACGACCATGTCCTCTTCGGCGATGAGGTCCTCCATGGACACGTCGCCGTCGAAGCCGTGGAGGATGTGCGTGCGCCGCTCGTCGCCGAAGCGGTCGACGATCTCGGTGAGCTCGGTGCGGACGATCTCGCGCTGGCGCATCTCGTCGGCGATGATCGCCTTGAAGTCGGCGATCTTCAGCTCGAGCTCGGTCGCCTCATCGATGATCTTCTGACGCTCGAGGGCCGCGAGGCGACGCAGCTGCATCGACAGGATGGCATCCGCCTGGATGTCGTCGATCGAGAGCAGGTCCTTCAGGCCCTCGCGCGCCTCGTCGACCGTCGGCGAGCGGCGGATCAGCGCGATGACCTCGTCGAGCGCGTCGAGCGCCGCGAGGTAGCCGCGCAGGATGTGCATCCGCTTCTCGGCCTCGCGCAGGCGGTACTTCGTCCGGCGCACGATGACCTCGAGCTGGTGGGCGATCCAGTAGCCGATGAAGCCGTCGAGCGACAGGGTGCGGGGCACGCCGTCGACGATGGCGAGCATGTTCGCGCCGAAGTTGGTCTGCAGCTCGGTGTGCTTGTACAGGTTGTTGAGCACGACCTTCGCGACCGCGTCGCGCTTGAGCACGACGACGAGTCGCTGACCGGTGCGGCCCGAGGTCTCGTCGCGGATGTCGGCGATGCCCGTGACCTTGCCCTCGCGGGCGAGCTCGCCGATCTTCACGGCGAGGTTGTCGGGGTTCACCTGGTACGGAAGCTCGGTGATCACGAGGCAGGTGCGGCCCTGGATCTCCTCGATCTCGACGACCGCGCGCATCGTGATCGAGCCGCGGCCGGTGCGGTACGCCTCGTGGATGCCCTTGGTGCCGAGGATCTGCGCGCCGGTCGGGAAGTCGGGGCCGGGGATGCGCTGCATCAGGCCCTCGAGCAGCTCCTCGCGGGGGAGGTCGGGGTTGGCGAGCGCGAACAGCGCGCCGTCCGCGACCTCGCGGAGGTTGTGCGGCGGGATGTTCGTGGCCATGCCGACCGCGATGCCGACCGATCCGTTGACGAGCAGGTTCGGGAAGCGGGCAGGAAGGACCGTGGGCTCCTGCGTCTCGCCGTCGTAGTTGTCCTGGAACTCGACGGTGTCCTGCTCGATGTCGCGCACCATCTCGAGCGCGAGCGCGGCCATCTTCGTCTCGGTGTACCGGGGGGCCGCGGCGCCCTGGTTGCCGGGCGAGCCGAAGTTTCCCTGGCCCTGCGCGAGCGGGTAGCGCAGCGACCACGGCTGCACGAGGCGCACGAGGGCGTCGTAGATCGCCGAGTCGCCGTGCGGGTGGTACTGACCCATGACCTCGCCCACGACGCGGGCGCACTTCGAGAACTTCTTGTCGGGACGGTAGCCGCCGTCGTACATCGCGTACACGACGCGGCGGTGCACCGGCTTCAGTCCGTCGCGCACGTCGGGCAGCGCGCGCCCGACGATCACGCTCATCGCGTAGTCGAGGTAGCTGCGCTGCATCTCCGACTGCAGGTCGACCTGGTCGATCCGGCCGTGGTTGTGCGCGGCGGTGAGGTCGGGGCGTTCTTCGTCAGTCATGTTCTCTTCTGTCTTCTACCCGTGGGAGGTCTGGACCGTTTCGACTCGCTTCGCTCGCTCAACGACCGGGACCGGGTCGTGGGGAGTAGAGCGCGGGGGACTAGATGTCGAGGAAGCGGACGTCCTTGGCGTTGCGCTGGATGAAGGAGCGACGCGACTCGACGTCCTCGCCCATCAGCACCGAGAAGATCTCATCGGCCGCGGCCGCGTCGTCGATCGTGACCTGCTGCAGCGTGCGGGTCTCGGGGTTCATCGTCGTGTCCCACAGCTCGTGGTCGTTCATCTCGCCGAGACCCTTGTAGCGCTGGATTCCCGCCTCCTTGGGGATGCGCTTGCCGGCGGCGGCGCCCTCCTTGAGCAGCGCGTCGCGCTCGCGGTCGCTGTAGACGTACTCGTGCGGGGCGTTCGACCACTTGAGGCGATACAGCGGCGGCATCGCGAGGTAGACGAAGCCGGCCTCGACAAGCCCGCGCATGTAGCGGAAGAGCAGGGTCAGCAGCAGCGTCGTGATGTGCTGGCCGTCGACGTCGGCATCCGTCATCAGGACGATCTTGTGGTAGCGGGCCTTCTCGATGTCGAACTCCGGCCCGATGCCCGTGCCGAAGGCCTGGATCATCGCCTGGACTTCCTTGTTGCCCATCGCCTTGTCGATGCGCGCGCGCTCGACGTTCAGGATCTTGCCGCGCAGCGCGAGGATCGCCTGCGTGTGCGGGTCGCGGCCGCCGACGGCCGAGCCGCCGGCCGAGTCGCCCTCGACGAGGAAGATCTCGGAGATCGACGGATCCTTCGACGTGCAGTCCTTGAGCTTGTCGGGCATCGCGGCCGACTCGAAGACGCTCTTGCGGCGAGCGGTCTCGCGCGCCTTGCGCGCGGCGAGGCGCGCGGTGGCCGCGTCGATCGCCTTGCGGATGACGTTCTTCGCCTGGGCGGGGTTGCGCTCGAACCAGTCGGCGAGCTGGTCGCCCACCACCTTCTGCACGAACGCCTTCGCCTCGGTGTTGCCGAGCTTGGTCTTCGTCTGCCCCTCGAACTGGGGCTCCGAGAGCTTCACGGAGATGACGGCGGTCAGGCCCTCGCGGACGTCGTCGCCCGTGAGGTTGTCCTCCTTCTCCTTGAGCAGGTTGTTCGCGCGGGCGTACTTGTTGACGAGCGTCGTCAGCGCCGCGCGGAACCCTTCCTCGTGCGTGCCGCCCTCGTGCGTGTTGATCATGTTCGCGTAGGTGAAGACGTTCTCGCTGTAGGACGTCGTCCACTGCATCGCGATCTCGACCGACATCCGGCCATCCGCCTGCTCCTGCTCGAGCACGACGATGTCCTCGTTCACGTGCTCGGCCTTGCGCACCTTGTTCAGGTACTCGACATAGTCGACGAGGCCGCGCTCGTAGTGGAAGACGTTGTGGCGCTTGACCATCTCGGTCGAGCCGTCCTCGCGCTGCACCTCCTCGGCCGAGTCGGGGCGCTCGTCGTAGAGCTCGATCCGCAGCCCCTTGTTGAGGAACGCGGTCTGCTGGAAGCGGGTGCGCAGCGTCTCGTAGTCGAAGTCGACGCCCTCGACGAAGATCTCCGGGTCGGGCCAGAACGTGATGGTGGTGCCGGTCTCGTCGGTGTCCTCACCCTGCTCGACGGGGGCAAGCGGCACACCGCCCTTCTCGAACGACTGCCGCCACACGCTTCCCTGGCGCTTGACCACCGCGTCGAGGCGGGTCGACAGCGCGTTCACGACGGATGAGCCGACGCCGTGGAGACCGCCGGAGACCGCGTATCCGCCGCCGCCGAACTTGCCGCCGGCGTGAAGCACGGTCAGCACGACCTCGAGCGTCGACTTGCCCTCGGTCTTGTGCATGTCGACCGGGATGCCGCGGCCGTTGTCGACGCAGCGGAGGCCGCCGTCGGCGAGGATCGTCACGACGATGGTGTCGCAGTAGCCGGCGAGGTGCTCGTCGACCGAGTTGTCGACGATCTCGTACACGAGGTGGTGGAGGCCGCGCGGACCCGTGGATCCGATGTACATGCCCGGACGCTTGCGCACCGCCTCGAGACCCTCGAGGACCTGGATGGCGTCTGCGCCGTACTCTCCTCCGACCTTCTTGGAGGAGCGGTCAGGGACCTGCGGTTGCGTCGGCGCGTTCGGCTCGTCCTGGTTGTCGATCGTCATGTGCGGGGGCGCTCCACATCTGTACTCGGGTGCACCGCCATCCTATCAAGCGGGACAGTCCCGACTGGCCGTGACAGGCCCGCAGACGCACGAAATCCGATCCGGATACCCCGGGACGTGGGTCACCCGTAGGTATCGCGCGGGCCGCGCCCTGGAATCGATCTGGGGCCCCATTTCCAGGTGGGGACGTCCGGCCCGACGAAGCGCACCGACGACACCCCCGCCTCGGGGTGCCTCGTGACGATCTGCGTGAGGATCTGCGCGCGCATGTACGACAGGTTCTTCGCCCATGCCGTCGAGTCGCACTGGATGGTCAGCGTGCCGTCGTTGAGCGACACCGGGCTCGAGTGCTGCGCGGTCTCGGCGCCGGCGACGTCCTCCCACTGGCGCACGAGGTCCTCGCGCGCCAGCTGGGGAGCCCAGCCGTGCGCGCGGGTCAGCCCGTCGAGGGCGTCGCCGATCGACCCGGGATCGCGCCCCTTCATGAACGGCTGGTTGTCGTCGTCGTCCGTGCGACGCTTCTTCTTATTGCGCCACTGCGCGCGCCGGCTCGGCTCGAGGCCCCGCAGCCGGAGGTAGGTCGAGATCGTCTCGGGGATGTCGTCGGTCATTCGGCGCCCCCTTCGGCTGCGGCGGGAGAGACGGCCACGGGCGACGAGCCGTCCAGCGGATGCTCGCGCAGCGGACCGAGCACGCGCCCCGACTCGATCCGCACCGCGTTCGCGCGCAGGGGCTCGGGGACGTCGCCCGCCACCGCGGCCGTGACGATCACCTGCTCGTAGTCGGCCACCACGCCGGCGAGCCGCGCGCGCCGGTCGGCGTCGAGCTCGGCGAAGACGTCGTCGAGGATCAGCACCGGGTCTCCGCCGGGTGACTCGGCCCGCAGCAGCTCGGCCGAGGCGAGGCGCAGCGAGAGCGCGACGGACCACGACTCGCCGTGAGAGGCGTACCCCTTCACCGGGAGACCGCGCACGCGCAGGATGAGGTCGTCACGATGCGGGCCGACGAGCGTCAGTCCGCGATCAAGCTCCGCGGCGCGCTTCTCCTGCAGGGCCGCGCGGAACAGCTCGGCGGTCGCGCCGGCTGCCGGGTCCTGGTGGTCGTCGCCCTCTTCGGGGTCCGCCCCGCGAATCGACAGCGCCCACTCGAGCTCGGGGCGGTGATCCTCGCCGGCGATCGCGGCGTACGCGGCGGAGACCGGCGCGGCGAGATCCTGAGCGAGGCGGGCGCGGGCGTCGATGATCTCTGATCCGAGCGCGACAAGCTTGTCGTCCCACACGTCGAGCGTCGGCAGCTGCGCCGACTTCATGCCGCGGGCGCGGGCCGACTTGAGCAGCGCCGTGCGCTGCCGGAGGGTGCGGTCGTAGTCGGCGAGCACCGCCGACATCCGCGGTGTCCGCTGGATCAGCAGCTGGTCGGCGAACCGGCGCCGCGACGACGGGTCGCCGCGGACGATCTGCAGATCCTCCGGCGCGAACAGCACCACCTGCGCGTAGCGCGGCAGCTCGTTCGTGCGGACGGGCGAGCCGCCGATCCGCGCCTTGTTCGATCCCTGCTTGTTGAGCTGCAGCTCGAGCGTCACCCGCCGCTCGCCGTGGGCGAGGCGCGCCCGGACGAACGCGGCATCGCACCCCTCGCGGACGAGCGGCGCATCGGCCGACACCCGGTGGGAGCCGAGGGTCGCGAGGTAGGCGATCGCCTCGGCGAGATTCGTCTTGCCCTGACCGTTGCGCCCCACGAGCACATTCGGTCCCGGGATGAGCGCGAGCTCGGCTTCCGCATAGTTGCGGAAGTCCTTCAAGCTCAGGTGCTCGACGATCATGATTTTCTTCGGTAGAGCATGGTGGCGTTCGCGATCGTTCGCCCGGCGCAAGCGCCGGGACTCAAGATCGCGCGCTGTCGCTCCGCTCCATCGGGGGCGGACGCCGCGTTCTCGAGGTGGTCGGCAGTCGCTCCGCTCCACGCTCGCTTCGCTCGCACGGCCTGCACTCCTCCTTCGTCCGGTTCTTCACCTCAACTCAACCACCATCGACCGACACCCACCTGATTCGCGAGCGACTGCCACCCCTTGCGACCGCAGGGAGCGTAGAGCGAAGCGGCCGCCCCCATGTCGATGAAGTGACGCCCATCCTCGGATGGAGCGAAGCGGCAGCCCGCGATCACAAGTCCCGGCGCGAAGCGTCGGGCGAGAGATCGCGCACGCTCAATGCACTACCCCGCGAAGCGGGAGATCAGCGAAGAAGCAGGTTCGGCTGCAGCAGGTACTTGAAGGAGTCCTTGCCTGCCTGGTCGACCGAGGTCTGGCTGGTGATCAGCACCGGGCTGAGCTTGTTGGCGTTGTCGCTCGACGTGAACGTGATGCGCACGAACTCGCTCTTCACCGCCGCGAGCGACTCGAGCAGGTACTGCGGGTTGAGGCCGAGCGTGACGTCCTCGCCCTGGAGGTGCGCGTCGACCGACTCGGAGGCGCGCGCCTGGTCGCCACCCGAGGCGTCCATCGTCACCGACGACGTGGTGAAGGTGAAGCGCAGCGGCGCCGAGCGGTCGAGCACCAGCGCGACACGACGCACTGCCTCGGTGAGGTCGGCGGTGCTGACGACCGCGTAGTGGTCGGTCTGCTCGGGGAACAGGCGGCGCACGGGCGGGAAGTTGCCCTTGATCAGCAGCGAGGTGACGGTCTTGTTGCCCGCGGTGAAGGCGATGATCTCGCGGTCGCCCGATCCGGAGAAGGCGATCGAGATGTTGCCGCCGTGCGAGAACGTCTTGCCGACCTCCTGCAGCGTGCGGGCGGGGACGAGCGCGTGGGCCTCCTGCTGCCCGCCGTCCCAGTCGATGTCGCGCAGCGCGACGCGGTAGCGGTCGGTGGCGACGAGGCTAAGCTGCTGGTCGGTGACCTCGAGCTGCACACCGGTGAGCACCGGGGTGACGTCGTCGCGCGAGGCGGCGAAGGCGACCTGCGCGATCGCCGTGGCGAAGTCGTCGGCCGGGACGAGACCCGACTCACCGGTGACCTCGGGGATCGCGGGGTATTCCTCAACGGGCATCGAGGCGAGGGCGAACCGGGCCGAGCCGCAGGTGAGGGCGATGTTGCCGTCTTCCTCGGTCGTCATCTGGATCGGCGCGTTGGGCAGCCGGCTCGCGATGTCCGACAGCAGACGCCCGTGGACGAGGATCGTGCCCGGCTCGTCGATCGTCGCCTCGATCGTCGTGCGCGCCGAGGCCTCGTAGTCGAAGGCCGACAGCGCGAGCGCGCCGTCCTCGGTCGCCTCGATCAGCACGCCGGCCAGGATCGGCTGGGGGTTGCGCTGGGGCAGCAGCTTGACGACGAACGACACGGCCTCGCTGAAGACGTCGCGGTTCACGTGGAACTTCACTGGTGCTTCCCCTCGAATCACAACAATCACGGACCTCACCGCCCGTGGGCCTCCCATGCTAGTGCCCGGCCGGGATTCCTGTGATTCCACGGCTTTCGCCGGTCACGGTCATCGGAGTCTCTCAGAAGACCAGAGATCTGTAGTGGTAGTAGCGCCTGTGGAAAATGTGGATAACTCTGTGGATCCCCGTCGCGCGTAGGGAACTACACGTTTGTGAGTTGTGGATCTGCTGCGGACGGTCCGGGGATGAGCTCGGCGGGGTCGAGACGTCGCCGAGCGGTGAGTCCACACCTCGTTCGCGTGTCGTTCACATGCGTCGTGGCGTGTCTCAACAGTTATCCACAAGTTTTCCACATGGGGAGAAGTCGTTATAGGGCCGCGTGGCGGGGCCTGTCAAGCGCGGATCGAGGCATACATGCGGACGCGAACTCACGCCCGATCCGGAATGCGCGCGATCGCGGCTCAGCCGGCGGACACGACGCGGAGGGGCGATCCGGCGGCCCAGGCGCGGATGTCCTCAAGGGCGTGCCGGTAGAAGACGGCGTACTGCTCACGGGTGACGTAGCCGATGTGGGGAGTGAGCAGGGTGCGCGGCGCGGTGAGAAGCGGATGATCGGCCGCCAGGGGCTCCTCGTCAAAGACGTCGAGGGCGGCGCCGCCCAGTGCCCCGGATTCGAGGGCGGTCACGAGGGCCGCGGTGTCGACGAGGCCGGCCCGGGCCGTGTTGACGAGCAGGCCCTGCGGGCCGAGGGCCTGCAGCTCGGGGCGTTCGACGATGCCGCGGGTGCGTTCCGACAGCCGCAGGTGAAGGGTGGCGATATCGGCGCGCGAGAAGAGCTCGTGCTTCGACACGTACTGCGCTCCGGCGTCGGCGGCGCGTTCGGCGGTCAGGTTCTCGCTCCACGCGAGCACGTCCATCCCGAACGCCCGGGCGTAGCCGGCCATCCGGATCCCGATCTTCCCCAGGCCCACGATGCCGAGCGTGCGTCCCGACAGCTCGCCGCCGATGCCCGTCTGCCAGCGGCCGTCGCGCAGCGCCCGCTCTTGACCGGGGATGTCGCGGACGGCGCTCATCAGCAGGGCCCACGAGAGCTCCGGCGCCGCGGAGGCGGACGCGCGCGTCCCGCAGACGGTGATCCCGAGCTCGCCGGCCGCCGCCACGTCGATCGACGCGTTCGCCGCTCCGGTCGTGATCAGGAGTTCGAGGCGCGGCAGGCGCTCGAGCACCCGGCGCGGGAACGGCGTCCGCTCACGCATCGCGACGATCGCCGTGGCCTCGGCGAGGGCGGCGACCAGGGCGTCCTCATCCGGATGCGGCTCGCGCAGCGCGCGGATGTCCCAGCCCTCGAGCTCGTGCCACGGCGCGAACTGCAGCGCGACCCCCTGGTAGTCGTCGAGCAGGACGAGGGTCGGCATCTTCGGCGGGCGTCGCTCAGCGGCGGCCGAGCTGCGTCGTGATCTCGGTGACCTGGTTGTAGATCGAGCGGCGCTCCTTCATGAGCTCGCTGATCTTCTTGTACGCGTACATCACGGTGGTGTGATCGCGTCCGCCAAACAGCTGACCGATCTTCGGCAGCGACAGGCTCGTCCGCTCGCGGCACAGGTACATGGCGATCTGCCGTGCCTGCGCGACCGCCTGCGATCGGCTGGAGCCGTACAGGTCGTCGACGGTCAGCTTGAAGTAGGCGGCGGTGGCCGTGATGATGTCGTTCTCCGACACCACGTTGTCCTCGGTCTGGTCGACGATGTCGCGCAGCACGTTCTGCGCGAGCTGGATGTCGACATCCGACCGGTTCAGGCTTGCGAACGCGGACACGCGGATCAGGGCGCCCTCGAGCTCGCGGATGTTCGTCGAGACGACGGTCGCGATGTACTCGACGACGTCGTCCGGGATGTAGAGCCGCTCCGACTGCGCCTTCTTGCGGAGGATCGCGATACGCGTCTCGAGGTCGGGCGCCTGCACATCGGTGATGAGGCCCCACTCGAAGCGGCTGCGCATCCGGTCCTCGAAGCCCGTGAGGTGCTTCGGGGCGACATCCGAGGTGATCACGACCTGCTTGTCGTGGTCGTGAAGCGTGTTGAAGGTGTGGAAGAAGGCCTCCTGCGTCTCGGCCTTCCCCTGCAGGAACTGGATGTCGTCGATCAGCAGGATGTCCACATCGCGGTAGCGCGCGTTGAAGGCGGCGCCGCGGTTGTTCGCGATCGAGTTGATGAAGTCGTTCGTGAACTCCTCGCTCGAGACGTAGCGGACGCGGACGCCCGCGAACAGGCTCTGCGCGTAGTCGCCGATCGCGTGAAGGAGGTGCGTCTTGCCGAGGCCCGAGTCGCCGTAGATGAAGAGCGGGTTGTACGCCTTCGCCGGCGCCTCGGCGACCGCGACCGCCGCGGCGTGCGCGAACCGGTTGGACTGGCCGATGACGAAGTTGTCGAACGTGTACTTCGGGTTGAGGCGCGTGTCGCTGCGGCTCGGGGTGTGCGACTCGACCGTGCTCTCGACCGGCCGCTGGGGCTGGGCCGGCGGGGCCTCGGTCGGCGGGAGCATCGGGGGAAGCTGCACCTCGGACAGATCGGGGCTCACGGTGACGCGGAACGACTGGGCGTCGTCGCCGATGCGGGCGAGGGCATCCATGATCGGCTCGCGCAGGCGCTTGGTGATCTGCGCGGCCGTGAGGTCGTTCGGCACGGCGAGGTAGAGCGTCCCGCCCATGACGCCCTCGGCGACGACGAGGCTCAGGAACCCCTTCATCGGCGGCGTGACGCGGTCGTCGTGCTCGAGCTCGTTCAGCACGGCACGCCACACCGGGACCTCCGGGATGGCCGGTCCGGGTGTTGCGTCCTGCGTAGACATGGGTCCCCTCAAACTGATGAACGATCCACAGGGCATCCTCTCGGGTGGGACGCTTCGGCGCGATCACGCGGCTCAGCCTGTGGATAACTGGTGCCACGCTAGTCATCCAGAGGCGTATCGGCAAATGGCGATCCGGGCATCCGGGGCCGGTGGGCGCGTGTCCCTGCGGCGTCCCGGCGCGGGCTGTGGAGATACTGTCAGGTTGTCGGGCTGGTTTGCGAGAACTACACGAGCGGACGTACTCTAGGTCGGTTGACTTATGCCCTCGAGGCATTCCCGTACCGTCTACGTCTCCGGCAGCTTCCGATCCGGTGACACCTTCTCCGGAGTGATCCAATGAGCAAGCGCACTTTCCAGCCCAACAACCGTCGTCGCGCCAAGAAGCACGGCTTCCGTGCCCGCATGCGCACCCGCGCCGGTCGCGCCATCCTCGCCGCTCGTCGCGGCAAGGGCCGCACCGAGCTGTCGGCATAACGCCGGCTCGCTGGGCCACCCCGCAGCCGACCGGCCTGTGCTCGCGCGGCCGAGACGCCTCACCCGCGGCGACGATTACCGATTCGTCGTCCGCCGGGGCGCTCGGTGCGCAGGCGCGAACACCGTGACCCACGTCGTGCTGACAGCCGAACCGCGCGCCGCGCGGTTCGGCTTCATCGTGAGCAAGGCCGTGGGGAACGCGGTGACGCGCAACACCGTCCGTCGACGCCTCAAGGCGGTCTGCGCAGAGGCGCTGCCCGAGGTGCGTGAGGGAGCCGACGTGGTGATCCGCGCGCTCCCGTCGGCCGCGACGGCGACGTTCCAGGAGCTGCGCACGGAAGTGACGCGCTGTCTCGCGCGGAGGGCCGCAGCGTGAGTGTGCTGCCGGCCTCCGCACGCGGGACGGCGCGTTTTTCTGTATCCGGGATGCGCCCATCCGACGCGCTCGTCGCCGTCTCACTGCTCCCCCGCAACGCGGGACTCTCCCTGCTTCACGGCTACCGGGCCGTCATCTCGCCGATCTACGGCGATGTCTGCCGCTACTACCCGTCGTGCTCGGCCTACGCCGTGACCGCGGTGCAGCAGCACGGACTCGTGAAAGGATCGGTGCTCGCGGCCGCGCGCATCGCCCGGTGCCACCCCTGGGCGGCCGGTGGACAGGACGACGTCCGTCCGCATCCGGCCTTCCGCTACGACCTCACTCCACACGGCTTCGTCGTGCCCTGTCGAAAGGACTGATCCCTCGTGGATTTCTTCGGAACGATCCTCTGGCCCCTGAAGTGGGCCGTGGAGGCGATCCTCGTCGCCTGGCACTGGCTGTTCACGACCCTCGGCCTGCCGGCTGCCGGCGGCCTGACCTGGATGCTGTCCATCGTCGGCGTCGTGATCATCGTGCGCTCGGCGCTGATCCCCCTGTTCGTGCGGCAGATCAAGAGCCAGCGAGCGATGATGGAGCTCGCCCCGCAGATCCGCAAGATCCAGGAGCGGTACAAGGGCAAGCGCGACCAGCTGTCTCGCGAGGCGATGAGCCGCGAGACGATGGACCTGTACAAGAAGCACGGCTCCAGCCCGCTCAGCGGCTGCTGGCCCCTGCTCGTGCAGATGCCGATCTTCTTCTCGATGTACTACACGCTGTCGGACGTCAAGCTGCACGCCGACCGGGGCGTCGGCGGCGTCGGCCTGCTGAACGCCGAGCTCACGAAGCAGTTCAACGACGCGAAGCTCTTCGAGATCGCGCCGTTCCACCAGACGCTCGGTGACGCGTGGGCCGCGGGCGCCACGTCGACGATCGTCATCCTCGCCGTCCTCGTGGTGTTGATGATCGCGTCGCAGTTCTACACGCAGCTGCAGATCATCTCGAAGAACCTCTCCCCCGAGGCCAAGACCGGCCAGGCCTACCAGATGCAGCGCATCATGCTCTGGGTGCTGCCGCTGGGCTTCATCTTCTCGGGCGTCTTCTTCCCGCTCGGCGTCGTCCTGTACTGGTTCTTCAGCAACCTGTGGACGATGGCGCAGCAGTTCGTCGTCATCCGCGAGCTGCCGACGCCCGGCTCCGAGGCCGCCAAGGCCCGCGAGGAGCGCCTCGCCCGCCGCGGCAAGGCCCTCAACTCGCAGGGCAAGGTCGTGTCCATGGCCGAGTACGAGGAGGAGCAGCGTCGCCTTCTCGAGGAGTCCGAGAAGCGCAAGGCTGTGCAGCCCAAGCGCCAGCAGCCGATGGGAAAGCAGCGCGCGAAGAAGCAGGCGCAGCGCTCGGACGGCACCGGGTCGACCGCGAAGCCGGATGACGACGGCTCCGCGGGTGCACCGGTTTCGTAATACCCTCTGATCAGGCATTATCCCGTTCTCTGACACTCGCGAGGATCTGCACATGAGCACCACTCCCGTCACGGGCGACGCCCCCACTCAGGCCGAGCTCGAGGCCGAGGGCGACATCGCCGCCGACTACGTCGAGGGCCTGCTCGACATCGCCGACATCGAGGGCGACCTCACGCTCGACGTGAAGCAGGGTCGCGCGTACGTTTCGGTGGAGTCGGATGACGACTCGCTCTCCGTGCTCGCCCACCCCGACACCGTGCAGGCGCTGCAGGAGCTGACGCGGCTGTCGGTGCAGGCGAAGACCGGGCGCTTCTCGCGTCTGATCCTGGACGTCGGCGGATCGCGAGACGCTCGTCAGCGCCAGCTGGAGAAGCTGGTGGATGCCGCCGTGGCCCGCCTCGACGAGGGCGCCTCGCAGGCGTCGCTTCCCGCGATGTCGAGCTACGAGCGCAAGCTCGTCCACGACATCGTGGCCGACCGCGGCCTCGTGTCGGAGTCGTACGGCGACGGCGCCGACCGTCACACCGTCATCCGGCGGGGCTGATCGTGGAGGGCCTCGAGCCGGAGCCGGCGGCTGCCGTCGCGCTGTTCGGCGACCGGATCGAGCTCGCCCGCGCCTTCACCGCAGCACTGGCGGAGCACGGCGAGGAGCGCGGGCTGATCGGCCCGCTCGAGGTTCCGCGCCTGTGGACCCGTCACATCCTGAACAGCGCGATCGCCGCTCCCTTGTTCCCCGCGGGTGGCGTGGTCGGAGACGTGGGTTCTGGTGCAGGACTGCCGGGGATCGTCCTCGCCATCGCGCGTCCGGATGTGCGGTTCGTGCTGATCGAGCCGATGGAGCGTCGCGTCGCCTGGCTCGAGGAGCAGGTGGCGGCGCTGGGTCTGGACAACGTCGTCGTCGAGCGGGCGCGCGCCGAGGAGGCCGGCCGCTACGAAGGAACCCTGGATGCCGTGACCGCCCGAGCGGTCAGTGCGCTGCGGACGTTGATCCCGTGGGTCGCTCCTCTCGCGCGTGACGGCGGCGAGCTGATCCTGTTGAAGGGCACGGGCGCTCCGACGGAGATCGAGGCGGCGCAGAAGGCGATCCGCAAGTACAAGCTCAGCGACGTCCGCGTCGAGGTGCTCGGCGAGGGCGTTCTCGCCGAGGAGACCCGCGTGGTCCGGGCGGTCGTCCGCGGCTGAAGTCCCGTGGTGGGTTTCACGTGAAACGGTGACTGTAGGCGGGCCATCGACGTCGACTCGGTTTGGTTCCGCGCAACGACCGGCCGATGTTTCACGTGAAACGGCGTGCGGTCTCGCGGCTTCTGGTCGTTGAGTGGAGTGAGCGCCAGCGAACGCAGTCGAAACGGGGTGAGCGAGGAGCGTAGCGACGAGTCGAAGCCTTGCGGACGGGGACGGTAGCGGCTTCGACTCGCTTCGCTCGCTCAGCCCGTTTCGACTCCGCTTCGCTCCGCTCAACGACCAGTGGGATGTTTCACGTGAAACGGCGGACATAGCTCCCGTCGTTGAGCGGAGTGAGCGCCAGCGAACGCAGTCGAAACGGGGTGAGCGAGGAGCGCAGCGACGAGTCGAAGCCTTGCCGGCGGCAGGCGGTAGCGGCTTCGACTCGCTTCGCTCGCTCAGCCCGTTTCGACTCCGCTTCGCTCCGCTCAACGTCCAGTGCGATGTTTCACGTGAAACGACGTGCGAGTTGTGCGGGTCGCGGTCGTTGAGCGGAGTGAGCGCTAGCGAGCGCAGGCGAAACGGGGTGAGCGAGGAGCGCAGCGACGAGTCGAAGCCCTGCGGCGGGCAGGCGGTAAGGCTTCGACTCGCTTGGCTCGCTCAGCCCGTTTCGACTCCGCTTCGCTCCGCTCAACGACCGGGTGGGGGATGTGATGTTTCACGTGAAACGGGGCGGTAGCGTGGGTGGGTGCAAGAGACGCGGCGAGTTGGGCTCGTGGTGAACCCAACAGCTGGGGGTGGAACCGCCAAGGATGTCGGCGCGCAACTGGCGCGACGCCTGGTCGACGCCGAGTGCGACGTCATCGGGCTGTCGGCCCTGAGTGCCGATGTCGCCCTCGACAACGTGCGGGACCAGCTGTCCGAACTCGACTACCTCGTCGTCGTTGGTGGTGACGGGATGGTGCACCTCGGTATCCAGGCCGTCGCCGGCACGCTGATTCCTCTCGGCATCATCCCCGTCGGCACCGGGAACGACTTCGCGGCCGCGGCTCGCCTCGACATAGATACCGCCCGGGCGATCGAGAAGCTCGTCGCGGGCATCACCGCCGGCACCACCCCACGCGCCGTGGATCTGCTGCGTGTCGAGGGTATGGGGGTCGTTGACGGAGGGTGCTGGGTCGCAGGCGCGGTATCGGCCGGAATCGATGCCGCGGTGAACGCGCGCGCCAACCGGATGCGGTTCCCGCGCGGCTCCTCACGGTACGTGATCGCGGCGATCCGCGAGATTCTCGGCTATCGCTCCTGGGGCTACCGGCTGACGATCGAAGGCGTTGCGCCCACTCCCCCACAGCGAGCGGAGCTCGAGACATTCGCGGGCCTGCTGGTCGGGGCCCGCGACGAGCGTGGGGAGCACACGCTCACCTGGGAGCAGCGCGGTGCCCTCGTCACTGCGGCGAACGGATCCACCTTCGGCGGCGGCATCCGCGTCGCGCCGAACGCACGCATTGACGACGGCTCGCTCGAGCTTGTGCTTGCCCGGGATGTGGGACGGCTCACGGCTGCCCGGCTGTTCCCGCTCATGATCGCCCGGCGCACACCTGCGCTCGCCTCACCTGCGTGCGATCTCAGCCCGTGCGGTGACAATCGATTCGCTCGACGGACCGGCGAGCTCCCCCATCGTGTACGGCGACGGCGAGCGCATCGGAGCGCTGCCCATCCGCGTACAGGTCCACCGAGGGGCACTTCGACTGCTCGGGTGATGTTTCACGTGAAACGGCGAGGCCGCTCAGCCGACACGCGGGCTGTGTCCGTGGTGGCGGTTAGAGTGGGGGAGGCCAGTTGCTCCGAAGGGAAGAGTGTTTCACGTGAAACAGTCCGAGAAGGCGGCGTCGTTCGCACTCCCAGACGACACGCCTCTCGCTCGCGAGCTGGCCGATCTCTCGGCCCGGCGGCGCGCGTTGGCGGCGGTGGAGGTCGAGTTCCCCGGTCATACGCGGGTCATGACCATCTCGAACCAGAAGGGCGGCGTCGGCAAGACGACCACGACGGTCAATATCGCCGCGGCGCTCGCTTCGCTCGGCGGCCGCGTGCTCGTGATCGACCTCGACCCGCAGGGCAACGCCTCAACGGCGCTCGGCATCCCGCACAGTGCCGACACCCCGAGTATCTACGACGTCCTGATCGATGGCTTTCCGATCTCGGACGTCGTGCAGACGAGCCCGGAGTCGGATCGCCTGTTCTGCGCGCCGAGCAACATCCACCTCGCCGGTGCGGAGATCGAACTCGTCACGCAGGTCGCTCGCGAGCAGCGACTCAAGACCGCGATCGACGAGTACGTGCGTGAGCAGGAGACACCGCTCGACTTCATCCTGATCGACTGCCCTCCCTCCCTCGGGCTGCTCACGATCAACGCCTTCACGGCTGCGGAGGAGGTCTTCCTCCCCATCCAGTGCGAGTACTACGCGCTCGAGGGGCTGAGCCAGCTGCTCGGGAACGTGAAGATGATCCAGAAGCACCTCAATCCGAAGCTGCACCTGTCGACCATCCTGCTCACGATGTACGACGGTCGCACGAAGCTCGCGCAGCAGGTTGCGGATGAGGTGCGCAGCCACTTCGCGGATGAGGTGCTGCAGACCATGATTCCCAGGTCAGTCAGGATTTCCGAAGCTCCGAGCTTCGGTCAGACGGTCATTGCGTACGACGGGAACTCGGCGGGGGCGATCGCGTATCGCGAGGCCGCGGTCGAGATCGTCCGACGCAGTCAGAATGACGCCGGCGCAGCAGCCGGCGATACGGGAGAGGAAGCCTGATGGCGGCGAAGCGAACGGGACTTGGACGGGGCATCGGCGCACTGATCCCCACGGCGGAGTCGAGCGAGGCGCGGCCTGTCGATGTCTTCTTCCCCGGCGCCCCCACGAAGAAGGCGGCCGAAGCCGCCGAGAAGGCGACGGCCGCTGCCGAGGCGGAGGACGACCTGGTCGCAGTGCCCGGCGCGCGGCTCGTGCAGATCGACCCGCACAGCATCGTCCCCAACCCGCGCCAGCCGCGCACGCATTTCGACCCCGAGGATCTCGCCGAGCTCGTGCACAGCGTGCGCGAGTTCGGTGTGCTGCAGCCGGTCGTCGTCCGCGACAAGGGCGACGGCACGTACGAGCTCATCATGGGCGAGCGCCGCACGCGCGCGTCGCGGGAGGCCGGCCTCACGTCGATCCCCGCCGTCGTGCGCGACACGTCGGACGAGAACCTGCTGCGCGACGCGCTTCTCGAGAACCTCCACCGCTCCGAGCTGAACCCGCTGGAAGAGGCCTCGGCCTACCAGCAGCTGCTCGAGGACTTCGGCATCACCCAGGACGAGCTCGCGAAGCGGATCGGCCGCTCGCGCCCCCAGATCAGCAACACCATCCGTCTGCTGCGCCTGCCCGTTCCTGTGCAGCAGCGTGTTGCCGCCGGCGTGCTGAGCGCCGGGCACGCACGCGCCATCCTGTCTCTCGAGGACGCCGACGCCATGCAGCGACTGTCGGACAAGATCGTGAACGAGGACCTGTCGGTGCGTGCGGCCGAGGCCGCCGCCAAGACCGTCACCGCCGAGGCGGGCCCCCGGGCGCCGAAGCCGCAGCCGGGAGCGCGTCGTGCGTTCCTCAACGACGTCGCCGATCGTCTGGGCGACCGCCTGAACACCAAGGTGAAGATCGACCTGACCTCCCGCAAGGGCCAGATCAAGATCGACTTCGCAACGATCCAGGACCTGAACCGGATCCTCGCGGAACTCGGCGAAGAGGGCTACGGCAACTGAGGTCCATTTGTCGTTGGAGGGCACCCGCCGGCTTCAACTCGCTAGCGCTCGCTCAGCCCGTTTCGACTCCGCTTCGCTCCGCTCAACGACCGGGATGGGTGAGGTCCCGTTGTCATGGGAGGGCACCCGCCGGCTTCGACTCCGCTGCGCTCCGCTCAACGACCGGTGGGCGGGCACAACCCTCCGGTCGTTGAGCGGAGTGAGCGACAGCGAACGCAGTCGAAACTGGGTGAGCGAGGAGCGCAGCGACGAGTCGAAGCCGTGGCGTGACACGTCAGCGCCCGTGAAGCAGCGGACCTAGGCGCGGCGTCCTGTTCCGTCAAGGGGGTGGGAGGGCGCGGCTCGAGTCTCTAGCGTGATCGTCATACCGACACCCACGCCAAGGAGGCCTCGTGACCGACGACACTCTCAACCAGTCCGATCCGCGTGAGCCCTCGGGCAGCTTCCCGGAGCAGGAGCAGCCGAGCCAGCCGGGCATGACCGAGGCGATGGAGCCCACCCCCGATCACGGCGAGACGAGCTGGGTCGGCCGCGGCCGGCTCGAGGGACGCAAGGCGCTCATCACCGGTGGAGACTCCGGCATCGGCCGGGCCGTCGCGATCGCCTACGCGCGCGAAGGCGCCGACGTCGCCATCGTCTACCTCCCCGAGGAGGAAGAGGATGCGCAGACAACCGAGCGCTTCATCCGCGAGGCGGGGCGCAAGTGCGTCCTCCTTCCCGCCGACCTCACCGAGGAGCAGGCGTGCGTGGACGTCGTGGCCGCGGCCCGGAGCGAACTTGGTGGCCTCGACATCCTTATTCCGAACGCGGCATACCAGCGCCAGCGCGACGGCGTCGAAACCCTGACGACCTCCGAGATCGAGCGGACGTTCCACACGAACCTGGTGTCGACGATGCTGCTCGCGCGCGAGGCGGTGCCGCATATGTCTCCCGGGGCATCGATCATCGTCACCACGTCGATCCAGGCGTCGAGCCCGGCACCGGGCCTGCTCGACTACGCGATGACGAAGGCGGCGCTCGTCGCCTTCACACAGGCGCTCGCGGAGGAACTGGGCGAGAAGGGCATCCGCGTCAACGCCGTTGCCCCCGGCCCGATCTGGACGCCGCTCATCCCGGCCACTGGGTTCCCGGCCGAGAAGGTCAAGGAGTTCGGGGCCGACACCCCGCTCGGCCGGGCCGGCCAGCCGGTCGAGCTCGCGGGGGCCTACGTCTACCTCGCAAGCGACGAGGCGTCGTACACGTCCGGCGCCGTGCTTCCGGTGACAGGAGGAAAGGGGTTCTGACATGCCCAACAACAGCATCAAGGACGAGAAGCTCTACGAGAAGCTCCGCGACGAGGGCAACTCGAAGGAGAAGGCCGCCCGGATCGCCAACGCCGCGGCGCGCGACGGGCGCGATGAGGTCGGCGAGCGTGGCGGCGCCGCGGAGAACTACGAGGACCGCACCGTCGACGAACTGCGCGACCGCGCGAAGGACCTCGGCATCGAGGGCGTCTCGAACCTCAAGAAGGACGAGCTGATCGACAAGCTCCGCAACCACTGAGCGCTCCCCCTGGGCCGGCGGATCCGAGGTCCGTCGGCCCCTTCCTCTGCCCTCGTGAGGGCGACGTCACGGGCAGACAGAGTTTGCACATCCGGATCCCGCCCAGGCTCGCGCGCGTAGCCTTGATGGGTGAACGACCCCATGGACCTGCCCCGGCGGCGCGCGAGCGTCGAGGTGCTGCGCGCAGAGGCCGCCGAGGAGCTCGCGGCCCTCGTGCACGAGCGGCTGCGGGGTGGCGAAGACCCGTGGGAGTTCATGGAGGATCTGCCGACGGTCGACGAGCTCGTCGTCTTCACCCTCCGCGCCGAGCACATCGAGGCCGACGGCGGCCTGCGCCCCACGCACGCGCGCAATCAGCGCCTGCTGCGACTGATCGCGCAGGAGTACCCCCAGCTGACCCGCGCCGTCTGGCGGCTCATCGGCCAGGAGAACACTCACCGTCGCTGGGATGCCGTCGTGCGCGTCTCCGACGCCCGCTGATCCGGACGAGGATCTTCTCCTCCCCCTGTTGACATCCGCGTCGCATGCGCTAACGTACAACCAAATGGTTGTACAAACGGAACTCACCGACGACGAGGTGGACCGGATCTTCCGGGCCCTCGCCGACGCGACGCGCCGCGACATCCTGCGCCGGACCCTCGCGGGCGAGGCCACCGTGTCGCAGCTCGCCGCGGCCTACGACATGTCCTTCGCGGCCGTGCAGAAGCACGTCGCGGTGTTGGAAGGAGCGGGGCTCGTGACGAAGCACCCGCAGGGCCGCGAACGCATCGTGCGCGGCGACCCCGAGCGGATCCGGCGCGCGCAGGCGCTGCTGGACCGGTTCGAGCAGATCTGGCGAGGCCGCATCGCCCGCCTCGATGACCTGCTGACCGAGGAATGACCCCACAGGAATCGCAGAAAGGCAAGATCATGCCCCTCACCTCTGTCGAGAAGGACCTCGACGCCCTCACCATGACCGTCACGGCCGACTTCCCGGTGGGCGTCCGCCGACTGTGGGACGCCTACGTCGACCCGCGCCAGATCGAGCGCTTCTGGGGTCCGCCGGAGTGGCCGGCCACCTTCACGCGCCACGACGTGTTCCCCGGAGGAACGTCCAGCTACTACATGACGGGCCCGGACGGCTCGCGCTCCGGAGGCCTCTGGCAGTTCGAGGCGGTCGACGAGGGCCGCTCGTTCACCGTGCGCGACGGGTTCGCCCGCGAGGACGGCACCCTCAACACCGACATGCCGACGATGCTGATGACCTTCTCGTTCACGGAGACGGACGCCGGATCGCGGCTGGTGACGGTGACCACGTTCCCCTCGCTCGAGGAGATGGAGCAGCTCGTCGAGATGGGAATGGAGCAGGGGATGACCTCCGCCATGGGTCAGATCGACGCCGTGCTCGAGGATCTTCGGGCCTTCGCGGCAGACCTCCCCGTCGCGGCCCAGCTCATCGGCGACACCCAGGTGCGCGTCAGCCGCGTCATCCGGGGCACCGTCGAGCAGGTGTGGCGCGCTCACCACGACCCCGAGCTTATGAAGCGCTGGCTGCTCGGACCCGACGGCTGGGTGATGACCGTGGCGGACGCCGCGGAGAACGTCGGCGACCGGTTCCGCCAGGAGTGGACGCGAGAGGACGGATCCGACGGGTTCGGCTTCGAGGGAGAGCTGCTCGAGTCGCACGCGCCGCACCGCGAGGTCACGACCGAGGCGATGATCGGCATGCCCGGCGAGCCGTCGCGCAACGAGCTCACCCTCACTCCGGTCGACGGCGGCACGCTGCTGACGCTCGTGATCACCTACCCGAGCGCCGAGGTGCGCGAGATGGTGCTCGCCACCGGGATGACGGACGGCATGGAGGCGAGCTACCGCCGGCTCGAGGAGCTCGTGCCGGTGTCCTGACCTGCCGAGGGTGCCCGCCCGGATCATGCGGATCCGGATCGCGCTCCCCACAACGACGGAACCCCTGACCCGATGGGCCAGGGGTTCCGTCGTGAGCGGAGTCGATTACTTCAGGAACTCCGCGAGGTCCTGCTCGAGGGCGAACTTCGGCTTGGCGCCGATGATCGTGGTGGCGACCTCGCCGCCCGAGAAGACCTTCATCGCCGGGATCGACGTGATCTGGTACTTCATCGCCAGATCCGGGTTCTCGTCGACGTTGAGCTTGAGAACCGTGATCTTGTCGGGGTTCTCGGCCTGGATCTCGTCGAGGACGGGCGCGACCATGCGGCACGGGCCGCACCAGGCAGCCCAGAAGTCGACGAGCACAGGACCCTCGGCCTGCAGCACGTCCTGCTCGAAGGTGGCCGAAGTGGTGGCCTTGGCGGTCATGTGAGTCTCCTGTCGTGAAAGTCGTTCTCCATCCGCAACGCGGATGGGTGGCGAGTTGTTCCTGTTACGCGTTCGCCTCGACCAGCTGGTCCTCGGCGGGGGCGGGCTCGCCGGCGTCACCGCGGGCGGCGAGGTAGTGCTCGGCGTCGAGCGCCGCGACCGTGCCGCTCGCCGCGGCCGTGACGGCCTGGCGGTAGGAGGGGTCGATGACGTCGCCGGCGGCGAAGACGCCCGGGGCCGACGTGCGCGACGAGCGGCCATCCACCCAGATGGTGCCGTCCTCGGTGAGGTCGAGCTTCTCGTGCACGAGGTGCGTGCGCGGGTCGTTGCCGATCGCGATGAACAGGCCCTCCAGGGCCAGGTCGCGGGTCTCCCCCGTGACCGTGTCGCGCAGCGTCACGCCGGTCACCGCTTCGTCGCCGAGGATGTCGGCGACCTCGGCGTTCCAGATGAACTCGATCTTCTCGTTCGCGAGGGCGCGGTCCTGCATGATCTTCGAGGCCTTGAGCGTGTCGCGGCGGTGGATGACGTACACCTTCGACGCGAACTTGGTGAGGAAGGTGGCCTCCTCCATCGCGGAGTCGCCGCCGCCGACGACGGCGATCGTCTTCTCGCGGAAGAAGAAGCCGTCGCACGTGGCGCACCAGGAGACGCCGTAGCCGGAGAGGCGGTCCTCGCCCTCGATGCCGAGCTTGCGGTAGGCGGATCCGGTCGCGAAGATCACGGCCTCCGCCTCCTCGGTCTTGCCGCTGCCGAGCGTGACCTTCTTGATGTCGCCGGCGAGATCAAGCTCGGTGACGTCGTCGTAGGCGATCTCGGCGCCGAACTTCTCGGCCTGCTCCTGCATCTTCGCCATCAGGTCGGGGCCCATGACGCCCTCGGGGAAGCCGGGGAAGTTCTCGACCTCGGTGGTGTTCATCAGCTCACCGCCGACCTCGACCGAGCTGGCCACGACGAGCGGCTTCAGGTTCGCGCGCGCCGCGTAGATGGCGGCGGTCAGGCCTGCCGGTCCCGATCCGATGATGATGAGCTGTCGCACGAGCGCCTCCTAGGTTCCGACTGCCAGAACACATGGTACGTCCGGGGTATTCCATAGATCAATGTCTATGTAATACCCCGGACGTGGAACCGATCAGCTTCGGAGGGCGTCGCGCGCTCCGCGGCCGAGCAGCAGGCCCAGGCCGATCATCGTCACAGCGAGCACGAAGTGCAGCCAGTTGTCCGCGGTGTTCAGCGGCACGAAGTTGGCGGCGTGGTCGTGCGGAACGAACAGGCCGTACAGCCACAGCACGGCGTAGAGCGCGCCACCCCAGATCAGATATGCACGGGAGCCGCCGAACGAGCGGGCCGCCAGCAGACCAACGATGCCGAAGAGCAGGTGGACGATGTTGTGCAGGATCGACACCTGGAAGATGCCGAGCAGCATCGCCTCCGATTCGTGTCCGGCGAACTGCAGCGATTCGATGTTGGACGTCAGACCGGGAATGAAGCCCCCCAGGCCGACGATGAGGAAGACGATGCCGAATACCAGCGCGACCTTCTGCAAAGGAGTGTCCGCGTAGCTTCCGGTGCGTCGGGATGCTGTGCTCATTGGTGTGCCTCTCGTTCGGACGCCGACTGCGCGGCGTGAGGATGTTCAGGCAATCAGTCCGCTGCGCCCGGTGACAGAGGCTTGACCTGGAGGCCAGGACGGGTGCAGGTGCCCACCCTGCGAGCAGGCACCGTTCGCACGAAGTCGTTACCCTAGGCGTTGTTCCGATCCGCGCGCGCCGCGCCGCGGACGCGCGCAAGGCTGGGGGCCCTTGATGACCACGACCGTGGACAGCTCGATGTCGGACACTCCGACGCCGGATGCCGAGAGCGTCCGCGTCGCCCGACACCGTCCCGTCCGGTCGCGCCGTCGCCCCGCGATGATCGCCCTCGGCATCGCGCTGATCGTGCTCGGTGGGCTCGCGACTGTCTGGCTCGTCACGAACATGACGCGCACCGTCAGCGTGCTGGTGGTCTCGGCGGATGTCGGACGCGGCGACACCGTCGCCGCGGAGGACCTGCGGGCCATCCAGGTCGCCGGTGGGCAGGATCTCGACGCCGTCACGGCGGATGCCGCCGACACGGTCGTCGGCCGCACGGCGCTCGTCGACCTTCCCGCGGGCACGCTCGTGACCTCCGCGAACGTCGGCGACGCCCTGGCTGTGCCGTCGAGCTCGTCCATCGTCGGCGTCTCCCTCACCCGGGCCCAGCTGCCCGCGTACCCTCTTGCCGCGGGCGACCGCGTGCGCCTCGTCGACACCCCGGTGGCGCAGGGAGACCCGCCCGCGGAGACGCCGCGCACCTTCGCCGCATCCGTCTTCACGGTGCGCGAGGACGCCGAGGCCGGCACGTGGGTGATCGACCTCGTCGTCCCGTCCGACGAGGCTGCGGACATCGCCGCGCGCGCCGCGTCGGGTCGCGTCGCGCTGGTTCTCGACACCGTCACGGGAGAGTGACCCGTGGCTGTCGTGCTGTTCGCATCGGCCGGCGGCGCGCCGGGAGTGACGACCGCCGTCGTCGGGCTCGCCAGTGAGTGGAACCGGCCCGTCCTCATCGTCGAGGCCGACACCGCATCGACCTCGCAGATCCTTCCCGGCGCCCTGCGCGGGCAGGTGCCGCACATCACGGGTCTCACGGAGCTGACCGTCGCCGACTACTACGGTCGCCTCGACGAGGGCGCCGTGTGGGATCAGGCAGTGCAGCTGGGTGAGAACGCGCACGTCGTCCCCGGCTTCACGTCGCTGCGCGCCGCGCGGTCGATCGATCCGCGGTTCTGGCGGACGCTGGTGGACGCGCTCCGCGTGGTCGAAGCACGCGGAATCGACGTGTTCATCGACGCCGGTCGGATCACGGTCGATGACGAGCGGATCGACATGCTGCGCGAGGCCGAGTCGGTCACGCTCGTTGTGGAGGCGACGCTCCCCGGCGTCGCGGCTCTCCACCCGCACGTGCAGCGCAGCGACGCCGGATCGGCGCAGGTCGGCTGGCTGCGGGAATCGATGGAGCAGATCGGGCACGGCGAGTGGATGGACCTGCTCGTCGTGGATCATCCGGTGATCGGCGCCGCCTATCCTGCGTCGCAGATCGCGCAGATCCTTGGACTCCACCTCGTCGGCTCGCTTCCGTCGGATCCGCGCGGAGCCGCCCAGTTCACGTTCCACGCCGAACCCGGCCGCCGGCGCACGCGCTATGCGCGCGCGCTCCAGACGGTGCGCACGGCGTACGACGAGACCTTCGCGCAGCGCGCCCCGCGCGAGGAGGTGCCCGCGTGAACGACAAGTCGAACACCCCCGCCGAGGCGCCGCCCCTCTCCGACCTGCCGTTCTTCCGCGGCGCGCCGGGCGACGCCCAGAACGATGGCGCCCAGGCGGATGGCGCCCAGACCGAAGCTGCCCCCGCGCAGCCGGCGCAGTCCGCCGGCGCCGCGAACCTCGCCAGGGCGGCCGAGCACCTCACCCGTGCGGGACAGCGCAGCTCGCGCCGCTCCCCCGACGCTGCGGCCCCGGCGGCGGCCCCGGCACCGGCACCCGCGGCGAGCGAGCCGGCGTCCGACACCAACCCCATCCGCGTGCAGACAGTGCCGGCGAGTGGCTCGGAGTGGCTCGCGTTCGCGCCGCATGAGCTGCTGCCGTCGACCCGGACCGTCGAGCCCGGTCCGCCCGGTGAGCCCTCGGCGTTGGCACGGCCCGGGGCGTCCGACGGCTGGAAGGGCTCGCTCGAGGAGCGCAGCCGCCTCCCGTGGGACGAGATCGACGCGATCACGGACGAGGTGTCGCGCGCTCTGTCGCAGCGTCTGACGGACGAGCCCAACCTTCCCGAGCCGCAGCGCGTGGCGATCGCGACCGAGCACATCGACGACCTCATCCGCACCCGGGTGGACGCGCAGACGCGTGCGGGCGACGGCGTCCACTCCCGCTGGCCCGCCCGCTTCCAGCAGGCGATCCGGCAGGCGGTGCTCGATGCGATCTTCCGCCTCGGCCGGCTTCAGCCGCTCGTCGACGAGGACGGCGTCGAGAACATCCACATCAACGGCTTCGACGACGTCTGGCTCTCCTACGCCGACGGCCGGGTCGTGCGCCACGAGTATCCGGTCGCGGAATCGGATGAGGACCTCACCCGCCACATCAACATGCTCGCCACGCGGTCGGGTGAGGGCGCGCGCAGCTTCACGTCGGCCAGCCCGCGGCTTCACCTCGACCTGCCCGGAGGCGCGCGTCTTGCGGCCGTCGCCGCCCCCGTCGCGGTGCGACCGACCATCGTTCTGCGCATCCACCGCCTCGTCGACGTCACGCTCGACGACCTCGTCGAGCGCGACACGATCACGCGCGACGCGGCCGACTTCCTGGCGGCGGCGGTGCGCGCGGGCGTCTCGATCGTCACCAGCGGATTCCCCGGCGCGGGGAAGACCACGCTGCTGCGCGCGCTCGCCGATTGCATCCCGGCCGACGAGAAGCTCGTCACGATCGAGATGGAACGCGAGCTCTACCTCGACAAGATCCCGCACCGGCACCCGCGCGTCACGTCGCTCGAGTACCGGCCCGGCGGCGGCGAGCCGCTTCCGGATGGCCGCCTGCCCGGCGAGATCACGCTCGAGGACCTCGTGTACGACACGCTGCGCCTCGACACCCAGCGCTTCGTCGTGGGCGAGGTCCGCGGTCCCGAGATCTACGCGATGATGCAGGCGATGCAGTCGGGTGTCGGCTCGCTGTCGACCCTTCACGCCGCCAGCGCCGACGACTCGATCGACCGCATGTCGGCGCTTATGCTCTCGCGCGGGCACAACTCGACGCCCACCTACGCGTACCGGATGATCGAGCAGAACATCCGGCTCGTGGTGCAGATCGCGAAGATGACGGATCCTGTCACGAAGCGGCCGCGCCGCGCGGTCACGGAGATCGCCGAGATCCTGCCCGGAGAATCGTCGAACGACGGCCGGCCCGTGGCGTCCCTCGTCTACCGGTTCGACAAGCGTCAGCGCCATCTCGTGCGCGACACGCTTCCCTCGCCGCAGCTTATGGAGACCCTTCACGACGTCGGCTACGACGGTGCCGGGCTGAGGGGCGGCGAGTGACATGCCCCTGGTGATCCTGGCGCTGTTCGTCGCGATGGGAGGCGCGGTGATCGTGCTGCTCGCGATCGCTCTCCCGCCGCGTCCCGCCACCGCACGGCGCCGGACGCTTCCCACCTTCACGCTGAGCCCCGCCCGGCGCATCCAGCTGCTCGTCGGCGCGGGCATCGGGCTGGTCGCCGCGCTGTTCACCGGCTGGGTCGTCCTGATCGTCATCGTGCCGCTCGCGGTGATCGGCGTGCCGTGGCTGTTGAGCGCTCAGGGCGACGACCTCACGATCGCCCGCCTCGACGCGCTTGAGTCGTGGACGCGCAGCCTCGCCGGCCTCACCGTGGCCGGTGCGGGCCTCGAGCGCACGATCAGCGCGTCGCGGGCGAGCTGCCCGGCGGCGATCAAGCCCGAGGTGACGCGGCTTGTCGCGCGGCTGAACTCGCGCACGCCCACCGACGAGGCCCTGCGCCTGTTCGCCGACGAGCTCGACGACGAGACCGGCGACCTCGTCGTCGCCCACCTGCTGCTGAAGGCCGAGCTGCGCGGGCCGGGTCTCGCGACGGCCCTCGAGGATCTTGCGGAGAGCATCCTCTCGGAGGTGCGCGCCCGCCGGCAGATCGAGACCGAGCGCGCCGGCCCTCGCAACGAGGTGCGCATGGTCGTGTACATCACGATCGGCGTGCTCGCGCTGCTGTTCGTCGCGCGCGACTACTCGGCGCCCTACAGCACTCCCCTCGGTCAGCTGCTGCTGGCGCTGTACGTGGCGCTCGACATCCTGCTGCTGTTCGCGCTGAAGCGCGTCGCGCGCAGCAAGCCGGGCCCGCGCATCCTCGTGCCGAGCGAGAGAGGAGCGCGCTGACATGCCCCCGTGGATGATGCTGCTGCCTGGGGTGCTCGCGGGCGCGGGTCTCGCCCTCGTCGTGGCGGCCCTCGTGCCTGCTGCTCCCTCGCTGGGAGCGGCGCTCGAGCGGCTGAGCGGCCGGGGAATCGCGTCGGAGGTCGGCGGTCCGACCGCGGCGACGCTCAACGAGCAGATCGGCGCGCGCGCCATCCGGCAGCTCTCCGGCCTGCCCGGCTTCCGACTCCCGCTCGTCGACCTCAAGCTGATCGGGCTCAGCACGAACCGCTACATGACCCAGAAGGTGCTCATGGCGGGCGTGTTCCTCATCGCCCCGCTGGCGATCGGCTTCGTGTTCCAGGCGCTCGGTCTCAGCGCGTTCTACATCCCCGCGCTGTTCGGCCTGCCGCTTGCCATCGCCGGATGGTTCGTGCCGAACCTCATCGTGCGCGGCCAGGCAGCGGAGGCGCGTGCCGAGTTCTCGCGCGCAGTCGCGGTGTACCTCGAGCTGGTGGCGAGCGAGCGCAACCGCGGCGCCTCGCCCAGCCGTGCGCTCGAGTCGGCGGCGCGCGTCGGGCGCAGCTGGGTGTTCGTGCGCCTCAGCCAGGAGCTCGCTCAGGCCCGCTACGCCGGCATCGCCGCGTGGGACGCCCTCGAGCGGCTGAGCATCGAGATCGACGTGCCGGATCTCACCGAGCTCGCCCGACGGATGCGCCTCTCCGGCGAGGAGGGCGCCTCCGTCTACGAGACCCTGCGCGCGCAGGGAAAGAGCCTGCGAAACCGCCTGCTGAACGAGCGGCAGGAGCAGGCGAACAAGTCGACGACGGCGATGGTCATCCCGATGGCGGCCACCGGCTTCATCTTTCTGCTGCTCATCGGCACGCCTTTCGTGCTCGACGCATTCCTGTCATCCTGATCTGTTCGCCCTATTCCGCCCACACGATCCATCCACACGATCCATCCACACGAGGAGAGAACATGAGCACCATCAGCCGCGAGACGCGCAGCGCCCTGCGCGGTCGCATCCGCACCCTGTTCGCCGAATCCGAGCGCGGCGCCGTCACTCTTGAGCAGGTGCTCTGGGCGGCAGGCATCGGCATCGTCGCGGTGGCGGTCATCGCCGGCATCGTCGCGATCATCAACAGCTTCGCCGCGCAGATCCCCACCGGGCTCTGACGCGGGCCGATGCAGCGCCGGGCGCTCTTCGGCGACCGGATCCGCCTGCGCGGATCCGGTGATCGGAGCGCCCGCGAACGGGGAGTGGTGACGCTGGAGAACGTCATCATCTACCCGGCGATCCTGCTGTTCTTCGCGATCGCGCTGCACGTCGGCATCCAGTTCCACAACTCGAACGTCACGCAGGCGGCCGCCACGATCGCCCTGAACACCGCCCGCGTGGTCGGCGGCACGGGCGGCGCCGGAGAGGCCGCGGCGCGCGACTATCTCGCCGGCACCCCGATGGACAGCGCGGCGATCCAGGTCGAGCGCGGCCCGGAGGTGACGACGGCCACCGTCAGCGGCGTGTCGACGAGCTTCGTGTCATGGCTCGGTCAGCGGGTCGAGCACCGGGTCTCGGCGCCGACGGAACGGTGGATCGACTGATGCTCGCCCGCATTCGCCATCTGCTCTCCCGCCCCGAGCGGGGAACCTCGACGCTCGAGGTCGCCGCATGGGGCGTGCCGATGGCGCTGTTCCTCGTGCTGATGGGAGCCTCGGTACGGATGATGACGGCCGAGCAGGCGGTGCAGAGCGCGGCGGCCTCCGCGGCGCGCGCCGCGTCGTTCGAGAGCACGGATGCCGCGGCCGCCGACGCCGCGCGCGCCTTCGCGCACTCGTCGCTGCAGCAGTCGGGCGTCGAGTGCGCCGGCATGAACGTCACGATCCAGGCCGTCGGACTGCAGGCAGCGATCGGCACGATCGGCCGGGTCACGGCTCACGTGTCGTGCACCGTCGACCTCGCCCGCGCCGCCCTTGTCGGGCTGCCGGGGTCGCGCGAGCTGCGGGCGAGCGTGACCGTGCCGGTCGACGCCTTCAGGGAACGAGGTTGAGATGATCCGGATCCGCGAACGCATCCGTGACGCCGCCGAGCGCGGCAACGTCACGATGCTGATGGTGGTGCTGATGATCGGCATCATCCCCCTGCTCGGGCTGGGAATCGACGGCGCCGCAAACGCCAACGCACACACCCAGGCGTACGCCGTCGCACAGGCCGCAGCGCGCGCCGGCGCGAACGTGCTCGAGGCGGGCGGCGCGATCGACAGCGGCACGGTGCGCCTCGGCGACGCGGCGGCCGCTCAGGCACGCAGCTACATGGATGCGGCCGGATACGGCGGCTCCGCCGTCCGCGAGGGCGACAGCCTGCACGTGAGCGTCGAGAAGTGCCAGCCGACGCAGTTCCTGTCGGCGATCGGCATCGGGTGCCTGCCGGTGAGCGCGTCGGCGAGCGCGGACCTGGTGAGCCGATGAGGAGAAATGAGATGGCGACAGGAACGCTGTCCCGGATGCACGCCGTGATCGCGGCGATCGTGCTCGTGCTGGCCATGCTGATGCCGGCACTCCCGGCGGCTGCCGATAGCCCCGCAATTGTTCCCGCTGCGGCCAACGGAAACGGCAACGGGAACGGCCCCGCCGGCTGTGGTTCACGGACGTGCGACGTGGGTGACGGCAACTCGGGCGATGACGGAAACCAGGGCGAAGGCAACGGCGACCAGGGCAGCGACGAGGACACCGGCAGCACCGGCGGCGGCGAGCCGCCGAAGTGCTACTCCGGCGACCGCGAAGTGCCATGCTCGGTCGGCGGCTGGACCTGGTACTCGCCGCGCAATTGCTACATCACGCCCGTCGACCCGCAACCGGCAGAGGGGCAGACGCCGGAGGGATGGCACCCGCCGATGCTGGGGGCGGGAGAAGGACCTGGCACGTGGTACCACTGCGGCACGATGTACTGCGAGCCGCTCCACCTGATGATCGGCCCATGCGCCCCGGGTTTCGTCTGGATCGCGGACGGGGAGCCGACCATCGACCCCGGCGTCGCCGCAGCGGCTGTGCTCGCTCGCCTCACCGTGGAGCCGATCGACATCGGCATGGCCCCGCGCACGAATCCGGAATGGGGTCATCGTCGCACCCATGTGGGGGTGCCGGTGTGGATGTGGGTCGCCAACCCCGGACAAGGCACCTCGCAGGGGTGGTCGGTGTCCGACTCCGAGGGCGGGCTCGCCGTGACGGGCACGATGCGGATCACGTCCTTCCAGTGGAACATGGGCGACGGTACGACCGTCACCTGCGGCACGGCCGGGCAGCCCTACCAGGCGGGATTCGGATGGCGCGAGTCGCCCGACTGCGGTCACGTGTACTCGCGCACCAGCGCGGACCAGCCGGGAGACCGTTTCACGGTGACGGAGACCACCAACTGGGTGTTCGACTGGACGGCCGGCGGCCGGTCGGGATCCATCCCGCTCACGACCACATCGACCACGCGCGTGGAGGTCAACGAGCTGCAGACGGTGAACACCTCGCCCGCGGGCTGAGCGAAGGAGAGTGCATGAACAAGCGAGCCATGACGATGGCAGGCGCGCTGCTGCTCGGCGGGCTGCTGCTCGCGGGCTGCAGTGACGCACCCTCTGTCGCTCCGTCGAGCGCGTCACCGACACCCACGCCCACCCCCACGAAGACGGCCGTCACCACCCAGGACGAGGCGATCGCCGCCGCCAACGAGGTGGCGCTCGAGTTCTTCCGGATCTGGGACGAGGTCACTCTCAGCGAGGACCCCACGGACGTCTCGCCGCTGGAGGAGGTCGCGCGGGACGCCGCCCTCGACACCGTCCAGAACATCCAGAACTCGGACGCGGAGGCGGGCATCACGATCACCAAGGGCGGCACGAAGTGGTCTCTGCTCGACGGGCAGAGCTTCGCCTCCGAGTCGACCTTCGCGGGCGAGAAGGTGCCGTTCGGAGCGGTCACGCTGTTCGGCTGCGCCGACTACAGCGACACCGTCGGCGAGGACGCCGCGGGCGAGGAGGTGCCGCCGCTCGGCCCCTGGAAGGACCAGCTCACGCTCGCCTACTGGCCCGATGAGGAACGCTGGTACGTCACCGGCTTCGACACGCTGCAGGACGAGTCGGACGAGTGCGCCGGCTGAGCCTGGCCGAGGGGTGACCCCGGGCCGTCGTGCCCATCGCCAGCCGGGCGCGAGAGTCCTAGGGTCGACAGACAGGACGCATCCGAAACCAGGGCCCGCGTGGCTCATGGGGGGATAAGGAGAACAGGATGATCCGGATCGTGAAGGCGCTGCTCGCGCTGATTCTCACGGCGGCGCTGCTCGTCGGCATCCCGGCCGCGCTTGTGTTCCTCGCGGGCAATCCGATCCCGTCGTGGGACGAACTCGTGCGGGCGATGACGCTGCCCGACTACAGCGGGTCGTTCCTGCTCGGCACGGTGCTGCCGCTCGTCGGCTGGATCGCCTGGGCGACGTTCGCGATCGGGTTCCTCATCGAGATCCCGAACCAGCTCGCCGAGCTCGGAGCCGCGGGGCGCTCGCGGCGCCCGATCCGGATCGCGGGCCTCGGCTGGCAGCAGAAGGCGGCCGGCGTGCTGATCGCGACGATCCTCGCCGTCGGCGTGGCGCCGACAGCGGCGATCGCGGCGGACTCCCCCACCTCGTCGTCGAGCTCTTCGTCCAGCTCGGCGTCGGCGACCCAGGCGGCCGCGCCGCAGACGGTGGTGAAGAACCTGGTCAAGAAGGAGCAGGTCAACACGCTCGAGCAGCGCACGATCGTCAGTGGCGACACCCTGTGGGACATCGCCGAGCAGGAGCTCGGCGACGGCGCCCGCTACCCCGAGATCCACGCCGCATCGCAGGGGATCGAGGATCCGGATCTGATCTTCCCGGGACAGACCGTCAACGTCCCGACGGTGAAGACCGTCACGACAGTGACCCAGATCGCCGTGCCCGTGGGCAACAGCAATGCCGGCGCGGGGACGGTCGAGAACGGCGGGGCGACTGGATCGGACGCCGGATCAGCCGACGGATCCGCCGACTCGGGAGCGGCCGCCGATCAGGGTGGAGGCGCGGGCGGTGCCGAGGTCGCGGCGGCCGCGGCCGCCGGCGGTGTCGGCGGCGTGCTCGCGGCCGGTCTCGTGGGGCTGCTCGCCGTGCGCCGTGCCCGCCGTCGGGCCGGATCCCTCGGAGCCTCCGCGGCGCCGCTGTCGGCGGCAGCCGTCGACTACGAGCGGCGGCTGGAGGAGGCCGCCGACCTCGCCGGCGCCACCGCGATCGACACCGTGCTCGGCCACCTCGCGGCGTGGGCGTCGCAGACCGGTGCGCCGCTGCCGGCCGTGTACGTGGCGCGCGCGGATGCCGATGCGCTGACCCTGTACCTCACCGGGCCCGCCGGCCTGCCGGCGCCGTACACGCGCGCGGACGACGCCGGTCTCGTGTGGTCGATCGGCCTCGGTCCCGCCGGTCTCGGCGAGCTTCCCGCGCTTGGGCGTGGGCTGCCGGCGCCGTACCCCGCCCTGGCGGGCATCGGGCGCGACGCGGCGGGCGGCATCCTGTTCGCCGACCTCGAGCGCCTCGGATCCCTCGCTCTCGTGTGCGCGAACGAGACGCTCCGCGAGAGCGTGCTGACCGCGCTGCTGCTGGAGGTCGCGCTCAACCCGTGGTCGGAGCAGCTGCGCGTGACGGTCGTCGGCGACGACGTCACAGTGCCCCGGGAGCTGTCCTCGCGCCACACCCGCTTCGTCGACACGGCGGCGGACGCGCTGCACGGGGTGGACGCCCTCGCCGCTGCGGCCGACGCGGGGCTCGCGCGGCTCGGTGTGCCGACGCTCAGCGCCGCACGTGTGCGTCCCGGGGGCGCCGAGGCGTGGGCCCCGGAGCTCATGCTCTTCAGCGAGCCGCTCAGCGACGCGCAGCGCGCGGCGATCCTGAACACGCGCGCTCGGTATGCAACCGCGCCGGTCTCGATCGTCGTGGACGAGGCGCATCCGGGATGGCGGATGGTCGTCGACGACGTGTCCAGCGCCCGGCTCGAGCTGCCGGGGACGCCGGTGTCGATCCCGTTCCACCCGCAGCTGCTGGGGGCGCGCGAGCGCACGGCCCTCGCCGAACTCCTCGCCGCGGCGACCGTCGACGAGGGCGACGACCTCGACACGCTTCCCGTGTCGATCGACTCCGCCCCGACCGCGATGGCCGCGCGGGCATCCGACAACGGCGACGACCGCCCCGCGGTGCTTGTGCTCGGACCGGTGCAGCTGCGCGGTGTGCGGGGCGTGCCGCCGATCAATCAGGCGACCGGACGCCCGTCGGGCACCGCGATGGCGCAGGCCCTCGAGCTCGCCGCGCTGCTCGTGACCTGGCCGGGGCAGCCCGCCGAGCGCGTCGCCGACCTGCTGATGCCGCACATCGAGGACGAGGCGACGCGGATGGCCCTGCTTCGCACCCGCGTGAACGATCTGCGTCAGTGGATGGGGACGGCCGACGACGGCACCCCGTACGTGCCATACGCGGGCGACGGGATGAGCCTTCACCCCGATGTCGTCACCGACCTGACCGCGGTTGCGGCCGTGAGCCGCGCCGACGGGGAGGCCGTGCATCCCGCGGCTGCCGAGCACGCCCTGGCCCAGGTGCGCGGCACGCCGTTCACCGGTCCTGCGGGCGTCTACGGGTGGGCGAGCGCGACGCGCGTCGACGAGGTGCTCGCGAGCCTCAGCGGTCGCGCCGCCGCCGCGAGTTGACCGCTCTCCGGACGACCCCGGCCCGCCTCGGCGCGGTCGTCGGGGCGGCCGCGGTCGTCGGGGCCGCGCTCGGGCTCGCCGGCGGTGCCCTGCGGTGGATCGCGCTCGCCGCGTTTGTGCTGGTCGGCATCGCGCTCGCCGTGGTCGACGCGCGCGAGCAGCGGCTTCCCGACCTGCTGACCCTGCCGCTCGCCGCCTTCCTGGCGGCCCTGGTGTGGGTCGCCGCGATCGTCGGGGACGGCATCCCGATGGCGGTCGTCGCGACCCTGACCGCGCTGGGCTTCGCGCTGATCCTGTTCCTGATGGGCCTCGCGGGAGGCCTCGGGCTCGGCGACGTGAAGCTCGGCCTCTCGATCGGCCTCCTCCTCGGCCTGTTCGCCTGGCAGCTGACGCCTGTCGCCCTGCTCGCGGCGTGCATCCTGGCGCTGCCGCAGGCGATCGTCGGGCTGATCCGACGCCGGCGCCATCCCGACGCCCCGGGCCATCTCGCCTTCGGCCCGTACCTCGTGGGCGGCACGCTGCTGGTGATGGCCGGGGTGCTGGTGTCCGCGCTGCAGGACTGATCCGGCCCGGGCGTCAGAACGGCGCCGGGCCGCCTCCTCCGATGTAGAGGATCGGGGTCGGGCCGTACGTGTAGTCGTATCCGGCGGGACTGTGGATGCGCGTGCCGCCGTGGGCGAGCTGCTCGAACCCCCATGGTGCGTGGTGCTTCATCGTGTGGTGTCCCTCGCAGACCGGCCAGAGATTCGTCACATCGGTGGGGCCGCCGCGGGAGTACGGCACGACGTGATCGATGTCGCAGTGCTTGGCCTTGGTCTCGCATCCCGGGACCCGGCAGGTCTTGTCCCGGGCGAGGAGGAACCGGCGCTGCGCTGCGGTCGGCGTGTAGTGATCGACGGTGAGCAGCGCCCCGGTGTCAGGCTCGAGGAACAGTCGCTCCCAGCCCGCCGTGCCGGCGGCGAGGCGGCGAGCGGTGTCCGGGTCGATCGGGCCGCTTCCGCCGAGGAGAGCAGCCGGCCCGTCATCCAGCCCCGTCAGCGTGGCGACGGGGATCACGATCTCCACCGTCGCGGTGATCGCCTTGTCGAGGTCGTGCCCCGCGGGCTCGGCGGTGAGGAGGAGGTCGAGGGCGATGTCCGCGCGGAGCTGGGCGAGGTGTCGATCGTCGGTGTACTTCACGTACGCCGGGTCTTCCGGCGTCGGTTCGACGCCGTCAAGTGCGCGGGTGACGGCGCGGCGGTCGCGCTTCACCGCCTGTCCGCAGCCGGTGAGCCGGTCGTAGGCGGCGTGGATGGGCACGGCGGGACCGATGATCGTGAGCATCGCCTGCCCGTCGGGCAGGTCATCGAGCGAGACCGCTCGATCGGCCCGGGCCCTCTCGTGCCGTTCGGCGAGGGTCACCGGGTGGTGCTGCTCGGCGATCTGGCGCGCGGCCGCCTTCGTGCGCTGCGGGGTGGTGTGCTCGGCGACCCTGGCCGCGTCCGCTTCGTAAGCGCCGCGGGCGTCGTCGTCTCGGAGATCCGATCCCGCCGCGGCGATCTCGCGGGCGTGGCGCTCGGTGATCCGGCCCGCCCGCAGGGCTGCATGCGTGGCGGGGAATCGCTCCACCAGTTCGTGGGCGCGGTCCATCCGCGACTGCATCGCCCGCGGCGACTCCCGGAGCGCGAGAGCGAGCTCGGCGGCCATCGAGCGCACCGGAAACGCGTGGGCACTGCCGTGCGGATCACGGGCGACCTGATCCAGGGCGATCCCCATCACCCCGGACAGCAGCTGCGCCTCCTGCGCGTCGAGCGCCGCCCGCGCCGCACGGAGCGACGTCAGCTGCTCGATCGCGTCACGGGTGCGCGAGCGTTCAGCGGGGGTGAACCCCCAGCTGACGTCGTCTGAATCCGTGAACCGCGGCATGCCTCCATCATCCCAGAGGCCTCGGACATCCGTTCGAAAGTCGGGAGGCTGTGGAGAACGCGCGGCGTCCCAGTGTCAGCCGGCGAACAGCGGCAGCACCGAGGTGATCGTCTGGACGAGCGCGTAGACGAGCGGCACTCCCACGATGAGCCACGAGACCACCAGGCGGGCGGTCTGCGACGCGGGCGCACCCGATCCTGTGGCGTTCTGCTCGCTCACTTCGCCACCTCCTCCGCGACCGGCGTGGTCGCCTTCTGCGGCTCGTGGAACCTCGATGCCACCGGGCGCACAAGCAGGTTCGCCACGAACCCGATCGCGAGCACGGCGACCATCGTCAGCAGCGCCGGCTGGTAGTCGACCGCCACCAGCTCGCCCGGCTTGCCCCGCGCGTCGAGGAACCCGTTGATGATCAGGGGACCCGCGATTCCCGCCGCCGACCAGGCAGTCAGCAGCCGGCCGTGGATCGCGCCGACCTGGAACGTGCCGAACAGGTCGCGCAGGTAGGCCGGGATGGTCGCGAACCCGCCGCCGTAGAACGACAGGATGATCGCCGCGAGGGCGACGAACAGCAGGGTGCTCGAGGCGCCCACGAGCGCGAGCAGCGCGTACAGGATGACGCCGACGCCGAGGTAGATCATGTAGATCGGCTTGCGCCCGATGTAGTCGCTCGTGGACGACCAGACGAACCGCCCCGCCATGTTGAACAGCGACAGCAGGGCGACGAACCCGGCCGCCGTCGTCGCGGTCACGAGCGAGGCCTCCCCGTCGCGGAAGAAGTCCTGGATCATCGGGCTCGCCTGCTCGAGGATGCCGATGCCCGCGGTGACGTTGCAGAACAGGACGATCCACAGCAGCCAGAACTGGCGCGTCTTGATCGCGTTGCGCGCCGACACGTTCGCCGTCGTGACGAGGGGCTTGCTCTTGACGGATGCCGGATCCCAGCCGGCGGGCTTCCAGTCGGGAGCGGGAGTGCGGACGTTGAAGACTCCCAGCATCATGACGAGGAAGTAGGCGATGCCGAGCGTCAGGAACAGCAGCGCGACGGCCGATCCGGAGGCGACCGACGTCGAGTCGGACGGGTTGTAGGCGGGGTCGTAGAGCGCCATCAGCTGCCGCGAGATCGGCGAGGCGACGAGCGCGCCGCCGCCGAAGCCCATGATCGCCATGCCGGTCGCGAGCCCCGGCCGGTCGGGGAACCACTTGATCAGCGTCGACACCGGCGAGATGTAGCCGATGCCGAGGCCGATGCCGCCGACGACGCCGTACCCGAGATACACGAGCCACAGCTGGGACGTCGCGATGCCGAGCGCGCCGATCAGGAAGCCCGCCGCCCAGAAGCAGGCCGAGGTGAACATCGCCTTGCGGGGGCCGACCTTCTCGACCCAGGTGCCGAGCACCGCCGCCGAGACCCCGAGCATGACGATGGCGATCGAGAAGATGATCCCGATCGCCGTGAGCGAGGTGTCGAAGTGGGCGACGAGTGCGTTCTTGTAGACGCTCGTCGCGTATGCCTGTCCGATGCAGAGGTGGATGGCGAGAGCGGCCGGCGGGATGAGCCAGCGGCTGTAGCCGGGCGGTGCGATCGTGTGCTGCCTGTCGAGAAACGACACAAGTACTCCCTTGTACTCCGGGCGACATGACGCTCCCCCGCGCCGGCCGCGATGCCCCGAAAGCTATCGGCGGTCGGCGGTCGCCACAATGGGTCGGACGACCTGCCTCCCGGTCAGTGGGAGGTACGGCGGGAGGATCAGCGACCCGTGAGGCGGCGGACGAGGCCCGCCGTGGTGCGCAGCTCCGGCGCGCGGAACAGCGCGAGGATCGCGATGTACACAACGATCGCGATCAGTCCGAGGATGCCCGCGCCGACCGCGGCGAGGAGCTTGCCCGGGATGCCGTCGATGCCCGATCCGGCCATCCAGCTTCCGTCGCCACCGGCCAGGATGTACACCGCGAACGCGGCGATGCCCGCCGGGATGGCCGCGAGCGTAAAACGCGTCAGCGCCCAGATCGACGTGCCCATCCCGAGCGAGCCGAGGCGCCGATGAAGCAGCCAGGAGGCGAGGATCACCTGGGCGAGGCTCGAGAGCGACTGGCAGAACGCAACCGCGGCCGCCAGGTAGCCCTCCGAGAAGATCAGCGGCATCAGCAGCGCGAGCCCGATGGCGATCGCGGCCTGGAAGGCGGTGAAGAGGAACGGCGTGCGCGTGTCGCCGTACGCGTAGAACGCGCGCTGCACGATGAACTGCACGGCAAGGGGCACCAGGCTGGCGAGGAAGCCGATCAGGACGGGTGCGGCGGCGACTGCCTGCTCCTCGCTTCCCGTGAACACGCGGGAGGCGGGCACGGCGGCGACCATCAGGGCGACGGCCGCGATCACGACGAGGAGCCCGAGGGTGCGGATCGCGCGGCCGATGTCGGCGCGCACCTCGTCGTCGCGGCCTTCGGAGGCGTGCTCGGAGAGCTGCGTGAAGTAGGGCGTCCCGATCGACATCACGATGATCGAGTACGGGAGCATGAACACGAGCCACGCGTTCATCCAGACCGTCGCCGAGGCGTCGTCCCCGGATGCGTCGGAGATCACCTGCTGTTGCACAACAGAGACCACAAGGCCGACGAGCAGCATCGCGAAGCTCCAGCGAGCGAGGTCGCGGAGGTCGCCGAGCCCCATCCCGCGCCACCGGAAGTCCGGACGGAGGCTCAGGCCGGTGCGGCGCCAGAAGATCACCAGCACGATCGTCTGCGCGACGATGCCGAACGTCGTGATGCCGCCGAAGACGCCGATGAGCAGCGGATCCCACTGGTGCAGCTCGCTGCGCTCCCCGCCGAAGATGACGATGAACGCGGCGAAACCGATGATCGACACGATGTTGTTGACGATCGGCGCCCACGCGTACGGGCCGAACACGCGGCGGGCGTTGAGGGTCTCGCCGATCAGCGCGAACATCCCATAGAAGAACACCTGCGGCAGGCACCAGTAGGCGAAGGCGGTGCCGAGCGCGCGCTGATCCGGAGCCCAGTCCCGGCCGAGCAGCGCGATGAGCCAGGGTGCCAGCAGCATCGCCACGGCCGTCACCGCGAGCATCGCGATGGTGCCGAGGGTGAACAGCTTCGAGAGGTGGGCGCGGCCGCCGTCCTCGCGCGCGCTCCACTTGACGATCTGCGGGACGAGCACCGCGGTGATGAGCCCCGCCGACAGCACCTGGAACACGTAGTTCGGCAGCTGGTTGGCGACCGAGAACGCGTCGGAGGCCTCCCCGAAGGCGCCGATCGCGGTGACCAGCACGACGGCGCGGATGAGCCCCGTTGCGCGGGACGCGATGGTTCCGGCGGCGATCATCGCGCTCGCGCGGCCGAGGCTAGGCATCCGGGTGTGTCTCCGTCTTCTGGGGATCCGTGACCGCGGCATCGGCGCCATCCGGGGCGTCCGCGTCCGGCGCGTCCCCGGCATCCTGCGCTTCGGGGGCGTCATCCGGATCCGTCTCGCGGGCGGCGGCCGCGGTGGTGCGGCGGCGGCGGAGGATGGTGCGGACGATGCCGGTGCCGATGAGTCCCACAACGAGGACGACGAGGATGCCGATCCCGATGCGCTCCCAGTCGGCGCGCACCGCGACCTCGACGGTCTGGCGCGGTCCGATCACCTCGCCCGTCGGGCTGAGGAGGGTCAGCTCGATGTCGACGTTGCCGCTTCCCACACGCGCCTCGACAGGCATCTGCACGGTCGTGCTGCTGGAGGGCTGGATGGTCACCGTCTTCTCATCGGCGACGTCGAGTCGGAGATCCTGCGGGTCGGCGTGCAGCGTGACCGTGACCGGATACGGCAGGTCGTTGCGCACCCACACGGGCAGATCGGCACCCGCGCTGACAAGGTTGACCGGCGTCGGATCCTGGATGCCGACGGCGTTGGCTCGCTCGCGGGTGCGCTGGCGGAAGGCGCCGAGCGCATCCTGCCACTCATCCGCCCGCTGCTCCCAGCCGACCCCGAGCGCCTGCAGCGCCTCGGCCCGCACGAGCCCCGTCAGGACGTCGGGCGTCTCGAGCACGGTCGCCGTGTGGGCGACGCGCTGCTCGGAGTCGCCGATCTCCTTCACGAACGTGGTGCGCACGTCGCTCGGGGCGTTCTCGGCCGGCGCGATCCGACGGCGCTGCGCGTCGAGCAGGTCGGACAGGCTCTGTGCCTCGACCGCCGAGCTCAGCGTCACGACGTCGAGCGCCTCGTCCAGCTGCGCCTCGAGGTCGACGGGCGCCTCACCGGTCGTCTCGTCCGCGGCGGCCGCGAGGGCGGGGGTGGCGCGGTCGAGGGCGACGAGCACGGGCGCCCCGCCCACGTCGCGTCCCGCGAACCAGAGCTCCGCGGCGGCCGCGGCGGCGGCCGTGGCGCGCTCGCCCTCGTCGCGGGCCTTCGCGACCTCGTCGAGAGCCGCGGAGGCCGATCCGTCGTACACGAGGGCCGCTCCCCCGCCGGCGGTGACCCCGGCGGCGGCGACGCCGGCGAGCTCCGCCCCCTGCGCGGTCGCGGTGGAGGGCGTCAGGGTCACTGCCTCGGGGTCGGCGGCGTGGAGGCCGTCGATGACCGCCGCGGTCGCGTGTCCGGGGACCGGCCAGTACACCGACCCCGGGTCGTCGCCGATGTCGAGCAGCTCGTCGAGGTCGAGCCCGTCCTGGTCTTCGTCGCCGGTGCTGGCGGGCGACTCCGTCGGTGTGGGCGTGGGATCCGGCTCGGCCGGCTCGGGCGGCAGATAGCCCTCGAGGGACAGGGGCTGCAGCGGCGCCGTCAGCCCGGCCTGCAGCTGCGCCGCGACATCCGCGTCACCGAACTGCAGGGCGAAGCGGTCGTTCGGGGCGAGCATAAGGCGATCGAGCCACTGCACCGCGCTGACGGGCGCCGTCTCGCCGAGGGCCCGGATCGCCGCCGGGATCGCCGGATCGATCGCGAGGATCGCCTCGGAGCCCGCCGCGGCGTCGAGCTGGGCAGTGAGCACGCCGTCGGTGCCGGTGAGCTGGGCAAGGCGGTCGGCGTCGAGCAGGCCGCGGTCGGCGACCGGGGCGGTGATCGGCATCACGAGCCCGACCGGCTGCGCGGCGGCCTGCGGCACGACCACCACGGTGTCGGCCGAGGCCTCGCCGTACTGCGCGCGCAGCGGGTAGACGCCGGGCTGCAGCCCCGCGAGCGCCGTGTGGTCGGCCGCGACGGTGATGCCGACCGTGTCGGTCTCGCCCGGGGCGATGTCGTCGGCGGGGCCGCTGCCGACGGGCGTGAGCTCGACCTCGGGGTCGGGGCCCTCCAGCCAGTCGTGCAGCGCGTCGCGGTCGGCGAGCGGCGTGCGACCGAGCTGCAGCCGTGCGCTCGACCCCTCGAGCGGCTCGTCCGCGGGGTTGGTGATCGTGAGCGTCGCGGTCAGCGAGGATCCGGTCTGCAGCACTCCGCGTGACGCCGCCGCGACCGTGAGCTGCGGGGGCTCCTCCTCGGCGACGGCGGCGTGCACCGGCGTCGCATACGACAGACCGAGGAGCACGGCGAACGCCGCAGCGGGGAGAGGGGCGTGGAGGCGGCGCCTGCTGCGCGCGGCCCGGCCCCGGGGAAGGTCCGTCGTCATGGTGAGCTGTGATCGCGGGTGTGCCGGAAGGCCCAGGCCACGGATCCACTCGATTCTACGGAGGCGCCTGTGGATCGACCGACAGGGGCACGGCCCCGTCGCCCGGTCGCCCGCGTCGCTCAGGCGCTCTCGCGCACGACGAGCCGGGTCGGGATGACGGTCCGTGCCCCCGGCTCTCCGCCCGCGACGCGGTCGAGCAGCAGCGCGACAGCGCGGGCGCCGAGGGCATCGAAGTCCTGCGCGACCGTGGTCAGGGGCGGCTGGAACTCGGCCGCGTCGACCACGTCGTCGAAGCCGATGACGGCGACATCTGCGCGCCCCGCCTCGCGCAGCGCGCGCAGCAGGCCGAGGGCCATCTGGTCGTTCGCGGCGAACACGGCCGTGACGGCGGGATCGGCCGCGAGGGCGCGTCCGTGCGCGAATCCCGCGGCGGAGGTCCAATCGCCCCGCACGGGCGCGGGAAGCGCGGTGCCGGGCTGCGCCTCGCGCCAGCCGCGCTCGCGCTCGTCGGCGGCGTAGGAGCCGGTGGGACCGGCGAGGTGATGGACGATCGCGTGTCCGCCCGCGCGGAGGTGGCCGACGGCGGCGGCCGCTCCCCCGGCATGGTCGGACGAGATCGCCGTCAGCCCCGGCGCGGGCGCGGCATCCACCGCGACCAGAGGGAAGGCCGGCGCGGCGGCCGCCTGCACCGTGGGAGTCGCCTCGTTGAGCGCGATCACGCCGTCGACGCCGTGGTCGGCGAGGGAGGCGTAGGCCGCGTCGAGGGCCTCGGTGGTGTCGTCGCGGAGCGGCAGCACGAGCACCGCGTGGTCGCGCGCCGCGCCCGCGGTGACGACGGCCTCGAGCATTCGCGCGTTGCCGACCGAGGCGAGGGTGCGCACGAGCACGCCGATCGTGTGCGTGCGGCCCGTCCGCAGGGCGCGGGCGGCGCGGTTCGGGCGGTAGCCGAGCTCGCTCATCGCGGCCTCGACGCGCGCACGGGTCGCCGGATCGACGCGGGCCGAGCCGTTCGTCACGCGCGAGACCGTCTGCCCCGACACCCCTGCGAGACGGGCGACATCCGCCGCCGAGACACTGCGCGCCATCCTTGAACTCCGATCATGTGTTGCGGATGCAGCACCCGCAGGTCCTATCATGCATGTTGACGTCAACACACGTCACTGCGACCAAAGGAATCCGATGACGTTCTCCGCGAACCCGCCCGCAGGGGCTCCCGTGCCCGAGGCGGTCGAGCTGGGCGCCGGCGTCGTGCGCCGCACCGCGCGGCTCGCCGACGGCCGCGAGCTGCTCTACTTCGACGACCCCGGCACGACGCTGCCGCCCGAGAGGCGCGTCGACGAGCGCGACCTCGCGCCGCGTCCCGAGACCGCGACGATGCGGCGCGACGTGCTGACGGGCGACTGGATCTCGGTCGCCACGTCCCGGCAGGGGCGCGTTGTGATGCCGCCTGCCGATCTGGATCCGCTCGCTCCGCAGTCGCCGACCAACCCGTCCGAGCTTCCGAGCAACTACGACGTCGCGGTGTTCGAGAACCGCTCGCCGTCCTTCGGCCCCGCCCTCGACGAGGCGACCGGCGACGCCCCCGCCGCTGTCGATCCCGCGCGCGGACTCGATGACCTCGACGCCCCGGGTCTCGGCCGCACCCGCTCGTCGGTCGGCCGGTGCGAGGTCGTCTGCTTCAGCCCCGAGCGCACGGGCTCGTTCGGCACCCAGACCGTCACCCGCGCGCGCACCGTGATCGAGGCGTGGGCCGACCGCACGGCGGCGCTCTCGGCGCTGCCGGGAGTGCGGCAGGTGTTTGTGTTCGAGAACCGGGGCGCCGAGATCGGCGTCACCCTGCAGCACCCGCACGGCCAGATCTACGCCTACCCGTATGTGACGCCGCGCACGCAGACCCTGCTTGCATCGATCGAGCGCGAGGGCGCCGACCTGTTCGAGCGGATCATCGAGTTCGAGGCGGCCGGGCCGCGGGTGCTGCTCGAAGGCGAGCACTGGATCGCCTACGTGCCGTTCGCCGCGCGGTGGCCGATCGAGGTGCACATGGCGCCGCGCCGGCACGTGCCCGACTTCGCGGCGCTGTCGACGGCCGAGCGCGACGAGCTCGCCCCGCTCTACCTGCGCCTGCTGCGCGGGGTCGACGCGATGTACCGCACCGATTCGAACATCGCGTTCGCTGGCGGCACGCCGTACATCGCGGCCTGGCACCAGGCCCCCGTCGAGATCGGGCGCGACACCGCTCGTCTCCACCTGCAGCTGACCTCGCCGCGCCGCGGGGCGGACAAGCTCAAGTTCCTCGCCGGATCGGAGGCCGCCATGGGCGCCTGGATCGGCGACATCCCGCCGGAGCAGTCGGCGGACAGACTGCGCGAGGCCCTCGCCACGATCACGGAGGATCCGGCATGCGATTCACTGAACCAGCAGGGTGGGTCGAAGTGACCGCGCTGAACGACGCCGAGGCCCTGTTCACCTCCCTGACCGGCCGCGGCGCCGAGGGGGTCTGGTCGTCGGCCGGGCGCGCGAACCTCATCGGCGAGCACACCGACTACAACGAGGGCTTTGTGCTCCCGTTCGCGATCCAGCACCGCACGTATGCGGCCGCCGGAATGCATGCCGACCTGGCGATCCGCGTGGCCTCCACGTTCTCGCCCGACCCCGTCGAGGTGGCACTCGCCGAGCTCGAGACGCTGTTCGCGGGGGCGCCCGGCGCGGCCGTGGCGGACGGCACGGTGCCCGAGTGGGCGGCATACCCGCTCGGCGTCGCCTGGGCCGCGCTGGCGGCATCCGGCCGCTCGGCGGCGGACGTGCCCGGCGTGGACATCGCCATCGCCTCGGACGTGCCGGTGGGGGCGGGACTGTCGTCGTCCGCCGCCATCGAGGGGGCGGTCGCGGCCGCGCTCAACGACCTCTGGCAGCTCGGCCTGTCACCGCTGGACATGGCGAAGGTCGGCCGCCGCGCCGAGAACGAGGCCGTCGGGGCGCCGACGGGGATCATGGACCAGGTCTCGTCGATCCTCGGACGGGCCGACGCCGCGACCTTCCTCGACTGCCGCACGCTCGAGACGCGCTCGGTCGACCTCGGGCTCGAGCGCGAGGGGCTGATCCTGCTCGCGATCGACACGAAGGTCGAGCACGCGCACGCGAGCGGCGGCTACCGCGATCGCCGCGCCGCCTGCGAGCGCGGAGCGGCTGCCCTCGGGGTGCCGTCCCTGCGCGACCTGACGGAGGCGGATCTGGATCGCGCGCGCGACATCCTGGACGACGTCACCTTCCGCCGCGTCCGCCACATCGTGACCGAGAACCAGCGGGTGCTCGACACGGTGGACGCCCTCGCCTCCGGCGGGCCGCGCGCCATCGGTGACCTGCTCGTGGCGTCGCACGCGTCGATGCGCGACGACTTCGAGATCTCGGTGCCCGAGCTCGACACCGCGGTCGACGCGGCGCTCGCGGCGGGTGCCATCGGCGCACGCATGACCGGCGGCGGCTTCGGCGGCTCGGCGGTCGCGCTCGTGGAGGCGGACGCGGTGGATGCGGTCGCCGACGCCGCTGCCCGCGCCTTCGCCGCCCGCGGCTATGCGGCCCCGCACGCCTTCACGGTCGTTCCCTCGGAGGGCGTGCGCCGCGACGCGTGATCCGTTTCGCACGGTCGCCCGGAGGCGGGTCGCTTCGACTCGCTTCGCTCGCTCAGCAACCGGCGGCGGAGACTCGCGATCCCGGTTATCGAGCGAGCGCAGCGAGTCGAGATGACGAGCGCCGCCCGCACACAGAAGGGGACCCGGACGGATCCGGGTCCCTGTGTCGTGCGTGAGGGCGTCAGGCGGTCAGCTCGGGCGTGACCTCCTGCGCGCCGCCGACCGAGCGCTGCACCTCGATCTTGCGCGGCTTCGCCTTCTCGCTGATGGGGATGAGCACGCTCAGCACGCCGTTGTCGTACGTCGCCGAGATGCCGGCCGTGTCGATCCCCTGACCGAGGTTCAGCTGGCGCAGGAACGAACCGGTCGAGCGCTCGCGGGTGATCCACTTCACTCCCTCGGCGCTGCGAGCGGTGCGCTCGGCGCGGATCGTCAGCAGCTGGCCGTCCACGTCGATGTCGACGCTGCCCGGATCGATGCCGGGGAGGTCGGCGCTCAGCACGTAGTGGTCGCCGTCGCGGTAGAGGTCCATCGGCATCAGCCGCGGACCCTGACGGTCGAACAGCTGCTCGGCCATGCGGTCGAACTCACGGAACGGGTCGAAGAACATCGCCATAGTGATCCTCCTCTGTCTGTTCGTGGCGCTTCAGACCTGGAGTCTTGAGGACTCGATATATGAATTAGCACTCTCGGGGTGAGAGTGCCAGAAGTGTGGCTGAGAGGAGATTAAGAAGTCGCCGAGAATGGAGGCGTGATGCCCCACCCCGATGCCGCGCTCTGCGCCGCGCTCGCCGCCGACCTGCAGGCCGCACGTTTCCGCTCCGAGGCGCTGCGCGCCGCGTGGGGCGTCGAGGCCGACGACGCGATCGGGCGCGGGCTGCGCGTGCCCGCCCTCCGCGGCCTCGGCGAACGACGGGATGCGCTTGCCACCCTCGGGCGGCTGCTTGTGCTCGGCGTCGCCCAGTCGCGCGCGGCCGTCGACGCCGCCCTGCCGACGCTCGGCGCCGACGGGCTGCAGCGGCTCGGTCTCGCCGAGGCCGGCGAGGACGTCCTCCCGCGCGCGATCATCCGGCCCCAGTCCTATCTCGACACCGAGGGCACGGGCGAATGGTGGCTCGCGAGCGACCTGGACGAGATCGCCACGGGCGGCGGCGCGCTCGCCGAGGATCACGTGCTCGGCGTCGGCGGCGCCTCGCTCACCCTCGCCGGCCTCCAGCTGCCCACGCCGGCGGGCCGCGTGCTCGACCTCGGCACCGGATGCGGCATCCAGGCCCTGCGGGCACGGAGGTACGCGGGGTCCGTCGTCGCCACCGACCTGTCGGAGCGGGCCCTCGCCTTCACCCGCCTGAACGCGCTGCTCAACCGCGACGACGCGATCGAGACCAGGCTCGGGAGCCTGTTCGAGCCCGTCGCCGGAGAGACCTTCGACCGGATCGTCACCAACCCGCCGTTCGTCATCACGCCGCGCGCGCAGGGAGTTCCCGGCTACGAGTACCGCGACGGCGGGATGGTCGGCGACGCGCTCGTCGAGCAGGTCGTCCGCGGCGTCGGGATGCACCTCGCGCCCGGCGGGGTCGCGCAGCTGCTCGGCAACTGGGAGACGCGAGACGGTGTGGACGGCCTCGACCGGGTGCGCGAGTGGGTGGCGTCCTCGCCCGTGCCGCTCGACGCGTGGGTCATCGAACGCGAGCAGCTGGATCCCATCCAGTACGCCGAGATGTGGATCCGCGACGGCGGCACCGCTCCCGGATCGCCGCGCCACGACGAGCTGCTCGGCGCGTGGCTCGACGACTTCGCCGAGCGGGGCGTGACGTCGGTGGGCTTCGGCTACGTGCTGCTGAGGCGCCCCGAGGGCGATCCCACGCTCGCCCGGTACGAGCGCGTGTCGCAGCCCATCCCGTCGGAGGGCGGGCTCGGCGCGCACCTCGCCCAGGCGCTCGAGGCGCACGACCGGCTCGCGCGGATGGACGACGACGCGCTCGCCGCCGCCACGCTGCGCACCGCTGCCGACGTCACCGAGGCGAGGCACCACCTGCCGGGCATCGGAGACCCGCAGGTCATCGAGCTGCGCCAGGGAGCCGGTTTCGGACGCGCCATCCAGGCGGACCCCGGCCTCGCGGCCCTCGTCGGCGCGTGCGACGGCGACCTCGCCGTCGGCCCGCTCATCGCCGCGATCGCCGACCTCCTCGAGGCCGACGGCCCCGCCCTCCGCGCGGAGCTGCTCCCCCGCGTGCGCGAGCTGGTGGTGGACGGGTTCCTGAGTTTCTTTTAAGAAGCGGCTCGCACGCGCTCGGGCGACGCTCCGCGCCGCCACTCGGCGAGCGAGGCACCGTCGCTGTCGCTCCGTTGCGGCAGCGCTTCGCGCTGCGGGGTCGCTTCGCTCCACGCTCACTTCGTTCGCACAGGGGTACAAGCGTTTGCCCAACCCCGGTTATCGAGCGAGCGGAGCGAGTCGAGATGACCGGCTCGCACGGGCGGGCGGCTTGGGGTCGGTCGCTTCGGCTCGCAAGCTCGCTCAGCAACCGGTGGGGGGCACAGCGCTCCACCCAACCGCGGTTATCGAG
>NZ_JADGLL010000020.1 GCF_015235415.1 Microbacterium paludicola | reverse complement strand
CTCCAGGGGTGGGCGAGGCGGATGGATCACGCCCGGGTGTGCCACCGCGCGCCCCTGCCGCGGCAGCAGGCTGCGCGCGACGAGAAGCGACCAGTCTCCGGGCGTGCGAACGACGCGCGCCGACAAGCGGCGTCGCGCACCGATCCGTTCAGGTCCGAGAAATTCCCAGCAGCGCCGGTGTCACCGCAGGTGAGAACGTTCGCACCCGCGGGAGCAGAGCAGACAGCGACGGGCCCGCCGCCGACATGATCGCGGTCGGCCGGAGGCCGCCCAGCGCGCGCCATCCGATGAGCGCCAAGAGCACACCGCACAGCGCGCCGAGCAAGCACATCCCGCCGGTTCCCAACTCGTCGTCCGTCGAGGTGAGAGCGACGCTCACCTCGGCGTGAGAGGCCGGGGTATCCGCGGCCGCGGCCGTGACGGACAGCACCGATGTGCTCTCGAGGCTCTCGTGCGCAGATGAGGTCCAGATTCCCAGGAACATCAGAGCCGCAGTTCCCAGCGCTAGCAGCAGCTGAGCAACAGCCCGCCGATCGCCCCCCGTGGGGGTTCGGTGGGCGATCGGGTTCATGCATTCCAGGGTAGTCGCGGCTGCTGAGAGGTGCGTGCCACTCTTATTTGCGCGCACGGGGTGAACGTGCTCGTCCTGCCGGGCCGCGCCGCTCACAGTGGAGTGGGCGGCCCGGACGCAGTTGACGATGACGATGACCTCAGCGACCTCTGCACCAGGACGACGCCATGTCATTCTCTACTTCTCAGTTCCCGTCACTGCGGATCATGAGGACGGCCCCCGCGATCGCGGCGGTGACGATGACGACGTCGGCGAGGTTCCCGATGAACCAGTCGCCGTAAGCGAGGAAGTCCACGACATGGCCGCGGGCGAATCCCGGTTGGCGAAAGAGGCGGTCGCCTGCGTGTGAGGAGGCGGCCCCACCGAGCGCGCCAGTCACGATCGCCCACCCGGGCTGGCGGACACGGAACGCGAAGACGATCGCGGCGACCGTGGCGGCGACGGCGAGCAGCGCGAACACCCAGGTGGCGCCCTCACCGACGGAGAAAGCCGCACCGGGGTTGTAGGCCAGTTGCAGTCCCAGCACGTCGCCTACCAGCGGGATGCGCTCTTCCTCGCTGAGGGTGGCTTCCGCCCATGCCTTGGTTCCCTGATCGGCCAGGAGGACGATCGCGGCGAGCAGCAGCGATCCCGCCGTGAGCCGCCAGCGTTCATGCCGAGGTTCTTCTCCGGCCCGAGCTCGACGTCGCCTGTCGCTTCCGGCATCATGCGAGGACCTCGACGAGGCGGAGGATGACGCCGGATTCGATCAGGATGAACAGGCCGAGGCCGATGAACACGGCCGGCACGAGCCAGTGCTCGACGCGTTCCAGCGTCTCGGTGACGGCCTTGTGGGTTCCGATCAGCCGTCCCGCCGTGCACCAGACGGCCACGAGGGCGAGGAACACGACGATCATGATCGCGACCTCGCCTGGCTCGCTGGTGCGGAAGATCGGGGTGTAGAGGGAGATGTTGTCGGCCCCGTTGGCGATCGTGATCCCAGCCACGCCCCACATCCCGACTGCGGTGATCTTGTCGTCATCGTCATCGTCATCGTCATCGTCGTCGTTGCGGCGTAGGCCGCGCACGAGCGTCCAGATGCCGATGCCGAGCGGGATCAGGCCGAGAAACCCGACCCATTCGTCCGGGACGATCGTGAGGCCGAGTGCGGCGACCACGCTGATGACGACGAGGGTGATGAATCCGAGGTACTGACCCGCGACGATCTGCCACGGTCGCGGCTTCCCCCGGCCGGAGGCCAGGAACAGCACGGTGAGCACGACAATGTCGTCGATGTTGGTCGCAGCGAACAGGCCGATCGCTGAGCCGATGGTCGCGAGCATCAGCTCTCCAACCGTGGGGCGTGGGTGCGGGCGGCGCGCAAGCCGTTGAGGATCACGATGACCTCCGCGATCTCGTGCACCAGGACGACAGCGGCGAGCCCCAGGATCCCGAACAGAGCCAGCGGGAGCAGCGCAGTGATGATCAGCAGCGACAGGATGATGTTCTGGTTGATGATCCGTCGACCCCGCCGCGCGTGGTCGAAGGCCCGCGGGATGAGGCGCAGGTCGTGGCCGGTGAAGGCGACATCGGCGGACTCGATCGCCGCGTCGGAGCCGGTCGCTCCCATCGCGATGCCGATGTCCGCCGCCGCGAGAGCCGGGGCGTCGTTGATGCCATCACCGATCATCGCGACCGGTCCTGCCTTCGACAGCTCACCGATCGCCGCGGACTTGTCCTCCGGGCGCAACTCCGCGCGCACGTCGCCGATCGCGGCCTGCGCGGCCAGTGCCCGGGCGGTGCGGACGTTGTCGCCGGTGAGCATCGTCAGTCCGACGCCCTGACCGGCGAGGGTCCGCACGACCTCGGGGACCTCTGGGCGCAGCTCGTCGCGGACACCGATCGCAGCGACCGGAGCCCCGTCACGGTGCACGATCACCACGGTCATGCCCTGCTCCTCCAGGCCTGCGACCCGGTCGCCGAGCGCGCCGGCGTCGAGCCAGCGCGGGCTGCCGACCGTGATGCGAGCGCCGCCGACGGTGCCTTCGATGCCATGCCCTGCCTGCTCGGACACGCCGGCGGCCGCCGGGACGCCGGGGGCTGCTCCGGTGATCGCCGCGGCGAGGGGGTGAGTGCTGTGCTGCTCGAGTGCCGCCGCCCACGCCAGCGCCTGGACTTCGGTCACGCCGTCCGTGGTGAGGACGGCGGTGACCGCCGGCTCGTTCCGCGTCAGGGTGCCGGTCTTGTCGACGGCGACGTGCCGGATGGTGCCGAAACGCTCGAACACCGCACCGGACTTGATGATCACGCCGAACTTGCTGGCCGCCCCGATCGCGGCGACGACGGTCAGTGGCACCGAGATCGCCAGCGCGCAGGGTGAGGCGGCGACCAGCACGACGAGCGCGCGCGTGATCCACACCTCCGGGTCGCCCAGCAGCGACCCGATGATTGCCACCAGCGCAGCGAGAATCAGCACACCGGGCACCAGCGGTCGCGCGATCCGGTCCGCGAGGCGCGCTCGCTCGCCCTTCTCCGCCTGCGCCTGCTCCACCAATTCGACGATGGTGGTGAGCGAGTTGTCGGTGCCCGCCGCTGTCGTCTCGACCTCCAGCGCCCCCGCGCTGTTGATCGCGCCGGCCGACACTGCATCCCCGGGCTCCACCTCGACCGGGATCGACTCTCCGGTGATCGCGGACGTGTCCAGGCTGGAGCGACCGACGCGGACGATCCCGTCAGTCGCGATCCGCTCGCCCGGACGGACGAGCATGACCTGCCCGACCACGAGGTCCTTTGCGGCGACTTCGAACGAGGCACCGTTGCGCTGCACGGTCGCGGTCTCCGGCACGAGCTTCAGCAGCGCCCGCAGCCCGCCACGGGCGCGGTCCATCGCCTTATCCTCCAGCGCCTCAGCGATCGAATACAGGAACGCCAACGCCGCGGCCTCTTCGACATAGCCGAGGATGACCGCACCGACCGCACTGATCGTCATCAGCAGCCCGATGCCGAGCTTGCCCTTGAACAGCTTCCGGATCGCACCCGGCGTGAACGTCGACGCGCCCAGCAACAAACCAACCCAGAACAGCACGAGCGCCGGAATCTCCGCCCCTGACCACTCGAGGACCAGCCCGGTGAGGAACGCGACACCTGAGAAGACCGGCACCATGACGCCGCGATCCTTCCACCAGGGCTGCTCCGACTCCTCGAGATCCTCGTCCACCGCTGCGGGGGACTCGTGGTCGCAGCCGCACGCCGCGCTCACGCGTCCACTCCTGCGCCGCAGCAGCCGGGCACCGTGCACTCCGAGTCCACGCACGGCGCGTGCTCGTCGACAGCCAGCGTCACGTCCACCAGCGCAATTAGGGCAGCAGCGAGGTGCGGATCGGCGATCTCGTAGCGCGTCTGACGGCCCTCCGGCTCAGCGACGACGATCCCGCAGTCGCGTAGGCATGTCAGGTGGTTCGACACGTTCGAGCGCGTCAATTCCAGCTCGCGGGAGAGCACCGCGGGGTAGCTCGGGCCCCCGAGCAGGGTCATCAGGATCCGAGAGCGCGTCGGATCCGCCATGGCACGGCCGAGCCGGTTCATCACGTCAAGACGGGAAGCAATAGACAGCATGTACTGACTATACATTGCATGCTGACCTATCGCGAATGCGGTTCTGGGTGGGCACCCGGGCCGCGCGCCTCGCGCCGGGCGCCCGGTCGCGGAGTGCCAGACGGCGGAAATACGATGCCTGTACATCGATCAATGACCATTCTCGTCTCGTTCTCGTAGACGCGTGAGGTACTCGTTGTAGGCGTCGAGGTCGTCGTCGCCGTGTACGTCGGCGTATCGGTCGTGTGCGCGGGCGCGAGCGGTGTCCTCGCGGAACCAGCGGTGCATGATGTACAGCACCATGAGCAGCGTGGGCGCCTCCCCGTAGGACCAGGCGAGGGCGCCCGCCACGCGCTGGTCCTCGAGCGGGTCGAGGCCGAGTGCGGCGGTGGGCTCGACGAAGGTGCCGATCATGAGTGTGTCGCTCATCATGATGAACACGCCGAAGAAGGCATGCAGTGCCGCCTCGGCGAACAGATCGAGTGCTCGGGCCCCGTAGCCCATCCGCGCGGGCACGGGGTCGTCGGCGAGGACGGGGATCGTGAACAGCATCCCGGTGAGGAAGAAGCCGATCTCCAACGTCTGGTGGCCGCCGGGAAGGCGCAGGATCGGGTCGGCAAGGTTCCCCAGGTAGAGGCCATAGAACGCCAGCAGGTACAGCGGAAGGGCTACCGCGGGGCTCAACGCCCAGCGGGCAGCACGGCTGCGCAGCGCGCCGTGGGCGAGACGCAGCACCGCACGTCCGAGACCCCAGTGCGGCGTGGCGCGCAACAGCAGCGTCTCGGGTGAACCGAGGACGAGCAGGGGTGGGATCGCCATCATCAGAGTGAGTTGCTGGAACATGAACACGGAGAACTGCGCATATCCGTAGCTCTCCACGCCGAGCCCCATGATGATGACCAGCGCCGCACAGCCGGCGAGGAAGCAGAACGTGCGCGAGACCGGCCAGCGTCGCCCCTGCCGCCACAGCCGCACGGCGCCGGCGAGGTACGCGATGGCGAGCAGGATCCCCAGTGCAGCCAGCGGCGATGCTGGGTACGGCCCAGGGGCGAGGTACTCGAGCAATCCCGGCGGCGGCAGGGTCGGTGGGCTGTCCATCGCGAGGTCAGGACGGGCGCGGGATCTTGATGAGCGCGCCCGCGGTGAGGAATGTCACCGCCGCCACGGGCTGCGCAGCCGTCCACAACGGTCCCTCGAACGGGAACGGGTATGCGGGGTTCCATAGCACGGCGATCGCGGCGAACACGATGATCCACCACCATTGGCGCGCTTGGAATGCGAACCACGCAGTGATCATCGCGAAGATCGCCACGATGAACAGCACGATCGTCGCCCACTCGCCGCCGAGCAGCAGCGGGGCGAGGAACAGTGTCGGCGCGGCGATCAGGCTCGGGGCAAGCGCGTTGCGCTGGTACTGCGAGGGCGTCCGGGGGCGTTGGTTCATGATTCTCCGTTCTGAGACACGGGTATGTCGGATGCGGCTGGCACGCGCTCCGGTGCCGCGCTTTCGCGCCTGCGTTCGCGGAGGTAGGCGAGCACAAAGATCGCGACGCCGATGCCGAGCGCGACATCGGCGAGATTGCCGATGAACAGCTCGCCGTAGGCCAGGAAATCGGTGACGTGCCCCTGCCCGAATGAAGGCGGAGCGAACAGCCGATCGACCAGGTTGCCGAGCGCGCCGCCCAGGATGAGCGCGAGCCCGACCACGCGTGCCATGGTCCGTGAGCGCCAGAGGGCGGCGCAGGCGGCGACAATGAATATGACGCCGACGAGCGTGATCAGCCAGGTCCGGTTCGCGCCGAGCGACAGCGCTGCGCCGGGGTTGTATGCGAGTTGCAGCCCCAACAGGTCTCCGAGCAGCGGAATCCGCCCGAGACCAGTCAGCTCCGCGATGGCGAGCGCTTTGCTCACCTGATCGATCACCAGCACTGCCGCTGCGACCGAGCACGCCATCGCGAGCCGCAGGAGGTGCTCATGCCTCATCGGAGTCCCGCATGTCTCGGCGCTTCCGGTCCCGTCGCATCATCAGGACCATCCCGGCGACGGGGGCGATGATCGCGATCGGAAACATGACGCCGATGAACGGCAGGAAGATCCCGTCTGCTTGCGGGGCCGTGCCGGCTTCATAATCGGATGGAGCTTCGTCGGGGTGTGGCGATGGCGCCGCGTCCGATGTCGGATCCGGGGACGGTGCAGTCGTGTTCAGCGCAGGATCGATAGTGAACGCGTACTCACCTTCAGTCAACTCGCCGCCGTCGGACGTGAGCTGCCAGCGCACGCGGTACTGACCGGGTCCCGCGTTCGCTGCCAGATGCTGTGTGGCACTGGCGCCGTTGAAGCTGACCTCGTCCACGACGACATTCTCTCCAGACGGGGAGATCACCTCGATGAGCACCACGTCGCTACCGGGGCGCAGCTCCTGGTCGAAAGTCAGGGTCATCTCGTCCGGCGCCGTGGCTGTGACGGAATCGACTGCGGGGTAAGACGAGGTGAGGTCCTCGGCGGCGAGCGCCGACGTCGACGGGCCTAGCGTCAGGCCGATAGTCGCGACGGCGACCGCGATCGCTGCCCTGATGATTCGCCGTGGCCTCGAAGGGCGACGCGCCTCCGAGCGGGCTGGTTCGGGTGTGTTTGTCATGTCGTATTCCTTCACGGGCGGTTGGCGATGTGTCGGGCGATCGTCGCGGCGTCTCGCCAGACGCCGTCAAGGTTCTCGGAGCCTGGATGCCCGTAGCCCGGCATGCCTGCGACGAACAGGCCGGGCACGCTCGTCCGCGTCCGGCCGAGCGGAGCGTCGCGGACCTCAGCGGGCAGCCAGTCGTCGCCCGGGAGGAATCCGGTGGCGAGAATCACCGACGCCGGTGCAAGGCGACGCCCGTCAGCGAGCGTCACGTCAGCATCGCTCGCCCCGACGACGGCGGGAACGATGTCGATGCCGTCGCGCTGAAGTTGCGCATAACTGTCGCCGAACAACGGCTCGGGTCGAATACTGCCGAGCCTCTTCCGGGGCCCGGCGGCCCGCGGGAAGGTGGCGACGTGCCGGTAGCGGCGCGGGTTGCGCACGGCGAGGGTGACGCGGTGCGTCCCGCTCAGCTCCCGAGCGATCTGCGCGCCCGCGTTCCCTCCGCCGACGATCAGCACGTCGCCGAGCGGCACATCCGCCGCGGATCTGTAGGCGCTGCTGTGCATCAAGCGCCCGGGCGGTGCGATGTCTCCTGCCCAGGCGGGCAGGCGTGGTCGGCTGTTCGCGCCGGTGGCGCATACGACGTTGCGGGTCTGCACGCTCCCGGTGCTGGTCTCCAGCAGGAGGGTCGCGCTCGAGCCCAGGCGGCGGACGCCGGTTGCGCGCACCCCCCACATTGGCGCGATGCCGAGGTGCTTCTCGACCGCGCCCAGGTAGGCCGCGACCTCGCGTGCCCGCGGCCGGGATTGCGGCTCACTGGGGAACGACAGCGCTGGCAGCGTGCTGTGGCGGACGTCACTGAGCAGCGTCAGGGACGTCCATCTGGTTTCCCAGCTGCGCACGCCTGGAGATTGATCGACGACGACGAAATCGCGTTGCGGGCTGAGGCCACGTGAAATGAGGGCGGCGGCGACAGCAAGGCCGGCTTGACCGGCGCCGACGATGATCGCACGGCGGTGCGACAAGCCGATCCTCACGCTCGTCCCGCTCATACGATCAGGAGGATCACAGCGACGAAGGACCAGACCAACGCGACGGCGAGGCACACCACCAATACGGCGGCGGCGATCAGACCAGCCTTCTGAGAGGCTTTCACAACAGGGCTCCCAAGCATCCAGAACTCACGACACGTCAGCACCGACGTGCCCCTCCGCAGGGCGCGCCGGATCACCGCCCCTCAGGCGGTGCCGTGAGTCAGGTCCGAGAGACGGACAGCTCAGAAAGTGTCAACGTCGTACGTTGACGCGCCACGGCAGGCCTCATCGGGCGTCTCCAGACGCGTCGGGATCCGACTGCCAACACCCCGGGCAGGTGCCTGCCGCGGAACCGAAGGAAGGACAAGACGAGCAGCAGGCCGCAGAACGCCCCGAGTAGGCAAGCGGCGAGGCCGAAACCAGCGGTGCCGCTCGCATCCGCCACAACCGCCGCATCTTCCACCGCAATGACGGATGCCTCAGCCGCGACTTCCGTCGCCGCATTGTCTGGCGCAGTCTCGGGGTCGAGATGGGTCGCACCCCACGCACCGAGCAACAGCAGCAAAACCAGCACGACGCTCGTGATGATTCTCGTTATCGTGAGCCGCTCACTCAGAACCGCACTGAGGCGGGGCGGGGCGGGCCGAGACATCCCGCTCACTATAGAACGGCGGTCTTTGGATCACCCGGGAACCGATGGCGTCCAGCCCGCTCGATGCGGTGCTCACGCGTGCTTGATCGTGTCGGCTTCATAGTCGCTGATGTGTTCGGTCTCGATCTGGAATGTCGAGTGGGGCACCGACACCTCGAAGTGCTCCGCAACGCACGCCTTGACCTCCCGGAGCACCTCGGCGGCGTGCCCGTCGGTGAAGCAAGTGTCTTCGACGACAACGTGCGCTGTGAGCGTCGGCAGTCCGGTCGCGACCGTCGAGGCATGCACGTCATGGACATCTTTGACGTGATCAAGCTCGAGGATATGCTCACGCACCTTTTCCAGGTCGAGGCCTTTGGGGGTGAACTCCATCAGCACGCCGGCTGTCTCGCGCATCAAGGTCAATGCACGTGGCACGATCAGCGCCGCGATGAACAGGCCGGCGAGGGCGTCGGCCCGTTGGAAGCCGGTGGTGACGATCACGATCGCCGCGACGATCACTCCGAGGGAGCCAAGCGCGTCATTGAGGACCTCCAGGAACGCGGCGCGCATGTTGAAGTTCGCCCCGCGGCTCGACGAGAGGATGAGGATCGCGACAATGTTCGCTGTCAGCCCGACGATGCCGAACACAAGCAGCTCAGTGGCGGGGACCTCCGGGGGCTCGAATAGGCGCTTGACGCCTTCGATCGCGGTGTACAGCCCGACACCCAGCAAGAGGGTGGCCTGGCCGAGCGCCGCCATCACCTCGATGCGTCGGAACCCCCAGGTGCGCGTGGATGTCGCGGGCCGCAACATCAAGGTCGCCGCGACGAGGGCCACCAGCAAGCCGGACGCGTCGGTCAGCGCATGGGCGGTGTCCGTGAGCAACGCCAGGCTGCCTGTGACGATCGACCCGACGGCCTGTGCGACCACGATGAACGCGGTGATGCCGAACGCCGTCCAGAGCTTCCGGCGGTGGTCGCCCGGGCGTCCCGCGCTCTCCGCTGCGGTCGGTCCGTGGTCGTGTCCCGCGCCCATCAGAGATCATCTTCCGCATCAGCCGGGTTCCGGCGGCGCAGGTGCGCGCACAACTCCGCTTTGGTTCCCGTCGTTTCGAGCAAGTCTTCGGCCGCAGCGATCAGATGTGAGATCGCCGCTGGCTCTGAAAGCGAGTACCAGGACGATCGGCCGTCCGGGCGTACGTCGACGAGGCGGCATTCCAACAGGAAGCTCAGGTGCTTGCTGACGGTCGACTGCGCCAGCCCAATGTGATCGACCAGATCGCGCACGCGGTGCTCGCCTCGCGCGAGGTGCTGCAGGACCGCCAGCCGGGCGGGCTCCCCGAGCGCTTGGAACAGGTGCGCATAAACCGCGGTTGCCTCTTCGTCCAACCGAGGCGGCTCGACATCGATCATCGTCATGTGACGATGATGACGCTCATCTGCGATGAGTTCTAGTGACAAGACCTTCTTGAGAGCGATAACCAGTGGCGGGTTCAGAGCGGGACGAGAGTACGCTGACTCTCGTCCCGCTCGAGTCAGTTCGGCTCAGCGAGCAACTCCGGCGCCGGTATGCGAGACCGGCGCCGCCACAGGCCCCGAGGCGTCAGCCGCGGGGCTCGTGGCTTTTGGGACCCGGTCGACCGCAACGCTCGCGAACTTGAGCGATGCGCCGACGTTGTCGGCGATGATGTCGCGAGTTTCGCGGGCCTGGCCCGTCTCCTTGTCGGTGTAGGTGCCGAAGCGGAGGTCGCCGGCGACGATCACCGAGTCGCCCTTGCGGAGCGAATTGGCGACGTGCCGGGACTGCTGATTGAACACGACGACGCGGTGGAACACCGTGCCCGCGTCCTCCCACCGGTTCGTCGTCTCGTTGAGGCGACGGTCGTTGACGGCGACGGTGAACCGGGCGTACTCGTTGCCCGACTCGCCTGCGCCATGCTCGGGGTCACCCGTGAGGTTGCCCTCGATGGTGACCGGGATCTTGGTCGTCATCCTGCTTCCTTTCCTTGATGAGACACGGCGGTGTCTCGGCCGGCGTGGGTCTCGGTGATCCACGCGTCCCATTCCGCTTCGTCGGTCGCGGCATCCCACGAGCGGGGCTTGAGTTCGAAGTGACCGCTCGCGCATCCGGCCCCGGCGTTCTGAAGGCGGGGGCGGGCGAGCGCGAGGCGTTCGTGCCATCCGATCGGCCCGAAGCCGCTGTCGCTGTCGTCGAAGGCCGCAAGGTGCGCGACGTGGAGGGCGGAGAGTTCCTCGACGAGCGCGCCGTGCTTCCACCAACAGTCGGGAACCACACTGACCGGCACGGTGTAGCGCACCGTGAACCATTCGACCCACTCGCGCAGCGCCGTCCACTCGACACCGACCTGCTCCGGCGGCAGGTGCCGCCAGTCGACCGGGTGTGAGCCGAGAGGATCAGTGCCGTGCCCGAGCCGCGGAAGCCCTGCGAGCTCTGCGGCGATGAGGCCCTCGATGTCCCCGGGATCGAACGCGCTCACGAGGTCGCCTCCCTGTTCTGCAGCTTGATCCTGAGGCGCTCCAGCGCGATCGCCGATGCGACGCGACGGGCCCGGTGATAGGCGAGCACGCGGTCGCGGTCGATGAGTCGGTGGAGAAGGTCGTGGCAGTACGGATGCAACGGCACGAGGTCGTCGTGACGCTCGAACGCCCGCCACGCGCCGCTCGCGAAGCGAACGCCCGCGTAGTCGAGGTGGTGCAGCTCGAGCTGTTCGGGGGTCGCGGGGTGTCCGCATCCCGCGCAGAGTAGCGACCGGCGCATCCGCTCCTGCCTGCGGAACCAGCGCGCGCGTCGCGCGAACCACGCGGGCGAGCGGAGGAAGTCGGCCCGGTACGAGTTGCGGGCGCCGGTCTTCCGGCGATTGCTCACGGCTCGCTCACCGCCTCCGGATCCGCCTCCGGTTCGGGGGCCGGTACACGTTCCGGGCTGGGAATTGGGTTCCTCGCCTCCGCGAAGACTCCCTGTTGCTCGGCCTCGGTGGACCGCTTCCCCGCCTGGATGTCGCGCGCATCGCGCCGCTCGTCCCACCCGCTGAGGTCGAGCAGTACACCGCGCCGGTTGCGGTAGGCCAGCAGACCGACGTTCTGCGGCATCCGTCGGATCTCGTCGACTGACATGAGTGCGAGTCGTTCGTGGTGTTCGCTCGTGGAGTGCCCTGCTTCTCGCGTCGACCACGATCGCTGAGTCCGTCGCGTCTGCCGAGTTCCGAGCAGGGCCTCGACATCGCGTAGGTGGTTCACGTGCGAGGCGCCGCCGAGCAACACCTTCGCCGTCGCGGCCGCCCAGATTGTGTCGGCCTCGGCACGCGACCATGACGTCTCTGCCTGCGAGAGCGCCTGCAGCACGACGAACGTGCAGATCCCGCGGCCACCGCCGTCCGCCATGATCCGCGGGAGGTTGCCCCACCGGAACATGTTGACGATCTCGTCCAGGATCAGCCCGAGCGGATGCTGCAACCGAGACCCCGGCGATGCCAGGGCGCGAATGCGCGCGACCTCGACGATGTCGTCGAGCATCGCGCCGAGGAAACCGCCCATCGCCGATGCTCCCGAAGCCGACCCGATCAGGTAGAGCGTGTTCGAGCCGTCGAGGAACGCGCGCGGATCGAAGACCGGCTCTCCAGGCCGTGGCATGAGTGCATCGCGGATCTTCGGGACGGCGAGCGGTGCGACGGCGCCCTGTACGCCGAACCATATCGACGAGACGAGCTTGTCGTCCGAAGCGAGGGTCGCTTCGAGGTTGTCGCCCCAGCCAGGGGCGCCGTCCGAACGGAGGATCGAGACAGCTGACCTGCGCGCGAGGATCGGACTTGTGCCCCAGTTGTAGAGGTCTTCGATCGAGCAGTTGCCGACGGCCGCCGCGTGCAGAAGGCGCCCGAGGACGACCCCGGATGCCTGTGCCCACTCGCCATTGGTGTTCGAGGCACCGAGCGCGGTGCCGGTGATGATCGCGGCGCCGCGTTGCATGGCGACCAGCGGGTCCTCGCACCCTGCGATCGGAGAGACGCGAAGCGGATGCCGCGCGCCGGAGAGTCCCTGCGGGTCGAACACGTGCACCTGCCCGCGGCGCTCGCGCATCCGGAGCGTCGCGGTGAGGTTGTCGTTCGTGGTCGACGTCGTGATGAGCGGCCCCGACCAGTCGAGGATCGCCGAGATCAGTACGCGGTATCCCTTTCCCGAGCGCGGCGGGCCCTCGAGTGCGACAGAGTCCTCGATGGACACGAAGACGTCCATCCCGCGGGAGCTTCCGACCCGCCAGCCCACATCGGTGGCGCGGGGCTGGCTGATGTCGGGCCGGAGTTGCCTCGCTCGCTTCAGCACCGCCTTCGCTGAGAGGTGCTTGCGGATCTCCGATGCCTCGGCGAAACCGGGACGGCTCCGGAGGTCGGCGATGAACGATTGGTCCGACTGGCGATAGCGGCGGTACGTGACCCACGCCCACGTGGCCAAACCCACGACGAGGAAGACAACGACGAGGTCGACGAGTCGGATCGCGAGAACAGGAACCTCGCATCCGGCGATCGGTAGATACCCATCGGGATCGCCGGTGATCCCGAGCCAGAGCCCCGAGAACAACGATGCTGGCTCTGGCGGCACCCCACATGCGACGCGGACGATAGCTTCGGTGAGCGCGGCGAAGGCGATGCTGAGGACGACGGCGACAGCAGTCGCCACCGCGACGGCCTTTCCGAGTATTCCGTTCATCCCGTGTCGCCTCAGAACCCGCTCGCGACGGCGGCCGCGACGCGCAGCCAAGCGTCTTGCGTCGCCCGCCGGAGGCTGTCGAACCGCAGGGGACCGGACTTCAGAGCCGGGTCGAACGGGATCCGCAGAACCTCGCGCACGGTGCCACGAAACCCGTCCGCGATGCGCTCTGCGGCGGCAGGCCCTCTCGGCTCCGACTCGGTCACCACCACGATCGCGCTGTCCGCGAGATCCCGCGACCGCTCGTCGCGCTCGCGAAGTGCGTCGAGCAGCAGCGCAGCGGACTCCGCCGGCTCGGGGGCGGCGAGCGTCGGAATCACGAGCTGATACGACGAGTCGACCATCCGCAGCCACCGCTCGGCCGACTCGTCGTTACCGGAGTCGAAGAACACGAGTCGGTAATAGCGGGCCGCAACCGACATAAGGGTGTCGAACTCCGTCCGTTCGATTCGCTGGTGCGTGGCGAGCAACTCGGGATTCGATCGGAGGACGTCGTAGCGGTCGACCCGCTGATGATGCACGAACCGGGCGATGCCCGAGATCTCGGCGGTCGGAGCGAGAAGCTGAGATGCGGCGGGCAGCAGGTCGCGAACCGTGGTGTCGTAGAGGCCCTGCTCGGTGCGCCACCCCAGGGTGCCGCGCGTGTCGTTGTTGTCCCACGCCAGCACATTTCCGCCGCCATGACGTGCGAATACGGCGGCGAGCATCGCGGTCGTCATCGTCTTGCCGACGCCGCCTTTGCCGTTCACGACGGCCGCAGTCCGGCACCCCGCCCAGTGCTGCGATACGAGGCGCTCGCCGGCGAGCCGCTCAGCCTGGGCGCGCGATGGACCGAGCCCAATCTTCGCGAGCAGCGCTCGCCCGCCTAGAGAGAGTACCGATGTGTCGGCATCCTCGATGAAGGATCTCCGAGTCGGGGGCGCCGGAGCGGGCGGCTCAGGGGCAGGGGCCTCAGCCGGTCCGAGCGCCTCCTGCTCCTGAGCCAGGGTGCCCACCTCCTTTCCCTCTGGGGCTTCGGTGAACCGAGGGATCTCAGTAACCGGCTCGGGCGACTTGGCCCGGTGAATCCCGCCGTCCGAATCGATGAGTATCCGGTGTTCGCCGTGATCGCCGAACGTGACGAGCTCGACGGCGGTGGCTGCCTGCCTCGCCTCGGCGGCAGCACGCTGCACGATCACCTGTCGGATGTCCTCGCCCGCGGGGGCGGAGAGCGGCTCGCCCACCCCCTCGGGCGTTGTGAAGATCGCGGTCGGTCCCGTGACCGACGCGTACACGCGAAGGGCGATGTCAACGCTCATCACTGGACTCCTTCCGTGCCGGCGACAGCCAGCCGCCGATGCCAATGTCGGAGAGGGGAGGCTCAGGCCAGACGTGGTCGAGCGCATCGAGGTCGAGGGGCGTCAGCATCCCGTCGACGTCCTGCTCGGGATGCACGGCAGAGTCGGTCGCGAACAGCTCGAACTCCCACGGGGTCGAGGTTGCGAAGCAGTCGACCGCGTACGCGTACTGTCCGACGTAGGCGAGGAACACGCCCATGCGCAGGCGTCGAGCGTCTTCCGCGTGCGTCGCGGGAATGTTGAGGCGTTCGCGGAGCGCAGACGCCTCCTGGTGATTAACGCGGAAGATGAACTTGTTCTCGATGTCTCCGACGATCGAGTAGGCGAGGTTGCGCTCCTTCGAGCCGGCGTCGCCCACCGCATCCAGGTCGCCCATCTTGTGCAGGATGATGACATTGCTGATGCCGTAGTGGCGCGAGAGCTTGAGCCACTGCTGGAACATCTGGAGCGCGCTCAGTGACGTCATGTCTCGCCAGCCCTCCTCGCGGATCAGGTACCGGGTTCGCTTGGCGGAGCGGTCGGAGACGACCGCCTGGATCCATGCCGTCGTGCACACCTGTGTGAGCTGTGCGACCAGCTCGCTTCGCGCGAACAGCTCGCTCGTGTCGACGACGACGATGGGCGCGTCGGTGTCGAACGCGACGGTCGACTCGTCCTCGAACAGCCCGGATAGGTCGCCCTCGACGAAGCGGCGCAGAACGAAACGCGGCTGAACCGCGCCGTCCGAGAGTCGGAAGTCGGTGCCGGAGTCTTCGATGATCGCGCCGAGGTGCTCGTACACCGCTCGTAGCGTGGGGCGGTCGCCGGTCGAGCGGATGCTGCGCTCGAGTGCATCGTGTATCGCGGCGTGCTCGACCGCGGTGAGCCTCGTGGAACCGAGTGCCATCTCGATAAGGGACACGAGCGTAGTGATGCGGCGTTGGCGCACCATCTTCTCGTCCTGCTCGTCGTCGGAATCCGCGCGCCGCGGCCCGCGGTCGAGGGGGTTGAGTCGCGCGGTGCTCCCACCACCGATGCGGATGATCACCCCGCCCGCCACCGCCTCCGCGACGGCGACCCACTCGCCTTTTGGGTCGGAGGGGACCACCGCCTGATGACCGAATGCGAGGGACCGGATCACGAGCGTCTTGACGGTGGCGGACTTCCCGGCTCGGTACGCGCCGAGCACCAGCAGGTTGGTCGAGAACGTGCCGCGGTCGGTCGCGTCGGCATATGCCTCCCACGGCGAGAAGTGCCAGAGGGCATCCGCGTTGAGGTCGACACCGAGAATCGGTCCTCGGTGCCCGAGGCCGGCATCCGCGACGAACGGGTAGATCCCCGAGATCTGACGCGATGTCGCCTGATGAGCCGGGATGCGGGGGCGCGCGAGATTCCAGTAGCCGCCCTGCACGAGGCCCGGGCCGAAGGCGCCCCGGACCGCGGGCTCCGGCAACGCTCGCTCGCGCCGACTGGGCTTTGGCTGCTCGGCGTGGCTCGTTGTGCGGGCGACCTCGCGCCGTAGCTCGCGCCGCTCACGCTTCGAGAGACCGTCCGGTTCGAAGACTGCGACGTAGCGGACCATCACTTCATCCCCAGCCCGAGTGGCAGGGCGTTGACCATCAGTGCCTCTGCCTGCTGGCAGTACAGTGTCTGCGGTTCCATGCCGGCGCACGCGAGAGCGTTGCGCATGCCCGCGATCGCCTGGTCGAGCTGCTGCTCATCACGTGCCGTCACGGTGAGGTACGCGCCGTACCGGAACTCGCCGTGACCCGCGACGATCTCCTCCTCCTGCCGTTCAAGGGCCTCCCAGTCCGCGGCGTCGGCGGCCGATCCGTCGACGCCCCGCTTCGCGCGAAGCTTCTCGTTCCCGCGCCAGACCTTCTTGTCGTCCTCGATGCGGCGCATCGCCTTCCTGACGGAGACCGGCGTGAGGACGATCGACAGGATGTGCGTGATCGCCTCGCCGGTCGAGGGCATGCGTGCGAACACGATCGGCTCGACGAACCCGATGGCCGCATCCGACCGCGGCCACTCGTGGATCCACATGGTGGTGTGCACGCCCGAGTCGGAATAGACGATGCCGTTCGCCCCGCGCGGTTCTTCCAGGTACATCGGACCGATCGCGATCGGGTCGACGCCCGCGCTTCGCTCATCGCGGTTCTGGACGTTGGCGGCGAACTCGGGGTCGAACCCGACGCGGGCGAGAGCCGCGACGTCCCGCGCCGCCAGCCACCGCCGCACGTGGATGCGCGCGGCGCTCAACGCATCGGCCAGGTTCCGGGCTTCGAGGTGCGCCAGCGCCTTGACCGCATCCTCGCCCCCGCCGAGCGCCTTGAGCTGCGGGCCGAGGGCGACGAGGTCGAGCGTGAACGTCAGGTAGTTGCGGTGCGATACGGCGAACGACTCCGACCTGTTCATCACGTCGTCGTAATTACGAGCGACGGGGGACGCGGCGTCCACCCCGCGGCGGCGACTGACGGACTCGTAGTGGTCGCGTGCGGCTCGGATCGTCGTCGGAATCGTGCGCTCCTGCAGCACGGCCCGTTTGATCCCAGGGCGCTGCGTGAACGAGGCCAGCACCGGAGACCACTGCTGGGCCAGGTCGTATCGCTCCGCGACGTCCTTCATGAGGAACCCCTGCACCTCGACCTCGGCGGTCACCGAGACGGCCCGGTCATGCGGGTTATACACGCACGCGACCCCGTCGACATCCCAGAGCTGGATCGAGGCGCGGATACCGGGGAGGTTCAGTGTTCCAGCGAACTGCGCACGCTCGGGCCGGTAGACGTGCCGCGTCGCACCGACCATGTGTCGCACCTGCTTCATGAGCCAGAGACCCGCCTGCCGCGGAGCGGAATCGCCGTGGAGCGTGATGAATGCGAACACGCCGATCGGCAGGTACACCGGCGCGGCGAAGAGCAGGCCGGGAGGACCGAAGCGGTTGACGCCGACGAGCAACGTGACGGCGGCGACCGTGAGGCACGTCAGCTGCCACGCATCCATCCCCATCACGACGCCTTGCCGGGATCGCCGCGGCAGCCGGATAGGACGGTCGAGGTTCTGAGTCGCCATCATCGCGGTGTCCTCCCGGTGTGAGTGCGCGGCGCCGCCGCCGCTGGCGCAGTCGTTTGCGGTGATGTAGTCGGCGTTGCCCCGGGGGCACCTGTCGGCTTCGTGGAGGTTGTCTCGCCGTTCTGACCGGCAGGCGATCGCTGGGGCGTTTCAGAGGATGGGCCACGTCCCGCCGGCGGAGCGCCCTTCGGGGGGCCGTGGCGCCCAGCGCCAGCCCCGGCGCCTGCGGGTATCGCGGCGATGCGGCTCGGCACCCGGGCTACCGATCGTGCGGCGTTCGACGCGGCGCGTCCTGCGCCCGATCCGATCCGAGAGCCGACCGAGTCCGCCGCAACGGCCCCGATGAAGCTGAACAGACCGAACACAGCGAACGGCGCGAAAGCCACGAGCACGAGACCGATCAGAAGTGGCCACGACTGCGGGTCCCAGATCGTCCGTACGTTTGCGAGGCCGTTGATGATGAGCGTGACGAAGCCAATCGTGAGCGGGCCAGTGAGCAGAAGCACGACGACGGCCGACACATAGCGCACCACCCACTGCGGCCCGACGGCGCGCGCCGGGTACAGCATCCATGCGATTGGACCCACCGCGATCAAGGCCGCGAGCACGATGTTGCGGAACGCGAACACGAGCATGAGGAGCAGCATCCCGATCATCAGCAAGCCGTGGATGACGAAGGCGAAGAAGTAGTTTGCCTGCCCGCCGGCCCACATCACGGACTGCAGCGTCGCGAACAACCCATAGGGGCCGTCGCGGTTCATGACGTACCAGGTGAGGTCGTCGATGGCGTTCAGCACGTGACCGGTCGCCCAGAGCGTGAGCGCGGTGGCGGGCACCGCTATGAAGCTCCGGATGACCGCGCCGACGAGTTCGGCTCGGTCGCCGGAGATGACGGCAGCCGCGATCGCCCACACCATCGCGCCGAACAAGACTGCGAGCACGGCCCACTGCCAGAACGACCACTCGCCGGTCGATGCCGTCCACAGGACCGACGATGTGTCGAAACGCATGTTCTGCGCGACCGTGAACATCATCGCGGTGGCGGAAAGGGCCATCCCGCGCCCCGCGTTCTCGAACGTGACGCACACCACGTCACCAATCGAGCATCCGTACTCGACGAGCAGAGGCTTGCCCCCGCTCGTTCTGATCGCCGACACGTGCCGCTCGTCGGTCGTGCACACGGTTGCCTTGGCGCCGCCGACGAACACGTTGATGAAGCACTGCTGAGGCTTGATGTCGGCGGTGCTCTGCGGCGTGCAGGAGATCTGCGCGTCGACGCGGTAGCAGTCGACGGGGAAGGCGGGAGACGACCACGGCTCGCCCGTCACCGGGGCCGCGTTGGCTGCCGTGGGCGCTGCCTCGACGGATGCCACGGCTGCGTTGGCTGGCGCGAGCGCGGCGAAGGCGAGGCCGGCTCCCACCGCCGCCCCGATAAGCACAGCACGCAGCCGAGACATCAGAACCCGAAGTCGAAGTTGACGAACCACTGGAACAGGCCGCTTGCAGCGCCCAGCACGGCGGCGGCGATGAAGATCCACAGGATGTTCTCGCCCGCCCACGTGCGCACGCGGTCGGATGCGAGGCCACGGAACGCGAGCGCGGCGCCCGCGATGATCAGCATGATGAGGACGACGATCATCGCCCCGGCAAGGATGTAGGACGCGACGACCTGGAAGCCCTGGAAGAAGGGCGCCGAGAAATCGGGCTGGATGTCGGGGACGTCGACGTCGGCCGGGGCGGAGAGTGTGACTCGCATGACTTGCTCCCTCGATTGATCACTTGAGCTGAAGGCCGAGTGCGGCCATGAACGGTTGCGGATCGATGGCGGCGCCGTCTCGCTGCACCTCGAAATGCAGGTGGCAGCCGAACGAGCGTCCGGTGTTGCCTTCCGCCCCGATCGGGGCGCCGGCCGCGACGGTCGCGCCAACTGACGCGCGAAGGGAACCCCACTGCATGTGGCCGTAGAGCGTCACGAGCCCGCCGCCGTGGTCGATGCGGACGGCGTTCCCGTACCCCTGATACGAACCGGCGGTGATCACTTCGCCGGGGCCAGCCGCGTACACCGTCGCTCCGCAGCCCTGGGCCATGTCGTAACCCTGGTGGTCGATCGAGCAATAGCTGCATCCGATTACCGGGTTGAAACCGAAGCCTCGTCCTTTGAAGTAGCCGCCGGCGAGCGGGTATGCCCACTCGCTGTTGGTGATGAGTGCCGGCCGACGCTCGACAGTCGTGGCAACCGACTGTCCCGCGACCGCGAACGGAACGGCGATGAGCGGTGTGGCCAGCAGTGCTGCGAAAAGCGCGAGAAGGAGAATCGCCCCTGTCACGATCTTGCGCCCGGTCCTCGTGTTCGCGAGGGCTGCAGCGGCAGCGACCGGGGCGCCCATGTCAGGGCTCCAATGATCCCGAGAAGTAGCGGACGACCTTGCAGTCGCCGGGCTGCTGCGCGCTCTCGCGCGTCGGGATCGAGCCCGCGCCGCACAGTACCTGGACGCTCACGCGCACGGTCTCGTCGTACGAGGTCTCGCTCCCGGAACCGTCGGACCGGGTGAAGGTCAGCACCACGTCGGCGGTGCCGATGCGCATGTCACCGGATGCGTCTTCCGGAACGTCGTCGTAGGTGATCTCGCCCGGCACCTCGGCTGTCACCCGCCCTTCCTCGTTCGCGAGCGAGTTCCACTCGTCCTCGGGGAGCACGACGCCCTGGCGCAGTTCGAGCTGCGAGGCGCGCATATCTTCTTCGCGGTCCTCCTCGGATGTGTAGCGGGTATCGGGCGTGAACCATGTGTCGAGGTAGGCCAGCCACTCGGGTCGGGTGCTCAGCCGGGTGTCGAATGTGGCCGCCGCCGCCAGTGCCGCGCGTACGTAGGTCTCAGGGTCGGTCGTGATCGGCTCGGGTGCCCAGCCCTTCTCGGACGCGCTCTGGTCGACGTAATCGCCGGTGGGAGGCGCCGTCGCGGGCGGGGCGGACGTCTCGCCGGGGCCGCTGCTCGGAGAGGGGTCGGCGGTTGGCGCCTGTGCTGTGACGGCCGAAAGGATGATCGCTCCGACGGCTGCGAGCACGATGATGCCGCCGACGATGGCCCAGACGAGGCCTCGGCGCGCGGGAGTTCGGGGGTGTGACATCAGTTGCCTCCACCGCTTCCCTCGGGTCCTCCTGGCCTTGACATGAGTGAAGCATATAACACTACACTTGCGAAGGGGAAGCACTTTTCGCTTCCGTTCGATGGACGAGTGAATCTCGCCTGCGTCAGACTGGGGCGGTGCCCCGTTACACCCGCCCCGCGAACAGTGATTACGCGGAGGATCCGATCAAGGCTCTCGGGAACATGATGCAGGCGACCATCATTGGTCATCTGCGGAAGAACCCTGGCCAGACCAGGGGCGAGATCGCCGACGCGCTCGAGATTCCAGCACTGACCGTTTACAACGGGCTCGAGAGGCTGCTCGACGCGGGCTTGATCATCGCGGATCCGCCGCGTGACGTCGCGACGCGCGGACAGCGCGTGCGGTACATCGTGGATGACGCCCAGGTCACCGAGATGGTGATGCGACTGGAGCAGGTGCTGGGCGAGTTCTAGCCGGTTCGCGTGATCTTGGCCGCGTTGGGCTGGCATGCGGTCATCTGGCATGTCGACCCCTCTCGGCGATGTCGTCCATCCATCGCTCGCGTTGAGCATGCTCAAACGCGGGCGCGACTCAGCCTTGCACTCGAGCCGGGTCCGCGCAACGGTTGAGTTGAGCATGCCCAACACGTAGCGTGAGCATTCACGTAGGGGACGTTGGGCGTGCTCAACGGTTGTGACCGAGCCTTACTCGAAGGCGGAGGATGGTCAGGGGAACATGACAGAGGACCAAAGCAAGGCAGCGGCGGAGGACCTGGCGAGGCGGTTGCGACTGCTGCTCGACGTCGCCATTGCCGAGACGGGGTCGGAGCCGACCTACTCCCAGATCGCTGCGTTCGCGCGCGATCGGGGCGTCAACCTGTCCCGGTCTCGGTGGACGTACATGGTCAATGGGCACCGGTACGTGCAAGACCGCCCGCTCTTCGAAGTGCTTGCTGAGTTCTTCGACGTCGACGCTTCGTTCATTGCCGAGGGGGGCGACGCGCCGATGCCGGCAAAGGTCAGGGCGCAGCTCGATCTGGTCCGATCGATGCGGGCAGCGAAGGTGAAGTCGTATGCGGCGCGAACTCTCGGCGACATCTCCCCGGAGGCGCTTGAGGCGATCAGCCGATTCCTCGACAAGGAAGTGGCGAACAGATAGCGGCTGGCCCGCCGCATGCGTGCGCCGCGACGGGTCGGATGGGTACGGAGGGAAATGGAACCGTGAACATCGAAGCGACCGTGTCGACGGCCATGGCGGAACTCGCGCTCGGCGAGATTTTTTCCTTCGACGATCTCGTCGGCGCGTTGCAGCGACGCAGACAGCGCCCGATTCGGATCGTCGAACTCACGAACCTGAGCGACCGGGACGGCATCTGCGCGTTGTGGTTGATGACGGACACGGAGGATCTCGTCGTTCACGCGCGAAGTGAGTCGGCGTTGCATCGGCAGCAGTTCGTGCTCCACGAGCTCGCGCACATGATGCTTGAGCACGACGAACGCGAAGAGGCGACCACGCCCGACTTCCTGCTGCCCGACATTCCTGAATCCGCTCGCCAGCGTCTGCTCCGCCGCCAGGGCCTCGTGACGGACGACGAGATCGTGGCGGAGTCGCTCGCGGATCATCTCGCTGGTGCGATCCGTGGTTCGGCTCTCCACCACTCTCGCTATCTGGAGATCTTCGGGTGATCCCGATCGCGGCCTCCGCCCTGATGTGGCTGCTCGTTGCGAGCCTGCTCATCCTGCGGCGGGGCCGAGCGGATCGCAGCATCATGTACTCCGCGGTGACGATCGCGGTTGCAATGACGTTCAACGTCGACACCACCTACCGGTGGGCCGACGCGGCGCTCGGTGGCACGAACATCGTCACGCTGCTTGCCGACCTCACATTGATGGTGGGCGTCTTCTTCCTTGGGCGCGGAGTGGCGAAGGCGATGCAGTACCAGTCGCGAGTCGCCCAGATAGCACTCGGCCTTCCAGTGCTGGCGGGCGCAGTCGTCGGCGCCGTCACAGCCTTCGCGTTCATCGACCGGGGTGAGACAACGACGACGTTCATGCTGGACCTCGGGGCGCAGCCGGCCGCCGCGACGTACTCGATCATCCAGTTCACCTACGACGGCGTCGTGCTGACCGCCATGGCGGCTGCCGCGTCTCGTCAGATCGGGCGAAGTCGCGGCGCGGAGCGCCTGCCAGCGGTCTCGGTGCTGGTGGGGAGCCTCACCGGCGTCGCTCTGTCCCTTGTGGTCATCGCCATGGATCTCGCGCACATCATCGGGAACCTGACGCTCATGGACGGGCTCAGCGCCGCCTACGATCCGCTCTTCCTGGCGACGTTCCTGTTCCTCTGCCTCGGGCTCGGTGCTCAGCCCGCGTTGCGCTGGGCGCGTGCCCGATCCCGCGGCGAGAAGACTCGTGCGCTCCTCGCCCAGGTCACGCCGACCTGGGAGCGAGCGATCGACGTGCGACCAGGCTTGAGCCAGCTTGAGCCGTCGTTCCATCGTGAAGACGACGAGACGCGGCTGCATCGTCAGATCGTCGAAGTTCGGGATGCCGTCATCGATCCGCGCGTCACCTTCACGTTGAGCGACGCTGAGCGAGTGGTGGTGGAGAGCGCGGAGGCGCACCTGATGGCGGGGGACGCGGCAGGTTTGCCGCGCGTTGATTTTCCGAAGGAGGTGCGTTGAGGGCGCTAGCGATCATCGCCGCGGGTCTTGGGGCCGCCTCGGCGGCCGCAGCCGGGGTTGGCTTCGTGATCGCCCGACGTCTGACGGCACCGCCCGGCGGGCGCGTGTATGACCTCATGGTGCACGACGTGATTCGACACGGCGGACAGGTTGCGGTGGTGCTCAACCGCACCCCGCGCACTCAGGTGCCCGGTCGCTACAACCTCTGGCTCGAGGACGGGGGCTGGGTGCGGCTTGGTGCCATCGTTGACGAACGGTCCACGACGGTGACTCGTGCTGTGGTTGGGATGACGCCGGACACCAAGCTGCGCCCGGGTGTGCGGGCGTCCTGGAGCGGCATCTTCTATCGCGATCCCGCCGACGCTGGGCTGGATGCTCTGGATGTCGTCGTGGAGACGCCCGCGGGTTCGGCCCCCGCGTGGCTCATCCACCCGTCCGGCGGTCCGAGCGATCACTGGGCGATCCACATCCACGGGCTGGGAAGCCCGCGCGCCGGCACGTTGCGCGGCGTCCTGGTCGCCGCCGATGTTGGGCTGACGTCACTGGTCGTCTCATACCGCAACGACGGTGAAGGGCCCCGCGTGGGCTCTGGCCGGTCGACACTCGGCGCGACGGAAACCGATGACGTCCGGGCTGCCGTTAGGTTCGCGCTCTCCCACGGCGCTCGTCGCGTCGTGATGTTCGGATGGTCTATGGGTGCCGCAATCGCGCTCCAACTGGCCGCGGACCCAGAGTTCGACGGCGTCATCGAAAGGCTCGTCCTCGACTCACCTGTGCTCGACTGGCGGTCGGCCATCGGCGCCAACTGCGCTCGGGCAGGGTTGCCGCCTTGGTTCGGCATCCTGGCCCGTCCTTGGCTCCAGGAACGCTCGCTGGCGCGATTCGCCGGTCTGCGGGCAGTGATCCTGTTGGATCAGTGGGACTGGCTCGACCGCGCCGCCGAACTGTCCGTTCCGGCCTTGATCCTCCACGGCGTCGAGGACTCGTCCGCTCCGCACGCGGTCGTCGCTCACCTCGCCCATCTGCGGTCAGACGGCATTCGGCTCGAGACATTCGACGCTGACCATACGATGAACTGGAACGCAGACCCGGAGCGCTGGCAGACTTCCGTTCGCGGATCGGTGTTCTGAAGTGGTGTAGCTGCCAGCCCAGTTCCGAGCGCCGCTCACAGCTCGCGCGTGCGAACAAAATGCGAACATTCGAGCGCTTCTGGGCGCGCACGAACAACCACGAACGCCCCCGTGAACCTCCGCGAGTTCGCGGAACGCGCTCGAACCCCTGCGAGTGAACGAATGGGGGCGGGGTTCAAATCCCTCCGTCTCCGCCACATTTCTCCCCTCTGAACAGGGGTTTACAAGGCTCTGTCCGATGCAGGATGGGGCCTTCGTCATGGGGCGCGTGGTGCCCAAGTGCCGTGTTCTCGCTTGGCCGTAACCCAAATAGAGATTCTCCATGTAAGTTACAGGCATGTTGGTCGACAGCGCGAGCGGCGTCGAGTTGTTGCGCGACGCGGGCTTCGACGTGCGTGTCGCGGGGCATGGGGACGTCGAGATCGCCGTCGATGGACCTCACTGGTTGCGATACGACGTGCGGAGTCTGAACCACTCCCCGAGCCCAGCTGAGCTCGATCAGGCGCAGAGTGCGCTGAGGACGGACGAGGCTGGGGTGCTTTTCGTTGTGCCGAGGGCGGGACGGGCGTTGCGTGCTCGGGCCACGGACACGCGGGTCGCCTACGCCGCCGTCATCGATGGCATGGTCGGGCTCAATGGCGAGGAGCATCGTGCGGCGGAAGCCGCTGCCACGGCGCGGGCGAGCGTGTCTCGTGTCAGCTGGGTGCGGTTCGCCGTGCTCCGTGCGCTCGCGCTGGACCCTGCGCGCGTGTGGACTCAATCCGAGTTGGGCAGGCGTCTCCGTGTCTCGCATGTCGCGGTCGGAAAGCAGCTCCTCGCTCTCACGCCTCTGCTGGAGCGAACCCCCCAGGGATGGCGAGCAATCGATCCTCGGAAATGCGCCGATCGCTTCCTGGGCGAGTATCCGGGCGCCCGTGGCCTCGCGACCTACTGGACCGCGACGAGCGGCATCTCTGCGCAGGCGCAGCGGGCGGAGGAGATTGCGCGCGAGCAGGAGGCCCCCATCGCGTTCTCGGGTGACATCGCGGCGGACAACTACGCCCCCTGGCGGCGCCCCACGCGCGCCCTCGGCTACGTCGCCGCGATGCCTGATCTCGAGCCGTACGGCTTCGCTCAGGTGCGCGCAGCTGACGCCACGCTGGAGCTGCGCATCCCGCAGGATCCGACGATCCTCCCGATGTCACGCGCTGTAGCGCCGACCGGCAGGATGTTCGCGGACCCGCTCGTCACGGCCTGGGACCTGTCGCGCACCCGCGGCGGCGACGTCCCCGACGCCGTCGCCCAGCTGACGTCTCGAGCGATCGAGGAATGGCTGTGGTCGTGACCCGGCGCGCGGAGCTCGTCGCCACCTCCCGCGCCGACGAGCTGGCGCTGCGCGCCCTCGCCGACGTGGCCAGGATCACCGCGGGGGAGGACGCGCGGATCGTCGGAGGTCAGATGGCCTCGCTGCTGCTGACCGCATTCCCGGTTCCGGGTGTGCAACCCCGTCGTACCCGCGACGCGGACACCGCGATCACGACCGAACTCGCCGGATCCGGGATTCTCCACGAACGGCTCTTGGAGCGCGGCTACGTCGCGACCGCCGGCAACAGCTACGCGCGCCCCGTCCCCGAACTCGCGATCCCCGGTCAGCCCGTCCCGCGACTCGAGGCGGATCTCCTGGTGCCCTCCCGCGACAGCCGCTTCCGCGCCGAGACCCACGGCGGCCGCCAGTTCGACGCAGTCCCCGGCCTTCACCTCGCGCTCGCGGCATCTCCGATCGAGATCTCTGCCGCCGTGACCTTCCTCGACGGATCCGTCGACGAGGTCGTCGTGCTCGTGCCTCCGGTCGAGGTAGCCATCGTCGTCAAGGCGCATGCCTGGGCTTCGCGACATCAGCCGCGTGATGTCGAGGATCTGTACCGGCTGTTGGAGATCGTGGACGCCTACTCGCCGGAGGAGATCGGCGGGTGGGCGCTCGACGGCGTTGGCCTTCGCGGTGCGCGAGGCGATGCGGCTGCTGCGTTGTGGACGCTGACCAGGCAGGTGCGTCGTCTGTCCGATATCGACGTGCCCGCAGTGCGATTGGCTGCGCTCGTCGCCGCCCATGTGCGGCGGCTCACTGTCTGAGTCGACAACATCCGTGGCCCCCCAAAGCGCAGGTCGAGTTCGCGCAATAGCCTGTTGTGCAATTCGTGCAGGCCTAATTTGGGTCAACGGTGCATTGCCGAAGCCGCTCGTCCGCCCGCTCGCTTGACGCAATGTCCGAGCCCTGACCCACAATGGTCGAGTGCCCGCCGTCGCCCAGGTTCTGGAGCTCGCTCAGCTCGTCGAGCGAGATACGGCGTGGCGCCTGCTGCGGTCCCACAACGGGGCCGTGATCGCCGGGCTGCTCGGGGTGCACCTCGGCGGCGACGAGAGGCGGATCGACGCGGAAGAGCTGTACGAGCGACTCGACGCCGATCTCGAGCGGCTCCGAGCGCAAGGCGTCGTGTTGCCGCTGAGCGGGAAGGGATACTGCGCCGAGTGGCGCGTGGCAGGATTCCTCGTGCGGCGGCCCTCCTCAGAGGCGCGCGGTGAGACGTTCGAGCTATCTCCCGACGCGATCGCCGGCATCCGGTTCCTGCAGGGACGGGCTGCACCTCGGTCGAGCGCGACGGAGTCGCGCCTCGCCAGCATCGCGGCGCAGGTGCGCAGGCTCGCGATCGACACAGATCCCGATGCCTCGGTGCGGATCGCGCTTCTCGAGGAGGAGATCGCGAGCATCGAGCAACGCATCGCCAACCTGCGATCGGGCGACGAGGGCGCACTCGATGCCGACCGCGCCCTCGAGCGCGTGCGGGACCTGCTCGCGCAGGCGGCGGATGTGCCCGACGACTTCGCGCGGGTTCGTGCGGAGTTCGAAGCTCTGAACGCCTCTCTGCGCGCGAAGATCGTCGAGTCCGACGTGTCACAGGTCGCGGTGGTCGATGAGGTGTTCCGGGGTATAGACCACATCTCCGAGTCGGATGCGGGCCGCAGCTTTGCGGCGTTCGCGCAGCTCGTCCTCGATCCGGCGCTCGGTGCGGCGTTCGAGGCCGACATCCGCCGCGTCCTCGACCGGGGATTCGCGCGGGATCTGTCATCCGACGAGCGCCGGGCGCTTCGTGGGTTTCTGGCGACGCTCAAGGGACGCAGTGCTGAGATCCACGACGTCATCACGATGTTCGCGCGCGCGTTGCGCCGCTACGTGCAGTCGCAGGACTACCAGCGCGATCGCGTGCTCCGCGGGCTCCTGCGCGAGGCGCAGCACGCCGGCGTCGAGGCGGCTCCGCATATCCGGCCATGGACGCCGACGTCTCTGACGCTCGATCTCTCGGCGGTCGCACTGTCGAGTATCGGCGCGGTGGACGTCCACGATCCCGCCGAGCTGGATGCCGCGGCTGAGGTCGCCTCCCAGGAGACAGCGGTCGCCAGTCTCGAAGAGCTGCGCGCGCTGGCTCGCGAGACCGAGATCGACTTCGATGAGCTCACCCGCAACGTCAACGACGTGCTCGCCAGCCGTGCAACGTGCACGGTGGCGGACGTCCTGGCCCGGTACCCCGCGACCCAGGGCGTCGGCAGCGTCGTAGGACTGCTGTCCCTCGCTGCCGAGCAGGGGACGGTCGACGACGAGCCTGAAGTGCTCGTCTGGCAGGGAGCGGACGGCGTGACGCGCGCGGCGCTCGTCGCTGCGCACCGATTCACAGGAGCAGTGGGATGACGGACGTCAACGAGACCGATGAGGCGATCGACGGACGCGAGGGGCTCTGGACCGGTGACAGCGGCGAGCTGCCCGATCGCACACGGCGTGTGCTGCTGAGATTGATTCGCGGCCCCTACCTCTCAGGAGCGCGCGAGGCGCAGCTCTGGGCAGTGCTCCTCAGCGACGAGCGGATCATCCGGTCCCGTCTGGCTGATCTCTTCCTCGAGCTCGTCGTCGACCGGGACAACGAGCTCGCCTTCGTCCGCAACGCCCCGTCCGACGAGGCCCCTCGGGCCGTGCGGTCGGAAGCGCTCACGTTCCTCGACACCGCGATGCTGCTCATCCTGCGCCAGACCCTGCTGAGTGAGGAGGGGCGAGGACGCGTCATCGTCGGAAAGGCCGAGGTCTTCGAGCAGCTCGCCGTGTTCCGCACAAGCGATCGCGACGAGAAGGATTTCGCGAGCCGGCTGAACTCTTCCTGGAACAAGATGCAGAACAAGCTGCGCGTGCTCCACGCGGTCGGCGACGACCGTGCGGAGATCTCACCGGTGATCCGGATGATCGTGGATGCCGACCAGATCCGCGCGATCACCGATGAGTACCAGAGGATCGCACGCGAGGGGCGCGACGGGATCCGCGCAGAGGAGACGGGCGTGGAGGACGATTCCGAATGACGATGCTCACGTTCCCCGACGATGAGGCCGCAGACGTCGAGCGCGTCGGACAGTGGCGGCTCGCGCGAATCGAGCTGGTGAACTGGGGCACGTTCTCGGGCCATGTTGCGATAGACGTGGCACGGCATGGCCATCTCTTCACTGGCGCATCCGGTTCGGGCAAGTCCTCGCTTCTCGACGCCATCGCGGCGGCGCTCACGCCGCAGCAGTGGCTGCGACTGAACGCGGCGGCGCAGGATGGCGCGTCTCGCCAGAGCGATCGCACCCTGATGAGCTACGTGCGCGGGGCCTGGAGCAAGGAGGCCGACGAGAGCGCCGATCGCGCTACGACCACGTACCTCCGCTCCAAGGCGACGTGGAGCGGCATCCTGTTGCGTTACGACAACCTGCAGGATGAGCCCGTCACGCTTGTGCGACTGTTCCATGCCCCGGGGACCCGCACCGAGCCGACGGCGCTGAAGGACGCGCGTGTCTTCCTCCGAGGTGACGTCGGACTGCTGTCCTTCCAGCCCCATGTTGAGGGTGGCATCGATGCGCGGCGCATGTCGAAGGCGCTGCCGGACGCGCTGATCACGACCGGCGGACGACACGGCCGCTTCCACGAGCGCGTGGTCCGCCAGTTCGGCTTCCGCTCCGACGCCACGCTGCAGCTTCTGCACCGCACACAGTCGGCGAAGAACCTGGGAACCCTCGACGCGCTGTTCCGGGGGTTCATGCTCGACCACCCTGGCACTTTCGCACGCGCCGACACCGCGGTCGAGCAGTTCACCGAGCTCGAGGCCGCACACGCACACGTCGTCGACCTCCGCAGACAGGCCGACGCCCTCCGCAAGATCGACGCGGCGATCACAGCATTCGACGACGCCGGTGCCGAGATGAAGATCGCCTCGGGGTTGCACGACGCCGTCGAGCCGTTCACCACGGCGCTCAAGCTCCAGCTGGCGCGGGACGCTGTGGGCCCGGCTCGGGCCGCGCTGGCTCGCGCGGAGGGTGCGCGGGCGGATGCGATGCGAGAGCAACGGCTCGCCGCCGAATCACTGGACACCGCGAGGGCACGGGTGCGCGACGAGGGCGGTGCGCGCATCGAGCTGCTGCAGGAGCGTGTCGAGGCGGCCGAGGAGAACGAGCGCACCGTCGCACGGGCGCGCGCTGCGCTCGCGCATGAGCTCGACCAGATCGGTGCGCCGATGCCGGCCGACGCGGCGCAGTTCGCAGAGCTGATCGAGGCCGCCACGACGGAAGCCGCGCGTGAGGTGCCGGCCGTCGCATACGACGTGCGGGATGCTGCGAGCGCGTCGCGCAAGGCGGTCGAGGACCTGGACGCGAAGATCCGCGCGCTGCGCGACCACCGCAGCAACCTCGACCCGAAGCTGCTCGCTGCCCGGCGCTTCCTGGCGTCGTCGTTGTCGCTCCCGGAGAAGGCTCTGCCGTTTGCGGGCGAGCTCGTCTCGGTCCGACCGGAACACGCCGACTGGCGAGGCGCGATCGAGCGCGTCCTCGCGCCTCTGGCGACTGTGCTGCTCGTGCGCGACGAGCACCTGGCCGCGACGCGCCGTGCCGCGGAATCGCGGTCGCTCGCGGTGCGCCTTGTCATCGAGGCGGTTCCGCACGCCGTAGACGAGCCTCGGCGCCCGAAGGATCCGCGCTCTCTGGTGCACCGTGTGAACGTGGCAGACGGCACCTTCGACGTGTTCCTGCGCCGGCGGATCGCCACAGAGTACGACTACGCCTGCGTCGACCATCCCGACGACCTGGATGACGTCGACCGCGGAGTGACGATCGGCGGGCTCGTCAAGCGCACCGCACGCCGTTACGAGAAGGATGATCGCGCGGCCGTCGGCGACGCGACCCGGTGGAAGCTCGGCGGGGATACGGCGGCGCGGCTGGACGCGCTGCTCGAACGGCGTCGCGCCGCAGAAGCCACCGCTCGGGCAGCGAAGGAAGCCGAAACGCACGCCGACACCGCACGCGATGCGGCGCGGACCCGTCAGCAGGTGTTCCGGCGCATCCAGATTCACACGTGGGACCGCATCGACACGGCGTCGGCCGCCGCTGTCACCCGTGAGCGGCGGGCCGAGCTCGATGCTCTGACCTCGGAGTCGGGCAGTCTCCGCGAGGCGCAGGACGCAGCGACTCGGGCGAGCGAGCGGTTGCGCGAAGCAGACGAACGGAGCACCAAGGCGCACGGCGATGAGGCGATCGCCCGTGATGCGCTGGGGCGGGTCACGACTCAGATCGCGGAGCTGGAGGCCGCGCCCGCCGCGATCCTGGACGAGTCCGTGCGGGTCGCGCTGGAGATGCACTTTCGCGCCGAGAAGCGCTCGCTCACCCTCGAGACCGCGGATGCTGTCGCCCGAGCCGTGCAATCGGCGCTGTCCCGGCAGAAGGACGCCGCGGCCGCGCGCATGGCGGATGCTGAGGCCGGATTCGCGGCACGTGCCGCCGAGTTCCGGCACGCCTGGCCGGCGGCATCCTCCGAGCTGACGGCCGAGATCGGCGACCGATACGGGTATCGCGAGCTTCGCGACGGCATCCTGGCGCGCGGACTGCCGGACAAGGAGGGTGAGTTCCGTCGGCTGCTGCGCGAGCGCTCGCAGGACGTCGTCGCGCACCTGCTAAGCGACCTGCGTGATGCCCCTGCGGCGATCCGCGAGCGTGTGCTGCCGGTTAACGCGTCCCTCGGGCGATCGCCGTTCGAGGGCGCAGACCGCTTTCTCGAGATCGATGTGAAGACGGCGCGTTCGCCCGAGGTCGACGAGTTCCTGACCTCGCTGCGGCGCATTGTGGAAGGGAACTGGGCTGACGAATCGGCCTCGGGCGCCGAGCAACGGTTCGCGGTGCTGCAGCGGGTGATCGGTCGGCTCGGGTCGAAGGATCGGGTCGACGTCGACTGGCGTTCCCGTGTGCTCGACACGCGGCTCCATGTGAGCTTCCTGGCACGCGAGAAGGACCTGGCCGGCCGAGTGGTGCGCGTGTACGACTCCGCCGAGGGGCTGTCGGGCGGGCAGAGGCAGAAGCTCGTGATCTTCTGCCTCGCGGCCGCCTTGCGTTATCAGCTGACCGAAGAGGAGAGCGATGTGCCGGGCTTCGGCTCCATCGTTCTCGATGAGGCCTTCGACAAGGCGGACAGCCGCTACACGCGCAACGCGATGGATGTCTTCCGCGCGTTCGGCTTCCACATGATCCTGGCCACACCGCAAAAGCTGCTGCAGACCCTCGAGCCCTATGTCGGCGCGATCACGTCCGTGTCGAATCCGGAGCGCCGCGCGTCGCGACTGGCGAACGTCGTCTTCGACGTGCCGGAACCGGAGGCCACTTTCTCCCGGGCCGCGGAGTCCCACGCGTGACGGCACCGGTGGAGGTGGCCGACCTCCGCGCACGCGCGAAGCGGGTGTTCGACCGTGACGCGCGAGAGTGGGCGGCGACGGGCGTGCACGGCGCCGCCATCGACGTGCCGTTGCACCCGCCGACCGAACGCCTGGCGCTCGCCGATCTCGAGGCGACGCGCGCCTGGGTCGAGAGATGGCGGGCAGTAGGACGGGACGGCGATGTGATCGTCGAATGGGCCGGCCGCAGCTGGGCGCGGATCGGATCGCAGGAGGTCCCGGTGCGCGCCGTGGTCCGCGGGGCTAGGGCGATCGCGCGCGTCGCGGGGGAGACCGCCGCCTGGAACCTGCTGCTCGCCCGCGCAGCTGCGCTTCGGGAGACTCTCGGTGAGAGTGAGGACGTCCGGCGAGCGCTGCGCTCCCACGCGCGCACGATCGCCGCGCTCGAGGAAGCCGACTTCGGACGCCTCCTGGACGTGCTCGTGTGGCTGCGTGACCATCCAGGCTCAGGCCTTCTGCTCCGCGAGCTGCCGATTCGCGGCGTCCACACGAAGTGGATCGAATCGCGTCGGGGCCTCGTGGAGACGCTCCACCGGGTAGGAACCGGTGCGTCGGGGCTCGGTCTGCGCGAACCCGCGCCGCTGGTGCGGCTGCGTGTGCTCGACCCCGCGCTCGCCTTCGGCGGTTTGACCGACGTCTCGGCACCCGTCGACGAGCTCGCCGCACTGCCGATCCGACCAGTGCGGGTGTTCGTGTTCGAGAACCTCGCCACGGTGCTCGCGATGCCGGACGTCCAGGGCGGCATCGCGATCCACGGCGGCGGCCACCGCGTCGACCTCGTGGCGCGCCTGCCGTGGGCACAGCGCGTCGCCTACTGGGGCGATCTCGATTCCCATGGGTTCGCCATCCTGCATCGGCTGCGCATGCACGGCGTCGACGCGACCTCGGCGCTGATGGACGTCGAGACAGCGCTCGCGCACCGGGACCTCTGGGGGCTGGACCCGGAGCCGAACACGGCCGTGCTGTCATCGTTGACCGGCGAAGAGAAGACGACGCTTCAACTGCTGAGTGCCGAAGGAAACGTGCGCCTCGAACAGGAGCGGATCCCTTGGGGGTACGCGCTCGACCGGCTGGGGTTGCTCTAGTTGTGGTGCAGTCCCCGCATGGGTACCGACGCCCAGGTCCCTCCGAGAGCCCCAGTCCGGGTCATCCCGGTGTCACTCGCCGGGAGCGCCTCCGGGGCCGCCGCCCATGCCTGAGCCGGCCTGCTGGGTGACGCTGCCGGCATAGTCGTTCGTCGGGTCGCGGTAGATGGTGTGAACGTGTCCCCATCCGGAGGTGGAGACGCCGTCGACGTCGGCGCCGGCCGATCCCTGCTGGGCCTGGAGCGCGATGTAGACGTTGGGACCGGAGATCGAGAACGAGATGCCGTCGCCGGTGGTCATGTCGTAGCTGGTCTCGCCCGACCAGGCGATGACGGTGTCGTCGAGCGTGGCCTCGATCTCGGTGAGCGCCGTGGCCGTTGACTGCTCGTCGGCCATGCCGGCCCAGTTCGAGATCAGGGCGAGCAGCAGTTGCTTCTGCTCGTCGGTGAGGTCGGCGCCGGTGAGACCCGAGCCGGTGGAGAAGTCGCAGGTGTCGCCCGGAGCGCACATGCTCACGTCACCCGAGGTGAGCGTCGCCTGCTGCTCGGCCGTGAGGCTGTCGAAGAACGCGAACGCGTCGGTGTAGATGCCGTCGAACGGCTGAACGGTGTTCCCGTCGGCGTCCGTGTAGACGGCCGGCTGCACACCCAGGTGGGTGGGAGCGAAGGTGACCTCGTCGGTGGAGCCGTCGAGCGTGGCGTTGATCCCGAGGTGGTGCCCGCCGAACTGCACCTCCCAGGCGCTGGTGTCAGACGGATCGCCGAAGAACGCGATGTAGTACTGCCCAAGCGAGCTCTCGGTGCTCGAGCTGTTCTCGAGCAGGTACTGGTCGCCGCCCATGATGCCGACGACTGTCGCGTACGCCTCGTCGCTGAGGAGCGACTCGAGCACAGTGAGCGCCGCCTGTCGCTGTTCCTCCGTGAGGTCGGCGAGGTTCAGCCCCGCGCGCTCGACGAAGGTCACCGGGAAGTTGCTCCAGGAGGTCGTCTTGGTGTCGTCGTCGTAGGCGTAGAGCAGCGTCTCGTGCTGCTCTACGGTGAGGGTGGCGATGAAGGCGTCGGCAGCGGACGTCGTGCTTGCGATCGTCTCGGCGGTCGTCGCCGCGTCGGTCGTCTCGGACGACGCGGTGGTGTCGGTCTCGGCCGTGGTCGTCTCGCTCGAACTCATGTCAGTGGTCGTCGACGAGGCGGAGCTCGACGGACTGCTTGCCGCGGGCGTGGCGGAGGCGCAGCCGGCGAGGGCGACGGACAGCGCGATGGTGGATGCCGCGAGCAAGGTGGCAGTGCGGCGGCGCAGGCGGGAGGGTTTGGAAGGCATAGGCGCGGGGTTCATGTCTGCGACGGTACGAGGCCTCCCGGAGCTGGATCTCTGGCGAACCTATGAGGTTTCTATGCCGCAGCATGCTCCGGCCGAGTGCGGAAACCCCGGTCAGAAGAGCCTTCTGGCCGGGGTTTCGTGCGTTCTCCGGCGATATCGCTGCGCGTCACTGCTCGTTCATTGAAACGAGTCAGACTGCCCGGAGCCTGTCAAATGGTGTGTGTAAGGGGTGGGTCTCCTTACGAAAGGAAGCACCACATTGGCGATCGACAAGCAGGCGCGTGAAGCGCGCCGCAACGCTCAGGAAGAGCGCGCGAAGCGTCTCGAGGAAGCAGGCGTCTTCGACGACCTGTTCGCGAAGATCGACTCCGGCGAGATCCAGCTCGACGGTGACGGCGGGTTCATCCAGGAACTGATCAAGCGGGGCCTGGAGCGCGGGTTGCAGGCGGAGCTGACCGATCACGTCGGCTACGAGAAGGGCGACCCCGAGGCGCACGTGTTCCCGAACTCCCGTAACGGGTCGTTCCCGAAGACCGTGGGCACGAGCGTCGGCGATGTCGAGCTGCGCATCCCGCGGGACCGGGACGGGTCGTTCACGCCACGTCTGGTCCCCACCGGCAGCCGCAGGCTGTCGCAGCTGGACGAGATGATCGTCTCGCTCTACGCCGGCGGGATGACCGTCCGCGACATCGAGCACCACCTCGCCTCGACGGTCGGGACGGAGCTGTCGCACGAGACGATCTCGAACATCGTCGACGAGATCGCCGATGAGGTCCTGGCCTGGCAGTCGCGCCCGCTGGAGGCGTTCTACCCGGTGATCTACCTGGACGCGCTGATCGTGAAGGTCCGCGACGGCGGGCACGTGCGCAACAAGGCCGCGCACATCGCCGTCGGCGTCGACATGGACGGGATCAAGCACGTCCTGGGCATCTGGATCCAGGCCACCGAGGGCGCGAAGTTCTGGGCGGGTGTCTGCGCCGAGCTCGCCAACCGCGGCGTCCGCGACGTCCTGATCGTCTGCTGCGACGGGCTCACCGGGTTCCCCGAGGCGATCGAGGCGACCTGGCCCGATTCGATGGTCCAGACCTGCGTGGTCCACCTGATCCGCAACGCGATGCGGTTCGTCGGCTACGGGCAGCGCAAGGCCGTCGCGGCCGCGCTCAAGCCGATCTACCAGGCCCCGAGCGCGGACGCTGCCGAACGCGAGCTGGAGGCGTTCAAGGCGTCGCCTCTGGGGCAGGCGAACCCGCACGCGGTCGCGGTGTTCACCGACGCCTGGGAGCGGTTCACGCCGTTCCTCGCGTTCCCGCCCGAAGTGAGGCGGGTGATCTACACCACCAACGCGATCGAGTCGCTGAACTACCAGCTGCGGAAGGTCACCAAGAACCGCGGGCACTTCCCGAACGACCTCGCGGTGGTGAAGCTGCTCTGGCTGGCGATATGCAACATCGAAGACAAACGCGCCCGCGACCGCGAGAAGGAACGCGGCCTCGGCCGCGGCGCCAAACGCAAGGCCGAAGGACGCCTCGTCGAAGGGCAGGTCGTCACGAACTGGAAGAAGGCCCTCGAACAGCTCGCGATCGCCTTCCCCGACCGCGTCCAGCCCTACCTCTAACACCCCCGAGGCACCGCCCCCTTACACACACCATTTGACAAGCTCACTGCCCGCCCACCCTCTCTGCCGAACCAGAGGAAGTCATGCCCGCTACCCGCGTTCCCGCCTCCATCTTCCTGACCGGTCTCGCCGTGCTCACCCTCGCCGGCTGCGCCGCTCCCGCCGGATCCGCCGACCCCTCGGCCTCCGTCGATCCTGCCGCGGAAGCACCCGCCACGGCGCTCGAGCCGGCCACGATCACGCTCTACACGTCGGAGCCGCAGGAGAAGGCCGACGCGCTCGTCGCCGCCTTCAACGAGATCCACCCCGAAGTGACGGTCGAGATCTTCCGCGCCGGCACGGGCGACCTCACCGCGCGCATCGCGGCCGAGCAGGAGTCGGGCGACATCGGCGCCGACGTGCTGCTCGCCGCCGACGCCGGCACGTTCGAGAACTACGCGGCCGACGACCTGCTGCTCGAGTACACGCCGGCCGATGCGGACAAGCTCGACCCGGCGCTCGTGGACCCCGAGGGCTTCTACACGGGCACGCGCATCATCCCCACGGTGATCGCGTACAACACGAGCCTCATCACCGAGCCCCCGACGTCCTGGGCCGACCTGACGGACGCGGCCTACGCCGACAAGATCGTGATGCCGAACCCGGACGTCTCGGGCGCCGCCGCATACAACGCCGCCGTGTGGCTCGACGAGCCCGCGCTCGGCGAGGAGTGGCTGACGAAGCTCGCCGCCAACAAGCCCGTGATCGCCGACAGCAACGGCCCGGTGTCGCAGGCGGTCGCGACCGGCACGCAGCCCGTCGGCATCGTCGTCGACTACCTCGTGCGCGAGCTCGCCGCGCAGGGCTCGCCGATCGCCGTCGCCTACCCCGAGGAGGGCGTGCCGTTCGTATCGCAGCCCGCGGGCATCTTCGCCGACACCGAGTCGCCCGAGGCCGCCCAGGCGTTCGTCGACTTCCTGATCAGCGCCGAGGGTCAGACGCTGGCGGTCGAGCAGTCGTACCTCCCGGTGCGCTCGGACGTCGGCACCCCGGAGGGCGCGCCCGCGCTCGACGACCTGACGATCCTGGCTCCCGACCTGGAGACCATCCGCTCGACGCAGGACGCCGCCGTGGAGACGTTCCGCGACCTCTTCCTGAAGTGAGTCTCCCCGTCCGCATCGCGGGTCCGGCCCTGCGCCGGGCCCGCGATGCGGCGCGGCCGGATGGCCTCACCGGGCTGAGCGCGGCCGCGTGGGTCGCACTCGCCGCGCTCGTGCTCGCGCCGCTCGCGGCCGTCGTCTTCCTCGCTGCGAGCCGGCCGCAGCTCGCCGTCCTCGCCGAGCCCGAGGTGCTCGAGGCGGGCGTGAACAGCTTCACGTCGGCGACGCTGTCGGCGCTGCTGGCGGTGGCGGCCGGGACGGCGCTCGCCATCCTGATCGAGCGGTCGGATCTGCCGGGACGCCGGGCGCTGCGGCTGTTCGCCCTCAGCCCCCTGCTCGTGCCGCCGTTCGTCGGAGCCATCGCCTGGCTCGGCATCGCCGGCCCCGCGAGCCCGCTCAACCTGTGGTGGCGCGGGATCACCGGCCAGCCCCTGTGGTCGGTGTACGGCGGCGACGGCGTGGTCATCCTGCTCGCGATCCACAGCTGCCCCGTCGCGCTGCTCGTCGTCTCGGCGGCGCTGCGGCGGGTTCCCGCCGACCTCGAGCAGGCCGCGCGGATCGCCGGGGCCGGGCCCCTGCGCGCGCTCGCCACCGTGACACTGCCGCTGCTGCGACCCGCGATGCTGTCGTCGTTCATGCTGATCGCCGTCGGCAACCTCGCCGACTTCGGCATCCCGTCGATCATCGGCCTGCCCGAGCGCTTCACGACCCTCGCGACGCTCGTCTACCGCTACCTGCAGTCGGGAACGATCGACGATCCGCTCGCCGTCGTGGCGACGATCGGCACCGTGCTGCTCGCGATCGCGGCACTCGCCCTGGTGCTCGACACGCTGATCGGCCGCGGCGGCTGGGAGCTCGACGCCTCGAGCTCGCCGCCGACCCTGCTTCCGCTCGGGGCGGGGCGGCTGCCGATCGCGGCGATCGCGTGGGCTGCGGTGCTCACCACAACGCTGCTGCCGTTGCTCGCGCTGCTCGGCCAGACCCTGCTGCGTGCGCCCGGACTTCCGTACACGCCCGAGAACCTCACGCTCGACAACCTGGGCCGTGCGCTCTCGTCGCCCAACACCGTCGCCGGGGCGGGCAACTCGATCATGCTCGCGGCGCTGGCGGCGGTGCTCTGCGGCGTCATCGGCCTCGCGGTCGGCGTGCTCGCCACCCGCACGCGCCTCGCGGGGCGTCGCGGGCTGCTCGCCGTCTCGACCCTGCCGCAGGCCATCCCGGGGCTTGTCATCGCGGTCGCGTGGCTTGTGCTCGCGCCGCGGATCGGCCTGTTCAACACGCCCTGGATCATCCTGTGCGCGTACGTGACGTCGTTCGTGGCGCTCGTTGTGCAGTCGGTCATCGCGCCGCTGTCGGCCACGCCGGCGAGCGCCGAGGAGGCTGCCCGCGTCTCGGGTGCCGGGCGCCTGCGCGCGCTCATCGACATCTCGTGCCGGATGGCGCTTCCCGCCGCGGTGTCCGGTGCGGTGGTCGTGGCCGTCACCGCCGTGCGCGAGCTGACCCTCTCGGTGCTGCTGCTCTCCCCGGGCTCGCAGACGCTCGGCGTCGTCATCTTCAACCTGCAGCAGGCGGGTGCGTTCAACGCGGCGTCTGCGCTGTCCCTCGTGGTCGCGGTGCTCGGCCTGGCCGTGCTCGGCCTCGCCACCCGCCGGGCCGCCTGATCGGAGCGCCATGTCTTCCGTGTCCCTCTCTGCCGTCTCGGTGCGCTACCCGGGCGGATCCGTCGGTCTCGACGCCGTGGACCTCGAGATCGGCGACGGCGAGTTCGTCGCGCTCGTCGGCCCGTCCGGCTCGGGCAAGACGACGCTGCTGCGCACGATCGCCGGGTTCCTCAGCCCGACGAGCGGAGCGATCCGGATCGGCGGAGTCGCCGTTGCGGGGGAGGGATCCTTCGTGCCGCCCGAGCGTCGCGACCTCGGCATGGTCTTCCAGCAGCACGCCGTCTGGCCGCACTGGAGCGTCGGCCGCAACGTCGACTACCCGCTGCGTCGCGCGCGCGTGCCGCGGGCCGAGCGTGAGCAGCGCGTCGCCGGCGCGCTGGAGATGGTGGGCCTCGAGGGCTACGCGCGGCGCGACCCCGCGACGCTGTCGGGCGGGCAGCGCCAGCGGGTAGCCCTCGCCAGGGCGCTGGTGTCGCGGCCCCGCGTGCTGCTGCTCGACGAGGCGCTGTCGGCGCTGGACGAGCCCCTGCGCGACCGGCTGCGTCTCGAGCTTCACGCCCTGACGCGCGAGCTGGGGCTCACGGTGGTGCACGTGACGCACGACCGATCCGAGGCGCTCGCCCTCGCCGACCGCGTCGCGGTGCTCGAAGCAGGGGCGATCCGCCAGGTAGCACCGCCGGAGAAGCTGCTGCGCGAGCCCGCCGACCCGTTCGTCGCGCGCTTCCTGACCGATGCGACCGTCGTGGCGGGCGCGGCCGAGGCCGGCTGGTTCGAGGCGGAGAGGCATCCGCTTCGGCTGCCCGCGGACGGGGTGAGCGGCCGCGTGGAGGCGGCCATCCTGCCCTCGGACGTCGAGCTCGTGCCGTCGGACGAGGGAGCCGCCGTTGTGCGCTCCTCCCTGTTCACGGAGCGCGGCGGCGACGTCGTCGTCGACTGGGACGGGATCGCGCTGCGGGCGCACACCACCGGCATGCGCCCGGTCGGCGGCGCGCGGGTGGATGTCGTCGTCCGCCGCGCGCGGTTCTATCCGGCGGATTGACCCGCTCCGGCGGGCGCCGCCTCGGTGGATCCGCGGGCCAGCGCGTCAGTGCGTCGCGTCGACGTGCGCGCGGGCCGCCTCGCGCACCGCGTCGAGCGATCCGGTGTCGACGGATCCGGTCTCGGCCTCGCCGACCGCCTCGGAGGTGGCGAAGTTGTGCACGACCTCGACGAGGTCGAGGAGGAACTGCGCGCGTCCGGCGGCGTCGAGGGGCTTCAGCTGCTGTTCGATCTCTGCGGCGAGCATTGTGTCGAGTGCCATGGGAGCGACGTTACGACCGCACCGGGCGCCGCGCGAGGGGGTTGCGCTCCGCGCCGGGCCCTGTCAGTTGTCCGCGCCGCGCGACTGCTCGCCCGGCCGAGCGCGGCCGGCTGAGTCCGGACCGCCGCCCGGCGACGAGGATTCGGATTCAGTTCAGCGCGATTACCGCGATGTTGAGGGTCGAGGCGAAGGCGAGCCAGATCGCGTAGGCGATCATGATCCCCATCGCCAGGCGCGACCATCGCGCGGCGGTGATCACCAGCCACACCACGACGCCGAGCAGGACGAGGATGATCGCCGCCGCGATCCACCACGCCGCCTCGCCGATCAGCGGGAAACCGCCGAAGAACGTCGGCGTCCATGCCGCGTTGAGCACAAGCTGCACAGCCCAGCCGGCGAGCCAGGGGCGCGCCGCGTTAGGCCGGTCCGCGCCGCGCCGGCCGCGTCGCCAGACAAGGAAGCAGGCCACGGCGATCCCGGCGTACAGGACCGTCCAGACCGGGCCGAACACCCCGTTCGGCGGGGTCCAGGGTGCCTTGGCCGCCTCCGCGTACCAGCCCTCGACGTTGCCGATCGTCACGAGCGATCCGCCGGCCGCCACGATCGTCACGGCGGCAAGCAGCACCGCCCCGACGGCGACCTGGCGTCCGACCGAGGGTGCTGCGGCGGCGGTGCGGGGGTCGGATGAGCGGGGCGTCATGCCGCGACGGTACGCGAGCCGAAGGCAGGCCGGGAGGGGATTGCGCTCGGTCGCCGCGCTGGTCCAGGGTGAGCGTGCGGGCGCCGCGACCGAGCCGCCCGGCAGAACCCGTCGCGAGAGGAAGGACCGCGTGCCCGAATCGCCCGAGGTGGATGCGCTCGCCGGATTCGTGCGGGCCAACGCGGTCGGACGCGTCATCCGCGAGGTCGAACTCGAGGAGTTCCGCGCGCTGAAGACGCGCGCCAGGCCCCTCACCGAGCTGAGCGGCCGCACCCTCGCGGGAGTGCGCCGCTTCGGCAAACACGTCGCGCTCGACACGGACGGCCCAAGCCTGCTGATCGGCTTCGGGCGCGCCGGCTGGGCACGCTGGGCCGAGGAGCCGGGGACGGATCCGGATGAGGCGCCGCCCGTGATCGTGCGCGTCACGTTCGAGGACGGCGCCGAACTCGCCCTGACCGACGCGGGCGACTGGCTGTCGCTGAACGTCTCGGTCACCGACGACGCGACGAGCGAGCCGTCCGTCGCCAAGCTCGGGCCGGATCCGCTCTCCGACGCATTCACCCGGGAGGCGTTCGACGGCATCGCGAAGGGCCGGCGCAAGCAGCTCAAGGCCCTGCTGCAGGAGCAGGAGTCGCTCGCCGGCATCGGCAACGCGTACTCCGACGAGATCCTTCACGCGGCCAAGCTCTCGCCCGTCGCGCACGCGGCATCCCTCACCGACGCCGAGCGGGACCGCCTGTACGCCGCGATCCGCGACATCCTCGGCGGCGCGTTCGCCGCCCGCCGCGACGTGCCGCTCGACCGGCAGAAAGCCGAGAAGGTCGCCGCGATGCGCGTGCACGGCCGCACGGGCGAGGTCTGTCCCGTGTGCGGCGACGAGGTGCGCGACGTGCCGGCGTCGAAGGGGAACGCGCAGTACTGCGCGACGTGCCAGACCGGCGGGGTTCCGCTCGAGGGGTGACCGGGGCTGTGCCCAGGGGCGGGGTGGCAGACTCGACAGGATGACCTCCACCCTGCTCGACGCCGTGCGCGCGACCGACGGCTCCGCCGACGGCATCTACGACGCCTTCGTCGCATGGGCGGGGGAGCGAGGGCTCAGCCTCTACCCGGCGCAGGACGAGGCGGTGATCGAGCTGGTGTCGGGAGCGAACGTCATCCTCGCCACTCCGACCGGCACCGGCAAGTCGCTCGTCGCCATCGCCGCCCACGCCGTGGCGATGGCCGAGGGCGGACGTACGTATTACACGGCGCCGATCAAGGCCCTCGTGAGCGAGAAGTTCTTCGCCCTCGTCGACATCTTCGGCGCCGAGAACGTCGGGATGGTCACGGGCGACTCGTCCGTGAACCCGGATGCGCCGATCGTGTGCTGCACCGCGGAGATCCTCGCGAACCTCGCGCTGCGGCAGGGCGCGGACGCGGACGTCGCGCAGGTCGTGATGGACGAGTTCCACTACTACGGCGACGCGGACCGCGGCTGGGCCTGGCAGGTGCCGCTGCTGCTTCTGCCGCGCGCGCAGTTCCTGCTGATGTCGGCCACGCTCGGGGATACGAGCGAGATCGAGGCCGACCTCCGGCGGCGCACCGGACGCGAGACGACGCTCGTCGCCGGCGCGGAGCGTCCCGTGCCGCTTCACCACACGTATGAGAAGCGCGCCGCGCACGAGCTCGTCGAGAAGCTGCTCGAGGAGCACGAGACCCCGATCTACATCGTCCACTTCTCGCAGGCCGCGGCGATGGAGCGGGCGCAGGCGCTCGCGAACGTGAAGGTCTCCACACGCGAGCAGCGCGACGCGATCGCCGAGGCGATCGGCGGGTTCCGCTTCACCACGGCCTTCGGCAAGCAGCTGTCGCGCCTCGTGCGGGCGGGGATCGGCGTCCACCACGCCGGCATGCTCCCGCGGTACCGGCGCCTCGTCGAGACCCTCGCGCAGCGCGGCCTGCTGCGCGTGATCTGCGGCACCGACACCCTCGGCGTCGGCATCAACGTCCCCATCCGGACGGTGCTGATCTCGGCGCTGTCGAAGTACGACGGAACCCGGATGCGCCGCCTCTCGGCGCGCGAGTTCCACCAGATTGCGGGCCGCGCCGGGCGGGCGGGCTACGACCCCTACGGCAACGTCGTCGTGATGGCCCCGGATCACGAGATCGAGAACGAGCAGGCGCTGCGGAAGGCCGGCGACGACCCGAAGAAGCTCAAGAAGGTGCAGCGGAAGTCGGCGCCGGCCGGGTTCGTCTCCTGGAGCGAGGCCACGTTCGACAAGCTCGTCGACGCGATTCCCGAGCCGCTGACCCCGCAGCTGCAGATCACCTCGGCCATGATCATCAACGTCATCGGCCGCGGCGGGGACGTGTTCGGCAACGTCCGCTCGCTCGTGTTCGACAACCACGAGCCGCGCGCGCGGAAGTACGCGCTCGCCCGCCGCGCCATCGCGATCTTCCGCACGCTGCGCGATGCCGGCATCGTCGAGGTCACTCCCGCGGGGGACATCCGGCTCGTCGTCGAACTGCAGCCGAACTTCGCGCTCAACCAGCCGCTGTCGCCGTTCGCGCTCGCGGCGATCGAGCTGCTCGATCCGGATGACGCCCCCGGCGCCGCGGGGACCGGTCACTACGCGCTGGATGTCGTGAGCGTGATCGAGGCGACGCTCGACGATCCGCGCGCGATCCTCAGCCAGCAGGAGTTCAAGGCGCGCGGCGAGGCCGTCGCCGCGATGAAGCGCGAGGGGATCGAGTACGACGAGCGGATGGCCCTGCTCGAGGACATCACCTACCCGAAGCCGCTCGACGAGCTGCTGGCGCAGGCCTTCGAGGTGTTCGCGACGAGCCAGCCGTGGGTGCGCGACTTCGAGCTGAAGCCGAAGTCGGTCGTGCGCGACATGTTCGAGCGGGCGATGAGCTTCGCCGAGTTCACGAACTGGTACCAGCTCGGCCGCAGCGAGGGCCTCGTGCTGCGGTACCTCAGCGACGCGTACCGCGCGATCCGGCAGACGGTTCCCGCCGAGGCGCGCACCGAGGAGCTGCTCGACATCATCGCGTGGCTTGGCGAGCTCGTGCGTCAGGTCGACTCGAGCCTCGTGGACGAGTGGGAGGCACTCGTGTCGGGCGCCGACGCGCACGGATCGGACGAGCCGGTCGTGCCTCCCGCGCCGCCGTCCCTCGTGCAGAACCGCCGCGCGTTCACGGTGCTTGTGCGCAACGAGCTGTTCCGCCGTGTGCAGCTCGCCGCGCGCGAGGCCGACGACGAGCTCGTCGAACTGGATCCGGATGCCGGCTGGCCCGAGGCGCTGGACGCGTACTACGACGAGCACGAGTCGATCGGCATCTCGGGCGCCGCGCGCTCGCCGCAGCTGTGCCGGATCACCGAGCACGGCCCGGATGGCGACCGCGAGGCCTGGACGGTCGAGCAGGTCATCGACGACCCGGCGGGAAACCACGACTGGCGCATCCGCGCCGAGGTCGACCTCGCCGCGTCAGACGAGGCGGGTGCGGCCGTCGTCCGCGTGACCGAGGTCGTGCGGCTGTAGTCGCCGCGGGGGATCAGGCGGGCAGCGGCTGCGCGCCGATCACCGACAGCAGGCGCAGCTTCTCGTGGCTCTCGGTGCCCGGAGCCGCGGTGTAGACGAGCAGGGCGTGCGACTGATCCGGATCCAGCAGGCGCTGGCACGTGAGCTCGAGCAGCCCGAGCTGCGGATGCATAAACCGCTTGACGTCGCGAGGTCGCAGGCCGACCTCGTGGGCGTCCCAGGCCCGGCGGAACTCGGCGCTGCGCTCGAGCAGCAGCGCGGCGAACTGCGCGGCGCGCGAGCCGGGGCCGCGCAGCGCCGCGAGCTCGCGCAGGCCCGAAGCGTACAGGCGGGTGAGGAACGTGTGCTCCTCCGGCGCGTACAGCCGTCGCGCCGCCGGATCGGTGAACCACCGGTAGCCGATGCTGCGGTCCGGCCCCTGCAGGCTCGCGGTGTCGCCGGTCAGGGCGACCCCGAGCGGGGTCTGCCGCAGCGTCTCGCCGAGCTCGGTCACGATCTCGGCCGGGGTGTCGGACAGGCGGTCGAGCACCCGCAGCAGGCCGGGGCTGACGTGCTCGCTCGATGCGCCCCGCGACGGCGGATGCTGGCCGGCGAGCCGGTACAGGTGGTCGCGCTCGTCGAGCGTGAGGTGAAGGCCCTGCGCGATCGACCCGAGCATCTGCGGCGAGGGATGCGGCCCGGTGCCGCGCTCGAGGCGCGCGTAGTAGTCGGTCGACATGTGGCTGAGTGCCGCGACCTCCTCGCGCCGCAGCCCGACGGTCCGGCGACGCGACCCCGGGCGAAGGCCGACGTCCTCGGGCTGCAGCGCCTCCCGTCGGCTGCGCAGGAATGCGGCGAGCCCCGTCCGATCCATCGATCCCCCCATCGTCGGCTGCTTCGTTTCTACCCTGCCGTCGGTTCCTCAGCCAGGCATCGCCGGTCACCCCTGCGCGCGGCTCGCCCCTCGGCCGGATGCGGATGGGTGAGGAGCGGATGCGCGAGGCACTGATCGGCGGGTCCTGGATGGCGCGCGCCGGGCGGCGCAGGATCGTCGAAGACCCCGATTCCGCTCGAACAGGAGCCGCCATGCCTCGCACCATCGACCTCACCGTGCCCGACCTGTCGGGGCACCGCGCGCTCGTCACGGGCGCGAGCGACGGGATGGGCCTGCGCATCGCGGCCCGCCTCGCCGCGGCCGGCGCCGAGGTGATCATGCCCGTCCGCAACCCCGCCAAGGGCGAGAAGGCCGCGGCGACGATCCGCGCGCAGGTCCCCGGCGCCGCCCTCGTGCTGCGCAGCCTCGACCTGTCGAGCCTCGTCTCGGTGACGGCGCTGGCCGACACGTTGCTGGACGAGGGGCGCCCCCTTCACCTGCTGATCGGCAACGCGGGGGTGATGACGCCGCCGGATCGCCAGACGACGGCCGACGGGTTCGAGCTGCAGTTCGGCACAAATCACCTCGGCCACTTCGCCCTCGTCGGGCGCCTGCTTCCGCTGCTGCGCGAGGGGAGGGCCCGCGTCACGTCGCAGATCAGCGTCGCCGCGCGCAGCGGCCGCATCAACTGGGACGACCACAACTGGGAAGGTCGCTACGACGGCCAGCGCGCCTACAGCCAGTCGAAGATCGCCTACGGACTGTTCGGGCTCGAGCTCGAGCGGCGCAGCGCCGCCCACGGCTGGGGCATCACCAGCAACCTCGCCCACCCGGGTGTCGCCCCGACGAGCCTGCTCGCCGCGCGCCCCGAGCTCGGCCGCTCCGCCGACACAACGAGCGTGCGGGTGATCCGGGCGCTGTCGGTGCGGGGCATCCTGCTCGGCACCGTCGAGTCCGGGGCGCTGCCGGCGCTCATGGCGGCGACCGACCCCGCCTCCCGGGGCGGCGCGCTGTACGGGCCCCGCGGGCTCGGCAACCTCGGCGGGGCGCCGACCGAGCACGCGCTGTACCGCCCGCTGCGCAGCGCCGACGACGCCGGGCGCGTGTGGGAGCTGTCGGAGCGCCTCACGGGGGTGTCGTTCCCGGACGCGTGAACCGCGCCCCGCGGCGTCGACCGGCCCCCGGGGTCAGTCGAGCACGAGCCGGTAGCCCATTCCCTGTTCGGTGAGCAGGTGGCGGGGGTTCGCCGGATCGGCCTCGAGCTTCTTGCGCAGCTGGGAGATGTACAGGCGCAGGTAGCCGGTGTCGGCGACCTGCTCGGATCCCCAGATGTCCTTGAGCAGGGTCTGACGCGTCACGAGCGCCCCGGGGTTGCGGGCGAGGAACTCGAGCATGCGCCACTCGGTGGGCGTGAGATGGACCGGTGCGCCGGCGCGCGTGACGGTCTTCGCCGCGAGGTCGACGCGGACGTCCCCGAACGCTACCGTCGGGTCGGACGGCGTCGCTCCCCGGCGCCGCGCGAGCGCGCGCAGCCGGGCGAGCAGCTCGTCGATCTGGAAGGGCTTGGTGACGTAGTCGTCGGCGCCCGCGTCGAGCGCGTCGACCTTGTCGGCCGATCCCGTGCGCCCCGACACCACAACGATCGGCGCGTCGCTCCAGCCCCGGATCGCCTGGATGACCTCGACGCCGTCGAGCCGCGGCATGCCGAGATCGAGCAGCACCACGTCGGGCTTCGCCTGCGCGGCCACCGAGATCGCCTCGGCGCCGTCGGACGCCGCGACCACGTCGTATCCGTGCGCGCCGAGCGTGATGCGCATCGCGCGCACGAGCTGCGGATCGTCGTCCGCAATCAGGATCTTCATTGGCCCGTCCTCGGGGTCTCGTCGGTCACGGGCGGCGCGGTCACGGGCAGCTCGATCACCATCGTGAGCCCGCCGCCGGGGGTGTCCTCGGGGAGCAGCCGTCCGCCCATCCCCTCGGTGAAGCCGCGGGAGAGGGCGAGGCCCAGTCCCAGGCCGGTCGTGTTGTCGGTGTCGCCCATCCGCTGGAACGGGGCGAACATGTCCTGCTGCCGGTCGGCAGGCACGCCCGGACCGTGGTCGACGATCCGGATCTGCGCCGTGCGGCCGATCCTGCTCGTCGCGATGCGCACGCGCCGGTCGCCAGGCGACAGGCGGTCGGCGTTCGCCAGCACGTTCACGATCACCCGCTGCAGCAGCACCGCGTCGGCCTCGAGCGGCGGCAGGTCGGGGTCGAGGGCGAGGTCGACGCGGTCGGGGCCGAGGCCGAGCTCGTCGACGGCCGCGAGCACAACGCCCGCCGCGTCCACCGGGCCGAGCGACACCGCCAGCACCCCCGCCTGGACGCGGCTCACGTCGAGCAGGTCGGTCACGAGCGTCGACAGCGTCGCGAGGCTCTCGTCGGCCGTCGCGAGCAGTTCAGCGCGGTCCTCATCCGTCAGCTTCGCGCCCGCGGCGCGAAGGCCGCCGACCGCCGCGACCGCCGCGGCGAGTGGGCGCCGCAGGTCGTGGCTGACGGCCGACATCAGGGCAGTGCGCACGCTGTCCGCCTCGACGAGGGCGTCCGCCTGGCGGGCGGTGCGGCTGAGGTCCTCGTGCTCGAGCATCGCCGTCAGCTGCACGACGATCACGTCGAGCAGCCGCCGCTCCGCCGCGTCGAGCTCGGTGCCGTGAAGCTCGAGGGTCGCGCGGGGCGCCGCTGCCGAGCCGACGGGCACGGCGAGATGCCGGTCGTCGCGCGCGGGCTCGCCGTCGGTCACGAGCGCCTCGCCCTCGGGCGAGAGAAGGCGTGCGCCCGTGGCGCGGAACGCCTCGCGCGCCCGGGAGACGAGGGCCTGCGCCGCGTTCTCGCCGCGCAGCACGCTGCCGGCGACGGTGGCCATCAGCTCGGACTCCGCGGCCGCGCGCTGAGCGCTGCGCGTGCGGCGGGCCGACTGGTCGACGATCCAGCTCACAAGCGCGGCGCTGATCACGTACAGCAGCACGGCGACGGCGTGCTCGGGCTCGGCGATGTGGATGGTGAGCACCGGCTCGACGAACAGCACGTTCAGCGTCAGCCCCGACAGCACCGCCGCGAAAAGGGCCGGCCAGATGCCGCCGATCAGCGCCACGACGACGACGAGCAGCTGGTACGAGAGCACGTGCACCACGAGCGTGTCGTCGCGCGGCAGCGCGCTCAGCAGCCACGTCAGCAGCGGGCCGATCGCCAGGGCGGCGACGAAGCCGAGGATGCGCCGCTTCCAGCTCAGCGCGCCGGCGGTCAGCCGCGGCAGACGCAGGCCGCGGCCCGCGGCGGCGTGCGTCACGATGTGCACGTCGATGTCGCCCGACTCGCGCACGACCGTCGCCCCGATCCCCGGTCCGGTCAGCGCCGCCGCGAGGCGGCTGCGGCGGCTCGCCCCGATGACGAGCTGCGTCGCATCGACCGAGCGCGCGAACTCCACGAGCGCCCGGGGCACGTCGTCGGCCACCACCTGGTGGTAGGTGCCGCCGAGCGATTCGACGAGCGCCCGCTGTCGTCCCAGGGCGCCGGGCACGCCGGGGCGCAGCCCGTCGTTCGACGAGACGTGCACCGCCAGCAGCTCACCGCCCGCCGAGCGGGCGGCGATGCGGGTGCCGCGACGGATGAGCGTCTCGCCCTCCGGTCCGCCCGTGAGCGCGACGACCACGCGCTCGCGCGTCTGCCACGTTCCCTCGATTCCCTGCTGCTCGCGGTACAGCCGCAGCGCGCTGTCGACCTCGTCCGCCAGCCACAGCAGCGCGAGTTCGCGCAGGGCGGTGAGGTTGCCGAGGCGGAAGTAGTTCGACAGGGCCGCGTCGATGCGCTCGGCGGGGTACACCTGACCGGCGGAGAGGCGGTCGCGCAGTGACTGCGGCGCCAGGTCGACGACCTCGACCTGGTCGGCGTCCCGCACCACGACGTCGGGAACCGTCTCGCGCTGCGCGACACCGGTGATCCGCTCCACCACGTCGCCGAGCGACTCGATGTGCTGCACGTTCACCGTGGTGATCACGTCGATCCCGGCGGCGAGAAGCTCCTTGACGTCCTGCCAGCGCTTCTCGTTGCGCGACCCGGGCGCGTTGGTGTGGGCGAGCTCGTCGATCAGCGCGACGTCGGGGTCGCGGGCGAGCACCGCGTCGACGTCCAGCTCGGTCAGCTCGACGTCGCGGTGCCGCACGGTGCGCCGGGGAACGACAGGCAGGCCCCCGGCCTGCGCCGCGGTGGCCGCGCGGCCGTGGGTCTCGACGAGGCCGATCACGACGTCGCGGCCGTCGCCGCGCAGGCGCCGCCCCTCCTCGAGCATCTCGTACGTCTTGCCGACGCCGGGGGCGGCGCCGAGCAGCACCCGCAGCCGTCCCCTCCTCATGCCCGTCCCTTCTCCGTCCGCGCGCGCATCCGGCGCCGCCTCAGTCGGTGAGCGCGTCGAGCGCCAGGTTGAGCTCGAGCACGTTCACGCGGGGCTCCCCGAGGAAGCCGACATCCCTCGACTGGATCCTAGACTCCACGAGCCCGCGCACCTCCGCGTCGTCGAGGCCGCGCTCGGCGGCGATCCGCGGCACCTGCAGCAGGGCGTACGCCGGCCGCAACCGGCGCAGAACCCGATTGAAGTCCTCGGCCGCCACCGCAGGTGCCGTCCTCACGCTTCCCATGCGGCCACGCCGCGAAGGCTCACGCTCTGCTTGCGCCCGCGCACCGGTGGCCCCGCCTTCGGGGCAGCCCCGTCGACGGTTGCCCCGCATTGCCGTTTCGTACCGGCAGCTCGGGGCAAGTCCGACGGAGCGACCCCTCAGTACGACGCGCGGCCGGTGTCGCCCGCCTCGCGGATGAAGGTCTCCGCGAGGCGCTCAGACCCGCGGGCGACGAGCGAGACGTCGGCGCCGACGAGCACGAACTCGGCTCCGGCGTCCGCATAGTCGCGTGCCGCGGCCGGGTCGAAGGCGTTGACGCCGACGGGCGTGCCGGCGGCCTGCGCCCCCGCAAACGCGCGGCGGACGGCCGCGACGACGTCCGGATGCGTCTGCTGCCCGATGAGCCCCATCGACGCCGCGAGGTCGCTGGGGCCGACGAAGACGCCGTCGACGCCGTCGACCGCGGCGATCGCCTGGGCGTTCTCGATGCCCTCGGCCGTCTCGATCTGCACGATGACCGAGGTGTGCTCCGCTGCCTTCGCGAGGTAGCCGTCGATGCGGTTCCAGCGGCCCGACCGCGCGAGCGCGTTGCCCACGCCGCGGTGGCCGCGGGGCGGATAGGACGCGTGCGCGACCGCCGCCTCGGCCTCGGCCGCGGTCGAGACCATCGGCACCATGATCGTCTGCGCTCCCAGGTCGAGCACCTGCTTGATCCACACGGCGTCGTTCGCCGGCACGCGCACGACCGTCGTGACCGGATATGCCGCGGCTGCCTGCAGCATCCCCTGCACCTCGCCGAGGCCGACCGGCCCGTGCTCCATGTCGATCAGCAGCCAGTCGAGGCCGGAGCCCGCCATGATCTCGGCCATCACGGGGGATCCGGAGCAGACCCACCCGCCGAACAGCGGGCGATCCGATCCGGCGATCCGGTCCCGAAGGCTCACTGGAAGCTGCATGCGATTGTCCCCATCCGTTCGTAGTCCGCCAGGATGCTGTCGCCGGCCGTCACCCACACGGGGCGCGTGAACGAGCCCGCCAGGATGATCTGCCCCGCCTCGAGCCGGTCGCCGTGCTGATGCACCTTGTTCGCGAGCCAGGCGACGCCCATCCCGGGATGGCCGAGGACGCCTCCGGAGACGCCCGTCTCCTCGATGGTCTCGTTGCGGTACAGCATCGCACCGACCCAGCGGAGGTCGATGTCGTCCGGTCGCATCGGGCGCCCGCCGAGCACCATCCCGCCGTACGCCGCGTTGTCGCTGATCGTGTCGACGATTGTGCGGCCCTCCATCTCGATGTGCGAGTTCAGCACCTCGAGCGCCGGGGTGACGTACTCGGTCGCCCGCAGCACGTCGAACAGCGTGCACGCGGGGCCCTCCAGGGCGTCCTTCAGCACGAACGCGAGCTCGACCTCGATCCGGATGTTCGAGAAGTCGCCGGCGGGGATGACCGCCCCCGACTGCCACACGGTGTCGTCGAACATCACGCCGTAGTCGGGCTCGGTGATGCCCGTCGCCTGCTGCATCGCCTTCGACGTCAGACCGATCTTGCGGCCGACGAGGCGACGTCCCGCCGCGACCTGCTGATCGCGCCAGATTCCCTGGATCGCGTAGGCGTCGTCGATCGTCGCCTCGGGGAACCGTGCGGTGATCCGGGGGATCATCCCGTGCGTGCGCTCCGCCTCGGCGAGCTCCGCGGCGATGCCCGCGATCTGATCCTGCGTCAGCATCGTCATCCCCTCGTCACAGCTGGTGGCCGAGCTTGTACTCGCCCTGCTTCCACGAGGGCATCTCATCCTCGTCCTGCGGGCGCGTGTACGAGAAGCCGTCGGCGCCGATCGTCACCGCCATCTCGCTCTTGTCCTCGCGCGATACGACGGGCTGCGGGTTGCCGTCGAGGTCGAGCACGAGCGACGCCTCGGTGTACCAGCTCGGCACGACCGGGTTGCCCCAGAAGTCGCGGCGCTGGTTGTCGTGCACGTCCCACGTGATGACGGGGTTGTCGGGGTCGCCCGTGTAGTAGTCCTGCGTGTAGATCTCGACGCGATGCCCGTCGGGGTCGCGCAGGTACAGATAGAACGCGTTCGAGACGCCGTGCCGGCCCGGCCCGCGCTCGATCGCGTCGGAGCGGCGCAGGGCGCCGAGCTTGTCGCAGATCGCGAGGATGTTGTGCTTCTCGTGCGTCGCGAAGGCGACGTGGTGCATGCGCGGCCCGTCGCCGCCGGTCGCGGCGGTGTCGTGAACGGTCGGCTTGCGGCGCATCCAGGCGGCGTAGACGGTGCCGTCGGCATCCTGGATGTCCTCCGTCACGCGGAAGCCCAGGTCCTGGTAGTGCCGCACGGCGCGGGGCACATCCGGGGTCACCTGGTTGAAGTGGTCGAGGCGGACGAGCTCGCCCGGCGACTGCAGGTCGTAGCGCCACGACAGGCGCTCGGTGTGCTCGGTGGCGTGGAAGAACTCGTACGGGAAGCCCAGCGGATCCTCGACCCGCACCGAATCGCCGATGCCCTTGGTGAAGCCCTCGGGCCGGCGAATGACTCGGCAGCCGAGCTCTTCATAGAAGGCCACGGCCTTGTCGAGGTCCTCGGGGGTGCGCACGCGGTACGAGAACGCCGCGACGGCCGCGACCGGGCCTTTGCGCAGCACGAGGTTGTGGTGGATGAACTCCTCGGTCGAGCGGAGGTAGATCGCCTCGTCGTCCTCCTCGGTCACGTGGAGCCCCAGGATGTCGACGTAGAACTCGCGCGACCGCGCGAGATCGGTCACGACGAGGTCCATGTACGCGCAGCGCAGGATGTCGGGCGCGGGGGAGGACGGGGTGGCGACGGCGTTGTCGGCCTGGATCGGCGCCTCCTGCGAGACGTAGAACCCCGACGAGGTCAGCGTCCCGCGGCGGTCGGTGGATTCGGTCATGTCAGCGTCCTTGCCTTCTGTCTTTCTCGGTCCCCGGTCCTCGGTCCTCGGTCGTTGAGCGAGCGAAGCGAGTCGAAACGGGGTGACCTTGCCGTGGCGATGTTCCGCCGTTTCGACTCGGTCGCTTCGCTCCCTCGCTCAACGACCGATGCCGAAGGTGGGGTTGTGCACCTTGCCGAGCGTGATGTGCACGGCCTGCTGGTCGGTGTAGAAGTCGATCGAGCGGTAGCCGCCCTCGTGGCCGAGGCCCGAGGCCTTCACTCCGCCGAACGGGGTGCGGAGGTCGCGCACGTTGTTCGAGTTGAGCCACACCATGCCGGCCTCGACCGCCTGCGAGAAGTTGTGCGCGCGCTTCAGGTCGTTGGTCCAGATGTAGGCCGCGAGGCCGTACTTGGTGTTGTTGGCGAGCTCGAGCGCCTCCTCGTCGGTGTCGAACGGCGTGATCGCGACGACCGGGCCGAAGATCTCCTCCTGGAAGATGCGGGCATCCGGCTTCACGTCGGCGAACACCGTAGGGGCGACGAAGTTGCCGTCGTCGAAGCCCTCCGGCCGGCCGCCGCCGGCGACGAGGCGGCCCTCGCTCTTGCCGATCTCGACGTACGACATGACCTTGTCGTAGTGCTCGGGGTGAACGAGCGCGCCGACCTCGGTCGCGGGATCGTGCGGGTAGCCGACCTTGACGCGCTTCGCCTGCGCCGCGTAGCGCTCGACGAACTCGTCGTAGATGTCGCGCTGGACGAGGATCCGGGATCCGGCCGTGCAGCGCTCACCGTTCAGCGAGAACACGCCGAAGATGGTCGCGTCGACCGCCGCCTCGAGGTCGGCGTCGGCGAAGACGACGGCGGGCGACTTGCCGCCGAGCTCCATCGACAGGCCCTTCAGGTGTGGGGCGGCGTTGGCGAAGATCAGCTGCCCCGTCGAGCTCTCGCCCGTGAACGAGATGAGCGGCACATCCGGGTGCTTCACGAGCGCGTCGCCGGCGTCCTCACCGAAGCCGTGAACGAGGTTGAACACTCCCTCGGGAAGGCCCGCCTCCTCGAAGATGCCGGCCCACAGCGAGGCCGACAGGGGAGTGAACTCGGCGGGTTTCAGCACGACCGTGTTGCCGGTCGCGAGCGCGGGGCCGAGCTTCCACGACTCGAGCATGAACGGCGTGTTCCACGGCGTGATGAGCCCCGCGACGCCGATCGGCTTGCGGTTGACGTAGTTGATCTGGCGCCCCGGCACCTTGAACGTGTCGTCGGCCTGCGCCACGATCAGGTCGGCGAAGAACCGGAAGTTCTCCGCCGCGCGGCGGGCCTGGCCCAGCGCCTGGGTGATCGGCAGGCCCGAGTCGAACGACTCGAGCTCGGCGAGGCGGGCGTCGCGCGACTCGACGAGATCGGCGATCCGGTGAAGGATGCGCGATCGCTCCCGCGGCAGCATCTTCGGCCACGGCCCCTCGCGGAACGCGGTGCGGGCGGCCGCGACGGCGGCGTCGACGTCGGCCTTCTTCCCCGCGGCGGCCTGGATATAGACCTCGTTCGACACCGGATCGAGCACGTCGAACGTGTCGCCGTCGATCGAGTCGACGTGCGTCCCCCCGATGTAGTGCTGGATCTTCGTGGGAAGGTCGGCGGGCACGTGGCGGCGGTCGCACGCGGTGGTGCTCATGCTCTCTCCTGCGTTGTCGGGTCGGTCTCGGCGAGGTAGGCGTTCATGGTTCCCCAGCGGTGCTGCCGGGCGGCGAGCTCGATCTCGATCGGCGCCGCCCCGGCGCGCAGCAGCTCGAGGATGCGGGCGTGCTCGCGCACCGACTCGGGTGCGCGACCGGGGACGAACGCGAAGGACGAATCGAGCAGGTTGTGAAGACGGGTCCAGCCGCGGTGCACGAGGTCGACGATGTGCGGGTTGGGGCAGGGCTCGAACAGGATCGAGTGGAACTCGCGGTTGAGGCGGGTGAACGCGATCGGGTCGAAGTCGTCGAGCAGCGCGATGAGGCGCGCGTTGACGGCCTCGGCGCGGTCGAGGTCGGCGGGGGTGAGCAGCGGGGCAGCGAGGGCGGTGGCGATCCCCTCGACGACGCCGAGCGTCTGCATCGAGTGCGCGTACTCGTCGCGGTCGACGAGCGAGACCCTCGCCCCGACGTTGCGCTCGAACTCGACGAGACCCTCGGCCTCGAGGCGGCGGATCGCCTCGCGCACCGGCACCACGCTCATGTCCAGCGCCTGGGCGACGGAGCCGAGCACGAGCCGGTAGCCGGGGCCGAACTCGCGCCGCTGGATCCGCTCGCGCAGCCACTCGTAGGCGCGCTGCGACTTGCTCTCGGTGGTGACGGTGCTCATCCTGCCCCGCCCGATCCGGTCTCGGCCTCGTAGCGGGCGCGCCACTCGGCGTTCATCGGGAACAGCCCGTCGACCGGATGCCCGGCAGCGACCTGCGACGCGATCCACGCGTCCTCGGCCTCCTGTGCGAGGCACGCGTCGGCGACCTCTTCGGCGAGGGACGGCGGGATCACGATCACGCCGTCGTCGTCGCCCACGATGATGTCGCCCGGCTGCACGGTCGCGCCGCCGCAGGCGATCGTCACGTCCTGCTCCCACGGCACGTGCCGCCGCCCGAGGACGGCGGGGTGCGGGCCCCGCGAGAAGACGGGGATGTCGAAGCCGGCCACCTGCGCGTAGTCGCGCACGCCGCCGTCGGTGACGATGCCGGCGGCTCCGCGGGCCTGCGCGCGCAGGGCGAGGATGTCGCCGAGCGTGCCGGAGGCGGCGTCGCCGCGCGCCTCGATCACGATCACCTCGCCCGGTTCGACGCTGTCGAACGCGCGCTTCTGGGCGTTGTAGCCGCCGCCGTGGGCCGTGAACAGGTCCTCGCGCAGCGGCACGAAGCGCAGCGTCTTCGCGGTGCCGACGAGCTTGGCCCCCGGTGTGTTCGAGCGGGGCCCGTCGAGGAAGACCGAGCGGATGCCGCGCTGCCGCAGCTGCTGCGACAGGCCCGCGACCGGAGCCTCGAGAAGCTTCGCGCGCAGCGCGTCGGTCAGGATCGGCGTGGGCTCGGGAAGGCCCGCCGCCTCGCGCGATCCCCAGGCCTCCTCGCGCTGCAGGTCGTCGACCGAGGGAAGCGAACCGAGCGACGGATCGAAGTCGCCCGTCCCCTCGACGACGCGCGAGACGAGGCGTCCGCTCGTGAGAGCGCCCGGCGCATCCGGGGCGTCGACCTCGACCTCGATCACGTCACCGGGCACGGCGACGGACGACCCGGCGGGAGTGCCGGTCAGGATGACGTCGCCCACCTCGAGCGTCAGGTGCTGCGACAGATCGGCGATCAGCTGCGCGAGGGGGAAGATCATCCGGTCGGGGGCGGTGGAGTCGTCCTGCACAGGCTCGCCGTTGCGCCAGGTGCGCACGCGCAGGCCGGCGGGGTCGACGGCGCGGGCGTCGATCAGCCCGGGGCCGAGCGGGGTGTAGCCGTCCCGGCCCTTGTTGCGGAGGTTCGAGCCCTTGTCGTTGGCGCGGAGGTCGTACAGGCCCCAGTCGTTCGATGCCGTGACCCAGCCGACGTGGCGCCATGCATCGGCCGCCGAGACATGGCGAGCGGGAGCGCCGATGATCAGCGCGACCTCGCCCTCGAACGCCAGCAGCTCGGTGCCGGTCGGGCGCTCGACCTCGGCACCGCTGGGGGCGATCGAGCTCGTCGGCTTCAGGAAGTACGACGGGGCCGCCGGGCGGCGGCCGCGCTGAGCGGCGCGGGACTCGTACGCGAGGTGCACCGCGATGACCTTGCCGGGCACCGCGGGAAGCGCCGCGAATCGGGGATCGGTCGCCGGATCCGTCACTCCGAGCTCCTTCGCTCTCGTGCCCCGGGAGCGGATCCCGGGCGTCGTATCCGAAATGATATACGATCCGGATCGCGCGGGGAAGGCCCGGCGAGCGTGCGCCGCCTCAGGGCCGCTGCGGCCCGAGCCCTCGCGCGATCGCGGCCGTCGCTCCCAGCCACGCGCGGCGGGTGGCAGGGCGGAGCGCCGTGAAGTGGAGGTACCCGCCCGCCATCGCCGGGTCGTAAGGGATCGCGGCCACGTCGCGCGACAGGTCGCGATAGCCGTCGACGACGCTGCGCACCTCGGCCGCGCTCGCGTGGGGATCGGCCTGGCTGACGATCGCCACGGAGTTCTCGACGAGCGAGGCCGAGCGGGCGTCGCGGTCGGCGAGCGCCTCGAGCAGCAGCGCCCCTGCCTCGGCGTGCTCGGCGCGGGTGGTGGTCGCCAGCACGATCTGGTCCCACGCGAGCACGCCGGCCCCGCCGTAGCGGGCGAAGACCGCCGCGGTCAGGATGGTCGTCGGCGTCTTCCCGCTGCCGCCCTTCGCGTTGACGATCGCGATCGTGCGGGGGCCCGGCCAGTGCTGCGACACCGTGAACATGTCGGCGCGCTCGGCGCGCTCGTCGGCACTCGGGGGGACGCGCATCCCGGTCTTCGCGAGGAAGCCGCGCCATCCCTTCTCGGCCGGCTCCTCCGCGCGCTCGGGGGTGAGGAACGAGCGGCGCCGCTCGGGGGCCGCGGGCTCCTTCCGGGTCGCGGGCTTGTCGCCGGCGGGCTTCCCGCCCCGCTGGCGGTCATTCGCGGACTTCGTGGCCCGGGTCCTCTCCGCGCGCGGGCGGCGCGTGTCTGCCTCGCCCTGGGGTGCACGCGTGCCGGGAGTCTGGGGCGAGACGTGCAGCGGCGCGAACAGGTCGATCGGGTCGGCGTCGGGAGCGGCTGGGGAGGGCGCGGTCGGGGCGGACGCGGCAGCCG
>NZ_JADGLL010000001.1 GCF_015235415.1 Microbacterium paludicola | reverse complement strand
ACAGAAGCGAGATGCCCGCGCCCACCCGCCCCAGCGCCAGCGCGAGCAGCGCGATCATCGCCATGGTCCCGGCACGGATGACGCTCGGCTCGGGCGTCACGAGCACGACGAAGCCACCGAGTGCCGCGGCAGCGAGCCCGATCCGCGCACCGCGGGAGGCACCACACAACGCCGCCGCGCCGAACGCGATGCCGACCACGAGTGCGCAGTTCGCGCCGCTGACCGCCGTGAGGTGGCTCAGCGACGTCGCCTTCATCTGTGCGTCGAGCTCATCCGTCACCGCCCGTGTGTCGCCGACGGCAAGGCCCGGAAGCAGCATCGAGCCTGGCGCGGGGAGGGCCGTCGCCCGCTCGACGAACACGTCGCGCAGCGACGCGGCCGCGTCGAGCGGCCCGAACGGCCCGCGGATGACGTCCACCCCGCGCGCGAAGACGACCAGCGCCGCACGGTCTCCCCCGTCTCCCGCCTGGGCCGTGCCGCTCACGATCACGGCCGAGCCGAGGTCCAGCCGCTGCCCCTCGACCGCCTCTGCCGACACGCTGACCGTGACCGGCACTGTGCCGACGAGCTCCTGCTCCCCACGACTCAGGCGCTGTGCCTCGCCGTCGAACCACAGCGCCTCGCCGTGCAGCTCGACCTTCGACGTCACGTCGACGCTGAGCTCCACGGAGCGGCCACCGGTGACCGCGAACTCGACCGCCGCACTGCGCGCGGGCAGAGCGGCGGCCACGTGGGTGGCGACCGCTCCGGAGGCCGCGCACGCGAGCAGCACGACGGCGGCAAGGGTGCGCCGCCGCGCCGGGAGCCACCGCCACACGGCGAGGCCGGCGACCGTCATCACCCAGGCGGCGACCGCCACGGGAGCGGCCGCCGGCGGCGCGAGCACGACCAGGAGGGCGGTCGCCCACGCGGCGATCGCGATCGGCAGCAGCCGCAGATCGGCCGAGCGAAGCAGCTCCTCCTGCTCGACCGGCGCGTCCTGCACGACGGGCGCGACGAACGTCATCCGACCCTCACGTGGGGGCGCAGCGACTCGAGCATCTTCTCGCCGATGCCCGGCACCGCGAGAAGATCCTCGACCGCGGCGAACCGTCCGTTCGCGTCCCGCCACTCGATGATGCGCTGGGCCAGAGCCGGGCCGATCCGGGGCAGCTCCTCCAGTGCGGCGGAGTCGGCGGTGTTCAGGTCGATGAGGGCCTCGCCGCCGGCTCCTCCGCCCGCCGCCGCGGCAGGCGGAGGGGCGGCCCCCTGCTCGGGCACCACGAGCTGCTCGCCGTCGGCCACGACGCGCGCGAGGTTCACGGAGGTGCGGTCGGCCTTCTCCCCGAAGCCGCCGGCGGACGCGATCGCGTCGACCACGCGCGATCCTGCGGGCAGGACGTACAGCCCCGGCGCGCGCACCTGCCCGTCGACGTGCACGTATACACGTCCCGCGGCCACGGTCGCTCCGGGAGTCGCGGTGGCGGCCGCCACCCGCTCGGTGGGCGTCGTGGCACCGCGCCACACGCCGATACCGATCGTGACCGCCAGCGCGCCGAGCACGAGCAGTACGACCGCACCGAGGCCGAGCCTCACCCGGCGCGGCGGCGCCGCGATCTCCGGGATCGGCTCGGCACGTGTCCCCTCGCCGCCCGCCACATCGCCAGGCTATAAAGAGCCAGGACGCGCGAAGCGGGCCTTTCCCGCAATCGTGGAAGGCCTAGGGTGCCGACCTCCTGGGGACGAGTCACCCGGTCGCTTCGACTCGCTTCGCTCGCTCAGCAACCGTCACTGGACGCGGCCACCGGCCTGTCCCCGAGCTGCCGGAATCAGACGGCAACTCGGGGACAACAGCCACAGGAATTACTTCGTCGAGAAGCTGACGACCTTCGGCGCGCGCACGATCGCCCGCACGATCTCGCGGTCGCCGAGGGCACGCAGCACGCGCTCGTCGGCGCGCGCGAGGCGCTCGAGCTCCTCGGTGTCGATCTTCGCCGACACCTCGAGCGTCGCCCGCACCTTGCCGTCGATCTGCACGACCGCGGTCACCGACTCCTCCACGAGCAGCGCGGGGTCGGCGCTGCGCCACGTCACGTGGCCGACCGAGGCCTCGTAGCCGAGCAGCTCCCACATCTCCTCGGCCGTGTGCGGCGCGAACAGGTCGAGGATCATCGCGGTCGCCTCGACCGCCTCGCGCACGGCGGGATCGGCCGGACCCGCGGCGCCGTCCACGGCCTTGCGGATCGCGTTGACGAGCTCCATCAGGCGCGCGACGACCACGTTGAACTTGGTCTGCTCGATGAGCACCGGGGCTTCGGCGAGCAGGCGGTGCGTGACGCGACGCAGGCCCGCGTCGCCCTCGGCCCAGACGACATCCGTCGCGCTCGTGACCTCCTGCGCCAGGCGCAGGGCGCGGGCGAGGAACTTCTGGGCGCCCGTGGTCGAGACGTCCTTCCAGTCCTTGTCGTCTTCCACGGGGCCGGCGAACGCCAGAGCCACGCGCAGCACATCGGCGCTGTGCTGCGCCAGCTCCTCCTCGAACAGCACGAGGTTGCCCTTCGACTTCGACATCTTCGCGCCGTCGAGGATCACCATGCCCTGGTTGATCAGGCTCGAGAACGGCTCGGTGAAGTCGACCTGGCCCATGTCGAACAGGACCTTGGTGATGAAGCGCGCGTAGAGCAGGTGCAGGATGGCGTGCTCCACGCCGCCGATGTACGAGTCGACGGGCGCCCAGCGGTCGGCGTCCTTCGGGTCGAAGGCGCGCTCGGCGTTGCCGGGAGACAGGAAGCGCAGGAAGTACCACGAGCTGTCGACGAACGTGTCCATCGTGTCGGGGTCGCGCAGCGCGGGCTCGCCGGTGCGGGGATCCGTCGTCTCCACCCAGCCGGTCGCGGCGCCCAGCGGCGACTGCCCCTTGGGCTTCAGGTCGAGCCCGGCGGCGTCCGGCAGGCGCACCGGCAGCTGGTCGGCCGGAACCGGCACGATCTCGCCGTCCTGCGTGTGGATCATCGGGATCGGGGTACCCCAGAAGCGCTGGCGCGAGATCAGCCAGTCGCGGAGGCGATACTGCTTTGCCGCGCGGCCGGTGCCGGCCGCCTCGAGCTGCTCGATCACGCGCGCGATCGCGTTGCGCTTGGACAGTCCGTCCAGCGATCCGGAGTTGATCATCCGCCCCTCGCCGGTCAGCGCCTCACCCGTGTGGCGGGGGTCGACGCCGCTCAGCTGCGGGTCGATCGGCACGCCGTCCTCGTCGAGCTCGATGACCGGGATGGCGCCGGTGATCGGCGCCGTCGTGTCGACGACGACCCGGATGGGCAGGTCGAACGTGCGGGCGAAGTCGAGGTCGCGCTGGTCGTGCGCGGGAACGGCCATGACCGCGCCGTGGCCGTAGTCGGCCAGCACGTAGTCGGCCGCCCAGATCGGCAGGCGCTCGCCGTTGACGGGGTTGATCGCGTAGCGCTCGAGGAACACGCCAGTCTTCGGCTTGTCGGTCGCCTGGCGCTCGATGTCGGTCTGCTTCTGCGTCTGCTCCAGGTAGTCCTGGAAGCGCATCCGCGCCTCGGGCGACGCGCCGGAGACCAGCTCGGCGGCGAGGTCGCTGTCCGGGGCGACGACCATGAACGTCGCGCCGTACAGGGTGTCGGGACGCGTGGAGAAGACCGTGACCTTCTCGGCGCGGCCCTCGATCTCGAAGTCGATGTCGGCTCCAACCGAGCGGCCGATCCAGTTGCGCTGCATCTGCAGCACCTTGTGGGGCCAGCGGCCCTCGAGCTGGTTCAGGTCGTCGAGCAGGCGGTCGGCGTACTCGGTGATGCGGAAGTACCACTGCGTGAGCTTCTTCTTCACGACGGTCGTGCCGCAGCGCTCGCAGGCGCCGTCGACGACCTGCTCGTTCGCCAGCACGGTCTGGTCCTTGGGGCACCAGTTGACCGGGCTCTCCTTGCGGTACGCGAGGCCGCGCTCGTGCAGCTGCTGGAACAGCCACTGGTTCCAGCGGTAGTAGTCCTCGTCGCTGGTGTGGAGCACCCGGCTCCAGTCGAACGAGACGCCGTACGCCTTCAGGCTCTCGCGCTGCTGCGCGATGTTCGCGTAGGTCCACTCGCGCGGGTCGGCGCCGCGCTGGATCGCCGCGTTCTCCGCCGGCAGGCCGAACGAGTCCCAGCCGATGGGCTGCAGCACGTTGTAGCCGCGATGACGCCAGAAGCGCGCGACGATGTCGCTGTACAGATAGTTCTCCGCGTGACCCATGTGCAGATCGCCGGACGGGTACGGGAACATCGGCAGCACGTACTTGCGCGGACGGGTGTCCTCGTCGGAGCCCGCGAGGAACGTGTCGTTCTCGGCCCAGTACGCCTGCCACTTCGCGTGCAGGGCGTGGAGGTCGAACGCGCCGTCGGCGGGAGCGTTCGCTGCGGGGGCGGGAGAGATCTGCGACACGGGTGGGACAGCCAATCGATCGAGCGTGCGCGCCCCGATTCGGGCGCGTCGGTGCGAGATTCCAGGTTAGCGCCCGACGCCCCCGCCTATGCTCTACGCGTGGACGACGCTCTCCGGTGGCTGCTGGACCTGGTGGAGTCCGTGGATCCGGTGCTGCGCACCACCCTGGCGGGCATCGCGATGCTGCTGGAGACCAGTGTGCTGGTGGGGCTGATCGTCCCCGGCGACACCGTCGTCATCGTCGCGGCGACCGGCGTGACGAGCCTGCTCGACGGCGTGATCCTCGCGCTCGTGGTCATCTCCGGGTCTCTTGCGGGCGAGTCGATCGGCTTCGCCCTCGGACGCTGGCTCGGCCCGCACATCCGCACGTCCTGGGTCGGACGCAGGATCGGCGAACGCAACTGGGTTCGGGCGGAGCGATACGTCCAACGTCGCGGCGGGATCGCCATCTTTCTGTCCCGGTTCCTGCCCGTGATGCACTCGCTCGTGCCCCTCACCGTCGGCATGAGCACCTACCCGTTCCGCCGCTTCATCCTCTGGACGCTGCCCGCCTGCGTGATCTGGGCGACGCTCTATGTCTCGATCTCCGCCGGCGCGGCGCAGTCGTACCGCACGCTCTCCGAGACCGCGCACTGGGCCGCGTACATCTTCGTCGGCGCCATCCTGCTGCTCGTCGTCGGCGTCTTCGTGGCGAAGAAGGTCATCGCACGCGTGGAGCGGCGCCACCTCGACGACTGACGGGCACCTCCACCCGCGGACACGAGCGGTGCTCGTGGAAGACTGGTGGCGATGCCCTCCACCTCGCCTCGCGACAGGATCCACTGGATCGCCCGGATCGAGCGCCGCGTGCATGCGTGGCGAGAACGACGCGCCCGTCGGCACGGCCGCAAGCCCACGGTGCTCGTGTTCCCCGGCTACGGCGGCGAGGGATGGGTTCGCGTCCTCGGTCGCGTCCTGATCGTGCCGCCGACGAAGCGCACGAAGTCGGGCGAGCTGGCCAGCGTGCGCGGCTGGCGCAGCTTCCTCGGGATCCCGGTGGGCTACTCCACTGTGCGCATCACGATCGGCGACGAGACGCACGAGGTCGTCGCCGACCGCGGCGGGGTGATCGACGCGCGCATCGAGGCGAAGCTCGAACCCGGCTGGCAGCTGGTGCGGATGGCCGTCGAGGACGGCGAGCCCGGCGAGTCGCTGGTGCAGATCGTCGCGCCCGGAATGCGTCACGGCGTCGTCAGCGACGTCGACGACACCGTGATGGTCACGGCGCTCCCCCGACCGCTGCTCGCCGCGTGGAACTCGTTCGTGCTCGACGAGCACGCCCGCCAGCCGGTGCCGGGGATGGCGGTGCTGCTCGGCCGCCTCACGCGCCAGCAGCAGGGGCTGCCGATGGTCTACCTGTCGACGGGCGCCTGGAACGTCGCCCCGACGCTGACCCGCTTCCTCAACCGCCATCTCTTCCCCGCCGGGTCACTGCTGCTGACCGACTGGGGCCCGACGCACGACCGCTGGTTCCGCAGCGGCAGCGATCACAAGGCGACCAACCTGCGCCGCCTCGCCGAGGAGTTCCCGGATGTGCGGTGGCTGCTGATCGGCGACGACGGTCAGCACGACGACGCCATCTACACGGCCTTCGCGAGCGAGTACCCGCAGTCGGTCGCGGGAGTGGCCATCCGCCGCCTGTCCCCCGCCGAGGCGGTGCTGGCCGGTGGTCGCACGGCCGTCAACGACCACTCCGGCGCCTCGATCCCGTGGGTCACCGCCGACGACGGCGCGGGCCTCGCGGAGCGCCTCGAGGCCGTCGGCCTCCTCGACCCGGAGAGCTGAACTCCCGCGATATCGGTGGTCGGCGTGCGCCGGCGAGCCTATGAGGCCGCACGGATCATCCGGATCTCACGGACTCCGTCGTCGACCTCTGACCGGCCGTCAGGTGTGAAGCCGTGCCTCCGGTAGAAGGCCTGCGCCCGCGGGTTTGGGTCCGCAACCCACAGGAAGGCGCCCTCCGTCGGCGCCAAGACCGCCTCGAGGAGCGGACCGCCCACGCCCGAGCCGTGCTCGGCGGCGAGGAGGTAGATCAGGTAGAGCTGGCGCGCCTGGGGCGCATCGTCGCCCTCCGGCGGGCCCGCCAGCGCGATCCCTACGACCGCTCCATCGCGGTCCGCGACGGCCGCGCGCTGGCCCGATCCGCCGATCCTCGTCAGCACGTTCGTCCACATCCGCTCGCGACGCTCGACCGCGTCGGGGGCGTCGAGCACCTCGTCGCGCATCAGCCCGCGGTATGTCTCCTGCCAGGCCAGCGCGTGCACGCGCGCCATAGCCCGCGCGTCCTCTGGCCGGGCGGCCCGCACCACGACTGCTGGGGTCATGGCACGACGGTAGCGACCCGAAACGACTCACCGCAGCCGAAACGACGGACGGGATCGGCGATCCGGTGCGTCGCTGCGGTCTTCTTGTGTCGTTTCGGGCCACTGGCAAGCGGCGCAGCCCACACGCTCGCCCCTCGGCCCGGGGCCAGACGGATGTCGGCGGCACGGCATAGCCTGGCGGCATGTGCGGTCGATTCGTCGTGGCGAAGGTCGGGAACGAGCTCGTGGGCGAGCTGCGGGTGGATCTGCAGGCGGATGAGCTGCCACCGCCCTCGTACAACGTCGCCCCGACCGATCGGGTCGCGATCGTGCTCGATTCGGCGAAGACCGAGCCGCCGACCCGCCGGCTCGAGGTCGCGCGCTGGGGACTCGTCCCGTCCTGGGCGAAGGACCTCTCGATCGGCGCCCGCGCGTTCAACGCGCGCTCCGAGGAACTGGAAGAGAAGCGGATGTTCCAGAACGCGCTGCAGAAGCGGCGCGCGATCATCCCCTCCTCGGGCTACTACGAGTGGCAGCAGCAGGCGGACGGCAAGGTGCCGCACTTCATCCACCCCGCCGACGGATCGCCGCTGCTGTTCGCCGGCCTGTACGAGTGGTGGAAGGACCCGTCGAAGGGCGACGACGACCCGGCCCGCTGGGTGCTGAGCTTCACGATCCTCACCCGCGAGGCGATCGGCGAGCTCGGCTCCATCCACGGCCGCATGCCCGTCTTCCTCGACGTCGACCACGCCGATGCCTGGCTCGATCCGACGATCGACTACCCGCGCGATGTGCTGGACGCCGCGGTCGACGCCGCGCCCTACGTCGCGGAGACGCTGACGTTCCACCCTGTGGCGAAGGACGTCGGCAACGTGCGGAACAACTCCCCCGCGCTGATTGAGCCGCTCGACGCCGCCTGAGCCGAGACGCCCAGGCGCCCGCGCGATAATCGAACCCATGACTGCCGATCGCGTTCCCGCCGAAGCCCGCGCCCACATCGAGGACCTCGCGGCCTTCGTGACGGCCTCCCCGTCCTCGTACCACGCGGCCGCGGAGATCGCCCGCCGCGCCGAGGAGGCCGGGTACACGCGGATCGACGAGGTCGACGCGTGGGACATCGTGCCCGGCGGGCGCTACGTCGTGGTGCGCGACGGCTCGGCCGTGGTGTTCGCGCTGCCGGAGGCCGCCGCCGCGACCACGCCCTTCACCATCATCGGGGCGCACACCGACTCCCCCGGTTTCAAGCTCAAGCCGAAGCCGACCACGCACGGGCCCGGCGGATGGTGGCAGCTCGGCGTGGAGGTCTACGGCGGCCCGCTCCTGAACTCGTGGCTCGACCGCGAGCTCGAGCTCGCCGGTCGTCTCGTCACGCTCGAGGGCGACGAGCACCTCGTCCGCACGGGGTCGCTGCTGCGCATCCCGCAGCTCGCGATCCACCTCGACCGCGGCGTCAACAACGGCCTCGAGCTCGACAAGCAGCGTCACACGCAGCCCGTGTGGGGCCTCGGCGACGCCGAGAGCGCCGACATCCTGCACGCCCTGGCGGCACGTGCGGGCGTCGAGGCCTCGCAGATCGGTGGCTACGACATCGTGGTCGCCGACACGCAGGAGCCGCGCACCTTCGGCCACGCCCAGGAGCTGTTCGCATCGGGCCGGCTCGACAACCTGCTGTCGGCGCACGCGGCGCTGGTGGCCCAGCTGCAGACCGAACCGCGCGAGGCGATCACGATGTACGCCGCGTTCGACCACGAGGAGATCGGCAGCGCCTCGCGCTCCGGCGCGGCCGGCCCGTTCCTCGAGGATGTGCTGCTGCGGATCTCGGCGGCGCTCGGCGCCGGCGCCGACGAGCGCGCGCAGGCGTTCGCCGCGTCGCTTCACGTCTCCAGTGACGTCGGTCACGCGGTGCACCCGAACTACCCCGACCGGCACGACCCGGCGAACCACCCCGTCGCGGGCGGCGGGCCGATCCTGAAGATCAACGCCAGCCAGCGCTACGCGACCGACGCGCACGGCGCGGCCGCGTGGAACGCGGCATGCGAGGCGGCCGGCGTGCCGATGCAGGAGTTCGTGTCGAACAACGCCGTGCCGTGCGGCTCGACGATCGGCCCCATCACCGCGACCCGCCTGGGCATCCGCACCGTCGACGTCGGCGTGCCGATCCTGTCGATGCACTCCGCCAGGGAGCTGACCGCGGTCGTCGACCCGTGGTACCTGTCGCGCGCGATGCGCGCCGTCCTCGAACGGTGACATGACGCCGACCGCCGCGCCCGCCGTCACGCGCCTCGCGCGCGATGAGTGGCGTGCGCGCGCGGAGGCGCACCAGCAGAGGGCCGACGAGCTGACCGCGGCGCACCGCGCCCGGTCGGCCCGCGGCGAGAAGCACCCCGTGTGGGACTTCCTCTTCACCTACTACTCGTACAAGCCCGCGACGCTTCGCCGCTGGCATCCCGGCCCCGACGTCGAACTCGCGGGCGCCGCGGACGACGAGCGTGCCGGCTGGCGTTGGTACGTGCAGGGCACGGAGCCGGGATCCCTCACCGTCGACCGCCACGGATTCGGCCGCGACAAGGCGTCGCTGGCGCGGCTGATCGAGATCATGCTCCGCCGGCCCGCGGAACGCGCGGGGCGGTTCGACTGCTTCGGGCTTCACGAGTGGGCGATGGTCTACCGGCAGCATGAGCACCGGCATCCGGTTCCCCTGCGCCTCGGCCAGGATGCGACGGACGCGGTCGTCGACACGCACGAGCTCAAGTGCACCCACTACGACGCGTTCCGCTTCTTCACACCCGACGCCGTGCCGCGCAACCAGCAGGCGCCGACGCGTGAGACGCAGCCCGAGCTCGACCAGCCGGGCTGCCTTCATGCGGGGATGGACGTCTACAAGTGGGCCGTCAAACTCGGCCCACTCGTTCCCGGCGAGCTGCTGCTCGACGCATTCGAGCTGGCGAGGGACATCCGGCTGCTGGACATGGAGGCCGCGCCGTATGACCTCGCCGACTGGGGCGTCACACCGGCGCGGATCGAGACGCCGGAGGGGAAGGCCGAGTACGTGCGTCGGCAGCGGGCGTTCGCGGAGCGGGGAAACGACCTGCGCCGGCGGATCCTCGACGCGTGGCGGCCGGACGATCAGCGCCGCACGAGCGCTTCGATCGCCCACGCCCCGGCGACGCCGGCGGCGTAGAGCAGCAGGTCCTGAGGGGCGAACACCGTGCCGAAGACGAGCATCAGCGGCGTGAAGGCCGCGCCCCATACCTCGGGCAGCCCCGTGAGCTGGAACAGCTCGACAGCCGCGCACCAGCCGAAGGCTGCGGCCGCGACGATCCAGGACGCCGCGCGCGGCAGGATGAACACCCCGAGCAGGTAGATCAGCGCCGCGTACAGCGCGTCGCCGGCCGCGTCCGAGGCGAAGCCGTCGGGCGCGAACGCGTGGACGGCGAGCCCCGCGGCCACGACCAGCGCTCCCGCGACGGCAACCGCGACACGCCTCGGCGCCGACCGCACGCGGGCAGAACTGCCCGGTTCTGTCGCCATACCCACGGCGCGACTCTAGACGAGGCGTGTGATCCGCGGCCGAATGCCCGTCAGCGCCGCAAGTCCCGCCGGCCACAGCCAGGTGAACGGTCGCGAAACACGATCGAGACGTCGATGTAATGGTCGGGTACGCGACGGAGAAGTAGGTTGGCGGATATGCGTCGGCTGTGAGCCGACGCGATCTGCATTCCGAGAAAGGTGCACAGCGCATGTCCCATCACGCACGACGACGCGGCCTGATCGCAGTCGCGGGGATCGCCATCGCGACCCTCGCCCTCAGTGCCTGCGCGCAGAGCCAGCGCGGCGAGGACGGCGGCGGTGACGGCGGCGACGATGCCGCGGTCGACTCGACCTTCACGTTCGCCTCCTCGTCCGACCCCGCCGGTCTGGATCCGGCGTTCGCCAGCGACGGCGAGACCTTCCGCATCGCCCGCCAGATCTTCGAGGGCCTCGTCGGCGTCGAGCCGGGCACGGCCGACCCCGCCCCGCTGCTCGCCGAAGAGTGGACGCAGAACGACGAGGGCACCTCGTTCACCTTCACGCTGAAGGAGGGCGTGAAGTTCCACGACGGCACCGACTTCAACGCCGAGGCGGTGTGCGCGAACTTCGACCGCTGGTACAACTGGACCGGCGTCGCGGCGACCGAGAGCCTCTCGTACTACTACAACAGCCTGTTCGGCAGCCCGGACTCGTCGGACAACCCGCTCTACGAGTCCTGCAGCGCCGACGACGAGCTCAGCGCGACGGTCAACCTGACGCGCCCGTGGTCGGGCTTCATCGCCGCACTGTCGCTGCCCGCCTTCTCGATGCAGAGCCCCACCGCGCTCGAGGAGTTCGGCGCCGACGAGGTCGGCGGCACCGAGGACGCGCCCGTCTACAGCGAGTACGCCGAGGGGCACCCTGTGGGCACCGGTCCGTTCACGTTCGACTCGTGGTCGCCCGGCGACCAGGTCGTCCTCACGGCGAACGAGGACTACTGGGGCGAGCAGGGTCAGGTCCAGGAGGTCGTCTTCCGCGTGATCGACGACCCGACGGCCCGCCGTCAGGCGCTCGAGTCGGGCTCGATCGACGGCTACGACCTCGTCGCCCCCGCCGACACCGCCGCGCTGGAGGAGAAGGGCTTCACGATCACCCAGCGTGACCCGTTCACGATCCTCTACCTCGGCTTCAACCACGCGACGCCGGAGCTGCAGGATCCGCTGGTGCGCCAGGCGCTCTCGTACGCGATCGACAAGGACGCGCTCGTCCAGCAGGTGCTGCCCGAGGGAACCGAGGTCGCGACGCAGTTCATTCCGCCGGTCGTCAACGGCTGGAACGATTCGGTCACGACGTACGAGTACGACCCCGAGAAGGCGAAGCAGCTGCTGGCGGAGGCCGGCCATGAGGACCTCACGCTCACGTTCAACTACCCCGTGAACGTGTCGCGCCCCTACATGCCGAACCCCGACCAGATCTTCGCGGCCCTCGCCGCGCAGCTGGAGGAGGTCGGCATCACGGTCGAGCCGGTCGAGAACGAGTGGGTCGACTACCTCGACCTGATCCAGGGCAGCGAGAACCACGGCATCCACCTGCTCGGGTGGACGGGCGATTACAACGACACCGACAACTTCCTCGGCGTCTTCTTCGGCCGCCAGTCGATGGAGTGGGGCTTCGACAACCCCGAGCTGTTCACGGCCCTCGAGGAGGCGCGCCAGATCCCGAGCCCGGAGGAGGCGACGGCGACGTACCAGGAGATCAACGAGATGGTCGCCGAGTTCATCCCCGGCATCCCGCTCGCTCACCCGGCACCGTCGCTCGCGTTCGCCCCGCGCGTCACGTCGTACCCGGCGAGCCCGGTGAACGACGAGGTGTTCAACATGATCGAGCTCAGCGAGTGACGCTCGGCGAGTAGGACACGTTCGACAGACGACTGCCGCGGGGTCGGCTCTCCGGCCCCGCGGCAGTCGCTCGCCGCCCCACATCCCGCAGGAGCACCGTGCTACGCACCATCGGCAAGAGGATCTTGCTCGTCATCCCCACCCTGTTCGGCCTGACAATCCTGCTGTTCGCCTGGGTGCGCGCGCTTCCCGGAGGGCCCGCCGCGGCCCTGCTCGGCGAACGCGCGACACCCGAGGCGATCGAGCGCATCAACGCGGCATACGGCTTCGACCGCCCGATCGTCGTGCAGTACTTCACCTGGCTCGGCCGCCTCATCCAGGGCGACTTCGGAGCGTCCATCAGCTCGCGCCGCCCCGTGCTCGAGGAGTTCGCGAACCGCTTCCCCGCAACCGTCGAGCTGTCGATCGCGGCGCTGCTGATCGCCGTCGCGATCGGCATCCCCATCGGGTACTGGGCCGCCAAGCACTACGGCAAGGCTGCCGACCATGTCTCGGTGGCCGCCAGTCTCGTCGGCATCACCATCCCGGTCTTCTTCCTCGCGTACATCCTGAAGTACGTCTTCGCCGTACAGCTCGGATGGCTGCCGTCGGACGGCAGGCAGGACAACATCGACGCGACCCACATCACCGGCTTCTACGTGCTCGACGGTCTCATGACCGGCGAGCTGGATGCCGCGTGGAACGCGATCCTCCACCTGATCCTTCCCGCGATGGCGCTGTCGACGATCCCGCTCGCGATCATCGTCCGGATCACGCGTGCATCCGTCCTCGAGGTGATGAACGCCGACTACGTCCGCACGGGCCGCGCGAAGGGGCTTCCCCCACAGCAGATCCGTGACCGGTTCGTGCTGCGCAACGCGATGCTGCCGGTGGTCACCACCATCGGCCTGCAGGCGGGCCTGCTCATCGCCGGCGCCGTCCTGACCGAGACGGTGTTCGCCTTCCACGGGATCGGCGAGTTCCTCGCGACGGCGATCTTCCAGCGCGACTTCCCGGTGCTGCAGGGCTTCGTCCTGTTCATCGCCATCGCCTACGCCGCGATCAACCTGCTCGTCGACATCTCCTACAGCCTGATCGATCCGAGAGTGAGGGTTCAGTGAGCGCTCCGGTCATTCCCCCCACCGGCGGCCTCGGCGGCGACGCCACCGCCGTCGACCACGCCGCACTCGAGGCGCGACGCACGGGCGGCTTCTGGCACGACGTGTTCCGTCGCCTGCGCCGAAACCCGACGGCCTGGATCGGCGCCGCCATCGTGCTGCTGTTCATCCTCGTGGCCGCCGCTGCACCGCTGCTGGCACCGTACGGCGACCTCAGCTCGCCCGGACGCGAGCACATCCGCCCGACGGCGCTGCCCGGGATCGGCACGCTGCCGGAGTTCCCGCTCGGGATCGACCGGTTCGGCGGGGATGTGCTCTCGAAGCTGATCTGGGGCGCGCAGGCGTCCCTCGTGATCGGCGTCGTCTCCACCCTGTTCGGACTGATCGGCGGAATGGTGCTCGGGGCGCTCGCGGGGGCGTTCGGCGGCTGGGTCGACAACGTCGTGATGCGCGTCGTCGACATCCTGCTGTCGGTGCCGAACCTGCTGCTGGCGGTCTCGATCGCCGCGGTGCTGGGACGCACCCAGCTCGCCGTGATGATCGCGATCGGCGTGGCGCAGATCCCGATCTTCGCGCGACTGCTGCGCTCGTCGATGCTGCAGCAGCGCGAGACCGACTACGTCCTCGCCGCCGGCACGCTGGGCCTCGGGCGCGGGCGGATCACCCTGACGCACGTGCTTCCCAACTCGGTCGGCCCGGTCATCGTGCAGGGAACCCTGACGCTCGCCACCGCCGTGATCGACGCTGCCGCGCTGTCGTTCCTCGGCCTCGGCGGCGGGCGCCCCGAGACGGCAGAGTGGGGGCGCATGCTCACGTACGCGCAGGCGGAGCTCTCGATCGCCCCGCACCTGGCGTTCCTGCCGGGCATCTGCATCATGATCACCGCGCTGGGTTTCACGCTGCTCGGCGAGGCGCTGCGCGGTGCGATGGACCCGCGGACGCGCGCACGCTGATCCCACAACGAGAAGAGGCCGGTCCCCCGTGGAAGGGTGACCGGCCTCTTCTGCGTGCGACTCAGCTCGCGATCTCGAGCTCGTTTCCCGGGATCGACGCGAGCAGATTGCGCGTGTACGGGTCGCGCGGATTCGTGAAGATCTCCTCGCTGGTCGCCGCCTCGACGAGCTTGCCGTTCTTCATCACGCACACGTAGTCGCTGATCAGCCGGACGACGGCGAGGTCGTGTGAGATGAACAGGTAGCTGAGCCCGTACTCGCGCTGCAGATCGCCGAGCAGCCGCAGGATCTGGTCCTGCACGAGCACGTCGAGCGCCGAGACCGGCTCGTCGCACACGACCACGTCGGGCGAGAGGGCGAGTGCGCGGGCGATGGCGACGCGCTGGCGCTGACCTCCCGAGAGCTCCGACGGGTAACGGCGGGCCATTTCGGATGGAAGGGCGACCTGGTCGAGCAGCTCGCGCACCCGCTTCTGACGCTCGATCCGCGATCCGCGCCCGTAGAACGCGAGCGGCTCCTCGATGATGCGCTCGATCGTGAACATCGGATTGAGCGACGAGTACGGGTCCTGGAAGACCGGCTGCACCTTCTGCCGGAAGTCGCGCTGCTCGGCGCGGCTCAGGGAGAAGATGTCCTTCCCTTCGAAACGGACCGTGCCCGACGTCGGCTCGATCGCCTTGAGCAGCATCCGCGCGGTGGTGGTCTTGCCCGATCCCGACTCGCCGACGACCGAGACCGTCGTGCCCCGCGGGATCGCGAGAGATACATCGTCCACCGCGAGGAACGGCTCGCGCTGCCCGCGGATGCGGTACTCCTTGGTGACGCCCTCGAACTCGACGATATGGTCGGGCGCGGGCGCCGACGCGACCGGAGCCAGACGCTCGCTCGTCGTGGCGCGGAAGTCCTCGGGGCGCAGGCGCGCGATCGCGACCGACGGCGCGGCCTTCACCAGCGACTGGGTGTAGGGGTGCTGCGGGTCCTCGAGGATCTGGCGGGCCGGGCCCTGCTCGACCACACGACCACGGTGCATGACGACGACGTGCTTGGCCCGCTCGGCGGCGAGGCCGAGGTCGTGCGTGATCATCAGCACGGCCGTGCCGAGCTCGCGCGTCATCGAGTCGAGCTGGTCGAGGATCGTGCGCTGGACGGTCACGTCGAGGGCGCTGGTGGGCTCGTCGGCGATCAGCAGGCGGGGGCGACAGGCGAGACCGATCGCGATCAGCGCGCGCTGGCGCATGCCCCCGGAGAACTCGTGGGGGTACTGCTTCGCCCGGCGGGCGGCGTCGGGAAGCCCCGCGGCCGCGAGCGTCTCGACGACCTTGGCGTCGACGTTCCGCCGGTTGGCGAGCCCGTGCGCGAGCAGCGTCTCGGCGACCTGCGTGCCGATCTTCGACACCGGGTTCAAGTTCGACATCGGGTCCTGCGGCACGAGTCCGATGTGCCGGCCGCGCACCTCGCGCAGCGCTGCCTCGTCGGCCCCGACGAGTTCCTGCCCGTCGAAGCGGATGCTGCCCGCCGACACGCGCCCGTTGCCCGGCAAGAGACCGATGATCGACATCGCGGTCGTCGACTTGCCGGATCCCGACTCGCCGACGATGGCGAGCGTCTCCCCGGCCCCGAGCGTCAGGCTCGCCTCGTGCACCGCGGTGACCGGTCCGTCCTGGGTCGAGAAGTCGACCTTCAGACCCGAGATCTCGAGCAGCGGCGGGAGCGTCTCTGGATGCCTCATCCCCCCATCCTGCCCTCGACAGGCCGCATCCGGGTATCGCCATCCCCGGCAGTAACGAGCCTGTAACAGCGGCACCGTGAGTGCGGCAGGATCGACGCATGGCCTCCGACCCGCTGATCGACGTCGCGTGGGAGCTGCACGACCTGCCGCCCGCGCGGTTCACCGCCGAGCGCAATGCCCGCGCGAAGGCGGTGAAGGGCGAGGATCCGGCGCTCGCGAAGCGGATCGCCGAGCTGCGACGCCCGTCCGCGCCGGCGTGGATCATCGGGCAGCTCGTGCGGCACCGCGCGGAGCGGCTCACCCAGGTGCTCGAGCTCGGCGCCGAGCTGCGCGAGGCCCAGGAGGATCTGGATGCAGCCACGCTGGCGCAGCTCACGAAGGACCGCCGTGCGCTGACGGCCGCGCTCGCGCGCGAGGGCGCCGACCTGGCCGCCCGCCAGGACGTCAACGCCCCGTCGTCGGTGCTCGACGAGGTGTCGCAGACCCTCCAGGCGGCCATGGCCGACGCGGGCGCGGCCGAGGCGGTCACGTCGGGGCGGCTGATCCGGTCGCTCGAGGCGGTGGGCTTCGATCCCGTCGACCTGGCCGACGCGGTGGCGGGGCCCGCGCCCGACGGCTCCGTCGCCCCGCAGCGGGCGAAGGCGGCGCCGGACGAGCTCGCCGCTCGGCGCGCGCGCCGGGAGGCCGAGCGCGCGATCCGCGACGCGGAGGCCGCGCACCAGCGCGCCGAGCGCGACCTGGCTGCCGCGCGCCGCACGGCTGCAGACGCGCGGCAGCGCCAGGACGAGCTCACCAGCCGCCGAGAGCAGCTGCGCGCTGAGCTTCGCCGGCTCGACGACGATCTGCGCGACGCCGAGACCGCGACCGAGCAGGCGACCGCCCGCGAGCAGGAGGCCGAAGCGGCCCAGGCCACCACGGGCGCGGCACTGGAGCGCGCCCGCTCCGCGCTCGAGCCCTGACCGAACGGCTCAGTCGAACGGCGCCGGATCCCACCGACATCGAGCGGCCGCCGCCGCACCGCCGCCGCAGATCGGCGAAGATGGTCTCATGACCTCCGCCCCCTACGGCCTGCTCCTCGACGTCGACGGTCCGCTCGCGAGCACGGTCACCCGGTCCATCCGGATCCCGTCGATCGCCGATGACCTCGTCGCCATCGCGAACTCCGGGTGCCCGGTCGTGTTCAACACGGGGCGCTCCGACGCCTTCCTCGCCGAGCAGGTCATCCCCGAGCTCGTCCGCGCCGGCCTCGCCGCCGACGCCCCCGTGTGGGGAATCGGCGAGAAGGGGGCCTCCTGGTTCACCGTGACGAACGGCCGGATCGGAGCGGTGCAGGTGGACGAGACCATCGCCGTCCCGGCGGATCTCGTCGCCGCCTGCCGCGCGATCGTCGAGCAGCACCGCGACCTGATGTTCTGGGACGCCACCAAGCGCACGATGGTGTCGCTCGAGCAGAACCTCGACGTCGAGAACGCCGACTTCCTCGGGCGCCGCGCGCAGGTCACGGCCGAGCTCGACGCCGCGATCGCATCCCTCGGCCTCGCGGATCGCTTCTACACGGTGCCCACGGTGATCTCGATCGACCTCGAGCACCGAACCGCGGGCAAGGCCCTCGGGGCCGAGCGCGCCGTGCGCCTCGTGGGCGAGCGGATGGAGGTCCCCCGCCGGTGGTTCACTGCCGGCGACTCCCACGGCGACTACGACATGGCCGCCTGGCTGCACGACGCCGGCTACGACGCGACGCACCTGGACGTGCGCCCCTCGGGCGACCAGCCGGAGACCGCGTTCACGGTGCTGCGGGAGATCCCGACCTTCGCCGAGGGTCACGCGGAGGACGACATCACCGCCTCGTACCTCACACGCTGGCGCGCGGAGCTGGCCGTCTAGACTCGGGCGTCATGACGGCGATGCGGCTACCTCTCCCCCGCCTGCGCGGGCTGCTCGAGCTCTCCCGCGTCGTCCTCGCCCTCCGCACGGCCGTCGCGGCGGCGATCGCCTGGTATCTGGCCCCGCTCGTCCCGTTCGCCGAGGCGGAGTACTCCTACTACGCCCCACTCGGGGTGCTGGTGAGCATGTATCCGACGCTCGCCCGCTCGGCGCGATCCGGGGCGCAGGCGCTCCTCGGCCTCGCGCTCGGCATCGCGCTGGGCATCGGCGGCATCGCGCTCACCTGGCTCGGCGCGCCCGGCATCATCGCCCTCGCCCTCGTCGTCGGCGTCGGCGTGTGGCTCGGCGGCATCGAGCAGCTCGACGCCGGCCGGGACTGGATCGCCATGGCGGGGCTCTTCGTCCTGCTTCTGGGAGGGCCGACGCCGGACGACTTCTCGATCTCCTACCTCGTCACGATGGCCTTCGGCGTGATCGTCGGGCTCGTCGCCAATCTCCTCTTCCCGCCGCTGTACCTCCAGCAGGCGTCCGCGCGACTGTCGTCGCTGCGCGACGCGGCCGCCGCCCACCTGCACGACATGGCGGATGCGGTGGAGGCGGATCAGCTCGAGAAGGAGCACCTGCACAGGATCGTCCGCGAGCTGCGTGAGACGGAGACGCAGGTCGCCGCCGCCGTCGAGGACGCGGATGAGAGCAGCCGCGCGAACCCTCGCGCGCGCGGGCGAGGCCAGGACCGCGAGCTGAACCGGCAGCGCCTGGAGGCGCTCGAGAGGACGACGTTCTCCATCCGCGAGCTCGCGGACGCCCTCGAGCGGGCGCACGACCGTCCGGCCGGGCCGGAGCCCGCGCAGGACCTGCTCGCCGAGGCCATACATCGCGTCGCCGATCTGGTGGCGCAGGCGCCGCGCAGCGACGCGGGTGCCGAACAGCTGACCGCCGCCGAGCGGGCGCTCGAGCGCTACACCTCCGCGATCGACGACGCCGCGGGCGGCGCGGAGCGCGTGGCCGTGCCGTCGGGCGTGGCCGAGGAGATCACCGCCGCCGTGTGCCTGCGTCGCATCGTCGATGCGTCGCGTCCGCTCGTCTGAGTCCGCTCAGCCGACGGCCACGGGAGCCACGACACGCTCGACGCCGGCGTAGACGTTCATCGTCTCGCCGCGCAGGAACCCCACCAGGGTCAGGCCCTGCTCGACCGCCAGCTCGACCGCGAGCGAGGACGGCGCGGATACGGCCGAGAGCACGGGGATGCCGGCCATGACCGCCTTCTGCGCGAGCTCGAAGCTCGCCCGGCCCGACACCATCAGCACGTGACCGCGAAGCGGCAGGCGGTCGTTCAGAACTGCCCATCCGACGACCTTGTCGACCGCGTTGTGCCGGCCGACGTCCTCGCGCAGCACGACCAGTTCACCCGTCTCGGCGTCGAACAGTCCCGCCGCGTGCAGGCCGCCGGTCTTGTCGAACACGTCCTGGTGGGCGCGCAGCGCATCCGGCAGCCCCGCGAGCGTCTCGGCCGTGACGCGCACGTCATCCTCGGCGACGTCGTAGGCCGACACGGCCTTCACCGCATCGATGCTCGCCTTCCCGCACATCCCGCACGAGCTCGTCGTGTAGAAGTTGCGCGCGAGGTCGGTGCTCGGCGGCTCCACGCCCGGCGCGAGGGCCACATCCAGCACGTTGTACGTGTTCTCCATGCCGCCGGTCCCGGGACCGCCGCAGTGGATGGCGGAGCGGAAGTCGGATCCGGTACGCACGACCCCCTCGGACACGAGGAATCCCGCGGCGAGCTCGACGTCGTGCCCCGGGGTGCGCATCGTCACGGCGAGCGGCTCCCCCACAACGCGGATCTCGAGCGGCTCCTCGACCGCCAGCGTGTCCGCCCGGCGAGTCGTCGCGCCGTGCAGCGCGATCCGCACGACGGGACGTCGCTGTGTGATGCGTCCCATGCCGTCCTCCTATCGCCTCTCGAGCCGCACGACCACGGCCTTCGACGTCGGCGTGCCACTCACATCCGCCGTCGAGTCGAGCGGCACCAGGACGTTCGTCTCGGGATAGTACGCGGCGGCGTTCCGGCGCGGCGTGTCGTACGGGACGAGACGGAACTCCTCCGCGCGCCGCTCCTCGAACCCCGCCGGACCGTTCCATTCGGACACGAGATCGACCACGTCGCCCTCCGCGAACCCGAGCTCCCGGATGTCGGCCGGGTTGATCAGCACGACCCGGCGGCCGTCGTGGATCCCCCGGTAGCGGTCGTCCTTGCCGTAGATCGTGGTGTTGTACTGGTCGTGCGAGCGGAGGGTCTGCAGCAGCAGACGGCCCTCCGGGATGACGGGGTACTCCAGCGGGTTGGCTGTGAAGTTCGCCTTCCCGTTCGCGGTGGCGAACCGCCGCTCGTCGCGCGGCCCATTCGGCAGGAAGAACGTGCGTCCCTTGTCGATCCGGGCGTCGTAGTCCTCGAACCCCGGGATCACGCGCGAGATGTGGCCGCGGATGGCGGAGTAGTCGCTCTCGAGGCCGCGCCAGTCGGCGCGGGGGGCGCCCGGGCGGTCGGCGAAGACGAGCTCACACAGCCGGGTCAGGATCGCCACCTCGCTGAGCAGGTCTTCCGCCGGCGGGGCGAGCCGGCCGCGTGAGCCGTGGACGGCGCCCATCGAGTCCTCCACGGTGACACGCTGCTCGACGCCACCCCGGCGGTCGCGGTCGGTGCGTCCGAGCGTCGGCAGGATGATCGCCCGGCGGCCGTGGACGACGTGCGAGCGGTTGAGCTTCGTGGAGACCTGCACCGTGAGCCCCACATTGCTCATTCCCTGCTCGACGACCCGGGTGTCGGGGGTGGCGCTGACGAAGTTGCCGCCCATCCCCATGAACACGCGCACCCGGCCATCGCGCATCGCGCGGATCGCCTCGACGGTGTCATAGCCGTGCTTGCGCGGCGCGGTGAACCCGAACTCGCGGTCGAGTGCCGCGAGGAACGCCTCGGCGGGCTTCTCGTAGATGCCGACGGTGCGGTCGCCCTGCACGTTCGAATGCCCGCGCACGGGGCACACCCCCGCGCCGGGGCGCCCGATGTTGCCCTGCAGAAGAAGGACGTTCACGATCTCGCGCAGGGTCGGCACCGAGTGCTTGTGCTGGGTCAGTCCCATCGCCCAGCACACGATCGTCGCCTCCGACCGACGCACGATCTCGGCGATCTCGCGCAGCCGATCCGCCGTCAGCCCTGTCGCCTCCTCGAGCGGCTCCCACGGCAGCGCGGCGACATGCGCGGCGTACTCGGCGAAGCCGGCCGTGTGGCCGTCGATGAAGTCGTGATCGAGCACGCCGCCCTCTTGGGCTTCCCGCTCCAGCAGGTGCTTGCCGATCGCCTGGAAGAGCGCCTGGTCGCCGCCGAGGCGGATCTGCACGAAGTCATCGGCGAGCTTCGTGCCGCCCAGCAGCACTCCCTTCGGCGTCTGCGGGTTCTTGAAGTTGAACAGGCCCGCCTCCGGCAACGGGTTCACCGCGATGATCGTCGCGCCCTTCTCCTTCGCCTTCTCGAGCGCGCTCAGCATCCGCGGATGATTCGTGCCGGGGTTCTGGCCGGCGACGATCAGCAGGTCGGCCTCGTGGATGTCGGTGATCGAGACGGTGCCCTTACCGATGCCGATCGTCTGGTTGAGTGCCGAGCCGCTCGATTCGTGGCACATGTTCGAGCAGTCGGGCAGGTTGTTCGTGCCCAGTCCGCGCACCAGCAGCTGGTACAGGAACGCGGCCTCGTTCGACGTGCGCCCCGAGGTGTAGAAGACCGCCTGATCCGGGTCGTCGAGCCCGCGCAGCGCCCCGGCGATCTCCTCGAGCGCCGCGTCCCAGCCGATGGGGCGGTAATGGGTGCCGCCCTCCTCGAGCAGCATCGGCGTGGTGAGGCGCCCCTGCTGACCGAGCCAGTAGTCGTCGTGCTCGCGCAGCTCGGCGATGCTGTGCCGGGCGAAGAAGTCGGGGCCGACCCGTCGCACGGTGGCCTCCTCGGCCACCGCCTTCGCGCCGTTCTCGCAGAACTCCGCGGCGTGGCGGTGGTCCTCCTCCGGCCAGGCGCATCCCGGGCAGTCGAAGCCGCTCTTCTGATTCACCCGGAGCAGGGTCTGCGCGCTGCGCAGAACGCCCATCTGCTCGATCGAGATCTTCAGCGCGTGCATCACGGCCGGCACGCCGACCGCCGACCGTTCGCGTTCGCCGATGCGCAGCTTGGACTCGTCGATGTCCTCGGTGGGGGGCTTCGTCGCCATCGTCCCTCCTTCGTCTCGTGCCAGGCTACGCCGGGCGGAGGCCAGTGGGGTCCAGCACGCCGCGTACTAGGAGGACGGCGTGACGGTGACGCCCTCGGACGGCTGCACGATCACGAAGCCGTAGCCCGCGAACGCGACCTGCACGGCCTCCCCCGATCCGCGGCCGATCAGCGCGCCGGCCTTGAACGACGTCTTCAGCGTCGTCTGCAGGGACGCCGACCAAGCGACGACGGCGTTGGTGTCGGCGTACGTCGGGGCCTCGGCGGCGTTGAGCACAACGGGCGGCCCGGCCGTCGTGACGGCGACCCATCCGGTTCCCCGCAGCGTCGTGTTGAACAGGCCGCCGGTCATGATCCCCGCGCCCTGCACCCGCTCGATGTTCCACTGCAGGCTCTCCGAGAACGCCAGCACGTTGCGGCCGTTGATCGAGATGCCGGAGTCCTCGAGGTGAAGGATGTGCACCTCGGCCTCCTCGTTGGCGAGGAAGACGTCACCCCGGCCCGAGACCCGCATCAGCGAGAGCCCTTCACCGGTCACCTGCGACTTGAGGAAGCGACCCACGCCGCCGCCCTGGTACGCGAAGTCGACCTCGCCCTGGTAGGCCACCATCGCGCCCTGGCGGGCGAGGAACGCCTCGCCCAGGCCGACGCGCAGCATCTTCAGGTTCTGCTTGGTGGGGCCGAGGCCCGACACCTCGGCGTGCGACCCGGAGATGAGGTCGCCCGTGATGCCGGCGTCGCCGCGGCCGATGCCCTGCCCCGCTGCACTGGACTGCGCCGCCTGCGGAGCGAAGGCCGCCGGCGGGGCCTCCTCCTGCGCCTGCGACCCGCCGCCGACGGCGTGCGGCTCCTCCTGCGCGGGGGTCAGCGGCGCACTCGAGACCACGCCTCCGGTCGAGACGTGCTCCGTCCACGTCGTGCCGTCCCACCAGCGCAGTTCGGCGCGCCCCGTCGGATCCGGAAACCAGCCTGCATCCATGTGCGGTCCCTCCCTCTCACGGGAACACTACTCAGTGCGCTGGGACCCGTGCGAGGTCGCCTCGCGCCGCGGGTTGCGGATGCCCGCCCAGGAGGCGAGAGCTCCCGCGGCGAACAGCACCGCGGTGGCGACGGCCGTGCGGTGGAATCCGTCGAGGTCGAGGTCTCCCCCGGCGATGACCGCGATCATCGCGACCACGAGAAGGCCCGCCACCCTGGCGACGGCGTTGTTCACGGCCGAGGCGATGCCCTCGCGGCCCGTGTCGACCGCGCCGAGAACGGCGCTCGTGAGCGGACTGACCGTCACCGTGAGGCCGACGCCCAGCAGGATGATCCCCGGCAGCATCTGCAGCCAGTAGTCGAGCGGATCCCGCGCCGTCAACAGCAGGATCGATCCGATCGCCATGATGGCGGGTCCGGTCGCCATGAACAGCCGGGGGCCCCGGCGGTCCGCCCATCTGCCCACGCGGGACGATCCGAGGATCATGATGACCGTGATCGGCAGCGAGGCGAGCCCCGCGAGCGTGGCGCTGAATCCCGCGGTCTCCTGCAGGAAGACCACGACGGCGAAGCCGTTCAGGGCGAGCGCCGCGTAGACGAACGTGGTCGCCAGGTTGCCGGCCCAGAAGTTGCGGAGCCGGAACAGCGCCAGCGGCAGCACCGGCTCGGACGAGCGCCGCTCGCGCAGCACGAACCCCGCGAACAGGGCCGCCCCGACGAGGAGCGCCGCGATCACGATCGGATCCGCCCAGCCGAGACGCGGACCCTCGATCAACGCGAACACGACGCCGCCGAGCCCGAGGGCGCACAGCGTCGACGCGAGGAGGTCGACGCGTGCGCCGGGCTTCCGCACATCCGGTGTGCCCAGCCCCGCCAGCAGCCACAGCGTGATGCCGATCGGGAGCACGTTGATCAGGAACGCCCAGCGCCAGGATGCGAGGTCGATGAAGAGGCCGCCGATCAGCGGAGCGACGAGCATGGCGGCGCTCGTCGCGGCGGTCCACGCCCCGATCGCCCTGCCGCGCATCGCCTCGCCGAAGTGGGTCGTGATGAGCGCGAGCGAACTCGGCACCAGCAGCGCGCCCGCGATCCCCTGCACGGCCCGGGCGATGACGGCGAACTCGATTCCCGGGGCAGCCGCGATGGCCACCGACGTCACGAGGAAGCCGATCAGCCCGACCCGCAGCACCACTTTGCGCCCATAGAGATCGCTCAGCGAGCCCGCCACCAGGATCAGCGCCCCGAGAGTGACCAGGTAGGCGTTGACCACCCACTGCTGACCCGCGAGGCCCCCGCCCAGATCGGCCCGGATCGCCGGCAGCGCGACGTTCACGATGCTCGAGTCGAGGAAGGCCACAAAAGACGCGAGGATCGCGACCGTGAGCACTCGACGATCGGTCGCAGTCATCCGCTCATCCGGCACGTCTGCACGCTACCCCGGATCGAGGGCGCCGGGGCCCGACGGCGCCCTCACGCGACACGCCGTCCGACCACATCCGGCCCGTGACCCCCTTCCCTCCGCGGAGCACGTCGTCTTGACTGGACGGAGGGACGACACACGACGAAGGCGAGGGATATGAGCAGCGCTCAGGACGACCGCGAGGTCGAGGAACTCCCCACCGGGGAATGCTGGCGGCTCCTCGAGATCGCCGACATCGGCCGCCTCGCCGTCACCCACGGTGACGGAGGCCCGGACGTCTACCCCGTGAACTTCATCGCCCACCAGGGGCGGATCTATCTGCGCTCGGGGGCCGGTCCGAAGCTTCGCAGCATGATCGCGAATCCGGCGGTCGCGATCGAGGTGGACGGCGAGGAGGACGGATTCCACTGGAGCGTCGTCGTGCGCGGCGTGGCAGCCCGCACCGAGGTCGACTCCGAGATCCTCGCATCGGGCGCGGCCCGGCTCGTGAGCCACGAGCCCGCCCGGAAGCCGCATGTGCTCCGCATCACGCCCGACAGCGTGACCGGGCGCCGCTTCGCGAAGCGCTCGACGCCCGGCGAGCCTACGCCTCCGGGGCGAGGGGCTCCGCCCACCGACGCTCCTGGAAAACCGAAACCCATCCCGCACTTCCCGCCGCCCTGGCAGCGCTGAGGTCGCGTCAGTCGACGCGCCCCGCGCGGAACGCCTCCGGCACGATGTGCGCGTGCAGGCGGGTCAGCGTGTCGGCCTGCTCGCGGGCCCGGGCCGCGAGCCGCTGGAACTGCTCGCGCGGCAATCCGAGTTCCGGAGCCAGCTCGGCGAGGGTCTCCCACCCTCCGAGCTTTCCCATGATGGCGCTGCGCATCAGCTCGATCTCCAGCACGGGGGTCATCGGCGAGCCGAGCGGGCGGCCGTTCGTCTTCAGCCGGCCGGCCCGCTCCGCGGCCCAGGCCGCCGCCTGACGGTAGGGGCGGCGTCGGAACTCGAGCGTGGCGAGCAGATCACGGAGGAACCTGCGCTCGTCGCGGGTCTCGCGCGCGATGCGGGCGAGGTCGGCCCCCATGTCGGTGTCGGCGTATGCCTTCGCCATCCGCTCGAGTCGCGCAACACCCGCCGTGGCACCCGTCAGGTGATCGGACAGGTAGAGACCGAGGATGTCGCGCTCGAGGTCTGCGGGCACGCGGTGCGCCGACGCGGCCGGCGGCTGCACCATCCCGTCCGGCGTGCTGGCCGCGGGCGGCTGCTGATCCTGCGGCCACTCCTTGCGGGGCCGCATCGGCGGGCTCGCGGTGCCGCGGCCGTCCGCCATCGCGGTGAGCAGCTCGCTGAGGGCCTCTCTCGCGCCGCGGCGCGGGCTCCAGCCGAGCTCGCGCTGGGCCCGCGACGTGTCCATGAGCGGGGCCGTCATCGCCATGTCGAGCCAGCCGGGGTCCGCCGCGACGGCGTGTGCCCGCCACGCCGCGTGCAGCATGGGGCGCAGCATCCGCGCCGGCACCTCGATGTGCCTGCCGTGACTGAGCACATCCGCGAGGTCGCGAGCGCGCAGCACGGGATCGGTGGCGATGTTGTACGCACCGATCGCCCGCTGCACGATGACCCGACGGTAGGCGTCGGCGAGGTCCGCGCCGTGCACGACCTGCATCCGGATTCCCGCGGGCAAGGTGAGGAGCGGAAGCGCTCCCGGCCGCAGCAGCGCCGGCGGAACGAGCGCCCCCACGAAGAGCCGCACGACCTCGGCTCCGGCATCCGCGTCGAACACGAGCGCCGGGCGCAGCCGCGCATCGGCGAGCCCGCGCCGCTCCCCTTCGTCGAGCACACGCTCCTGCGCCGCCTTGTCCGAGGCGTAGTGCGCACTCGGGATGCCCTGCGTCGGCCACGACTCGTCGCGCAGGTCGTCATCCCGCACGCCCGTGTAGGCGCCCACCGACGACGCGCAGACCAGGTGGGCGACCCCGGCGCGCACACAGGCCTCCACGACGCGCCGCGTGCCGTCGACGTTCGCGCGCCGCAGCAGCTCGCGGTCTCGGTTCGGCTGGATCAGCCACGCGAGGTGGACGACCGTGTCGACGCCCGTGAACGCGGCCGCCAGGCGCGCGATGATCAACTCCTCGCTCTCGTCCCCGAGCAACGGCGTCGCGATGTCGATGAGGTCCCAGCGCGCCGCGTCATACGGCGCAGCAGCGACGTCGGGCGAGCGTCGGGCGATCCCGATGATCTCTCCGACGCCCGGCTCGTCGCGAAGCGCGCGCAGCAACGCGGTGCCGACGTGGCCGCTGGCTCCGACGATGGCGACTTTCAGGGGGGTGTTCGATGCTTCCGGCATGGCTTCCTCCTTGGAGGATCCTCGCCCGCGCTGCGGCCCCTGACCATGGGGTTGCGGTGACGTCGATCTGGCCGTACGGCGGCGCAAACTCGCGGCATGGCCTCGCGAGAGCAGAACCAGGAGCGTCTGTTCAAGACGGCCGTCTCCGCCGTCTACCCGCTGTACGTCCAGAAGGTGGAGCGGAAGGGGCGCACGAAGGCCGAGCTCGACGAGGTCATCGAATGGCTCACCGGCTTCGATCAGGGCGAACTCGAGGCCCACCTCGAGGCGGGAACCACGTTCCGCGACTTCTTCACGCGGGCCGAGATCAATCCGCTGGCGTCGCAGATCACCGGCGTCATCTGCGGAATGCGGGTCGAGGAGATCGACGACCCGCTGATGCAGAGGATCCGCTACCTCGACAAGCTCGTGGACGAGCTTGCCCGGGGCAAGGCGATGGAGAAGGTGCTCCGCGCCGTGTGACCCCTTCGCGGGCGGAATGCAAGCCCCGTTCGCCATTGCGTCGCTCGTCTTATGGTTGCAGTCATGACCGACATCCAGCTGATGCAGCGCGTCGAGGTGTCCATCAATGGCACAGCACACCTTCTCGCCCAGGGACAGCAGCTCACCGCGCTCAAGGAGCGGGTCGAGGAGGCCGTACAGGCCGGCGGAAGATTCATCGACTTCACCGTCGTCGGCAATCGCTCCGTCAGCGTGCTGATCACTCCCGCTGCACAGGTCGTCTTCTCGGTCGAGACCGTGCAGTACGACCCGCGCGACGACGGCGACGAGGCCCACCCGTACGGCGGCATCTTCGACTTCTAGGTCGTTGTGTCGCACACGCCGGGAACGAGAAAACCCCCGGGGAGACCGGGGGTTTCTTCGTGTCGTTGGTGGATCTGAGGGGACTCGAACCCCTGACCCCCTGCATGCCATGCAGGTGCGCTACCAGCTGCGCCACAGACCCAGGTGCTGTCCGGGTAGAAGCCCCGGACAACTCCATAAGCTTACAACAGGAGTACGCGGAGGTGAAATCCGGTCACTCGGCCGGGCGCGTCGAGGCTTCGGGGGCCGCGACCGTGACGGGCAGCACCGGGCAGTCCTTCCACAGGCGCTCGAGCGCGTAGAACGCCCGCTCCTCCTGATGGAAGGCGTGCACCACGAGATCGCCGAAGTCGAGCAGGACCCAGCGCGACTCCGCGCGGCCCTCGCGGCGCAGCCGCTTGTAGCCCGCCTCGTTGAGCTTGTCTTCGATCTCGTCGGCGATCGCCGCGACGTTGCGCTCGCTGCGTCCCGTCACGAGGAGGAAGACGTCGACGAGTGGCAGCGGCTCGGAGACGTCGAGGGCGACGAGGTCCTCGCCGCCCTTCGAATCGGCCGCCGCGGCGGCGATCTCGAGCATGCGCAATGAATCGGCAGAGGCCATCAGCCAAGAACTCCTGTTGTGAATGCGGCGACCACCACGCCGATGAGAGCGATGCCCAGCACACCCGCCGCGATGCCGAGGATCAGGGTCAGGCGGTGCGACTTCTCCGGTGCCGGCGGGCGGATCACCTCCGCTGGGCTCTTCGAAGTGCTCACCGCGTCGCTCGCGGAGATCGGGGTCGGCGACGACGCGAGCGGCAGCTCACCGTCGATCAGCACGACATCCACTTCCTTGCCGTCGGTGGTGCCGGCGGCGTGCCCGCGCGACCCGAACCCGTCGGGAAGCGCGTGAGTGCTGGTGACGAGGATCTCCCCCGTCGCGTCGATCGGCGCGGACAGCGGGATCGCCCCGGGGTCTGTTGCGAGGATCAGCGTGCTGCCCGCCGTGGCCGTGCCGCTCGAGTCGGACGACTGGGTCAGGATCTCCTCGAAGCTCGCCGCGGTGGGCGTGGCGGGAGCCGGTGCCCGTAGCACGGTGGAGCCGAACGCCGGCGCGACAGTGGGGCGCTCCTCCTCGACACCGTCGGCCGGTGCGTCCTCGGCGACGAACACCGTCTGCACGGCCGCGTCCGCGAACTCGTCCTCGGGCCGGGGCTGCTCCGTCTCCTGCTCGGGGGCGGCGTCCTCGTACACCAGCTCGGCCACCGGCACCTCGGCGCCTGCGGGCTCCGTCTGCTCGGAGGGCTGGGCGTCGTCGTCCTGCTCGGCCGCGGGCTGCTCGAACGGCACCTCGACGACCTCGTAGACAACGGACGTCTCGTTCTCGCCGACGATCTTCGTCTCGATGGCGGCGACATGCGGCTCGAAGGCGAGCGGTGCATCCTCGTCGGCGGGAGGGATCACTGCCATCTGGTTTGTGCGCAGCCGCTCCTGCTCGCGCACCTCGCGGCGCGTGAGGGGTCGACCGCCGCCGATGGGCCACGCGGGGGCCGAGGACTCCTCGGCGGCCGCCTCCAGCGCCGCTGCCTCTTCGGCGGGAGCGGGCTCCTCCGCGGGAGCGGCCTCGGGCGCGACGGGCTCCGCGACATCCTCAACGGGTGCCGCGGGCTCGGGCGTCTCCGCTTCGACGACCTCGGGCGCTGCTTCGGCGGGAGCCTCCTCGACTCCCCGGGCGTTGCTTGCGGCCTGGATCTCGGGCGTGATCACAGGCGTCTGGCCGGTCAGTTTCAGCTCGCGCAGCTGCCGGCGCGTCAGCGGCTGCGACGGCTCGTGCGGTGTGCTCATTTCGACTCGCTCCGATACAGATGATGCTTCGCGATGTACTGCACGACCCCGTCAGGCACGAGGTACCAGACCGGGAAGCCGCGACTCACGCGGTCACGGCAGTCCGTCGATGAGATCGCCAGCGCGGGGATCTCGAGCTGGCTCACTTCCGTGGTCGGCAGTCCCGCGAGGTCGAGCACGTGGCCCGGCCGGGACACGGCCACGAAGTGCGCGAGATCCCACAGTTCATCGTGGTCTCTCCAGCTGAGAATCTGCGCCACGGCGTCGGCGCCGCTGATGAAGAACAGCTCGGCGTCCGGCCGCTGCGCCTTCAGGTCGCGGAGCGTGTCGACCGTGTAAGTGAGCCCCTCGCGATTGACGTCGACCCGGCTCACGGTGAAGCGAGGGTTCGAGGCGGTGGCGATGACCGTCATCTCGTACCGCTGCTCGGCGGGCGAGACGTCCTGCTTCTGCCACGGCTTGCCGGTCGGTACGAAGACGACCTCGTCCAGGTCGAACGACTGCGCCACCTCGCTCGCGGCCACGAGGTGACCATGATGGATGGGATCGAACGTCCCACCCATCACCCCGATACGCGGAGGCCTCGGCTGCACCGTCACCTGGGACGACCTAGTGGCCGTGGCCCGTCTCGTGCTCGGAGTGGCCGGCGGATGCGTGCACCTCTGCCGGGTCGGCGTGACGGTTGGCGACGTTGCGGTACGACGCCGTGACGATCGCGAGCAGCGTGAAGACGACAGCCGCGATCACAAAGGCCGGCAAGGTCGCCAGCATCGGGTTGCCGTGGTGTTCCGTCTCGGCGGCGGCGGCGACAAGCGCTGCGGCGAGGTGCATTCGTGCTCCGTTCAAGGTTCTGGCACGGGTGATGAGAACGTGCCGTCCCAGCTTATCTCTCAGACGCGGACCTGACCGGAGCCACGACCGAGCCACTTCGTGCTGGTCAGCTCCGGAAGGCCCATCGGACCGCGGGCGTGAAGCTTCTGGGTCGAGATGCCGACCTCGGCGCCGAACCCGAACTCCGAGCCGTCGGTGAATCGCGTCGACGCGTTCGCCAGCACGACGGCGGAGTCGACCTCGGCGAGGAAGCGCTCGGCGTTGCGGACATCCGTCGTCACGATCGACTCGGTGTGCCCTGTCGAGTACCGACGGATGTGCTCGAGCGCGTCGTCCAGCGAGTCGACGACGCGCATGGCGATGTCGAGGGTCAGGTACTCCGTGGCCCAGTCGTCTTCGGTCGCGGGCTCGACGCCCTCGACGAGCGTGCGGACGGTCTCGTCGCCGTGGATCGTGACGCCCTGTGCCTGCAGGGCCGACGCCACGGGCGCCACGAGGCGCTCCGCCGCGCCACGCAGCACGAGGACGGTCTCGGCGGCGTTGCAGACGCTGGGCCGCTGCACCTTGGCGTTCACGACGATGTCCCGCGCCCATTCCTCGGGCGCGCTGTCGTCCAGGACGATGTGGACGTTTCCAGCGCCGGTCTCGATGACGGGGACGGTCGACTCGGTCACCACGGTCTCGATCAGGCTCGCACTGCCGCGCGGGACGAGCACGTCGACGAAGCCGCGGCCGTGCATGAGGGCCTTCGCGCCGTCGCGTCCGAAGGCGTCGACCGACTGGATCGCGTCGGGCACGATCCCCTGCGCCTCGAGCGCGTCCCGCATCACACCGACCAGCACCGTGTTCGACGAGAGGGCCGCACTGCCGCCGCGCAGCACCACGGCGTTTCCCGACCGCAGCGCGAGCGCGGCGATGTCGACCGTCACATTTGGCCGGGCCTCGTAGATGGCGCCGACCACGCCGAACGGCACGCGCACCTGCTCGAGGTTCACGCCGTTGGGCATGCGGTGCCCGCGGACGATCTCGCCCACGGGGTCCGGGAGTGCGGCGATCTGCCGCACCGCCTCGGCCAGCGCGGCCACGCGAGGGGTGTCGAGGCGCAGGCGGTCGAGCAGCCCCGCGCCGATGCCGTCGCGCTCGCCCCTGGCGAGGTCGTCGGCGTTGGCCGCGATGATCTCATCGCCGTGAGCGAGCAGGGCATCGGCGATCGCGTGCAGCGCATCGGCCTTCTCGCCGCTCGTGAGCCGCGCCGTGACGCGCGCGGCGTCCTTGGCGAGGCGCAGGCGATCCTGCGGCGTGTCGACGGCGACCTCGGCGGTCTCGACGATGCTCATCAGCGCTGTCTCCTCGGGGTGCGAGCGGCGCGTCCGGGACCGGGCCACGGGCCCGTCCGGATCACTGTCATTCCGTGAGTGTACCGAGCGGTGCCGGGGTCGGAGACGGCTCGAACCACGTGCCGACCGGCCCACCGGCGAGGGCCTCGCCGACGAGGTCGGCACCCGTGACCAGCACGCCGATCCCGGCGGCCGCGGCAAGGCGCGCGGCGGACACCTTGGTCGCCGCTCCCCCGGTGCCGACGCTGTTCACGACGGTCGATCCGAACTCCAGCCCGCTGAGGTCGGCGTCGTGCGCGATCACGTCCAGCGGCTCGGCGCCCGGCTCGGTCGGCGGCTTCGTGTAGAGCGACGCGATGTCGCTGAGCAGTACGAGCGCATCCGCCGACACCAGCTTCGCCACGAGCGCGGCGAGCCGGTCGTTGTCGCCGAAGCGGATCTCCTGCGTCGCCACCGTGTCGTTCTCGTTGACGATCGGCAGGACGCCGAGATCGAGCAGGCGATCGATCGCGCGGCGGGCGTTGCTGCGCGGTGTCGGGTTCTCGAGGTCGCTCGCGGTGAGCAGGATCTGCCCGGCAAGGGTCGCGTGCCGATCGAGGCTGTTCTGGTAGCGCCACATCAGCACGTTCTGCCCGACCGCCGCGGCCGCCTGCTGGGAGGCGAGGTCGTTGGGTCGGCCGCCGAGATCGAGGAACGGGATGGCGGTCGCGATGGCTCCCGACGAGACGAGCACCACCTCCGCACCGCGTGCGCGCGCGTCGGCGAGGGCGTCGACGATCACGTCGATGCGCCACGACGACTCGCCGCTGATCGACGAGGAGCCGACCTTCACGACGATGCGGCGCGCGGCCGCGAGACCGGCGCGGTCCTGCGCGGTCACGACGCGTCGTCCTTGGTTCCGGCCTCCTCGGGGAGGTCGTCGCGTCGGGCCCGGCGCACCTCGTCGGCCTCCGCGCGGGCGGCGGCGCGGGCATCCTGACGCGCGTGGTACTGCTCGCGGCGCTCGTTGCTCGTGCGGCGACCGCCCTGCATGAGGCGGGGGTCGGTGCCGCGCGGGGCCTGGATGAGCTCGGCGGCCGAGCCGATCGAGGGCTCCCAGTCGAAGACGACCGAGTCGCCCTCGCCGATGAGAACGGTCGAGCCGGGCGTCGCGCCGGCGCGGAACAGCTCGTTCTCGATGCCGAGCTTGTCGAGGCGGTCGGAGAGGAAGCCCACGGCCTCCTCGTTCTGGAAGTCGGTCTGCTGCACCCAGCGCACCGGCTTCTCGCCCAGGATGCGGTAGATGTTGCCGTAGGTGCCGCCCTCGACCCGGATCTCGAACTCCTTGCGGGAGCCCTTCGGGCGGATGACCACGCGCGGCTGGACGGGCTCGACGGGCTGCGCCTTGCGGTGCTCGTCGATGACCTCGCCGAGCGCGAAGGTCAGCTCGCGCAGCCCCTTGCGGGCGACGGTCGAGATCTCGAACACGCGGTAGCCCTGCGCCTCGAGGTCGGGGCGCACGAACGCGGCGAGTTCCTCGGCCTCGGGGACGTCGATCTTGTTCAGCACGACGATCTGCGGGCGCTCGAGCAGGGGCGTCTGCCCCTCGGGCACGGGGTACGCGCCGAGTTCGGCGCGGATGACCTCGAGGTCGCTGACCGGGTCGCGGCCGGGCTCGAGCGTCGCGCAGTCGAGGACGTGCACGAGCGCGGTGCACCGCTCGACGTGGCGGAGGAACTCGAGACCGAGCCCGCGGCCCTCGCTCGCGCCCTCGATGAGACCGGGCACGTCGGCGACCGTGTAGCGGACGTCGCCCGCCTGCACGACGCCGAGGTTCGGGTGCAGCGTCGTGAACGGGTAGTCGGCGATCTTCGGCCGCGCGGCCGAGATCGCGGCGATCAGGCTCGACTTGCCCGCCGACGGGAAGCCCACCAGCGCCACGTCGGCGACCGTCTTCAGCTCGAGGACGACATCGCCCTCCCAGCCGGGCGTGCCGAGCAGCGCGAAGCCGGGAGCCTTGCGCTTGGGCGACGCCAGCGCCGCGTTGCCGAGGCCGCCGCGGCCACCGGGCGCGGCGATGAAGCGCATCCCCGGCTCGATCATGTCGACGAGCACCTCGCCCGACGGGTCCTTGACGACCGTTCCGACCGGGACGGGAAGCTCGAGGTCCTCGCCCTGCGCGCCCGAGCGCATGTCGCCCATGCCGAATCCGCCGTTGCCCGCCGCGCGGTGCGGCGAGTGGTGGTAGCTCAGGAGCGTCGTCGTCTGCGGGTCGGCGACCAGGATGATGTCGCCGCCGTCGCCGCCGTTCGCGCCGTCCGGGCCTCCCAGCGGCTTGAACTTCTCGCGGCGGACCGAGACGCAGCCGTTGCCGCCCTTGCCGGCACGCAGATGCAGCGTGACCTCATCGACGAACGTGACCATGATCCCCACAGATTCAGATAGATAGAAGAACGGGACGAGCCGAAGCCCGCCCCGTTCCCAAGAGTGCTCGTGCGCGTCGAGTGATTACTCGCCCGCGACGATGTTGACGACCTTGCGGCCGCCCTTGTTGCCGAACTCGACCGCACCGGCGGCGAGGGCGAACAGGGTGTCGTCGCCACCGCGACCGACGTTGGCGCCCGGGTGGAAGTGGGTGCCACGCTGGCGGACGATGATCTCGCCGGCGCTGACGACCTGACCGCCGAAGCGCTTCACGCCCAGTCGCTGGGCGTTGGAGTCGCGACCGTTACGGGTGGAGCTTGCGCCCTTTTTGTGTGCCATTGCTCAGATCCTCCGCTGCTTACTTGATGCCGGTGATCTTGACGCGCGTGAGGTCCTGACGGTGTCCCTGGCGCTTCTTGTAGCCGGTCTTGTTCTTGAACTTCTGGATGACGATCTTCGGGCCGCGAAGGTTGCCGACGACCTCAGCCGTGACCTTGATCTTCGCGAGCTTCTCAGCGTCGGTCGTCACGTTGTCACCGTCGACGAAGAGGACGGCGGGCAGCTCGATCGTCTCGCCCGCAGCAGCCTGCACACGGTCGAGCTGAACGATGGTGCCGACCTCGACCTTCTCCTGCCGGCCGCCGGCGCGCACAACTGCGTAAACCACTTCACACCTGTTTCATTGGGGAGCCTCGTCCGGCTCCGGTATCTCACGGGAAAGACTTCGCTTGCTCTCGCTGGCAGCGAGGGGCGTCTGCAAGACTTTCGTCGCGGCGCTGTCTGGAGCGCGCGACATAGGGGACGCACCAAAGGAATACTCTACCCGATCCAACCTGGATCCGGCAAAAGCGGCGACCCGGCGCGTCGCCACGTTCCCGCTGGTTACGATCGTGCGATGGCGATCCTGGTGGATGATCCGGTCTGGCCCGCGCACGGGCGCCTGTGGGCGCACCTCGTGAGCGACTCGGATCTCGCCGAGCTGCACGCGTTCGCGGCGGCGCAGGACGTGCCGCCGCGCTCGTTCGACCGCGACCACTACGACGTGCCGCAGGATGCCGTCCCGCGCCTGATCGCCGCCGGCGCGCGGCACGTCTCGGGCAAGGAGCTGGTGCGCGCGTTGATCGCCTCCGGGCTGCGCGTGACGGCGCGCCAGCGCCGCCACGGATGACCCGCACGACGCGCGAACGCCGCGCGCGCTGAGCCCGCGGCGTTCGACGACGCCGATCAGTCCTCGGCGAGAGGAGCCGGTGCGACCGGGGTCACCGAGACCGCCGTGCCGGTGAGCGCGGCCGTGGTGACGCGGCGGCTGCGGCTGCGTCCCTGGCCCGGCGCCTTCGGCTCCGGCAGGGCGTTGAGCACGGAGTCCAGCAGCTGCTCGGTCGACGACTTGCGCTGCGGCTGAGCGGGCTCGGCCGCCGGACGCTTGCGGCGCGGCTTCTTCTGACGATCCTCGCGCGGTGCGCCGTCCTGGGCGTCCTGGCGGGGCGCATCCTGCTTCGCGGGCGTGCGGGGCCCCTCGGGCAGCTCGATGCGGACCTCGGGAAGCGTCTCCTGCTTCTCGGGGTGCGACAGCGTCGACGCGGCGATCTGGGCGAGGGCCGACTTCACGCCCTCGGTGATCACGTGCGTGCCCGCGGTGCTGGAGGCCGCGCTCGAGGGCTGGCCTCCCCCGTTGCCCGACTGCCCGTTCGACGACCCGCCGCCGCGCGAGCGCCGGCCGGAGCCGCCGCCGTTGCCGCCCGCGCTGCCACCGCCGTTGCCGTTGCCGACGGGACGGTGCTTGGCGACGGGATCGTGATGCACGATCACGCCGCGGCCGGCGCAGACCTCGCACGCCTCGCTGAAGGTCTCGAGGAGGCCGAGGCCGAGCTTCTTGCGGGTCATCTGCACGAGTCCGAGCGAGGTGACCTCGGCGACCTGGTGCTTCGTGCGGTCGCGGCTCAGGCACTCGACGAGTCGTCGCAGCACGAGGTCGCGGTTCGACTCGAGGACCATGTCGATGAAGTCGACGACGATGATGCCGCCGATGTCGCGCAGCCGCAGCTGGCGGACGATCTCCTCGGCGGCCTCGAGGTTGTTCTTGGTGACCGTCTCCTCGAGGTTTCCGCCCGAGCCGACGAACTTGCCGGTGTTGACGTCGACGACGGTCATCGCCTCGGTGCGGTCGATCACGAGCGAGCCGCCCGACGGCAGCCAGACCTTGCGGTCGAGCGCCTTCTCGATCTGCTCGGTGATGCGGAACGCGTCGAAGGGATCCTGCTGGTCCTCGTACTTCTCGACCCGGTCGAGCAGGTCGGGGGCGACGCCCTCGAGGTAGCTGGTGATGGTGCTCTGCGCGTCGGCGCCCTGGATGAGCATCTTCGTGAAGTCCTCGTTGAAGACGTCGCGGACGATCTTCACCAGGAGGTCGGGCTCGCTGTGGAGCAGGCTCGGGGCGTTGCCCTTCTCGACCATCGCGTTGATGTGCGCCCACTGCGAGGTGAGGCGGTTCACATCCCGGGTCAGCTGCTCCTCGGTGGCGCCCTCGGCGGCTGTGCGGACGATGACGCCCGACGACTCGGGCAGCACCTCCTTGAGGATCTTCTTCAGGCGCGAGCGCTCCGTGTCGGGCAGCTTGCGCGAGATGCCGTTCATGGCGCCGCCCGGCACGTAGACCAGGTAGCGACCGGGCAGGGAGATCTGGCTCGTCAGACGGGCACCCTTGTGGCCAACGGGGTCCTTTGTGACCTGCACGAGGACCTTGTCGCCCGGCTTGAGGGCGAGCTCGATGCGGCGGGGCTGGTTGCCGGTCTCGACCGAGTCCCAGTCGACCTCGCCCGAGTAGAGGACGGCGTTGCGGCCGCGCCCGATGTCGACGAAGGCGGCCTCCATGCTCGGCAGCACGTTCTGCACGCGACCGAGGTAGACGTTGCCGATCAGCGACGCGTCCTGGCTGCGCGCCACGTAGTGCTCGACGAGGACGTTGTCCTCGAGCACCGCGATCTGCACACGCCCACTCTTCGAGCGAACGATCATCTGGCGGTCGACCGCCTCGCGGCGCGCGAGGAACTCGGCCTCGGTCACCACGGGACGGCGACGGCCCGCCTCGCGGCCGTCGCGGCGGCGCTGCTTCTTCGCCTCGAGTCGCGTCGATCCCTTGATCCGCTGCGGCTCGGTGATGACCTCGACGACGCGCTGGCGGCGGCGCGGGGCCTCCTCGGCCTGCGCGGGGGCAGGGGCCTCGTCGGCACCATCGCTGCCGCCGCGGCGGCGACGACGTCGCGACGAGCGCGCCGAGCTCGGCTCCTCCTGGGCGGGAAGCGCGGGAAGCGGCTGGATGTCGGGCGCGTAGAAGTGGAGAGCGGTCGAGACCTGCGACACGAACTGCTCGGGAAGCAGCCCGAGGCTCACGGCCGTCGGGCGCTCCGGGGTCTCGGGCTCGGCCTCGGTGGTCGGTGCGGGCTCAGCATCAGCCGGCTCGGCATCAGCCGGCTCGGAGCCTGCGGGCTCGGCCTCGCCGGGCTCGGCGGGCTCGGTGGCGTCAGCCGCGTCGGCCTCCGGCTCCGTGGCCTCAGGCGCGTCGGCCTCCGGCTCGGCGACCGCGCGCTCGCTCTCCGCGGCGGGCTGCTCATCGACCGGCGCCACGTCGGCGGGCTGGTCCTCGGACGGCTGCTCTTCGGTCGGCTGCGCGTCGGCGGCAGCCTCGACGGGCTGCTCGCTCTCGGAAGCCTGAGCCTCGGGCGCTACCGCGTCCGCAGGCTCGTCGAAGGTGCGCTCGTCGTGTTCATTGTTCTGTTCAGCCATTGCTGGCGTACTCCCTGCGGGCGGACATCCGCGCGTCGCCCGGAAATCTCGTGCGGCTCCGCCTCGGCGGCTCCGCGAACTCATTCGGCCTGCGACCGGCTCATGGCTCTGGTCGCGCGGGGCATCCGTTGCCCCGAAGTCTTCAATCGACGCGGAACGCGGCGCGGCCGCGAGATGCGTCAGGTGTCATTATCGCACCCCGCGCGCGGTTATCGCACGCACGCGCGGCACGACGGCGCGTGAGACCCGGGAGACAATGGTGCGGTGACCGAATCGCCGCGCCGCCCCGTCGTCCTCGCCGTCTGGCTCGTGATCGCCGGAGTCATCGGCTGGTGGGCGGCCTTCTCGCTCACGATCGAGCGCTTCCACAGCCTGCAGAACCCGGGCACGGACGCATCCTGCGACTTCAGCCTGCTTGTCCAGTGCTCGGCGAACCTCGAGTCGGCGCAGGGCTCGGCGTTCGGCTTCCCGAACCCGATCCTCGGCCTCACCGGGTGGGTCGCCCCGATCGTCGTGGGGATGGCGCTGCTCGCCGGAGCGCGCTTCGCCACCTGGTTCTGGCTGCTGTTCCTCGCCGGCATGACGTTCGCGTTCGGCTTCGTCGTGTGGCTGATCGGCCAGAGCATCTTCGTGCTGGGAACGCTGTGCCCGTGGTGCATGGTGACGTGGGTCGTGACGATCCCGTCGTTCTATGCGGTGCTGCTGCACACAATCCGTGTCGTCGGCGGATCCGGGGCACGGCGGGTCGCCGGGACGCTCATGGGCTGGCTGCCGCTGTTCGCCATCGTGAGCTACGCGGTGATCGCCGTGCTCGCCGAGCTGCGCCTCCACGTGCTCGACAACCTGTTCTAGGCCCGTCGGTCCACAGACGCGAGGGGCCGCTCTCCTTCGGTCGTTGAGTGAGGGCGTCCACGCCCGAGTCGAAACGGCCCGGACCGCCGGGGGCTTCACGCCGTGGCACGTCCGGACCGTTTCGACTCGTCGCTTCGCTCCTCGCTCAACGAACGAGGGGCGACTTCAGTTCACGCGAACCAGATCGCGAGCTCGCGGGACGCCGACTCGGGCGAGTCGGAGCCGTGCACGAGGTTCTGCTGCACCGCGACGCCCCAGTCACGACCGAAGTCGCCGCGGATCGTGCCGGGCGCCGCGGTCGTCGGGTCGGTGGTTCCCGCGAGCGAGCGGAAGCCCTCGATGACGCGGTTGCCGGCGACGCGGATGGCGACCACCGGGCCGGACATCATGAACTCGAGCAGCGGCTCGTAGAACGGCTTGCCCTCGTGCTCGGCGTAGTGCTGCGCGAGAAGGTCGCGGCTCGGCTCGACGAGGCGGATGTCGACGAGCGAGTAGCCCTTCGCCTCGATGCGAGCGAGGATCGATCCGGTCAGTCCCCGGGCGACGCCGTCCGGCTTGATGAGGACGAGGGTCTCTTCGGTGGCCATGTGCTCTCTCTCCGTTGCGTTTGTCACTGCCGCACGGGGCGGCGTTCGGTCAGTTCGAGTCGTCGTGCGCGGCGCGCTGTGCGGCGATCCGGCGCTCGATCCGTCCGCCTCCGATCGTCGCATACGCCCACATGCCGCCGAAGACGAGCGCGACCAACAGGATGGCCGGCACCACGAAGGCACCGAGCGCGACGACCACCTGGAGCACCCAGCCGATCACGAAGCCGGATCTGCGCCGCAGCAGACCGGACGTGAGGAACATCGCCAGCCCCACGACGGCACCGGCGACGATCCCCCACCAGGGCGCGATCGGCTCGGGCAGCGCGCGCAGCCCGTAGATCACAAGCCCGGCGAGGAACACGACGATCGCCTCGAACCCGAGGACGACCTGACCGAGCTTCTCGGGCAGGGAGCGGTAGCGAGGCGCCTTCGGCGCGGGCTCGCTCATCCCTTCCACCCGGACTTCCAGTCGTCCGCCTCCGAGAGCGTCAGCGCCTCACCCGCGAGCAGCACCGATCCGGCGATCGCGACCGCGCGGCGCGGGCTCTCCGACGCCCACTCCCGTGCGGCGTCGGCGGCGTCCGCGAGGTTCGGGTGCACCGTGGTGCGCAGCCCCGCGCTCTCGACGAGATCCGCCAGCGAGTCCGGCTCCGTCGCGCGCTCCGACTCGGGAGCGGTGACGAACACATGCGCCGCGATCGGGCCGAGCTCGCGCAGGATGCCGATCGCGTCCTTGTCTCCGAGCACACCGAGCACGAGGCCCCACTCGTCGAAGTCGAACGCCTCGCGCAGGGCGGCGGCGAGGGCCGCGGCGCCGTGCGGGTTGTGCGCGGCGTCCACGACGACGGTCGGCTCGACGCCCACCAGCTGCAGGCGTCCGGGAGACGTCGCCTCGGCGAGCCCCTCGGTCAGCACGGCCCCGGCGATCGGCTGCGATGCGCCGCCGATCAGCGACTCGACGGCGGCGATAGCGAGCGCGGCGTTCGCACCCTGGTGGCGCCCGTACAGCGGCAGGTACTCCTCGGGGTACTCCCCCGCGAGGCCCTTCACCGTGATCAGCTGCCCGCCGACGGCGAGCTTGTCCTCGGCGAGGGCGAAGTCGGCGCCCTCGAACGCGATCTCGGCGCCCTTCGCGGCCGCGACGCGGCGGAGCACCGCCTCGGCCTCGGGGCGCTGGCGGGCCGAGACGACGCGCGCGCCGTCCTTGATGATCCCGGCCTTCACCGTCGCGATCTCCGCGATCGTCTCGCCGAGGCGGTCGGCGTGGTCGACATCGATCGGCGCGAAGACCGCCACGTCACCGTCGGCGGTGTTCGTCGAGTCCCACTCGCCACCCATGCCGACCTCGAGGACCAGCACGTCGATCGGCGCGTCGGCGCACGCGACGAACGCGAGCACGGTGAGCAGCTCGAAGAAGGTCAGCGGCTCCTCGTCCTTCGCCTCGAGCTCGGCGTCGACGATGCCCACGAACGGCTCGATCTCCTCCCAGGCATCCGCGACGGCGGCGTCCGCGATGGGGCGGCCGTCGATCAGGATGCGCTCGGTGAAGCGCTCGAGATGCGGGCTGGTGAACAGGCCGGTGCGCAGCCCGTGCGCACGGATGAGGCTCTCGATGATCCGGCTCGTCGAGGTCTTCCCGTTCGTGCCCGTCACGTGCACGACGCGATAGGTGCGCTGCGGATCGTCGAGCAGCTCGAGCACGCGCGCGGTGCGCTCCTTGCGCGGCTGCACCCACCGCTCGCCCGCACGCGAGAGCAGCGTCTCGTAGACCGCGTCGGCGCGCCGGCGGTCCTCCGGGGTCCCCTCGACGATGTCCTCGCTGTCGCTCACTTGGCGGCTCCGATCCGGCTCACGGCGACCGCGAAGTCGCCCCTGTTCGCGTATGTGCCCTTGCTCACCACGGCGGTGTGCTCGGCCTCGCCCGGGGTCGACCCGGTCGTGACCGCATGCTCGACCGCGAGGGTCTCCCCCGCCACGTCGGCCACGTCGAACGCGCTGCGCACGGCGGCGGCATCGGCCTCGTCCGCGAAGGCGAGGGAGAGACGGATCCGGTCGCTCACGTCGAAGCCCGCCGCCTTCCGGGTGTCCTGCACGGCGCGGATGACGTCGCGCGCGAGGCCCTCGGCCTCCAGCTCGGGCGTCGTGTTGGTGTCCAGCAGCACGAAGCCGCCCGTCGGCAGCAGCGCGAGCGCCTCGCCCTCGGGACGTCCGGTGGTCTCGAGCACGAGCTCGTACTCGCCCGGCTCCAGCGCCAGTCCGCCCGCGGTGACGACGCCGTCCTGCTCCGACCAGTCGCCCTCCTTCGCGGCGCGGATCGCCTGCTGCACCTGCTTGCCCAGGCGCGGTCCGGCGGCGCGCGCGTTGACCGTGAGCCGGTGCGAGATGCCGTACTCGGCTGCCGTGTCGTCGCCCAGCGCCACGAGCTCGACCGCCTTGACGTTCAGCTCCTCGCGCAGGATGTCCTCGAACTGGCCGAGACCGGCGTGGCCTGTCACGACCGTGAGCTTCGCGAGCGGCAGGCGCACGCGCAGCCCCTCCTTCTTGCGGAGCGCGTTCGCGACGCTCGAGGCCTCGCGCACGGCGTCCATCGCCTCGCGGATGTCGGCGGCCTCCGGGAACGCGGTCGCATCCGGCCAATCCGTCAGGTGCACGCTGCGGCCGCCCGTCAGGCCCTGCCACACGCGCTCCGCCACCAGCGGGATGAGCGGCGCCGCGACGCGCGTGAGCGTCTCGAGCACCGTGTACAGCGTGTCGAAGGCCTCGCGGCTCTTCGGATCCTCCGTCACGCCCGTCCAGAAGCGGTCGCGCGAACGCCGGATGTACCAGTTCGTCAGCACCTCGGCGAAGTCGCGCAGGCGCGCGGCGGCCGTGGTCGAGTCGAGTGCGTCGAGGTCGGCGGCGACGTCGCGCACGAGCTCGCCGAGCAGGGCGAGGATGTACCGGTCGAGCACGTCGGTGGAGTCGATGCGCCACTGCGCCTCGTATCCGGATCCCTCGGGTCCGCCCGCCGCGTTCGAGTACGTCGCGAAGAAGTACCACGAGTTCCACAGCGGCAGCAGAAACTCGCGCACGCCCGCGCGGATTCCCTCCTCGGTGACGATGAGGTTGCCGCCGCGCAGCACGCTCGACGACATCAGGAACCAGCGCATCGCGTCGGATCCGTCGCGGTCGAACACCTCGGACACGTCGGGGTAGTTGCGCAGCGATTTCGACATCTTCTGCCCGTCGCTTCCGAGCACGATGCCGTGGCACGAGACGCCCGAGAACGCGGGACGGTCGAACAGCGCGGTCGAGAGCGCGTGCATCACGTAGAACCAGCCGCGCGTCTGACCGATGTACTCGACGATGAAGTCGGCCGGGGCGTGGGTGTCGAACCAGTCGGCGTTCTCGAACGGGTAGTGCACCTGCGCGAACGGCATCGATCCCGAGTCGAACCACACGTCGAAGACGTCCTCGATCCGGCGCATCGTGCTCTGCCCCGTGGGATCGTCGGGGTTCGGGCGGGTCAGGTCGTCGATGTACGGGCGGTGAAGATCCACCTCGCCCTGCTCGTTGCGCGGCAGGGTGCCGAAGTCGCGCTCGAGCTCCGCGAGCGAGCCGTAGACGTCGACGCGCGGGTGGTTCGGGTCATCCGACTTCCAGACCGGGATCGGCGATCCCCAGAACCGGTTGCGGCTGATCGACCAGTCACGCGCACCCTCGACCCACTTGCCGAACTGGCCGTGCTTGACGTTCTCGGGCGACCAGGTGATCTGCTCGTTGAGCTCGACCATGCGGTCCTTGAAATCGGTGACGCGGACGAACCAGCTCGACACCGCCTTGTAGATCAGAGGGTTCCGGCAGCGCCAGCAGTGCGGGTACGAGTGCTCGTACGACTGCAGGCGCAGCAGGCGGCCGTTCTGACGCAGCAGACGCACGAGCGGCGTGTTCGCGTCCATCCAGAGCTCGCCCGCGACATCCGGCACCATGTCGAGGAACCGGCCGTCGTCGCCGAGCGAGACGATGGTCGGGATGCCGGCGGCGTCGTTCAGTCGCTTGTCGTCCTCGCCGTAGGCGGGGGCCTGGTGGACGATTCCCGTGCCGTCGCCGGTCGTGACGTAGTCGTCGACGAGGATGCGCCAGGCGTTCTGCGTGCCCCACTTCTCGGTGTCGGCGAAGTAGTCGAAGAGCCGCTCGAAGGTGACGTCGGCGAGGTCGGCGCCGGCCACGCGCGTGCGCACGGCCGCCTTCGCATCGTCGGCCGACTCGTAGCCGAGGTCCTTCGCGTAGCCGCCCAGCAGGTCCTCGGCGAGCAGGAACTCGTCGCCCGCGGCGCCCTCCTTCGCGCCGTTCGGCCCGACGGGCACCACGGCGTACGTGATGCCGGGCCCGACCGCGAGCGACATGTTGGTGGGAAGCGTCCACGGCGTCGTCGTCCAGGCGAGCGCTCGCGCGCCCTCGATGCCGAGAGCCGCCGCCTTCTCGCCCGTGAGCGGGAACGTCACGGTCACCGACGGATCCTGGCGGTTCTTGTAGACGTCGTCGTCCATCCGAAGCTCGTGCGTGGACAGCGGCGTCTGGTCGCGCCAGCAGTACGGCAGCACGCGGTAGCCCTCGTACGCGAGTCCCTTGTCGAACAGCTGCTTGAAGGCCCACAGCACGCTCTCCATGAACGTGGTGTCGAGCGTCTTGTAGCCGCGGTCGAAGTCGACCCAGCGCGCCATGCGCGTGACGTAGTCCTGCCACTCGCGCGTGTAGGTGAGGACGGACTCGCGCGCCTTGGCGTTGAACGTGTCGACGCCCATGGCCTCGATCTCGCTCTTCTCGGTGATCCCGAGCTGCTTCATCGCCTCCAGCTCGGCCGGGAGGCCGTGCGTGTCCCAGCCGAACACGCGGTCGACCTTGCGACCCCGCATGGTCTGGAAGCGCGGGAAGAGGTCCTTCGCGTAGCCGGTGAGCAGGTGGCCGTAGTGCGGCAGGCCGTTCGCGAACGGCGGGCCGTCGTAGAAGACCCACTCCTCGGATCCCTCGCGCTGCTCGATCGACGCGCGGAAGGTGTCGTCCTGCTGCCAGAACGACAGCACGTCGCGCTCGATGTCGGGGAAGCGCGGGCTCGGCGCGATCGCGCTCTGCGCGTCGGCAGCGGGACCAAAGGAAGACTTCGGGTAGGTCATCAGCACTCCAGCAGATCCGGTGACGGTCTGCGAGGACGACCTCTGCCGACGAACGACAGGTGCCGCGGTACCACCCCGCGTTGCGTGGTGCCGAAGCACCGCGCCGCTCTCACTGCGGCTGTGACGGGCCTGCCCCGCGCGGTTCTACTGGGGCCGAAGCCTGTTCTTCCGCGAGCTCCCCGGTGATGGCCGGATCGATGCCGTTCCCTCGATTCTACGGGGTCGCCGCCGTCCGGGGATACCGTGGCGGAATGGCCAGATCCGTCGTCCGTCCCGCCCCGCCCCGCGTCTCGTCGCCCGATCTGCCGAATCGGCTCGAGGATGGCGTCCCGAGGCGTGGGATGGATGCGCACCAGCAGCGCTTCGCCGGGCTCGACGCTTCCGTGGATCTCGCGCATGCGTCGCTCGAGGAGTGCGCGATCGACGACGCCGCCGTCGACTCGCTCGATCTGCTCGGAGCGACCCTGATCGACGTGTCGGTCTCGAACCTGCGGGCGGCGTCCGTGTCGGCGCGCGACACGACGATCCGGCGTCTGCGCGTCACCGGTGGCCGCATCGGCACGCTCGATCTCACGGGAGCGCAGGTCGCGGAACTCGAGCTGCGCGACGTCCGCATCGACTATCTGACGCTCGCCGGATCGCGCGCGGAGGACATCCTGGTCTCCGGGTGCACGATCCGCGCCCTGGATCTGCCGCACGCGACGCTCACGCGCGTCGCCTTCGACGACTGCCGGGTGGACGAGGTCGATCCGCGCGGAATGCGCTCGGCCGACGTCGACCTGCGCGGGCTCGACGCCGTGGGCTTCCTCGACGTGCTCTCGCTGCGCGGCGTCACCCTCTCGTCGCTCCAGGTCGAGCGTCTCGCCCCGGTCTTCGCCGTGGCGGCCGGCATCGACGTCCGCGACTGAGGCTCCGGCGCGTCCGCCCGACGGCTTCTTCGGAGATGCCGCGTTCTCCGGAGGCGAAGCGGGCGATTCGGACCGGAGAAGCCGGGATCTCCGGAGAACCCGTCACCGTGAGCCACTCGCGACCTCCCGGTAGACTCGAGGCACAACCCCACACTCAGGCACGCAGACACCGTGCCGCATATAACGAGGAGATCCTTATGGCCGCCATTCCCGACAAGCCCGCGCTCGAGGGTCTCGAATCCAAGTGGGGATCCGCCTGGGAAGAGCAGGGCACGTACCTGTTCGACCGTGACGCGGCGAAGGCCGCCGGTCGCGCGCGCGTCTACTCGGTCGACACTCCCCCGCCCACGGCATCGGGATCGCTGCACATCGGCCACGTGTTCTCGTACACGCACACCGACGTCAAGGCGCGCTTCGAGCGCATGCGCGGCAAGACCGTGTTCTACCCGATCGGCTGGGACGACAACGGCCTGCCGACCGAGCGCCGCGTGCAGAACTACTACGGCGTGCGATGCGACCCGTCGCTTCCGTACGACCCCGACTTCACGCCGCCGTTCGAGGGGAACGCCAAGAGCCTGAAGGCCGCCGACCAGGTGCCCGTCAGCCGCCGCAACTTCATCGAGCTGTGCGAGACCCTCACCGTCGAGGACGAGAAGACCTTCGAGGAGGTCTGGCGCGCGCTCGGCCTCTCGGTCGACTGGACGCAGACGTACCGCACGATCTCGGACGACACCATCCGGACGAGCCAGCTCGCCTTCCTGCGCTCGGCTGACCGCGGCGAGGCGTACCGCGCCCTGGCGCCGACGCTGTGGGATGTCGACTTCCGCAGCGCGATCGCGCAGGCCGAGCTCGAGGATCGCGAACAGCAGGCCTCCTTCCACCGGATCGCGTTCGCGAAGACGGATGGATCGGGCGACATCGAGATCATGACGACGCGCCCGGAGCTGCTCGCGGCCTGTGTCGCGCTCGTGGCGCACCCCGACGACGAGCGCTACCAGCCCTACTTCGGCAAGACCGTGACCACGCCGGTCTTCGGCGTCGAGGTCCCGGTGCTGCCGCACCCGCTGGCGCAGCCCGACAAGGGCACCGGCATCGCGATGATCTGCACCTTCGGTGACGTGACGGACATGATCTGGTGGCGCGAGCTGGATCTGCCGATCCGCACGATCATCGGCCTCGACGGCCGCGTGGTCGCCGACGCCCCCGAGGCGATCACCAGCGACGAGGGCAAGGCCGCGTACGCCGAGCTCGCGGGCCTGACGGTCTTCAGCGCAAAGAAGAAGATGGCCGAGCTGCTCGAGGCGTCCGGTCGCCTGCTCGAGGTGGGCAAGCCCTTCATGCACCCCGTGAAGTTCTTCGAGAAGGGCGACCGCCCGCTCGAGATCGTCTCGACGAAGCAGTGGTACCTGACGAACGGCGCGCGCGACGAGAAGCTCAAGGAGCGCCTGCTCGAGCTCGGCCGCCAGATCGAATGGCACCCCGAGTTCATGCGCGTCCGCTACGAGAACTGGGTGAACGGCCTCACCGGCGACTGGCTCGTCTCGCGCCAGCGGTTCTTCGGCGTGCCGATCCCCGTCTGGTACGCCCTCGACGAGAACGGCGACCAGAGCGACGTCCTGTTCGCGACCCCCGACCAGCTGCCCGTCGACCCGTCGACGGATGTGCCGGCCGGCTTCACCGAGGAGCAGCGCGGCGTGCCGGGCGGGTTCATCGGGGAGACGGATGTGCTCGACACCTGGGCCACGTCCTCGCTCACGCCGCAGATCGTCGGCGGCTGGCAGCGCGACGAGGAGCTCTGGAACCTCGTGGCGCCGTTCGACGTGCGCCCGCAGGGCCAGGACATCATCCGCACCTGGCTGTTCTCGACGCTGCTGCGCAGCGCGCTCGAGGACGACCGCACCCCGTGGGCGAACGCCTCGATCTCGGGCTTCATCGTCGACCCCGACCGCAAGAAGATGTCGAAGTCGAAGGGCAACGTCGTCACCCCTGCCGACATCCTCGCGCAGCACGGCTCCGACGCGGTGCGCTACTGGGCCGCCTCGAGCCGACTCGGCACCGACGCGGCGTTCGACCCGCAGAACCCGACGCAGATCAAGATCGGTCGCCGCCTCGCGATCAAGCTGCTCAACGCGGCGAAGTTCGTGCTCGGCTTCCCGGTGCCGGATGGCGCCGAGGTGACCGAGCCCCTCGACCTGTCGATGCTCGCCACGCTCGATCGCGTCGTCGCCGATGCCACCAAGGCGCTGGAGGCGTACGACCACGCCCGCGCGCTCGAGGTGTCGGAGTCGTTCTTCTGGACGTTCTGCGACGACTACCTCGAGCTCGTCAAGGAGCGTGCGTACGACCAGACCAACCCCGGTCAGGCCTCGGCGGCGCTCGCCCTGCGCACGGCGCTCGAGACGCTGATCCGCCTGTTCGCCCCGGTGCTGGCGTTCGCTGCCGAGGAGACGTGGTCGTGGTTCCGCGAGGGATCCGTCCACACCGCCGGATGGCCGACGCCCGCGGGCGTCGAGGGCGACCTCGCGGTGCTCACCGCCGCGAGCGAGGCCCTGATCGGCGTCCGGCGCGCGAAGACCGAGGCGAAGGCGTCGCAGAAGACCCCCGTGGCCTTCGCGGCGATCGCCGCCCCCGCGGCCACCGCCGCGGCCCTGCGCCTGGCGGCCGGCGACCTGAAGGCCGTGGGGCGCATCCAGGAACTCGAGATCACTGACGGCGAGGAGTTCGCGGTGACGCGCATCGACCTCGCGGAGACGGAGGCATGATGCAGCTCGGAACCCGTTGGACGGCAGGATCGCAGCCGCCCGCATCGGTGCCCGCGGAGCTTCGCGAGACGATCGCGAAGGTCGAGGAGCACCTTCCCGAAGGCCCGAAGCCCGGGTGGACGCTGACCTGGCTCGAGGGTCGCCCGATCGCCGAGCTCGACACGGGCGTCACCGTCTCACTCGCGCCGGACGGCGAGGCCGTAGTCGGTCACATCGACGGCATGGACGACGACGAGCGCTGACCGGATGCACGAAGGCGCCTGACTTCCGCGGATGCTCAGGCGCCTTCGTCGTCTCCGGGGTCAGAGCCGGGGGACGTCGCGCGCCATGGCGCGCATCGCGGCGAGCCGGCTCTCGCCGACAAGTCGCTCGCGCTCGAGATCGGCGAGCAGTCGTGCATCGCGGCGCATCGCCCGGCGATGGATGTACGCCGCGAGTGCATCGGCCGCGCGCAGCGCGAACCGCTCGCCCGGCGTGATCCGGAGCGATGGCATCGCGGCGCGCGGGTACAGCGTCACAGCGGTCATGAGGCACCTCCGAGCTGGCGCAGCGGAAAGAGGTCGGCGCGGATGGTGACGCTGCGCACGTCCTCACCCTCCTGGTCGCGGTAGCGTTCGCCGGCCGCGGTGATGATGGCCTCGATCTGATCGCCGATCTCGGCGAGCTGGGCCGGCGTCATCCGGGCCGTCGTGGTGAAGGAGGAGGAGACATCGCGCCACTCCTCCGGTTCGCGGTCGGCGCGGCGGGTGAAGAAGTCGAGCGTCTCCTCGTTGCGGAGACGGTGGAACTCCGAGGTCGCGGCCTGGAGCGCGGCGCGGCCGGCGGGCGAACGGGTGTCGTCCGTGTCGCCCCACGCCGTGGAGCCCTTCGGCCGCTCCCACCAGCGCTCGCGGCCAGTGCTGCGCTCGGGGATCTCGCGGATCAGCTCCTGCTTGGCGAGGATCCGCAGGTGGTAGCTCGTGGACCCGGACGACTCCCCCGTCAGTTCGGCCAGCGTGCTCGAGGTCTGCGGCCCGTGCTGACTCAGGATGTCGAAGATCCGCATGCGGAGCGGATGCCCCAGCGCACGCAGCGCCGCGACATCGAGGACACGCCGCTCGCGGGTCGGCTGTTCGGGCTGCTCATCGGTCATGTCCCCCAGCGTACGATCGCAAAGGTTTCTTTGCAAGACTTTCTTTGCAGAGATTTCCTTGCCGTTGGCTAGGGTGGAGGAATGACCGACGCGCCCGCCTTCAACCCGCTGCTCGCCCCGTCGCCGCTCCCCTACGGCGTGCCCGACTACGCGGCGATCGAGCCGGCGCACTACCTTCCCGCATTCGAGGCCGCGTTCGCGGCCCATCGCGCCGAGGTGGAGGCGATCGCGTCGCGGGATGAGGAGCCGACGTTCGAGAACACCCTGCTCGCGCTCGAAGAGGCGGGCGGGCAGCTCGAGCGCGTCATCCTGGCGTTCTACACGGTCAGCTCGGCCGACGCGACGCCCGAGATCCAGGCGATCGACGAGCAGCTCGCGCCGCTCATGGCCGCGCACACCGACGCCATCCAGCTCGACGGCCGCCTCTACGCGCGCATCCGCGCCCTGCACGAGCGACTCGACGATCTGGACCTGGATGCCGAGTCGCGGCGGCTCGTCGAGCGTCACTTCCGCGAGATGACGCACGCCGGCGCCGCGCTCGATGACTCCGCCAAGTCGCGCCTGACCGCGCTCAACCGCCGCCTGTCCGAGCTCACGACGCAGTTCGAGAAGAACCTCCTCGCGGACACGAACGAGCTCGCGGTGGCGTTCGACGACGTCACGGAGCTCGACGGCCTGACGGAGGGTGAGCTGTCGGCCGCGGCCGAGGCGGCGCGAGAGCGCGGCCTCGAGGGCAAGTGGCTCGTGACCCTGACCCTGTTCTCGGGTCATCCGTACCTCGCGCAGCTGACGAGCCGCGCGTCGCGCGAGCGCATCATGGCCGCCTCGCGCGCCCGGGCATCTCGGGGCGACGCGCACGACAACAGCGCCGTGCTGCTCGAGATCGTCCGGCTGCGCGCCGAGCGCGCCGAGCTGCTCGGCTACGCGTCGCACGCGGCCTACATCACCGCGGATCAGACCGCGGGCACGCCCGAGGCGGTGCAGTCGCTGCTGAGGCAGCTCGCGGTTCCCGCCGCGCGCAACGCTCAGGCCGAGAAGGCCGCCCTGCAGCGCCTGATCGACGCGACGGAGCCTGAGCCGTACCCGCTCGAGGCGCACGACTGGGCGTTCTGGACCGAGAAGGTGCGCTCCGCGGAGTACGACATCGACGCGGCCGCGCTGCGCCCCTGGTTCGAGGCGGAGCGCGTTCTGCAGGATGGCGTCTTCCGCGCGGCGAACCTGCTCTACGGTCTGACGTTCCGCGAGCGCGCCGACATCCCCGCTTACCACCCCGACACCCGCACGTTCGAGATCTTCAACGAGGACGGATCGGCGCTCGGCCTGTACGTGCTGGATCTGTACACGCGCGACACGAAGCGCGGCGGGGCCTGGATGAACTCGATCGTCAAGCAGTCCGCCCTGCGCGGCACGCAGCCGGTCGTGGTCAACAACCTCAACGTGCCGAAGCCGGCGGCGGGGTCGCCGACGCTGCTGACGCTCGATCAGGTCACGACGCTGTTCCACGAGTTCGGTCACGCGCTGCATGGCCTGTTCGCCACCGTGACCTATCCGCACTTCGCCGCGACGGCGGTGCACCGCGACTTCGTGGAGTTCCCGAGCCAGGTCAACGAGATGTGGATCCTCTGGCCCGAGGTGCTGGCGGAGTATGCCGTGCACCATGAGACCGGCGAACCGCTGCCCACAGACGTGGTTGAGCGCCTGCGTGCGACCGAGACGTTCAACCAGGGCTTCGCGACGAGCGAGTACCTCGCCGCGGCGTGGCTCGATCAGGCGTGGCACTCGCTGTCGCGCGCCGAGGCCGACGCGGTCACCGACGTCGACGCGTTCGAGGCCGCGGCCCTCGCCGACATCGGTCTCGACGAGCCCGCCGTCCCGCCGCGCTATTCGTCCACGTACTTCGCGCACGTGTTCTCGGGCGGCTACAGCGCGGGGTACTACTCCTACATCTGGGCCGAGGTGCTCGACGCCGACACCGTGGAGTGGTTTCGCGAGAACGGCGGCCTCACCCGCGCGAACGGCGACCGGTTCCGGCAGCGCCTGCTCGGTGTCGGCGGCGCCAAGGATCCCCTCGAGGCCTACCGCGACTTCCGAGGCCGCGACGCCGAGATCACGCCACTGCTGACGCGCCGCGGCCTGACCGCCTGAGCATCTGTCGCGCCTGCCGCGCCGGGTCTACGCTTCGCGCAGGAGACCCGAGCGGAGGACGCCATGTACCTGGAGACAGTGTCGGACGAGGCGGCGGACGGCGAGATCGCGGCGATCTACGCCGCGGAGCGCGCCGACATGGGCATGGTCATGAACGCCACGCGCAGCCTGTCGGCGCGGCCGGACATGGCGGCACCCGTCGAGAGGCTGCTCCATCAGCTGCGTGACGGCTTCTCGCTGGGCCTCGAGGCGTTTCGGATGATCACGCTCGTCGTGGCGAAGCACGTGCCGTCCAGCTACTGCAGTCACGTGTACTTCCGCGGGCTGACGCGGTTCGTGGGGCGCGAGCAGGCGCTCGCAATCCAGAGCGATCACCGCACCGCGGGTCTGAGCGCGCGCGACGTCGCGATGCTCGACTACGCGGAGCAGATCGCGACCGACGCCTCGCGCATCGGCGAGGCCGACATCCAGCGTCTGCGGGACCTCGGCTTCAGCGACCTCAATATCGCCGACATCGCGTACGCCGCGGCGTTCCGGTGCTTTCTCAGCCGGTACTTCGACGCGGTCGGCGCGACCGCCGAGCCAGACCTCCTCGATGACGACCCCGCTGTGCGGGCGCAGCTCGCGGTCGGCAAGCGCTGACCGGCACGCCGGGGACGCCGGGGCTCAGCGCAGCGTCGCCGCGAACGCCCGGACGCGGTCGGCCATCTCGCGCGGCACCTCGGCGATCGTGAAGTGCCCACCCCGCTCGAGACGCTCGAACACGCGCAGGTCGAGATAGTAGCGGCGCGCGAGGACCTCCGGATAGTCGTGCTCATGGCGCTGGATGAACACGGCGGCGGGCACGGTGACCGGCGGGATCGGGCCGGGGGTGTCGGCGCCCTCGTGATACGGCCGGAACGACGTCGCGATGCTCTGGGTGACCCAGTAGATCATCGCCTCCGTCAGGATGCGATCGCGCGAGATGACCGACTCGAGCCGTGCCGGATCGTCGCCTGGGACATCCGCCCACTCGGCGAGCTTCTCGGCGATCCAGGCGAGCACGCCCGCCGGAGAGTCGTTCAGCGCGGCCGCGAGGGTGTCGGGGCGCGCCCACTGCACGTGACCGTACGACCCGTTCGGCCCGTGCTCGGCGTTCAGCCGCGCGAAGAACGCTCGCACCGCGGGATCGTCGTTCGCCTCACGCTCGGCCGGGGTGCCGAAGTGCGCATGCGTCGCGACGATGCCGGCGACCTGATCCGGATGCGTCGCCGCGATCAGGTCGCTGACGTTCGCCGAGACGTCCTCGCCGTACGTGATGTACGACGTGTAGCCGAGCACGTCGGTCATCAGCGCGTGCATGGTCGCCGCGAAGCGCGCTTCATCCGCCGGTCCGTCGTCGTACGGCGGCGAGAATGCGAAGCCCGGCAGGCTGGCGACCACGACGTGGAAGTCGCGCAGCTGCGCCGCGAAGTCGAGCTGCAGCGCGAAGGTGTGCGGCCAGCCGTGCATCACCAGCAGGGCGGGCGCATCGGCCGCGTCGGAGCGCAGGTGCGCAAAATGGATCGTCGCGCCGTCGACGTCGGCGAGGAACTGCGGGCATCCTCCCAGCCACTCCTCGCGGGCGCGCCAATCCCACGTCGCCCAGGCATCGACGAGGTCACGCAGCCAGTCAGCCGTCATCCCCGACGGCATCCGCCGTGGCGAGTCGGGAAGCAGCCTGGTGCGCGTCAGTCGCTCACGCAGATCCGCGAGCACGGCGTCGGGCACGTGGAGCCGGAAGGGTCGGATGTCGGTCATGCGCGCACGCTACGCGCGGGCACCGACATCGGCGTCGGCGCCTGCCACCACAGCGCTCAGTCGAACGAGATCGCGTGCCCGTCGGTCAGCGGCCGCGGCGAGACGAGCGAGCCATCCAGGAGAACCCGGTCGCCCAGGCGCTCGGCGAGTTCGATGGTGAACGGCGTCGTGGGGTTCGAGGGGCAGGTCTGCGGCCCGCCCTCGGGACGGATGCCGATGCGCACCGTCACGGAGGCATCCGTCTCCTCCAGCGAGATCAGCTCGATCCGGCCCGCGGCGTCCCGCCCGCTGTTGCAGGCCCCCTCGGTGACGAGGAGCGCGATCGTGGTGTCATCCGGTGACGGGAGAGCGGCCAGGTCGCGCTGGACCAGGGCTCCGGTCAGGGGCGCAGGGTCCAGCGACAGCGCGCACGACGACAGCTGCCCGTAGGAGGGGATGTCCCCGAGCTCGGTCGTCGCGGTGAAGAGCTCGTGATCATGCAGCTCGCCGTTGCCGTGGAGATCGGCGGGCTCCGCCAGGGGCCGGATGAGCGTGACCCTCGCCGAACTCTCGCTCACGATCGACCACGAGGCGAGGTCGTCCACGGTCACGGGGTCTCCCAGGTCGTCCGTCGCGCCCGCCACAAGCGCCGCGGGCTCCGGCGACAGCTCGTCGGCGCTGCGGGCTTCGCGGTACGCCGCGGAGTCGATCGGCGCTCCCCCGCACATGTACGGCGACGAGACGCCGGACGCCGCCCCGCCCGGCGAACCGGCGACCGAGGGCGATGCGCATCCGGAGGCCGCACCGGACAGCACGACAACGGCGAGCAGCGCGTACGCGCGCGAAGTCCTCATACCGAGGAGTGTCCCCGACGGAGCGTACGTCTCACACCCGTCGGGACGAGATCAGGCCGACTTCTTCTTCTGCGCGAGCACGAACGTCGGATCGGCGCCGTCCTCGACCGAGGCGCGCGTCACGATCACCTTCGCCACGTCGTCATTCGAAGGGATGTCGAACATGATCGGGCCGAGCACGTCCTCGAGGATCGCGCGGAGACCGCGCGCACCGGTCTTGCGCAGCACCGCCAGATCCGCGATGGCGCGCAGTGCGTCCTCTTCGAACTCGAGCTGCACGCCGTCGAGCTCGAACATGCGCTGGTACTGCTTGACCAGCGCGTTGCGCGGAACGGTCAGGATCTCCATCAGCGCGTCCTGATCGAGCGGCTGCACCGAGGCGATGACGGGAAGCCGGCCGATGAACTCGGGGATCAGGCCGAACTTGTGCAGGTCCTCCGGGAGCACCTCGCCGAAGAGGGAGCTGTCGTCGTTCTTGTCGTGCAGCGGGGCGCCGAAGCCGACGCCGTGCTTGCCGACACGGGCGGAGATGATGTCCTCCAGGCCCGCGAAGGCGCCGGCCACGATGAACAGCACGTTCGTGGTGTCGATCTGGATGAACTCCTGGTGCGGGTGCTTGCGCCCACCCTGCGGAGGAACCGAGGCGACCGTGCCCTCGAGGATCTTCAGCAGCGCCTGCTGCACACCCTCGCCCGAGACGTCGCGCGTGATCGACGGGTTCTCGGCCTTGCGGGCGATCTTGTCGACCTCGTCGATGTAGATGATGCCGGTCTCGGCGCGCTTGACGTCGAAGTCGGCGGCCTGCAGCAGCTTGAGGAGGATGTTCTCGACGTCCTCGCCGACGTAGCCAGCTTCAGTCAGCGCGGTGGCGTCGGCGACGGCGAACGGCACGTTGAGACGCTTCGCCAGCGTCTGCGCCAGATACGTCTTGCCGCAGCCGGTGGGGCCGAGCATCAGGATGTTGCTCTTCGCGACCTCGACGTCCTCGGCCTTCTGGTCTGCCGCCTTGAGCTCACCACGGGCGCGCACGCGCTTGTAGTGGTTGTACACCGCGACCGCGAGGGCCCGCTTGGCGGGGTCCTGGCCGATGACGTACTCCTCCAGGAACGCGAAGATCTCGCGGGGCTTGGGAAGGTCGAACTCGGCCACCTCGCCGGTGCCGGCCGACTCGGCCATCCGCTCTTCGATGATCTCGTTGCACAACTCGACGCATTCGTCGCAGATGTACACGCCGGGGCCGGCGATCAGCTGCTGCACCTGCTTCTGGCTCTTGCCGCAGAAGGAGCACTTGAAGAGGTCGGCGCTCTCACCGATACGTGCCATGCGTGTCCTCCTCGGACCTTTCCGTTCGAGTCCCCCTGAGCCTAACCGCTGCCACCGACACCGGGACCGCGGCACGCGCCGTTTTCGGTGTCGGTCCTGTCACGGCCCTCCGGATCATGTCCCCGACGAGGTCCGCCCGCGCCTCGCCGCGATCTCCGCGAGCAGGATCGCCTCGGTGTCCGGTCCCGCCTTGATGCCACCCGGCAGCCGGAAGGCGAACGCGACGCCGACCAGCATCCAGACCCCGAAGATCAGGTACGACTGCCAGGCGAGAGTGATGCTGATGGGCGTGAGCCCCGGGATGTAGAGCAGGAAGAGAAGCACGCACAGCACGCTCGCCGCGACGCCCACGACCATGCCGGTCGTGCGGCCCCGACCGACGCGGAAGGGCCGCTCCATCCCGGGGTCCTTGATCCGCAGCAGGCAGAACGACAGCGCCACGAGCGCGTAGGCGAGCACGATCATCGGCGAGCCGCCGTCCACCGCCCAGCCCAGCATGGCCGTGCCGCCGAACGGCGCGATCACCGACAGGGCGCCGATGAAGAGGATGGCGTTCGACGGCGTGCGGTAGCGCGGATGGATCCGGCCGAACCACGCGGGGATCATCCCGGACATCGACATCGCCCAGAGCAGCCGCGACGCACCCAGCAGGAATCCGATCCACGACGTCAGGATGCCCGCGAGCCCGCCCGCGATCACGACGCGGCCCCAGAAGTCGGCGCCCAGCATGATCGCCAGCGCGTCGGCGGTGACGAGGTCGAACGCCGCGAGTTCGCTCGCGGGCATGGCGAGCGAGGTCACGAAGATGACGATCAGGTAGAACGCGACGGCCATCGCGACCGACAGGATCAGGATCCGCCCGATCCTGCGCGGCGGCAGGTCGATCTCCTCGGCCGCCTGCGGGATGACGTCGAAGCCGACGAACAGGAACGGCACCGCGCCCAGCACGATCGCGAATCCCGCGACGCCGCCCACGAAGGCCGGCTCGGTGTTGGCGATGTCGCCGCCCGCGAACCCGCCGAAGACCAGCAGCGCCGCGACGAGCAGCAGGAACGACACCACGAAGGTCTGCACGAGCGACGTGATCTTGACGCCGCGGATGTTGATCCACGTGACGGCGATCGCCGCGACGACGCCGACGAGCGCCCACGGCAGCCCGACCTCGAAGCCGGCGATCGTGTACATCGGCATGAGCGAGGCGAGCCCGGGGAACAGGTAGTCGAACGTGCGCGGGGTCGCCACCGCCTCGAACAGGATGACGGTGATGTAGCCGCCGGTGATCGCCCAGGATCCCACCAGGGACCAGCGCGGCCCCATGCCGCGCATCAGGTAGTTGTGCTCGCCGCCCGCTCGCGGCATCGCCGACACGAGCTCGGAGTAGACGAGGCCGACGAGCACCATGATGGCGCCGCCGACGACGAACGCGAGCATCGCGCCCCAGGTTCCCGCGGTGGTGAGCCATCCGCTCGTCAGGGTGATCCAGCCGAAGCCGATCATCGCCCCGAACCCCACGAACAGGGCGTCCACGGAGCCCATCGCCTTCACGAATCCGCCCTCGCGGTGTCCGCCCTCGGTCTGAACGCAGGTCATTGCCCCGCCTCTCGTCCGCTCCATTGCGGCCCATGGTGCCGGGCCGGGATGTCGAGGACATTACCGCGAGGAAACGCCGACGCCCCGGAACCGCACGCGGTTCCGGGGCGTTTCGAGCCGTGGTTACTTGATGGCCGGCTGGCGCTTGCGCGTCGTCAGGACCTGGTCGACGAGGCCGTACTCGACCGCCTCCGCGCCGCTCAGGATCTTGTCGCGGTCGATGTCCTTGTTGACCTGCTCGACCGTCTTGTTCGAGTGCTTCGCGAGCGTCTCCTCGAGCCAGGTGCGCATGCGCAGGATCTCGGCCGCCTGGATCTCGATGTCCGACGCCTGACCGTGACCGGCCTCGCCGACGGCGGGCTGGTGGATCAGCACGCGCGCGTTGGGCAGCGCCAGACGCTTGCCCGGGGCTCCGGCGGCGAGCAGGACCGCGGCGGCCGAGGCCGCCTGGCCGAGCACGACCGTCTGGATCTGGGGCGAGATGTACTGCATCGTGTCGTAGATCGCCGTCATGGCCGTGAACGAGCCACCGGGCGAGTTGATGTACATGATGATGTCGCGATCGGGGTCCTGGCTCTCGAGCACAAGCAGCTGCGCCATGACGTCGTCTGCGGACGCGTCGTCGACCTGCACGCCGAGGAAGATCACGCGATCTTCGAACAGCTTGTTGTACGGGTCCTGGCGCTTGTAGCCGTAGGCCGTGCGCTCCTCGAACTGGGGCAGGATGTAGCGGCTGCCCGGCATCTGCAGGCCCTGGGGCGACGTCTGGCCGGTGTAGGGGGTGTGCATCTTCGATACGTCCTTCTCTGTGTACCCGGGCTCAGTTCGCCGCGCGGTCGGTGCCGCCGCCGCCGGTGACGTCGGCCGCGTGCTCGCGGATGTGGTCGACGAAGCCGTACGCGAGGGCCTCCTCGGCCGAGAACCAGCGGTCACGGTCGCCGTCCTCGTTGATCTGCTCGACCGACTTGCCGGTCTGGGCAGCGGTGATCTCGGCAAGACGGCGCTTCATGTCGAGGATGAGCTGCGCCTGCGTCTGGATGTCGCTCGCGGTGCCGCCGAAGCCGCCGTGGGGCTGGTGGAGCAGCACGCGCGCGTTCGGCGTGATGTAGCGCTTGCCCTTGGTGCCGCTGGTCAGCAGGAGCTGGCCCATCGAGGCCGCCATGCCGATGCCGACGGTGACGATGTCGTTGGGCACGAACTGCATGGTGTCGTAGATCGCCATGCCGGCCGTGATCGATCCGCCGGGCGAGTTGATGTAGAGGTAGATGTCCTTCTCGGAGTCCTCTGCCGCGAGAAGCAGGATCTTCGCGCAGATCTCGTTCGCGTTGTCGTCGCGCACCTCCGAGCCAAGCCAGATGATGCGGTCCTTCAGCAGGCGGTCGAAGGCACTCTGTGCCATCAGCGGTTCGGGCATTCTCACTCCATTCAGTGGTGCGTCGATATGACCCTACCCGCGGGTTATCCGGGCCTCGCGCGTGTTCGCCGTGGGCATACGTCGGTGTCGGCGCCCCCTCCGCCGGCGGCCGCGAAGACCCTCCTCTAACGGCCCGGTGGCTCGATTCGCAAGCCCTTCCGCAGGGCCCGGTCTCCGCGTTAGCGTCGCCGTGAGAGCTGTCCCGGCTCCCCTCACAGGAACGGCAGGATCACATGGAGACGTGGCCAGGACGGCCCTACCCGCTGGGTGCGACATACGACGGCGACGGCACGAACTTCGCGCTCTTCAGCGAGGTCGCCGACAAGGTCGAGCTCTGCCTCTTCGACGACGACGGCACCGAGACGCGCGTCGGCATCATCGAGGTCGACGCGAACGTGTGGCACGCCTACCTTCCCGGGGTCGGCCCCGGTCAGGAGTACGGCTACCGGGTCCACGGGCCGTTCGATCCCGCCGCCGGCCATCGCTGCGACCCCAGCAAGCTCCTCGTCGACCCGTATGCCAAGGCGCTGGCGGGAAGCATCGACTGGGATCCGTCGCTGTTCGACCACCACTTCGACGACCCCGACGTGCGCAACGAGGACGACTCGGCCGCGCACACCATCCGGTCCGTGGTGATCAACCCGTACTTCGACTGGCGCGGCGACCGGCGCCCCGGCACCCCCTACGGCCAGACGCTGATCTACGAGACGCACGTGAAGGGCCTCACCGAGCTGCATCCCGAGATCCCCGAGGAGCAGCGCGGCACGTACGCCGGCGTCGCCCATCCCGCCGTCGTCGCCCACCTGAAGCGGCTGGGCGTGACGGCGATCGAGCTGATGCCCGTGCACCAGTTCATCCACGACTCCGTCCTGCTGGAGAAGGGGCTGCGCAACTACTGGGGCTACAACACGCTCGGCTTCCTCGCGCCGCACAACGAGTACTCCTCCAGCGGCGACCGCGGCGAGCAGGTGCAGGAGTTCAAGGCGATGGTGCGGGCGCTCCACGCCGCGGGCATCGAGGTCATCCTGGACGTCGTCTACAACCACACGGCGGAGGGCAACCACCTCGGCCCGACGCTGTCGTTCAAGGGAATCGACAACGCCGCCTACTACCGGCTCGTCGAGGACGACCCGCAGTACTACATGGACTACACGGGCACGGGCAACACACTCAACGTCCGCAACCCGCACTCGCTGCAGCTGATCATGGACTCGCTGCGGTACTGGGTGACCGACATGCACGTCGACGGCTTCCGCTTCGACCTCGCATCCACGCTCGCGCGGGAGTTCTACGAGGTCGATCGCCTGTCGAGCTTCTTCGACCTCGTGCAGCAGGATCCGGTGGTGTCGCAGGTGAAGCTGATCGCCGAGCCGTGGGATGTCGGTCCCGGCGGCTACCAGGTCGGCAACTTCCCCCCGCAGTGGACCGAGTGGAACGGGAAGTTCCGCGACACGGTGCGCGACTTCTGGCGGGGCGAGCCCTCGACCCTCGGCGAGTTCGCCTCGCGCTTCACCGGCTCCGCCGACCTGTACGAGGGAAGCGCGCGGCGCCCGATCGCCTCCATCAACTTCGTCACGGCGCACGACGGCTTCACCATGCGCGACCTCGTGTCGTACAACGAGAAGCACAACGAGGCGAACGGCGAGGACGGGCGGGACGGCGAGTCGCACAACCGCTCGTACAACCTCGGCGTGGAGGGGCCGACCGACGATGCCGAGATCCTCGAGCTGCGCGCGCGGCAGCAGCGCAACCTGCTGACGACGCTGCTGCTGTCGCAGGGAGTGCCGATGCTGCTTCACGGCGACGAGCTCGGTCGCACGCAGCAGGGGAACAACAACGGGTACGCCCAGGACTCGCCGCTCACCTGGATCCACTGGGACGAGGCCGACGAGCCGCTGATCGAGTTCACGGCGCTCGTGTCGCGCCTGCGGCGCGAGCATCCGACCTTCCGGCGGTGGGGCTTCTTCGACGGCCGGCCGGTGCGCCGCGGCGAGGGAGACCCGCTTCCCGACATCGTGTGGCTGACGCCCGACGGCTCGCCCATGGACGAGGGCGACTGGCAGACGAGCTACGCGCGCACGCTCGGGGTGTTCCTGAACGGCCAGGGCATCCAGGAGCGCGGCCCGCGCGGCGAGCGGATCGTCGACCGGCACTTCCTGCTGTTCTTCAACGCGCACAGCGAGCCCGTCGACTTCACCCTTCCCGCCGACGAGTTCGCGGCGTCGTGGGACATCGTGCTGAACACCTCGGACGGGCGCGATCCCGCACCTCACGAGGCGGGAAGCACCATCGCGGTGCCGGCCCGGTCGATCCTCGTGCTGCGCGAGTGGCAGGAGGAGGCGGCCGCGCCCGAGTGGTCGCCGGCGGCGTCCGTCCGGCAGGCGCTGGCGGGCGGTCAGGGCGGTGCCGGCGGTCAGGACGTCGAGGCCGACGGATGAGCGGGCGCATCCCCCGCTCCACCTATCGCCTGCAGATCCGGCGCGAGTTCGACCTCGACGCCGCGGCGGGCGTCGTCGACTATCTGAAGGCGCTCGGCGTCGACACCGTCTACCTCTCCCCCCTGCTCGCGAGCGAGCCGGGCTCCAACCACGGCTACGACGTGATCGACCACTCCCGGGTGGACCCGGATCGCGGCGGATCCGAGGGGCTCGAGCGGTTCGCGACGGCCGCCCGCGAGGCGGGGCTCGGGGTGCTCGCCGACATCGTGCCGAACCACGTCGGCATCGCGACGCCGCGGCTGAACCCGTGGTGGTGGGACGTGCTCACGCACGGGCGCGGATCGCGTCACGCCGAGGCGTTCGACATCGACTGGGACGCCGCGAGCGGGCGGATCAGGATCCCGGTGCTCGGCGACGACGACGTCGAGAAGCCGGATCTCGGCCTGCGCATCGAGGACGGCGAGCTGCGGTACTACGACAACGCGTTCCCCCTCGCGCCGGGCACTGCCGACGACGGCGCGTCGCCGGGCGTTGTCCACGCGCGACAGCACTACGAGCTCGTCCACTGGCGCCGCGGTGACAGCGAGCTGAACTACCGCCGCTTCTTCGCGGTGTCGACGCTCGCCGCCGTGCGTGTCGAGGACCCGCGCGTGTTCGACGAGAGCCACACGGAGATCCTGCGGTGGCTCCGCGAGGGGCTCGTCGACGGCCTGCGCATCGACCATCCCGACGGCCTCACCGACCCCGGCGGCTACCTCGCCCGCCTTGCGGACGCGTCCGACGGCGCGTACGTGCTCGTGGAGAAGATCCTCGAGCCGGGCGAGCCGCTCCCGGCGCACTGGGCGACCGCCGGAACCACCGGATACGACGCGCTCGGCGACATCGACCGCGTCCTCGTCGACCCGGCCGCGCGCACCGCGCTCGACGACCTCGAGGCCGAGCTGCGAGCGGATTCGCCGCAGACCGGCACCGCCGAATGGCACCGGATGATCCACGACGGAAAGCGCGCCGTGGCAGACGGCCTGCTGCAGGCGGAGGTGCGGCGCCTCGCCCGGCTCGTGCCGGACATCGAGGGCGCCGAGGACGCGCTGGCCGAACTGCTCGCCTGCTTCCCTGTCTACCGGTCGTACCTGCCCGCCGGGCTCGACCACCTCCACGAGGCGGCCGCCGCGGCCAAGCGCGGCAGGCGCGACCTCGCCCGCACGATCGACAGGCTGCTCCCCCTGCTCGCCGACCCGGATCATCCTGCCGCGATCCGGTTCCAGCAGACCTCCGGGGCCGTGATGGCGAAGGGCGTCGAGGACACGGCCTTCTACCGCTACGGACGCCTCGCCTCGCTCAACGAGGTGGGCGGGGATCCCGCCGAGTTCGCGATCGACGTGGCCGAGTTCCACCGCCGGCAGGCCGCACGTCAGGCGTCCTGGCCGCTGTCGATGACCACCCTGTCCACGCACGACACGAAGCGCGGCGAGGACACCCGCGCACGGATCGACGCCCTCGCAGAAGTGCCGGAGCTGTGGCGCAGCACCCTCCGCACGCTGCGCACGCTGGCGCCCCTCGGCGACGGCCCGTTCGAGTCGCTGCTGTGGGCATCCCTGATCGGCGCCTGGCCGCTGTCCCGCGAGCGCGCCCACGCGTATGCCGAGAAGGCCGCCCGCGAGGCCGGCACGCGGACGACGTGGACCGCGCCGGACGAGGCGTTCGAGCGATCGATGCACGCGCTCGTCGACGCGGCCTTCGACGACGAGTCCGTGCACCGGACGCTCGAGGAGTGCGTGGGGTTCGTGCAAGCCGCCGGCTGGTCGAACTCGCTGTCGGCCAAGCTGCTCCAGCTCGCCGCACCGGGCGTCCCGGACGTCTACCAGGGGTCCGAGCTGTGGAATCGGTCGCTCGTGGACCCCGACAATCGCCTTCCGGTCGACTACGCCGAGCGCCGCGCCATCCTGGAGCGCATCGACGGCGGCGAGCTGCCCGACCTCGATGAGACCGCCGCCGCCAAGCTGCTGGTCACGACGCGGGTCCTCCGCGCCCGCCGCGACCGTCCCGAGCTGTTCACCCGCTACGCCGGGCTGGACGTCACGGGCGGGGCCGCGGAGCACGCGATCGCGTTCGACCGCGGCGGCGCGGTGGCGGTCGCCACGCGTCTGCCCCTCGGGCTCGAGAGGCGGGGCGGATGGGCCGACGCGCGCGTGATGGTGCGGCCCGGCCACTACGTCGACGCGATCACCGGCGTCTCCTTCTCGGGCGACGCCCTGGCGCTTGCGGACGTGCTGGGGCGCTATCCGGTCGCCCTGCTGCTGAGGGAGGGCTGATGGGTTTCGAGGTCTGGGCGCCGCGCCCCGCATCGGTGCGCCTCGTCGTGGACGGGCAGACGCACGACATGAGGCGCGAGGGCGGATGGTGGCGGGCCGACGTTCCCCGTCGTCCCGGGCAGCGGTACGGCTACCTGCTCGACGATCGCGACACACCCGTGCCGGATCCGCGGTCGCTGCGCCAGCCCGACGGTGTGCATGAGCTGAGCCAGGTGCACGACCTCGGCTTCGACTGGACCGATCAGCGTTGGACCGGCCGTCAGCTCGCCGGATCGGTGATCTACGAGATGCATGTGGGCACGTTCACCCCGGACGGAACGCTGGATGCCGCCATCGAGCGTCTCCCGCACCTCGTCGACCTCGGCATCGACCTCGTCGAGGTCCTGCCCGTGAACTCGTTCAACGGCGCCTGGAACTGGGGATACGACGGCGTGCTCTGGTACGCCGTCGACGAGACCTACGGTGGTCCGGAGGCGTACCAGCGGTTCGTCGACGCGTGCCACGCCGCCGGCCTCGGCGTCATCCAGGACGTCGTGTACAACCACCTCGGCCCCAGCGGCAACTACCTGCCGCTGTTCGCCCCGTACCTGCAGGACGCGAGCGCCAACACCTGGGGGTCGTCTCTCGATCTCGCCGAGCACGAGGTGCGGGAGTACATCCTCGACAACGCCCTCATGTGGCTGCGCGACTTCCACGTGGACGGGCTCCGCCTGGATGCCGTTCACGCGCTTGTCGACGACTCCTCCACGCACCTGCTGCAGGAGATGGCCGAACGCGTCGACGCGCTGAGCGCGCACCTGCGGCGTCCGCTCACGCTCATCGCGGAGTCGGACATGAACGAGCCGAAGCTGATCACTCCCCGCGAGGGCGGCGGCTACGGGATCCACGCCCAGTGGAGCGACGACTACCACCACGCGGTGCACGTCGCCCTCACCGGCGAGACCTCGGGCTACTACGCCGACTTCGAGCCGATCGAGGCGCTCGCCAAGGCGGCGACCCGCGGATTCTTCCACGACGGCACCTGGTCGTCGTTCCGCGAACGCGAGCACGGTCGTCCGATCCCGCCCGAGACGCTGACCTGGCGCCTCGTCGCCTACGCGCAGGATCACGATCAGATCGGCAACCGCGCGACGGGCGACCGGCTCTCGCAGACCCTCGACGACGACGGCCTGGCGATCGCGGCGCTGCTCGCGCTCGCGGGCCCCTTCACGCCGATGCTGTTCATGGGCGAGGAGTGGGGCGCCTCCACACCGTGGCAGTTCTTCACGGCCCACCCCGAGCCGGAGCTCGGCGAGGCGACGGCGAAGGGGCGCATCGCCGAGTTCGAGCGCATGGGCTGGGATCCGGCGGTCGTGCCCGATCCGCAGGACCCCGAGACGTTCCGCCGGTCGAAGCTCGACTGGTCGGAGCCGTCGACCGGACGCCACGCGCGCCTGCTGCGGATGCACCGCGAGCTCATCGCGCTGCGTCGCCGCGAGCCTGACCTGACCGACCCGCGCTTCGACCGCCTGTCGGCCGAGTGGAGCGAGGATCCGCGGTGGATCCGGATCCGCCGCGGCGCGCTCGAGATCGTCGTCAATCTCGCCGACCTGCCGCTCGCGATCACGCCACCCCGCGAGGTCCTGTTCGCGACCAAGCCGCTGGGCGCGGAGGCCGACGGCATCCCGCCCCGCTCGGGCGCGATCATCCGCCCGTGACCCGCGCGGGTCGCTGGATCAGTCGCGCGCGAGCTCGGCGGCGTAGCCGGTGACCGAGCGGGTGTAGCGCGTCAGATGCGGCGCAAGCGCCGTGAGGGCGACCGAGAGACCCCGCTCGGGCTCGCCGGCCGAAGCGAGCGCGAGGGCGTAGAACGCCGCGGCCTCGTCGCGCAGGGCGGCCGCGTCCTCCCGCTCGTGCTCGCTCCGCAGCAGCTCGAGCGCCTCGTCGGTCTTCCCCAGGTTCCGGATCGTGCTGGCGAGCTGGACGATCGCCCGCGTGCGCCGCTGATCGTCGAGACCCAGCTCGATCGCGCGGCGGTAGAGCGGCTCGGCCTCGGTCTCGAGGCCCGCGCTGTCACGCGCACCGGCGCGCTCGAACAGCGCCACCGGCTGCTCCTCCCCCAACTCCGCGGCAAGTGCGTCGATCCGCGCGATCCTGTCGTCGTCGGTCAGCGCGGCATCCTGCCAGACCGCGTCGATGCGCTCCTGCCAGTCGTCGAATGAGGAGGCCATCGGTGTTCCTTCCGGGTGGATGAGAAAGGGGGACGGATGCGCGCGGCATCCGTCCCCCCCCCCCCTCGCGGGCGCTGCGGCTTACTCGGCCGCGGGCTCCTCGGTCTTCTTCTTGCGGGTGCGCTTCGGCTTCTCCTCGGCGGGGGCCTCCTCAGCGGCGGCCTCCTCGGCCGGGGCGGCCTTCTTCTTGGTCGCGCGCTTCGGCTTCTCCTCGGCGGCGGGCTCCTCGACCGGCGCCTCGGCCTCGACCTCGTCGGCCTCGACCTCGTCGGTGGCGGCGAAGCCGGACAGGTCGACCGCCTGGCCGTTGCTGTCGACGACCTCGACCTTGCCGAGGACGATCGCGAGCGCCTTGTTGCGCGCGACGTCGCCGATCACCGACTGCAGCTGGTTGCCCTGCTGCAGCGCCTCGATGAACTGCTGCGGCGCCATGCCGTACTGACCCGACATCTGGATCAGGTACTGCGTGAACTCGTCCTGCGAGACCTGGACCTCGAGCTTCTCGGCGATCGCGTCGAGCAGCATCTGCGTGCGGAACTGCTTCTCGCTCGCCTCGGTCACCTCGGCGCGGTGGACGTCGTCCTCGAGCCGGTTCTCCTGCTCGAGGTGCTGGTGCACCTCGTCCTCGACGAGCTGCGCGGGCACCGGGATGTCGGCCTTCTCGAGCAGCGTCTCGATGAGCTTGTCGCGCGCGGCGGAGCCCTGCGAGAAGGCACCGCGCGAGGCGACCTGCTCGCGCAGGCTGTCGCGCAGCTCGGCGATCGTGTCGAACTCGCTCGCCATCTGGGCGAAGTCGTCGTCCGCCTCGGGCAGCTCGCGCTCCTTGACGGCCTTGACCGTCACCGCGACCTCTGCCTCCTCGCCGGCGTGGTCACCGCCGACGAGCGTCGAGCGGAAGGTGGTGTCCTCGCCCGCCGTCAGCGAGTCGATGGCCTCGTCGATGCCGGGGAGCAGCTCGCCCGAGCCGACCTCGTACGACACACCCTCGGCGCGGTCGATCTCGGCGCCGTCGATCGTGGCGACGAGGTCGAGCTCGACGAAGTCGCCCTTGGCCGCGGGGCGGTCGACAGGGATCAGCGTGCCGAAGCGCGCGCGCAGACGGTCGAGCTCCTCGTCGAGCGCCGACTCGTCGACCTCGGCGGCGTCGACCGTGATGGTGAGGTCCTCGTAGGACGGGATCTCGAACTCGGGGCGGACGTCGACCTCGACGTCGACGATCAGGTCGCCCGAGAAGTCCTTCTCGTTCGGCCACTCGACGATGTCGGCCGAGGGACGGCCGAGCATCTTCACGTCGTGCTCGGCGACGGCGGCGCGGAAGAAGCCGTCGAGGCCCTCGTTGACGGCGTGCTCCATGACGGCGCCGCGGCCGACGCGCTGGTCGATGATCGGAGCGGGCACCTTGCCCTTGCGGAAGCCGGGGACCTGCACGTCCTGAGCGATGTGCTCGTAGGCGTGCTGGATGCTCGGCTTGAGCTCCTCGGGGCTGACCGTGATGTGCAGCTTCACCCGGGTCGGGCTGAGCTTCTCGACGGTGCTGGTGACCATAGGGGTTCGTTCTCCTCGTGACTCCTCCCGCGCGCAGGCCGCGCGACGGGATCGTAGGTCTGTGTGGGCCGATCGTCGGGGCGACAGGATTTGAACCTGCGGCCTCCCGCTCCCAAAGCGGGCGCTCTACCAAGCTGAGCTACGCCCCGGGGAGTCCCCACGGGGGACACGAAACGGCCCCGTGAAGTCTAGCCGACGCAGCAGGATCGGCCTCTCACGCTTCCGCCAGCGCTTCGGCGACCATCCTGAGGCCCCGCTGCTCGAGCTCCGGAACCCCGAATGCGAACGACCAGCATGCGGCGGAGATGCCCGCCCGCGTGCGCTGCCGGAACCAGGCCGGCGTGCGGCGCGGATCGGAGCCGTACCCGCGGATGAACGCCTCCTCGCGCTCCGGGCGCCCCACGAACTCGCCCGAGTCGAGCCGCTCGAAGTCCTCGAGCGGCGGGCGGAGATCCGCGCGCCCCCAGTCGATGACCCGCACGGTGCCGGCCTCGTCGATCACCCAGTTCCGCGGCCGCCAGTCCCCGTGCGTCGGAACGCACACGACCTCCGCTTCCGGCCACGACCGGATGAGCCGCCGCAGCCGCGCGGCGTCGTCCGCGGGGATCCGGTGCGGCCTGTCGAGCCAGGCGAGGACCTTGCGGTTCGCGCTGGCCTCGAAGTCTGGGTCGACGACCTCCAGCTGGCCGTGCAGGGCCGCGAGCAGCTCACCCGCCTGCCGATACGTCTCGGGATCCGACACGGCGGGGCCATCCTGCACGAGCGCGCCGGGCAGGTGCTCCGTCACGAGCAGCTTCGCCTCGAGGTCGGCGTGCAGCAGTCGGGCCGCGCGTCCGCGATCGACGAGCGGTGCCGTCCATTCGCGATGGGCGCGGATCTCCCGGGCGATGTGGTGGTCGCCCGGCCCGCCCGCCTTCACGACGACCACACGGTCGCGGTGCGTCACCCTCAGGACCGTCGTCTCCAGCACACCCCATGACATGTCGGCATCCACGCGCGCCCCGGGAAGCCACGCCGCGAGGAGTTCGCGCCGCACGAGTCGAGGCCGGGATCCGGGATGGGCATGCGCCGAGCCTAGGACCGGCCGTGACGCGAAAGCGCCCCGGCTCGGTGAACCGGGGCGCTGATGGAGGGGATGACGGGAATCGAACCCGCGTAATCAGTTTGGAAGACTGAGGCTCTACCATTGAGCTACATCCCCGCGACGCGATCCGAGACGGATCGGGCAGCGCGTAAGAGTCTATCCGATTCCGCGCCGCTCCCTCGACGCGGGCACGCCGCGGAGACCTCGCCGGCGAGCCTGCCGATCCCGTTCCGGCGCCGGAGGGAGTCGCGCCTAAGGCACCGGCGACTCGGAAATAGGGCGATCGTCCGATGCCCCTCCCCCACCTCAGAGACGAGCGTGGAGACATCCGAACAAGGGATGGAGCGGGACATGAGCATCGATCCGATGGCCGTCATCAGGGAGTACGAGCTTCACGTGCGCGAGGCGGAGGAGCACATCGCCCGGCGCCGCGCGCTCGAGGAGCGCCGAGCCGATGAGCGGAGCGCACCGGCGCGGAAGGCAGTGCGGCGGGAGGGCGTCCTGCGCCGGCTGCTTCCTCGCCACGGCGCATGACGGAAGCGGGTCCACCGGGATGTCGGTGGGGGATGTCACGATGGGCGGGTGCGGATGCAGACGTCTGAGCTGATCGGCCGCGATGGCGAGCTGAGCCTTTTGGCGGAGGTGATGGCGGATGTCGTCGCCGGTCGCCCGCGCACGGTCGCGCTCGGGGGCGAGGCAGGCATCGGCAAGACGCGCCTGCTGACCGAGTTCCTCGAACGGCACGCCGGCGCCGCACGTGTGCTCATCGGACGCTGCGTCGACCTCGGCGGTTCCGGCGACGCCTACACGTCGATCGCCGGCGCGCTCCGCCCGCTCATCACGGAGCTCGGCGCGGACGAGGTCAACCGCATGACCGGCGGCCAGCGCGCGATGCACCGCCTCTTCCCGCAGCTCGGCGTCGGAGCCGAGGAGCGAGAGTCGACGCCCGGCGGCCTGCACGAGTCGATCGCACTGCTGCTCGAGGCGGTCGCCGTCGAACGGCCGCTGGTTCTTGTGATCGAGGACCTCCACTGGGTCGATCCCGCGAGCCTCGCGGTGGTGCGGTTCCTCACGCGCGCCCTCAGCGAGGCGCCGATCCTGCTGATCATCTCCTACCGGTCTGAGGACATCGGGCGCGGGCACATCGCGCGCGCGTTCCTCGCCGAGCTCCCCCGCGACCGCCGGGCGCTGCGGATGGATCTGCCGCGGCTCGACAGGGAGTCGACCCGACGGCTGATGCGCGAGCTGCGGGGTGAGGTCCCCGAGGAGACCGCCGTCGACGCGCTTCTCGAGCGCACGGACGGCGTGCCGTTCTACATCGAGGAGCTCATCGACCTCGATGCCTGTGAGGACGGCAGCGCGGGCCTTCCCGACGGCCTGCGCGATCTGCTGCTGCTGCGATACGAGCGTCTGTCGGAGGCCTCGCAGCGCATCGTCCGCCACGTCGCGGTCGGCGGCGTCGAGGTCGAGCACGATCTGCTCGCGGCCGTGCTCGGGCAGGACCCCGACACGCTGGACGCCGCCGCGTGGGAGGCGATCGGCGGGGGCGTGCTGGTGGCCACAGCCACGGGCTACGGGTTCCGGCACGCGCTCATGCGCGAGGCGATCCTGCAGGACTTCCTCCCCGGCGTGCGGGAGCGCCTGCACGAGCGGTACGCGATCGAACTCGAGCGTCGCGCCGCCGAGGGAAGGCCCGCCGCGGCCGCGATCGCTCACCACTGGTCGGGCGCCCGCAACGCATCGCGCGCGTTCCCGGCCTGGCTGCAGGCGATGCGGGAGGCCCGGGCCGCGCTCGGCTATGCCTCGGCCGCGCCGAACGCCGAGCGGGCACTGGCTCTCTGGGACCGCGTCGACGACCCGGAGGCCGTGGCGGGGATGACGCGGCGCGAGCTGATGGGCCGCACGGCGACGTACCTGCGCAACGCCGGTGACGTCGAGCGCAGCCTCGCCGTGCTGAAACTCGCGCTTGCCGACTGCCCTCCCGGCACGCTCGAGCACGCGCTGCTGCTGAACAACCAGGGGCGCGGGCTCGCCATGCTCGCGCGCCCGGGCGCGATCGAGGTATACCGGGAGGCGCTCGCCACCCTCGACACGCTGGGCGGCGGCCCGAAGGTGGATCTTATGCGCGCCGATGTCATGGTGTCGCTGTCCGGGCGCCTGATGCTGATCGGCGAGGACGAGGATGCGCTGGTGCTGGCCGAGGAGGGCGCGGCGCTCGCCCGTCGCCATGCCGGCTCATCGCTCGGCCGCGAGCAGGGAGTCGACCGGCTGCAGTCGGTGGCCGAGAACCTCGCGGCGCTGTGCCGTGGGCACATGGGGCAGCTCGACGCGGCGGCCGCGGGGCTGGAACGCGCCCGCGAGCTCGCCGGCACCGACGGCCCCGCGCTGCTGCGCTACTGGGTGAACGCCTCCGACCACGCGTACCACCTCGGCGAGCACCGCCGCGCGCTCGCGATCGCGCGGGAGGGTCTCGACGCCGCTCGCCGATACGGCGCCGACCGCACGTCGGGCGTGATCCTCGCCTCGAACGCCGCCGACCCCCTGACGGATCTCGGCCGCTGGAACGAGGCGAGGGAGCTGCTCGAGCGATCGCTCGAGCTCGCGCCCCCTGGGTCGTTCCGGTCCTACCTCGTGCGCGGGATCGCGTGGCTGCAGCTGTGGCAGGGCGACGCGGCCGGCGCGCAGGCATCGATGGCCGACGCGCGCCCGCAGCTCGCGCAGACGTCGCGGTTCGAGGTGCAGTCGCGGCTGAACGTCGGGCACGTCGGTGCGGAGATCGCGCTCGCGCTCGGCGACCTCGCCGGCGCGTGGCGCGACGCGCAGGCGCTGCTCGACGCCGATCCCGCCCGGCTGCATCCGGGGCACGTTCCGCCGTTCTCCTGGACCGTGGCGCGGGTGATCTCGCGGATGCGCGATGCCGGCCAGACGGAGGTCGATCTCGAGGGCGCGGCCGCCACGCTGCGCGACATCCTCGATCGAGCCTCCGCGTGGTGGCCGACGCACGCGGTCTGGAGCCCGGCGGTCGATGCCGAGCTGCGGCCGACACACGCCGCGTGGGACGCGGCCCTGGCGGCATCCGAGAGCGAGCGCGCCCCCGTCTACCTGCGACCGGCGGCCCTGCTCCGCTCCGCCGAGTGGCTGCTCGCGGTCGGTGACCGTGCCGCGGCGCGCGAGCGCCTGGACGAGACCCTCGCGGAGGCGGCGGAGCGGGACGTCACGTCCATCCGGAACGCGGCGCTCGCCCTCGGCCGCTCATCCGGCCTGCTTCGCGAGGCGACGACGCGCACGGTGGCAGAGGGGCTCACCGAACGCGAACGGCAGGTGGTCGAGCTGGTCGCCGCGGGCCTGAGCAACAAGCAGATCGGCGAGCGGCTGTTCATCAGCGGCAAGACGGCGAGCGTTCACGTCTCGGCGATCCTGCGCAAGCTCGGCGCCGCGAATCGTGCCGAGGCAGCGCACCTCGCGCGCGACCTCATCGCGCGCTGAGTTCCTCAGCCGGCGGCGAGCCCCGCGGCATGCCGCTCGGCGTGGGCGAGATAGGCGACGGCGTTCTCGCGCAGCCCCGCGACCTCGTCGTCCGTGAGCTCGCGGCGCACCTTCGCCGGCACGCCGGCGACGAGCGATCTGGGCGGGATCTGCGTGCCCTCGAGCACGACCGCGCCCGCTGCCACGAGGCTGCCCTCGCCGATCACGGCCCCCGACAGCACGACGCTTCCCATGCCGATCAGGGCACCGTCGCCGATCGTGCAGCCGTGCACCACGGCGTTGTGCCCGACCGACACGTACTCGCCGATGTCGACAGGGTTGGACGCGTCGACGTGCACCGAGACGTTGTCCTGCACGTTGCTGAACGCGCCGATCGAGATCCCGGCGACATCGCCGCGGAGCACGGCGTTGTACCAGACGCTCGCGCGCTCGCCGATAGAGACCGACCCGATCACCCGTGCGCCGTCCGCGACGAAGGCGTCGGGATGGAGCGCCGGGAGGTCCTCGTCGCCCGTCGGAGAGCTCAGCGGCAGGATCGATGCATGCAGAGACACGGCCATGCGCCGACTCTACGACGTCGACCCGTTCCGTGCGGCCGCCACCGCTGTCAAGCCCCACCGGCGCGGTGAGGTATGGCTTGCCTATGTTTTCCCAGATGAGGCAGTGATTAGCCGAGCCTTGGCTTGCTTGCGGAATGCCCGAACGCGAGTAGCGTTGTACTCACCGACCGGCTCTCGCGCCGGAACACTTCGGAGGGATTGACATGAGCAGCAACCAGACCATCGCCACCACCGCCGCCGACCCGACTGTCGCCGCGGGGGCATCGCAGTTCCTCTCCCCCGTCGTCCTGGGCCTGCAGGCGCTCACCGTCAACGGCAAGCAGGCGCACTGGCACGTGCGCGGCGCGAACTTCATCGGCGTGCACGAGTTCCTCGACACGCTTGTCGCACACGCCGGTGCGTGGGCCGACGAGGCCGCCGAGCGCATCGTGGCCCTGGGGCTCCCGATCGACGCTCGCCTCGAGACCGTCGCTCAGAAGGCCGCGGGCACCACCGTCGCCGCGGGCTTCTCGCAGTCGACCGAGACCATCCGCGCCATCGTGGCCGACATCGACAAGGTGATCGCCGACCTCGACGCCGCGATCGACGGCCTCGACGAGATCGACCTCACCAGCCAGGACGTCGCGATCGGCATCAAGGCCGGCCTCGAGAAGGACCGCTGGTTCCTCGTGGCGCACATCGCCGAGTAATCAGCCACCACACATCGAAGGGCTCCGGATCTGATCCGGAGCCCTTCGTCGTGTTCGTCGTCGCGATCAGGCGACGTGCGTGAGGCGTCCGCCGATCATCGTCGCGTGCACGGGCATCGTGCGCAGTCGCTCCTCACCCGCGGTGAGCGGATCGTCCGCGACGATCGCGAGATCCGCGAGCGCGCCGGGCTCGATCCGGGCCGAGTGGCGTGACCCGCCATAGGTGGATGCCGCCAGCGCGGTCTCTGCGTCGAGCCGCTCCTCGGGACGCCACGCGGGGCGATCATCGTGCGTGCGGAACACCGCGGCCGCCATCGAGACCCACGGGTCCAACGGGGCGACCGGCGCATCCGAGCCGAGCAGGATGTTCGCTCCCGCGTCGCGCAGCGACCGCAGCGGGAAGGCGAGCGCCGTCTGCGACGCCCACAGCGTCTCGGTGAGTTCCCGATCGTCGATGGCGTGCTCCGGCTGCACGCTCGCCCCGACGCCGAGCCGCGCGAACCGCGCGAGGTCGGCGTGCCGCACGAGCTGTGCGTGTTCGATCCGCCCGACCGCGCCCGTCGAGGCGAAGGCGTCGAGGGCGTGCGAGTTCGCGAGATCGCCGATCGCGTGGATCGCGCACCCGATGCCGGCGGCGGTGGCGGCGGTCATGAGCTCGACGAGGACTTCGGGCGAGACCGTGAGCATCCCATGGTTGTGCGGGTCGTCGCCGTACCCGTGCGAGCACGCGGCGGTCCGGGTGCCGAGCGAGCCGTCGGTGATCACCTTCAGCGGGCCCACCCGCACGAGCTCCGTGTCCGCGTCACGCAGCGGATCGCCCGACTGCAGTCCGAGACCGATCGCGCGCTCGAGGTGCTGCGGGTAGATGCCGAAGTCCACGCGCAGGCTGTCGAAGCCGCCGGCCACGCGGCGCTGCCAGGGCTCCTCGTTCCAGGTCATGTCCAGGTCGACGCAGCCGACGACTCCGCGGGCCGCGGCAGCCAGCGCCGCGCGCCCCACGGCGGCGTCCGCGTCCGCGACCGGCACGTCGTTCAGGATGCGGGCGACCGCGAACGCGTCGTCCTCGCGCACGAAGCCGCTCGCATCCGGTGCGAATCCCTCCCGCCGCAGCGCGGCCGAGTTCAACCACGCCGAGTGCAGATCGAGGTTGAGGATGTACGTCGGCACGTCGCCGGTGGCGGCGTCCAGCAGCGCCACGGTCGCGGGATCCGCCCACAGCGCGTCGCGCATGTCGACGGCGATGCGCCGGCCGTCGGAGCGCACCGGGGCGCGCGCCGCAAGAGCCGCGGTGTCGGCCGCGGTCTGCGCCTCCCGTACCGAGAAGCGTTCGACCCCGAGCGCCCACTGCAGCATGTGCACGTGGTGATCCCAGAGCCCGGGGATCAGCCACCCGCCCTCCGCGTTCAGCACGCTCCCACGGCGCGGCAGTGCGCCGGCGGGCGCGATGTCGGCGATCAGCCCGTCGGCGAGGATCACGTCGTAGAGCGCGTCGTCGTCCACGCCGGCGAACGGCAGCAGCTCGCGTCCCTCCCCGGTGATCCGCGCGTCCGCGATGACGTCGACCCGGGTGCCGCGCGCGGTCATCCGGCGTCCCCGGCGCGGGCGGCCGCGCGGGCGTCCTGCGAACGGCGCATCTCCGCCGCCAGGGCGGGGTTGCGGAACGGTCCGTCGCCGGACAGCTCGCCGATGATCGTCTCGACCACGTCGTCGGGCCGGTTCTGGCTCAGCTTGCGCTTGGCGACCACCTTCGTCGGGGTGAGCCGGAAGCCGACGGTGCCGCGCTCGAGCTTCGTGACGAAGTCGGCGTCGTTGGGGCGCTCCCACATCATCCGCGGATCCGGCATGCGCGACTCGAAGCGCGCGACGAGCCTGTCGAGCACGGCGAGGTTCTCCTCTGCGCTCAGGATCTCGGGGACGCCGCTCAGATGGGCGGAGACGAAGTTCCACGTCGGCACGGCGGGGCCGTCGCCGTACCAGTTCGGCGAGATGTACCCGTGGGGGCCCTGAACCACCACAAGCAGCTCGCGCTCGCCGAGCCCGTGGATCGCGTCGTCCGGGCGCCCGACGTGCCCGACGATCGTGAGGTCATCGCGCTCTTCGTCGAGCAGCACCGCGTAGTGCGAGGCGGTGAGGCCCTCGGGCGTCGCGCTCACGAGCGTGACCCACGGGTTGCGGTCGATCAGGCGGCGCAGTTCGGCCACATCCGTGAAGGCGAAGCTCGGGTTCTGACGCATGGATCCGATCGTACGGCGGAGCAGGGGCCCCGGACGCCGCGCGACGGGACCACCGCGATAGCCGCACCTGTTCGCCCACCGCGAACGGGCGTTCGTCGAGCCACAGGCGAATCAGGACCGGAGGACGTCCAGCTGCTCGGGGGTCACGTCGCGATCGGTGTAGATCAGGCGCACCGCGTCCGGATCCGGATTGCCCTCATCCGGCCCACGCCAGGCGAGGCGCAGCCCCAGCTTCTCGGCGACGGCTTTCGAGGCGAGGTTGTGCTCGAGCAGGATCGCCGAGATCGGGATGTCGGGATCGATGTGGGTGGCCGCGCCCATGCCGGCGCGCGCGATCTCCGTCGCGAAGCCGCGGCCCTGGTACGCCGGATCGATCCGGTAGTAGATGTTCCAGGCGGTCGCCTCGCGCAGGCGGCAGCCGCCGATGCCGACGTAGTCGCCCGAGCTGCGCAGCCGCGCGGTCCAATAGCCGACGCCGTGGCGCCAGTCGTCGATGTACGCCTCGACCATCTCGCGCGTGCGGAGGAGCGTCCGGTGCCGACCCGAGGGAAGGTGACGCCAGACCGCCGGATCGGCGTGGAGCCGGTGGATCTCGGGAAGGTCGTCCCTGGACACCGGCGAGAGCATCAGCTCGCCGGTGACGAACGGCTCGGTCAGCGCTGACACTGCGGGCACCAGTAGAGCTTGCGCGCCTGCATCTCCTCGAGCACGATCTCGGTACCGCAGACGCGACACGGGAGGCCGGCGCGGTGGTAGACCCAGTGGCGGTCGTCGCGGTGGGCCATGGCCTTCCGCCACTCGTCACCTTCAAGCCCGTCCATCGTCATCATCTGCCCGGTCTCTACGCCGATGCGGATCAGCTCGACCCAGTCGCGCCACAGTCCGCGCACGATCTCCTCAGGGATCGCCCTGCCCGGCGTGTGCGGGTCGAGGTTCGCGCGGAACAGCATCTCGGCGCGGTACACGTTGCCGATGCCGCTGACGACCGACTGATCCATGAGGAGCTGGCCGATCGCGACGTTGCGGCGGCGCACCGCCTGGACGAACCGCTCCTCGTTCTCGCGCGGGTCGCCAACGAGCGGGTCGGGGCCGAGCCGGGCGATCACGGCGGCGACCTGCTCCGGCGTCTCGACCACGCAGGCGGTGGGGCCGCGCAGATCGGCGCAGGTGACGTCGGTCATGAGCCGAAGCCGCACCTGCCCCACGACCGGCGGCGGCCACTCCGAACCGGCGGCCTCGAGGCCATCCGCCTCGTCCAGCCCCTTCGTCTGCTCGGACATGCGCACATGGACCCGCGTCCGGCGCGGGGCGCCGATCGACGCGAGCGAGTTCTCACCGGCGTCGTCGAAGATCGGTGCGTCATCCGGCGTCGCGAGGTCGGTGCCGCGCTGATTCGTCTGGCCCATCCGGCCGTTCGCGGACGCGATCGTCGGATCGACGAGGATCTCCCCCGCGAAGTCCCATGCGCCGTAGAGGCCGAGGTGCACGCGCAGCCACAGGTCGCCGTCGAACTCCATGAACATCTGCTTGCCGACGGCACGCACCGTCGTCGGCGTGCAGCCGTCGAGCTGCGCGGCACCGTCGGCGAAGCGCCCCTGCGGGCTCGAGGCACGGACGGGACGGCCGACGAAGTTCCGCGCGAACTGCCGCGCGATGCGATGGACGGAGTGACCCTCTGGCATCAGGTGCGAGGCCCGCCGGCCTCCGGCTGCTCATCCGCTCGCGGATCCGGAAGCAGCGAGCCGTCCGTCTCGTAGGCCGCGATCTGCGCGATGCGGCGCACGTGGCGCTCGTCCTGCGAGAACGGCGTCTCGATGAAGCGGTCGATGAAGCGCACGACATCCTCGAACGCGTGCTGGCGCGCGCCGATCGCGATCACGTTGGCGTCGTTGTGCTCGCGGGCGAGCTCGGCGGTCGCGATGCTCCACACCAAGGCGGCGCGCACTCCCTCGACCTTGTTCGCCGCGATCTGCTCGCCGTTGCCGGAACCGCCGAACACGATGCCCAGCGCCGGGACGCCGGCACGCTGATCCACGACGACAGCCTGCGCCGCGCGGATGCAGAACGCGGGGTAGTCGTCGACGGGGTCGTACTCGATCGGCCCGTGGTCGACGACCTCGTGGCCCTGCCCCGCCAGGTGGTGCTGCAGCTGGGTGGAGAACTCGAGGCCCGCGTGGTCGGTCGCGATATGGATGCGCATGAGGTCGATCCTAGATTCTCGTTGGCGGCTTGCCACGAACCGCCCCGTCGGTCGTTGAGCGAGCGAAGAGCCGAAGCGCCCTGCCGGGCCGGGTTATGGCAGGAGACCGGCCGCCGCGGGCTTGAATCCGGCACGGACGTTCTCGCAGCACCCCGGGCGGCAGATGTCGAACCATGGTCCGAGTGCCGTGCGATGCGGCCGCTCGGCGGCGGGCGTGCCCGTCAGTCGCTCCTCGACCAGATCCACCAGCCCGGAGACGTAAACCGGATCCACGCCTGGCGTGGGCGTGCGCACCGCGCGGATGCCGGCTTCCGCCGCCGACTCCATCGCCTCGTTGTCGAGATCCCACATGACCTCCATGTGGTCGCTGACGAAGCCGAGCGGAACGATGGCGACTGCCTCGATGTCGGCCGCGGGAAGCTCAGCGATCACGTCGTTGATGTCGGGCTCGAGCCAAGGCTGCGAGGCGGGACCCGAGCGCGACTGGTAGACGAGCTTCCACGTCACGTCGGCGGCTTGGGGGACGCGCGTCGCGATGTCCGCCATGACGACCTCCGCGACTGCGAGGTGCTGCGCCTCGTATGCGCCACCATCGCCCCACTCGACATCGCGCGGGCCTGAGCGCTGGGCGTCCTGCATCGGGACGCTGTGCGTCGAGAACAGCACCTGGACGCGCTCGGGCGCGACGCCGTCCGACAGGAAGCCGCGCACCGCGGCTTCGACGCCGTCGATGAAGGGCTGCACGAATCCGGGGTGGTCGAAGAACTGACGGACCTTGTCGATGGTGACGCGGTCACCCAACCCGGTGTCGGACAGCACTCGAGCAAAGTCCTCGCGGTACTGCCGGCAGCTCGAGAACGAGCTGTAGGCGCTGGTCGCAATAGCCAGGAGACGTCGGTCACCCGCCGCGTCCGCGGCGGTCACGGCTTCGTCGAGGTACGGCGCCCAGTTGCGATTTCCCCAGTACACCGGCAGATCGAGACCCCGGCGTGCGATCTCGCCCTCGATGGCCTCCTTCAGCGCTCGGTTCTGTGCGTTGATGGGACTGACGCCTCCGAAGTGGCGATAGTGAGTGGCCACCTCCTCCAGCCGCTCGTCCGGGATACCCCGGCCACGGGTGACGTTGCGGAGGAAGGGGATGACGTCATCCTGGCCCTCGGGTCCGCCGAAGCTGGCGAGCAAGATCGCGTCGTACGCGACGGCGTTCTCGATGTGCGGCGCTCCGGTGGATGCCTCGGGCGAGGCGAACAGAGGCCCCCGCTGCTCGACCGTTGCGGTGGCGGGGTTCGATCCGGGAGTCTGGTTCTCGTCGCGCTGCTCGTTCACGTCCTCCATTTTCGCACCTCTGTAGAAGTCGGGACGACATCCCGCGTGACCCGCGCCGCCAGGGCGGTGGCCGTGCCCAGCGACGGACGACGTAGTCTTGTCGGGTTGCCGCAGGCGTCACCCATGCCTGCGCGTCCCCCGACCCTCACCCCACGGGAGCTCAGCAGTGCCTGGAGAGAACCTCACCCGGAACGAAGCGCACGAGCGCCGCACCGTCATCGACACCCGCTCCTACGAGGTCGCGCTCGATCTCACAAAGGGCGCGGAGGTGTTCGGCTCGCGCAGCGTCGTCCGGTTCGCCGCAGCCCCCGGCGCATCGACCTTCATCGACCTGATCGCGCGCGATGTGCGCGAGATCACCCTGAACGGGCGCGATCTCGACCCGGCCGTGGTGTTCGGAGACTCGCGCATCCAGCTCGACGGTCTCGAGGAGGAGAACGAGCTGGTCGTCGACGCCGACTGCCTCTACACGAACACCGGCGAGGGCCTGCATCGCTTCGTCGACCCCGTGGACGGCGAGGTCTACCTGTACTCGCAGTTCGAGGTGCCTGACTCGCGCCGCATGTTCGCCGTGTTCGAGCAGCCCGACCTCAAGGCCACGTTCCAGTTCACGGTGACCGCGCCGGCGAACTGGAAGGTCGTCTCGAACGCGCCGACCCCCGAGCCCATCACGCACGACGAGGGCGCCACCGCGACGTGGGGCTTCGCACCGACGCAGCGGATCTCGTCGTACATCACGGCGCTCATCGCCGGCCCGTACGAGGAGGTCCGTTCCGAGCTGACGAACTCCGAGGGCCGGGTCATCCCGCTCGGCGTGTTCGCCCGCAAGAGCCTGTGGCAGCACGTGGACGCCGACTACATCTTCGAGAAGACCCGCCAGGGCTTCGCGTACTTCGAGGAGAAGTTCGGCTACCCGTACCCGTTCGAGAAGTACGACCAGCTCTTCGTCCCCGAGTTCAACGCCGGAGCGATGGAGAACGCGGGCGCCGTGACCTTCACGGAGGCCTATGTCTTCCGCAGCAAGGTGACCGACGCCGTCAAGGAGCGTCGCGTCGTGACGATCCTGCACGAGCTCGCCCACATGTGGTTCGGCGACCTCGTCACCATGAAGTGGTGGAACGACCTGTGGCTGAACGAGTCGTTCGCCGAGTGGGCGTCCACGATCGCCACCGCCGAGGCCACCGAGTGGACCGAGGCGTGGACCACGTTCAACGCCATGGAGAAGACCTGGGCGTACCGCCAGGATCAGCTTCCCTCCACGCACCCCGTCGTCGCCGAGATCAACGACCTCGAGGACGTCCAGGTCAACTTCGACGGCATCACCTACGCCAAGGGCGGCTCGGTGCTCAAGCAGCTCGCCGCGTGGGTCGGCATCGACGCCTTCTTCTCGGGCGTCGGCGCGTACTTCAAGAAGCACGCGTTCTCGAACACCGAGCTGAGCGATCTGCTCGTCGAGCTCGAGCGCACAAGCGGCCGCGATCTGTCGGGCTGGTCGAAGAAGTGGCTCGAGACCGCGGGGGTCAACACCCTGTCCCCCGTCATCGACGAGTCGGGCGACGGGACGATCTCGCGCTTCGCGATCACCCAGACCGCGCCGGCCGACTACCCGACGATCCGACCGCACCGTCTCGGCATCGGGTTCTACGACCTGAAGGACGGCGCCCTCACGCGCACGCACAGCATCGAGCTGGATGTGGACGGCGACCTCACCGAGGTGCCGCAGCTGAAGGGTCAGCGCCGGCCCGACCTGGTGCTGCTGAACGACCAGGACCTGGCGTACGCCAAGATCCGCCTGGATGACCGATCGCTCGCGACCGCCATCGAGCATCTCGCCGACATCGCCGACCCCCTCGCGCGCTCGCTCGTCTGGGGCGCCGCCTGGGATCAGACCCGCGATGCCGAGTCGTCGGCGAGCGACTACGTGGATCTCGTGCTGCGCAACATCGGCCGCGAGACCGAGTCGACCACCATCCGGACGACGCTCGCTCAGCTGCAGCTCGCGGCCAACACGTACGTCGCTCCGGATCACCGCGACATCACGCGCGCCCGCGTGGCCGACGGCCTGTGGTCGCTCGCTCAGGCCGCCGAGGCCGGCAGTGACGCCCAGCTGCAGTTCGTCACGGCGTTCGCCTCGGCCGCGTCGACGCCGGCGCACTGGGAGATCGTCCGCGGGCTCCGCGCCGGCGAGACCTCCCTCGAGGGCTTGACGATCGACACCGACCTCTCGTGGCAGCTGCTTGTATCGCTCGCCGCGGGCGGCGTCGCCGACGAGGCGACCATCGACGAGGCCCTCGCGGGCGACAACACGGCGAAGGGCGGCGAGTTCGCCGCCCAAGCCCGCGCCGCCATCCCGACGGCCGAGGCGAAGGCCGCGGCTTGGGCCTCGCTCATCGAGAAGGACACGCTGCCGAACACCCTCGTGCGCACGTCCGCCGCGGGCTTCGTACACCCGGCGGGCCGGCACCTGCTCGGCGAGTACGTGGAGAAGTACTTCGCGATGCTGCTTCCCATCTGGGAGGCGCGTTCGTTCACGATCGCCGAGTACCTCTGCGAGCTGCTGTATCCGGCGCCGCTCGCCGACGCCGCGCTGCTCGAGGCGACGCGCGGATGGCTCGCGGCGAACCCCGAGGCCCCCGCCGCGCTGCGTCGCATCGTGATCGAGAACCTGGCGGGCGTCGAGCGCGCTCTCGCCGCCCAGGCGCGCGACGCGGAGTGAGTTCCCTCCGCAGGGCCTGAACATCCCCAGCGAGCCCCGGCGTCACCTCAGGTGGAGCCGGGGCTCGCCGCATACGCTGGAGGGGATGATTCACACCAACACCGATGACACCGCAGAGAAGGTCCTCACGTTCGGCGAACAGGTGCTCGAAGTCCTCGGCGTGATCGGCGGGAAGCTGCTCTGGATCGCGATCACGATCGTGGTCTGCGCGCTGATCGCCTGGGTCCTGCGGCTGCTCGTGCGCCGTGTGGTCGACCGCATCGTGCAGGGCGCCAAGAGCAAGGCGAAAGTCGACGACACGCGCGCCCTCGAGCGGTCGCCGCTGGCAGCCGTCCGGCTCGTTCAGCGCACGCGCACGCTCGGCTCCATCCTGACCAACATCATCAACACGACGGTCGTCATCGTCGCGATCATCCTGATCATCAACATCATCAATGAGAATCTGCTCGGCTCGTTCGCGCTGATCAGCGCGGCCATCGGCGCGGGGCTCGGCTTCGGCGCGCAGAACATCGTGAAGGACGTGCTCAACGGCATGCTGATCGTGGCCGAGGATCAGGTCGGCATCGGCGACGTCGTCGACCTCGGGCTCGCGACCGGCGTCGTCGAGTTCGTGAGCGTGCGCATCACGCACGTCCGCGATGTGAACGGCACGCTCTGGTATGTGCGCAACGGCGAGATCACGCGGATCGGCAACATGTCGCAGGGCTGGTCGCGCGTCGTGATCGACGTCGGGCTCCCCGCCGACATCGACGTGCTCGCCGTCGAGGCGGCGCTCCTCGACACCGCGGAGGAACTCTCGAAGGACCGCCGCTGGCGCACCCGCGTCATCGGCTCCCCCGAGGTCTGGGGCCTGGAGTCCGTGGCGGGCGAGACGCTCAGCATCCGGCTCGTCCTCCGCGCGAAGCCGAGTGCGAAAGACGACGTGGCCCATGAGCTGCGCATGCGACTGCGCGCGACTGTGCACGAGCTCGGTCTCGACCTTCCCTCGCTCGAGACCGTCACCCTCACGGGTGCGGACGGCGCGTTGCGCGTGCGCGGATCGAACCCGCCGCGCACCGAGCCTCAGCCCCTCCCCGAGCGCCCCTCGTGGCGTCCGCTGGGCCGCAAGAAGAAGACGACCGCGCGGGACGAGGCTCCGCTGACGACCCCGCCTCCCGGCGACGAGGGCAGCCAGGACGACGAGCCCGTCGCCGACGGCGAGATCGATGAGAGCGCACCCTCGGCGGACGCCCCGCGCGAGGCGCCCAACGGTGACGGGGACCACCCCGGAAAGGATCGCGCCCTGTGAGCGGACAGACCCTGAACGGAGTGATCCAGTGACCCTCGGCATCCGGCCGGAGGGCCACGACGAGAACCCGTCCATCACCTTCTACGAGGCCGTCGGCGGGCACGACACGTTCGTGAAGCTCGTCGACGTGTTCTACCGCGGCGTCGCGGACGATCCCGTGCTCAAGCCGATGTACCCCGAGGAGGACCTGGGTCCGGCCAAGGAGCGCCTGACGCTGTTCCTCGAGCAGTACTGGGGCGGCCCGACGACGTACAGCGAGACCCGCGGCCACCCGCGTCTGCGCCAGCGGCACTTTCCGTTCCACGTCAATCCCGACGCGCGCGATCGCTGGCTGCGGCACATGCGCACGGCGGTCGACGAGCTCGGCCTCGCGCCCCTCCACGAGGAGACGCTGTGGGACTACCTGCAGCGCGCGGCCCACGCGATGGTGAACACGTTCGAGGAGACTCCTTCGTAGCTCGCTGCGCTCGCGCGTCCCACGCGCTCGGGCACCCGCTTCGCGGATGCCACTCGGCGAGAGACACGACGTCGCTTCGCTCCGTCGGAGGCGTGCGCTGCGCACCCGCAGGGCCGCTTCGCGGCACGCTCACTCCGTTCGCACGGGCACAACGCAAACGGGCACGCGCGCGCGTCTCACGCGCTCGGCACCCGCTTCGGGCACCCCTCACCGGCTTCCGGTCTCCCGCACCGCGGTCATGCCCATCGCGGCCGGCCCACGCGACAGGATGTGGCCACGCTGAAGCGTGACGCGCGTCCAACGGCCCGAGGCGGTGACGCGCGCCTCTTCCTCGCCGCCGATGAAACCGAGCGAGAACGCCGCGAACGCGATGCCGAGCGGCAGGCCGAGCAGGGCGTCATCCGGCATCCCCCAGACGTCGCCGCGGATCGCGCGCACAACGTCCTCGCCGGCATCCTTGGGCATGCGCTCGGCGACCGCCGCGATCCCCCACTGCGCGCGCGAGGCGAGCGTCGCCGCGGAGATCTCGCCGCGAGGCTCCCAGCCGCCCCGCGGCGGCGCGACACCCGCCCACGCGGGGGCCAGGGCGGTCTCGGGAAGCGCGAGGGCCGTGTCGTCATCCGTCTCGGCGAGCTCGCTGACGACGAGGTCGCACTGCAGCTCCGGATCGGCCGCGATGATGCGCATCCCGAGCACCGTGGGCGTGCGGTCGAGCAGGCCGCGGGGCGCAAGTGCCGCCGTCGACATCGCGAGCACGCCGCCCGCGGCCTGCAGGCGCACGCCCTCATCCCCGATCCGGGCGGAACGGCGCGCGAAGGTCAGCGCATCCTGGGCGGAGGGGGCATCGGCGAGCACGAGGCGGGCGGCGGTCACCGGTCAAGCCTAGGTCGCCGCGGGCGCGACGCGGTTGTGAGTGGACGCCAAGCGACACCGGATGGCGCCTCGCGCGAATCTAGACTGGACGGATGACCGACGCCCCCGCATCCGCCGATCCGATCGACGTCCTGCTGGGGGTGCTCGCCATCGGAGAGACCGGCGCCCGCACGAGCGAAGACATCTTCACCGCCTCGTCCCACCCGATGCCGGGTGGCCGCGTCTTCGGCGGTCAGGTGCTCGGCCAGTCGGTGGTCGCCGCCTCGCGGACGCTGCCGCCCGACCGCGCGCCCCACTCGCTCCATGGGTACTTCCTGCGCCCCGGCGACATCGCCAAGCCGCTGACTTTCTCGGTCGACCGCATCCACGACGGCCGCTCGTTCTCGCGCCGCCGCATCCAGGCATTCCAGGAGGGCGAGCCGATCTTCTCCGGCATCGCCTCGTTCCAGGACGACGACCCGGGCTTCGAGCACCAGGTGTCGATGCCCGACGTCCCCGGTCCGGAGGAGCTCCATGGGCCGTCCGATCTCGTCCACGACCGGCCCGAGGCGTCGCTGCTGATCCGGATGAACCCGATCGAGGTGCGCCACGTCGGGTCGGACATCTACCTGTCGGTCGACAAGCCCGAGCCGCGTCAGGCGGTGTGGACCCGCCTGCGCCGCCCGATCGGCGACGATCCGGTGCTTCACCGCGCCGCGCTCGCCTACCTGACCGACTTCACCATCCAGGAATCGGTGCTGCGCGCGCACGGCGTGCCGTGGTCGACGCCGGGCATCCGCACCGCCAGCCTCGATCACGCCATCTGGTGGCACCGCTTCGGCCGCGCGGACGAGTGGATGCTCTACGTCCAGGAGTCGCCGAGCGCGCGCGGCGGCCGCGGGCTGGCGCAGGGAAACCTCTTCTCGCGCGACGGTCGCCTGCTCGCCACGGTCAATCAGGAGATCATGCTGCGCGTCCCCGGCGCGTAGTCTCGGCCCATGCGCCGCCGTCTCGTCGCCCTGTCCGCCCTCGCGGCGGTCCTGACGGGATGCGCGGCGCAGCCGTCACCCGAAGCTCAGGCGTATGCCGAGCACGCGATCGCGCTGATGGACGACGGGCTCTTCGCCACAGGCGACGGCTGGTCGGACGCGAAGCAGCGTGCGGAGGCGCGGATCGAGGCGGCGGACGACATCACCGAGACCTACGACACACTGCGGTCCCTCGCGAGACTCGCCGGAGGGGCGCACTCGGTGTTCCTCGATCCGGATGAAGCGGAAGCGAGCGAAACCCGCGCCGATGAGCTGGAGACCCCGACCGTGGCCGCGAGCGACGGCATCGGGACCCTGACGCTGCCGGCCTTCAACAGCGGTGACGACGACCTCGTGCGCGCTTATCGGGACGCCGCGCTCACGGAGCTGGGCGGTGCCGCCGTGGACTGCGGCTGGATCGTCGATCTGCGCGGCAACGTGGGCGGCAACATGTACCCGATGCTCGCGGCCGTCGCGCCCCTGTTGCCGGACGGGCCGGCCGTCCTGCTGCGGGAACCCGAGGGCGGCGAGGAGGTGACCGCCGTCGGTGACGGCGACCTCATCCTGCCCGGCGGCGACGTGCTGGCGTCGGGGACGGCGTACCGCTGGAGCGGACCGGTCGCCGTGCTCACCGATGCGGGCACCGCGAGTGCGGCCGAGGCGGTGCGCGTCGGCTTCGCGGGGCGCGCCGACACCCGCGTATTCGGGGTGCGGACGGCAGGCGTGCCGACTGGCAACGTCACGCACGAGCTCGACGACGGCGCGAAGCTGGTGCTCACGACTTCCCGGATGGTAGACCGGGACGGCCGTGTCTACGACCGTCGGATCGCTCCGGACGAGGTGACCGATCGCGGCGAGGCGCCGAGCCGCGCCGCCTCTTGGCTCGCGGGAGCCTGCGGACGCTGAGCGCGATCGGCGGATGCACCGAGGGCGAAGATCGCGACGGTGCGGCGCAGATCATGCTCCGCGTCCCCGGCGCGTAGTCTCGGCCCATGCCCCGCCGCGATCTCTCGTCCGCTCGCCTGTCCCCCGCGGCTCGCTCGCGCTATGCGAAGCGGCGGCAGCGCAGACTTGCGCGGGTGGACAACGACCTCAGCGCCGATCAGTGGCAGCAGCTGCTGGAGGCGTGGGCGGGATGCGCGTACTGCGGCGCCGACGGGCCCGCGCTCCAACGCGACTGCATCCTGCCGATCTCGCGTGGGGGTCGCTACACGCTCGAGAACGTCGTCCCGGCCTGCGCGTCGTGCAACGCGAGCAAGCACAACGCGGAGGTCACCGGCTGGCTGCGCCGGAAGAAGCTCGACGAGCGCGCGTTCCTGCTGCGCCACGCGGCCATCCTGCGTGGTCTTGTGCCGCGGGAGGAGTGACGCGCCCGTTACGCCGTCTGGTTCAGGCAGGCCTCCAGGGCGACCCAGCCGAGCATCGCGCACTTGATGCGCATCACGTACTTCGCGACGCCCTGGAAGGCGGCGGCGTCCTCGAGCGACTCCGGCGGCTCGCCCGCGCCGCGGGAGCGCAGCATCGTGCGGAACTCCTCGATCCGCTCCAGCGCCTCGGCCTTCGACGCCTCGGCGAGCATGTCGGCCATCACCGAGGCGGAGGCCATCGAGATGCTGCAGCCCTGACCGTCCCAGACGAGCCGGGTGATCCGGCCGTCCTCGCCCACCGTGACGCCCATGGTGATCTCGTCGCCGCACGACGGGTTGAGCTCATGGTGGGTGTGGGCGGCGGTTGTCGGATCGCCCTTCCCCTGCGGGTTGCGGGAGTGATCGAGGATGACCTCGCGGTACAGCTCCTCCAGCTCGGCGCTCATCGGTCGGCTCCGAAGAACGCGCGCACCTCGGCGAGGGCCGCGCCGAAGCGGGCGACGTCGTCCGCTGTCGTGTAGACGTACGCGCTTGCCCGCGTCGTGGCGGCGACGCCGAGCCTGCGGTGAAGCGGCTGGGCGCAGTGGTGTCCCGTGCGCACGGTGATGCCGCGGTCATCCAGGAACTGACCGACGTCGTGGGAGTGGACCCCGTCGACGACGAAGCTGACGAGGCCGGCGCGTTCGGCGCCCGCGGGCGGCCCGAAGAGCCGCGTCCCGGGGACCGCCCGCACGGCATCGACGAGCAGGCCGGCCATCTCGGCCTCGTGCGCGCGGACGCGGTCCATGCCGATGGCCGACAGGTATGCGGCCGCGGCGCCGAAGCCGACAGCCTGGGTCACGGGCTGCGTGCCGGCCTCGAAGCGCTGTGGCGACGGCAGGAACTCGGCGTCCTGGAGCGTGACCGTGGTGATCGTCGACCCGCCGGTGCGCGCGGGCGGCAGCTGGTCGAGCAGCTCGGCGCGGCCGTACAGCGCGCCGACGCCGGTCGGGCCCAGCATCTTGTGCGACGAGAACGCGGCGAAGTCGACGCCGAGCGCACCGAGGTCGAGCGACAGGTGCGGGGCCGACTGGCACGCATCCAGCACCGTCAGCGCGCCGGCCTGACGCGCGACCTGCACGACGTCGGCGACCGGGGCGATGTATCCGGTGACGTTCGAGACGTGAGCGAAGGCGATGAGGCGCGTCCGCTCGGTCACGACGGCGGTGAGGTCGTCGATGGTCCAGAGGCCGCTCTCGTCCACCGGCACGACCCGCAGCGTGGCTCCGGTGCGGCGCGCGAGACGCTGCCACGGGATGAGGTTCGCGTGGTGCTCGGCCTCCGTGATGACGATCTCGTCGCCAGGTCCGAAGGCGAGGTCGGGAGCACCGAAGGTCGCGGCGTCCGACAGGCCGAGCGCGATCACGTTCAGGGCGTCGGTGGCGTTCTCGGTGAACACGATCTCGCGGTCGCCGGCTCCCACGAACCCCGCGATGGTCTCGCGTGCTCCCTCGAACGCCCAGGTCGCCTCGCCGGTCGCCATGCTCGAGCCGCGGTGGACCGCGGCGTACTGCGTGCGAGCGAAGACGTCCTCCGCCTCGAGCACCGCATCGGGGCGCTGCGAGGTCGCCGCCGAGTCGAGATAGGTCCGTTCGGCGTTGCTGCGCAGGTACGGGTACGCGTCGCGCGCGAACGCGGAGGGCGTGGTCGAGGTGGTGTGCATCAGGCTCCCTGTCCGGCGAGAAGGCCGTCCTCCAGTCTCCCCCATCCGTGGCGCCGTCGGGCGCCTCAGGCTGTGGGATCGCTCAGCGACGCGCGAAGCTGATCGGCTCCTCGACGTACGGCGCCCACGTCTCCCGGACCTCGTCCGAGAGCCGCGTCGGACGCCCGGTCGCGGTGTCGACGAGCACGACCACCGCGGATGCCCGCGCGTAGCAGACCTGAGGATCGCTCCCGAACGGGCTGTAGACCTCGTAGCAGACCTCGGCGCTCGCCCCGCCGATCCGGCCGAGCCAGATCTGCACGTCGAGCGGCTTGTGCTCGTACGGCACGGGAGCGAGGTACTCGATCTCCTGCCGAGCGATGAGGGTGGCGACCGCTCCCCCGCCCTCGAGCACGCTGGCGTCGAAGACCGCAGTCGGCGCCTGATCCTGGGGGTCCGCGGACCTCCAGAACGCGCGCAGGCGCGCTTCCTCCAGGAGTTTCAGCATCGAGGTGTTGTTCACGTGCCCGAGGGCGTCGAGGTCGCCCCAGCGACGATGGATCGGGATGTGGACGCGGGTCATGCGGTGCTCTCTCTCGTCGTCGGGATGCGCTCAGGCCCCGCAATGGTCACGATCAGGTAACGGTGAGGCCGCGCCGATTCCACTCGCGGATCGCACCCAGAGCCGCGGAATGACGCGGCCCAGCCGACGTCCACTGCCGCTGATCGGGAGTCTCCCCTGCTCGCGAGGCGTTGCTAGCCTAGGCGTGGCCCTCCCGGGACAGCGCGCTGTGCGCCCCGGTGGAGGCCGAGGGAGCCCGGGCGACGCGTCCGACACGATCCGGGCTCGCGACCCGCCCAGGACCGCGCGTGCCAGCCCGAATGGCATTCGTATGGCCGACGATCGCCGCCGAACCGGCGGCCGCGTGTGCGGCGCCGCTGCGTCGCTCCATCGTCTGCCCGGACCGTGACCGATCACCGATCGACCGACATCCGTCGTGTCGCCCGGCAGAGGAGAACGTGACCGACAACGACCGCTCCACCGCCCTGAGAGCCCGGAACCTGTACAAGGTGTTCGGGCGTCGCCCCGCCGAAGCCGTCGAGCGCCTGGGCTCCGGCACCCCCCGCCACGAACTGGACCCCGGCACCACCGCCGCCGTGATCGATGCCTCGTTCGAGGTGCATCGCGGCGAGATCTTCGTGGTGATGGGACTGTCCGGCTCGGGCAAGTCGACCCTGATCCGCATGCTCAACGGCCTGCTCGAGACAAGCTCCGGCACGATCGAGGTGGGCGGCGACGCCCTCACCGGCGCGCCTGCCAAGCGGCTGCGCCGGATCCGCCAGGACCGCGTGTCCATGGTGTTCCAGCACTTCGCCCTGCTACCCCACCGGACCGTCGCGGCGAACGTCGCGTACCCGCTGGAGATCAAGGGCGTCGGCCGCGCCGAGCGCCTGCGCCGCGCGCAGGAGGTCCTCGAGCTCGTCGGTCTCGGCGGCTGGGGCGACAAGTTGCCTTCGCAGCTGTCGGGAGGCATGAAGCAGCGCGTGGGCATCGCCCGTGCGCTGGCCGCCGACACCGACATCCTGCTCATGGACGAGGCGTTCAGCGCGCTGGACCCGCTGATCCGGCGCGAGATGCAGGATCAGCTGCTGGAGCTGCAGCAGAAGCTCGGCAAGACCATCGTGTTCATCACGCACGATCTGAACGAGGCGATGCTGCTCGGCGACCGCATCGCGGTGATGCGTGACGGCCGGATCGTGCAGATCGGCACGCCCGAGGACATCCTGACCGACCCCGCGAACGACTACGTGGAGCAGTTCGTGCAGGACGTGGACCGCGCGCGTGTGCTGACCGCGGGCAACGTCATGGAGCGCCCGCGCCCCGTCGTCGACCTGCACGACGGGCCCCGCGTCGCCCTGCGCGCGATGCGCGAGCCGTTCCTGTCGGCCGCCTACGTCGTCGACCAGGACCGCCGGCTGCTCGGTATGGTCACCGACCGCGACGCCATCAAGCTGGTGCGCCGGGGCGAGCGATCGCTGTCGTCGATCGTCACGCCGGCCCCCGCCACGGTGCGCGACACCGACGTGCTGATGGACGTGTTCGTCCCTGCCGTCGAGTCGCCCTTGCCGCTTGCCGTGCTCGACGCCGACGGCCGCCTCGTCGGCGTCGTCCCCCGTGTCACGCTGCTCGCGGCCCTGGGCCCCGGCCCGTCCGCCACGGAGGAGATCATGCTGCCCAGTGAGCCCGTGCCCACCGCCGTGATCGACGAGGTGCTCGCCGCCACGGAGGGCCAGGCCGACGAGAAGGTGGAGGTGCGCTGATGGACGGCATGATCCGCCTCCCGATCGGCGACATCGCCGAAGGCGTCGTCTCGTGGCTGGTCGCCAACGCGTCCGGTCTGTTCGCGGTGCTCCGCACTGTGTTCAAGGGCATGTACGACGTGCTGTACGGCGTGCTGGGCGCCGACTACTTCTGGATCGTCCCCGGACAGCTCGCCGTCACCGGCATGTCCCTGATCATCGTGCTCTTCGCCGTGATCGCGCTGCTCGCGCGCGGCTGGGTCTTCGCGGCCGGCACGACCGCCGGCCTGCTGCTCATCGCGAGCGTCGCGCAATGGGACAACGCCATGGCGACGCTGTCGCTCGTCATCGTCGCGACGTTCTGGGCCCTGCTCATCTCGATCCCCCTCGGCATCCTGGCGGCCAGGAGCGACGGGGTCTCGCGCGTGATGCGGCCGATCCTGGACTTCCTGCAGACCATGCCCGCGTTCGTGTGGCTGATCCCCGCGCTCGTGCTGCTGCGCGTGGGCGTGGCCCCCGGCATCGTGGCGACGATCATCTTCGCGCTCGCCCCGGGCGTGCGCATGACAGAGCTCGGCATCCGCGGCGTGGACAGCGAGGTCGTGGAGGCCGGGCACGCGTTCGGCTCCTCGCCCGGACGCATCCTGCGCCAGATCCAGCTGCCCCTCGCCCTGCCGACCATCATGGCGGGCGTCAACCAGGTGATCATGCTCGCCCTGTCGATGGTGGTCATCGCCGGCATGGTGGGCGCGGGCGGCCTCGGCAGCGACATCGTCCAGAGCCTCGGCACGCTCGACACGGCGCTCGGCGCCGAGGCCGGCATCTCGGTCGTCATCATCGCGATCGTTCTGGATCGCCTCACGGGTGCGTTCGGCAAGCGGATGGGCGTCTTCGCCTGGATCCGCGAACGGGCCCAGCGCCGTCGCGGGCGGCAGCCCCTCCCGGCCGGGGCGCCCGCGCCCGAACCGGTCGCGGCGACCGCCTGACACACAGACCTGCGCCGCCCCGACGAGGAGCGACGTGGCATCGGAGCTCAGCCGATGCATCCGGCCGGGGAGATTCTCCGGCTCGAGAAAGGAATCACAGCATGACCAAGCGTTTTATGACACTGACTGGCCTCCTGGCCGTCGGCGCCCTCGGCCTGACCGGCTGCGTCGCCTCGGCCGAGGACGTCGCAGGCGCGGGTGCCGGCGGCGAGGAGTCGAAGGGCGAACTCACGGTCGCCGTCTTCAACGGCTGGGAGGAGGGCATCGCCACCTCCGAGCTGTGGAAGGTCGCGCTCGAGCGGCAGGGCTACGACGTGACGCTCGAGTACGTCGACGCGGCGCCCGTCTTCCAGGGTCTCGCCGACGGCGACTACGACTTCACCACCGACGTGTGGGAGCCCGTCACGCACAAGGAGTACCTCGCGCAGTACGGCGACTCGATCGAGAAGCTCGGCACGTGGAACGACGATTCCAAGCTCACGGTCGCCGTGAACGAGGACGCCCCGATCGACTCGCTCACGGAGCTGGCCGGCGCGGCGGACGAGTTCGGCAACACGATCGTCGGCATCGAGCCCGGTGCGGGCCTCACGGCTGCCGTGCAGGACAGCACCATCCCGACCTACGGCCTCGAGGGCATGGACTTCCAGACCTCGTCGACCCCCGCGATGCTGGCCGAGCTGCAGGCGGCGACCGACGCGGGCGAGAACATCGTCGTGACGCTGTGGGAGCCGCATTGGGCGTACAGCGCCTTCCCGCTGAAGAACCTCGAGGACCCGGAGGGCACGCTCGGCGACGCGGAGACACTCAGCTCGTACGGCCGCACCGGCTTCGCCGACGACTTCCCCGAGGTCGCCGAGTGGCTCAGCGGCTTCACGATGGACACCGAGACCCTCTCGGATCTCGAGAACTTCATGTTCAACGAGAACGAGGGCGCCGACGACTGGGGCCCCGTCGTCGAGCAGTGGGCCGAGGAGAACCAGGACTACGTGGACTCGCTCACCAGCTGATCCTCACGCGCACGAAGAAGGCCGCCCCGATCGGGGCGGCCTTCTTCGTGGGTGGGCTCAGTCGCGCGTGAGCTTGCGGTGCGTGGTGCGGTGCGGACGCGCGGCGTCGGGGCCGAGGCGCTCGATCTTGTTCGCCTCGTACGACTCGAAGTTGCCCTCGAACCAGTACCACTTCGCCGGGTCCTCGTCCGTGCCCTCGTAGGCGAGGATGTGCGTCGCGACGCGGTCGAGGAACCACCGATCGTGGGTGATGACCACGGCGCAGCCGGGGAAGTCGAGCAGCGCGTTCTCGAGCGAGCTCAGCGTCTCGACATCCAGGTCGTTCGTGGGCTCGTCGAGGAGGAGCAGGTTGCCGCCCTCCTTCAGCGTGAGTGCGAGGTTCAGACGGTTACGCTCACCACCCGAGAGCACGCCGGCCTTCTTCTGCTGGTCCGGCCCCTTGAAGCCGAACTTCGACACGTAGGCGCGCGAGGGGATCTCGGTCTTGCCGACCGTGATGATGTCCAGGCCGTCGGAGACGACCTCCCACAGCGTCTTCTCCGGGTCGATGTTCGCACGCGTCTGGTCGACGTAGCTGATCTTGACGGTCTCGCCGATCTTCAGATCGCCGCCGTCGAGCGGCTCGATGCCGACGATCGTCTTGAACAGCGTGGTCTTGCCGACGCCGTTGGGGCCGATGATGCCGACGATGCCGTTCGGCGGGAGGTTGAAGCTCAGGTTCTCGATCAGCGTGCGGCCGTCGAAGCCCTTCTTCAACTTCTTCGCGTCGATGACGATGCTGCCGAGGCGCGGACCGGCCGGGATCTGGATCTCCTCGAAGTCCAGCTTCCTGGTGCGCTCGGCCTCCGCCGCCATCTCCTCGTAGCGGGCGAGACGCGCCTTCGACTTCGTCTGGCGGCCCTTCGCGCTGCTGCGCACCCACTCGAGCTCGTCCTTCAGACGCTTGGCGAGCTTCGCGTCCTTCTTGCCCTGGACGTCGAGGCGCTCGGCCTTCTTCTCGAGGTAGGTCGAGTAGTTGCCCTCATAGGGGTAGAGACGGCCACGGTCGACCTCGGCGATCCACTGCGCGACGTGGTCGAGGAAGTACCGGTCGTGGGTCACGGCGATGACCGCGCCCTTGTACGCCTGCAGGTGCTGCTCGAGCCAGAGCACGCTCTCGGCGTCGAGGTGGTTGGTGGGCTCGTCGAGGAGCAGCAGATCGGGCTTCTGGAGCAGCAGCTTCGCAAGTGCCACGCGGCGCTTCTCACCGCCCGACAGCGGCGCGATCGCCGCGTCGGCCGGGGGCGTGCGGAGCGCGTCCATCGCCTGCTCGAGCTGCGAGTCGAGGTCCCAGCCGTCGGCAGCGTCGATCTCCTCCTGGAGCGTGCCCATCTCGGCCAGCAGCGCGTCGAAGTCGGCGTCGGGCTCGGCCATGAGCGCCGAGATCTCGTTGAACCTGTCGACCTTCGCCTTGATCGCGATGCCGTCCTGGATGTTCTCCAGCACGGTCTTCGACTCGTCGAGCTCGGGCTCCTGCATGAGGATGCCGACGCTGAAGCCCGGCGAGAGCTTCGCCTCGCCGTTCGACGGCGTGTCGAGACCCGCCATGATCTTGAGGATCGTCGACTTTCCGGCACCGTTGGGGCCGACCATGCCGATCTTCGCCCCGGGGAGGAACGCCATCGTCACGTCATCGAGGATGAGCTTGTCGCCGACCGCCTTGCGGGCGCGCACCATTGAATAGATGTATTCAGCCATTTGGCTCCCAGTCTAGGGCGCCGGGCCGCGATCGCACGGGTCGATGAGCCGAGGCTCGGGTGCCTACCAGTCGATCGGGCGGGTCTCCCCGAGCAGACAGACCGTTCCGCCCTGGAGGGCCGGAAGCACACGCGTGATGGCCTCGCCGATATCGGGCCCGACCTGCCCGACGAGGCACTCCTCCTGCCAGAGCACCGAGAACTGCATCGACTCGGCGGGATTGCCGACGGTGCTGTAGTCCTGCGTCACCTGCATCGTCGCCTTGTCGAAGCCGGCCTCGACGAGCGCGTCGATGTACGCCCGGCCCTCCGCGCGCCGATCCGACGCCCAGACCTCCTCGGTCACGGCGGTGAAGAACGGCAGATTGTCGTCGGCGGATCCCTCGGGCACCAGCACGGGCTCGGCCGGAGCCGAGGGCGTGGCGGTGGCCGATGCCGTCGGCGCGGAAGCGGCGGGTGCCGACACGCTGGGCTGCGGAGTCTCGGCACCGGCGTCGCATCCGGCGAGGACCGTCGCGACGGCGACCGCGAGGGCCGCCGACATGACGCGCCGACGGGTCGATCGCGGGTCGCGTCGCAGGCTCACGCGCTCGAGTCTACGGCGCCCGCACGTGCGCCCCGGGATCCTTGCCCGCCTGCTCGCCCGCCGCGCGCCGCTCAGAACGGTGCGCTGTCGGCCAGCTCCGAGATGCGCTCCGCTTCGGGTGCCGGCTGGGTCGGCACATCCGCCTTCGGCCAGGAGGGCTCACCGTCGGCCGATGCACCGGGGAGCGCCCATGCCTCCTGAACGCCGTCGGCCGGCGGCTCGTCCTGCGCCGACGGCGTGCGCGTCGAGGTGCGCCGGTAGGTGCTCGTGCCGAAGAGGAGGTCGTGCCCGAGCGCGTCGGCGTCGATCTCGGCCTCCATGCCCTTCTTTCCATCGTTCTCCCACGCGCGCAGGCGCAGCCGACCGGTCACGATGACGCGTTCGCCCTTCTGGAGCGAGTTCCGCGCGTTGTCCGCCAGGGTGCGGTACGCCGAGACGCTGTACCAGTTGGTGGGGCCATCGACCCAGCGGTTCGCGTCCCGGTCGAACTTGCGGGTGCCGCTGGCCACCCGGAACCGGGTGACGGGGATTCCGCTCGGCAGCACCTTGTGCTCCGGCGGTGTGGCGATGTTGCCCGTGATGGTGATGATGTCGGTCATGTCCGTCCTCCTTCGCTTGCCGGTCGCCCGGCCGGCCGCCGTTCGGCCTCGCGACGAGGATGGCGCGATCCGCACCCGCCAGACGCGAATCGCCCCCATCCGGGAGGGATGGGGGCGATTCCGGCTGCTGTGGACGAGTCTGCCGTCAGGCGACGAACTCCGCGAAGCGCGCACGCACCTTGTTCACCTTCGGCACCGCGACCGCCAGGCAGTACCCCTGATTCGGGTTCTTCGCGAAGAAGTCCTGGTGGTAGTCCTCGGCGTCGTAGTAGCTGCGCAGCGGCTCCATCGTCGTCACGATCGTGCCCTCGGTCTCGCCGAGCGGGGCGTCCCAGATCTCGGAGGCGCGCTCGCGGGCCTTCTCGAAGACCTCCCGCTGCGCGTCATCGGCGGGGAACATCGCCGAGCGGTACTGCGTGCCGGTGTCGGCACCCTGGTGGTTGAGCTGGCGCGGGTCGTGCATCGTGAAGAACGCGTCGAGGATCACGTCGGACGGGATCACCTCCGGATCGAACGTCACCTTCACCGCCTCGGCGTGCCCCGTCGCGCCGGTGCAGACCTGCTCGTAGGTCGGGTTCGGCGTGGTGCCGCCCGTGTAGCCGGACACGACGCTCTCCACGCCTCGCAGGGCGCGGTACGCCGCATCCAGACACCAGAAGCAGCCGCCTGCCAGAACGTAGGTCTCCATGTCGTACTCCTCTCGCCGCTTCCGCGGCACGTGCTCCACGCTACGCCGGATCGCCGCCCGGACCGCGCGGCGCGGATGTCGGTGGCCCCTCCTAGCGTCGGGGGCGGAGAGGAGCCTTCATGCACAACACCGGTCAGGCCGCAGTCGTTCCCGAGATCCCGATCGCCGCACCGCAGATCCGCGGGCGCGAGACCCTCGTCCGCGCCGGTGCCGCGCTGTGGCGTGTCACGACGCGTGAAGGCCGCGTGATCGGGCACCTCCGCCGTCTCGAGCACCCGCTCGGGATGCGCTTCCGCGCCGAGAGGCTGCACCTCGCGACCAACCGTTTCATCGAGGTGGGCGAGTTCTGGTCGGCCGACGAGGCGGTCGCCAGCCTCCGGGCCTGATCGGCTACACGACCGCGTCGAGCGGCGTCGTCTCGCCGGGTTCGAACGCCATGTCCGCGACGTCGTGCCACGCTTCGACGAGCAGCAGTGCCGCCCGTTCGATCACCGGCGCCGGCGCCGTGAACGGCACCCGGATGTGGCGTTCGTGACCGCCACCGATGGAGAACCTCGGCCCCGCAGACAGGAGCAGCCCTCGCCGGCGCGCCGCGAGGGTCAACGCCGAGCTCCGGGGCGCGCCGATCCCGACCCACAGTGCGACCCCGCCGCCGACATCGGGCACGTCCCACTCCGGGATGTCGCGCCGCAGCGCCGTGACCGCGGCGTCGCGTCCCGCGCGCAGCAGCTCGGATCGCTGGGCAAGGATCTCCGGCATCGCCGGCATGAGCCGCTCGGCAACCGCCTGTTCGAACTCCGGCGTTCCCAGATCCGTGCTCGGCCGCGCCGCAGTGAGGCGCCGGATCATGTCGATGTCCGCCCGGATCCAGCCGATGCGCAACCCGCCCCAGACCGTCTTTCCGAGCGAGCCGAGCGTGATCACCCCGTCGCCGCCGCCCACCGTGGCGAACGGCGCGGGCGAGATGACGCGGTCGAGGCCCAGCTCCGCCGTCGTCTCGTCCACGATCACGATCGCACCGACGGAGCGTGCGAGGTCGGCGATCCGCACCCGGGTCTCAACGGGCATCGACTCACCGGTCGGGTTGTGGAAATCGGGCATGAGATACAGCGCGGTCGGCCGTGACCGCAGAATCGCGTGCTCGGCGCGTTCGAGATCCCAGCCGGCGCCCACTGCGACCGGGACGCCGACCAGGCGCGCACCCTGCCGCGCGAAGGCCTCCGCCGCGTGCGGGTAGGTGGGGGTCTCGAGAAGCACACGGTCGCCCCGCGCGACGAGCAGCGTCGCGAGCAGGGAGATGGCGCTCTGGGCGCCGTTCGTCACCATGATCTGCGCGGCTTCGGTGGGAAGGCCGCGTTCCGTGTATCGCCGCGCGATCGCCTCGCGCAGCCCCCGCCGCCCCGAGACGTCGTAGCCGGCGCGCGCGACCACCGAGGGTGCGTCCGCCGCCGCATCCGCGTACACGGCCGCAAGCCCGGGCCACGAGGCGGGGCTCGCCTGCTGCAGGTCGATCGACCCCTCGTCGCCCGCCACACGTCCGAGGTCGCGCCGCCCGAGCGGGCGCGTGATGCTGCCGGAGCCGCGCACGCTCTCGATGTGTCCCGAGCCGCGCAGGCTGCGGTACGCGGCCGCCACGGTTGTGCGGCTCAGACCGAGCCGCGCGGCGAGCTCACGCTCGGCGGGCAGGGCGGTGCCCGGAGCGATCCGGTTGTCGAGACAGAGCAGCCGGATCGCGTCTGCGAGCGCCTCGTAGGCCGGCTCGCGCGTGCGCCATGGTCCGAGAAGAGCGTCGAGCGCACGAGCGGAGAGTCGGGAGTCAACCATGGATCCACTCTAGCCATATTGGACTCTTCACAAGTGGCCAATCCGGGTGTGGACTTCTCAACATGCCCACCCTTCTCGCCCTCCTCGTCGCGATCGGCCTGCTCTCGACGCTCGCCGTGGCGGCGACGCTGCGAGAGGTCGCCCGCGACGGACACCGCGCGATCCCGACGGATCCCCTGCGCGTGCCCGACCGCCACCCGCTCACGGAAGATCGATCGCTATGACCCGCCGCATCATCCAACTCCTCCTGGGCCTGCCGCTGTACGGCGCCGGCGTCGCCCTGACGGTCGAGGCCGGCCTGGGTCTCGACCCGTGGACAGTGCTCGCCGAGGGCATCTCGCTGCACACCGGCATCGGCATCGGCTGGGTCGCCAATCTGCTCGGCGCGGTCGTGCTGCTCCTCTGGATCCCCTTGCGCCAGCGGCCCGGCGTCGGGACGGTGCTGAACATCCTGCTCGTCGGCACCGCGATGCAGATCACGCTCGACCTGATGCCACCCGTGGAGGGGCTCGGCTGGCGGGTGGCCTGTCTCCTCGGCGGCATCGCCCTGGTGGGGTTCGCCTCCGGCCTGTACATCGGGGCGCAGTTCGGCCCCGGCCCTCGAGATGGCCTCATGACCGGACTTCACCGCCGTTACGACTGGCCCGTGTGGCGGGCGCGGATCACGGTCGAATTCACCGTCCTCGCCCTCGGCTGGCTGCTCGGCGGCACGGTCGGCATCGGCACGCTCGCCTTCGCGCTGCTCATCGGGCCGTGCGTGGATGTGGCGCTGCGCTTCCTCGACACGGCACGCGCACCGCGCGCCCTCCCCGCGCCTGCGTGAGCGCACTCGGCGCTCGCGACCTCAGGGCGCGGGAGCTCCCCAGTTCAGTGCTCGCGGAACTCCGGGCGATCCGATCCGGGCTTCAGGTGCGAGACGAGGGCATTCTTCGCGACCTCGAGCCCCTCGTACTTACCCACTGGCGAGTCGGCTCCCGCCATGGTGACCGCGAAAACCCCACGGTCGACCTCGCGAACCGTGCCCACCGCGCCGGCCGGCCCGTAGGCCACGTACAGGCGTCCTGCGTGCGTCGTCGTCATCATCGACTCCTTCCGTCCGCATGGCACGCTACGCCTGAGATCGCCGGCCCGGAAGGTCTTGACAACGACCGACTCAGTCCTCCACCCAATGTCGGAGGTATGTTCTAATGTCGGCGCATGGACAGAGAGAGGCGGTATGCCATCCAGGCCCGGCATCGGCACCTGAACTTCGAGCGCATGATCGCGTACCTTCGCGAGCACCCCTGCGTCGATTGCGGCGAGGCCGACCTGGTGGTGCTCGATTTCGATCACCTTCCCGGGTTCGACAAGCGATTCGACGTGAGTCGCGCGGTGGGTGGTTCGACACGCTCGTGGGCAGCCATCGCCGAGGAGATCAGCAAGTGCGAGGTGGTCTGCGCGAACTGCCACCGCCGGCGGGGTGCGCGACGAGGCGGCTTCCGTCGCCACCTCCTCGATCTGGGCGTCAGCCTCCCACCACCACCCCCAGTCGGAGGTCGCCGGCTCGTCCCTCACGGAGGTGGAGCGAAAGGGCGCCGCGGCTGCGTGTGCGAACCCTGCGCGACACGACGACGCGAATATGCCCGCGACTATGCTCGACGAAAGTCGGCGCGACTACGCGCGCAGAGTGTCGCAGACGAGCCGAGTACCCTGGTTGACGACCCCCAATAGCTCAGCTGGACAGAGCATTGGACTTCTAATCCAACGGTCGTAGGTTCGAATCCTACTTGGGGGACCACCATCGTCGTCCGCCGCTGTCCTCCCCCGTCGTTAGGCTGGAGGAATGGTAGGCGCCTCCGAAAACGACCGGCTTGTCTGGATCGACTGCGAGATGACGGGCCTCGACCTCGCGGTCGACGAGCTGGTCGAGATCGCGATCGTCGTGACCGACTTCGACCTGCGGATCCTGGATCCGGGTTTCCAGGTCGTGATCAAGCCGTCGCAGGCAGCACTCGACAACATGGGCGAGTTCGTGACGCAGATGCACCGGAAGTCGGGGCTGCTCGACGAGCTCGACGGCGGTGTGTCGCTCGAGGAGGCCGAGCGCCTGTCGCTCGAGTACATCCGCCGCTTCGCACCGCAGGAGCGGAAGGCGCCGCTCGCGGGAAACACCATCGGCACCGACCGCATGTTCCTCGCGAAGTACATGCCCCAGGTGGACACCTACCTTCACTACCGCAGCGTCGACGTCTCGAGCGTCAAGGAGCTCTCCCGCCGGTGGTTCCCGCGCGCGTACATCCACGCCCCGGCGAAGGACGGCGGCCACCGTGCGCTCGCCGACATCCTCGAGTCGATCCGCGAACTCGAGTACTACCGGCGTGCGGTTTTCGTCGCCGAACCGGGCCCCACGAGCGACACGGCCCGCGCGATCGCCTCGTCGGTCGTGTCGTCGTCCGCCTCAGAAGTGTGACAGAATGAAGAGGTTGTCCCCGAGCGATCGGGGGCCACGGTGGCTGTAGCTCAGTTGGTAGAGCACCGCGTTGTGGTCGCGGGGGTCGCGGGTTCAAGCCCCGTCAGCCACCCCACTGATTCCGCGGGGATGTTCCGATGATCGACATGGACGCCGATGCGTTCGAGCGTCTCGTCATCGACGAACTCGACCGCCTTCCCGACGACATGGTCGAGGGCCTGGACAACGTGGTCTTCGTCGTCGAAGATCGGCCGGAAGACGGCTCGCTCGATCTCCTCGGCCTCTATGACGGTCTCGCGTTGACCGAGCGCGACCGTTACGGCATGGGTGAGCTGCCGGACCGCATCATCGTGTACCGCGAACCGCATCTCGCTCAGTGCGAGACGGAGGACGACCTGCGCGACGAGATCCACACGACCCTTGTACACGAGATCGCGCACTTCTACGGGATCGACGACGAGCGCCTGCACGAGCTGGGGTGGGCGTGAGCACGTCCCTGCCCGAGCTCGGTGAGGATCTCCGGCTCGACGAGCTGCACCGCCCGGATGTCCCCTGGCAGACCGTCGTGTGGAACGACCCGGTCAACCTGATGAGCTACGTCGTCCACGTGTTCCGCGAGTACTTCGGGTACAGCATCGACCGCGCGACGCAGCTGATGCTCGCCGTTCATCACGACGGCCACGCGGTGGTCGCGGAGGGAGCGCGCGAGCAGATGGAGCTGCACGCCCAGGCGATGCACGACTACGGGCTCTGGGCCACCGTCCGGAAGGCACCGGTCGGATGAGCGAGCACGTCGTCCTGACGCTCACGCGCATCGAGGCAACGCATCTCGCCGAGCTGCTCGGACAGTTCGCCGAGCTCGTCGGCAGCAGCCCGGCCATCCCGGATCCGGCGCTCGAGCGCCTCACACCGGATGTCTATCCGGAGGACGCCGAGGCCTCCCGCGAGTTCCGCTCGCTGACACGCTCGGACCTGCTGCGTCGTCGCGCCGAGGACGCCCGCGTCGTGCTGGACGGTCTCGCCGCGATCGAGCACGAGGATGAGCTCGCCCCGGTCGAGGTGTCCGTCGATGCCGCGCAGCTGCGCGCGTGGATGCGCACCCTCGCCGCGGTGCGCCTCGTGATCGCCGACCGGCTGGGCATCGTCGACGACGATGAGGACCGCGATCCCGACGACCCGCGCTATGGCGTCTACGACTGGCTCGGGTACCGTCTCGAACTGCTCGTGCAGACGGCCGAGCAGGGCTTCTGAGCGACGATCCTACGGCAGGTCGAACACCAGGTCCGCCAGTGCCCGCGGGGAATGGCGCGCCATGTGCTCGACCTCCTGCGCGGCCCACCGCTCCCAGTGGGGCGCATACGCGTCGCCGTCGCGATCGAGCGCGCGGATGCGGCGCGACGACTCCGGGGCGTCCACCCAGACGGTGAGATCCGCGAGCGGCTTCGCCTGCGCCGTCAGCGAACCGGATCCCTCGATGATGAGCGGGCGCTCAGCGTCCACGGCGTGCTCCTCGGCGAACGCCTGCACGTCCCAGTCGAATCGGCGCCACCGCGCCTCGCGGTGCTCCGCGTGCGGCACGAGCAGCCACTCGCGCGTCAGCCGCGTCGCCTCGGCCAATCCGTCCCAGCCGGGATAGAAGGAGTCGAGCGCCACCAGCTGCGGCCGCTCCCCCGCGGGGGGCCACTCGTCGGCGAGCCGTCGAGCCAGCGTCGTCTTGCCTCCGCCGCTGCGGCCGTCGATCAGGACGACAGGAGCTGTCGAGTCGAGGCGCGCGACTGCGTCGGCGACGACCGCGAAGGCGTCGTCGTGCGCGGCGACGAACGGATCCGGTGCGCTACTTCTTGAGCGCACGGATGATGCGCGACAGCGCCCTGCCGGCGACCCACACGAAGGGGATCGCCACGGCCAGCAGCGAGACGAGGTTCGGCTCGAAGGTGAGCGTGTCGCCGCGGCGGATGTACGCGCCGATCGGGGCGGAGAAGCCGCCACCCCCACCGCCGCCGTTGCCCGACTCGTCCGAGCCGCCGCCGAAGCCGCTCCACGTGGCGGCGACGGGCACGATCCGCACGCCGTCGACGTCCTGCTGCTCGCCGTAGCTGCTGGTCACGCCGATGTTGGCGGACATCTTGCCGAGCTCGAGTGCGATGTTGGGCATGTCACCACCGTACCGAGGTTCGTCGATCCGCGTCAGTTCTCTTCCGAGCCGGCGCCGATCGACGTGCGACGCCGCCGCGACGGGATCAGGACTCCGGCCGCGGATGCGAGGGCAGGTGCCGCTGCTCGTCCCGGCCGAGGAACGTCGCCCGCGTCACGGCGCCCTTCCCGAAGCGCGCGAGGGCGTCGTCGAGCGTCCCCTCCAGGCGCTTCCAGTCGGCGTCGTCGTCCCACAGCGCGACGCCGCCGGATCCGGCCGCCTGCAGGCGCTCGGCGCGGACCCCGATGAGCCGCACCGGCAGGCGCAGGTCGACCCCCGCGAGGAGCTCCCGCGATGCCTCGGCGATGCGCTGTCCCACGGCGGACGGCTCGGGCAGCGTGGCGGAGCGGGTGATCGTGGAGAAGTCGGAGAACCTGACCTTGATCGCGACGCCCGCCGCCTCGAACCCGGCGCGACGAAGGCGCACGGCGACACGATCGGAGAGCCGGAGCAGTTCGGCGCGCAGCACCCCGACATCGGGGATGTCGGTCTCGAACGTCTCCTCGTGCCCGATGCTCTTCTCGACCCGGGTGGTCTCGACCCCGCGCGGATCGATGCCACGGGCGAGCTCCGCGAGCCGCTGCGCCCCGGCGGGACCGACGATGCGCTCGAGCACCTGCGGCGGCGTCTGGCGCACATCGCCGATCGTGCGGATCGCCCGCGATTCGAGGGCCTCGGCGGCCTTGGGCCCGACCCCCCAGATCGCGCGCACGGGCTTCGGGTCGAGGAACTCCTGCGTGCGATCGGCCGGGACGATCAGCAGGCCATCCGGCTTCGACATCGTCGACGCCATCTTCGCGACATGCTTCGTGGCGGCGACTCCGACGCTCGCGGTGATGCCGACCTCCTCGGCGATCCGCGTGCGGATGAGCTGCGCGATCGTCCCGGGGCTTCCCCACAGGCGGCGCGCTCCCCGCACGTCGAGGAACGCCTCGTCGATCGACAGGGGCTCGACGAGGGGCGTGAAGCTGCGGAACACGTCCATGACCTGCGCCGAGACGGCCTGGTACCGGCCGAAGTGCGGAAGCACGACGATGGCCTGCGGGCACAGCCGAAGCGCCTGCCCCATCGGCATCGCCGAGCGCACCCCGAAGCGCCGCGCCTCGTAGGACGCGCTCGAGACGACCGAACGACCCTCGGGTGCCCCGATCACGATCGGCTTGCCCTTCAACGACGGGTCGTCGAGAACCTCGACGGCCGCGTAGAACGCGTCCATGTCGACGTGCAGGATGCCGGTTCCCGAGTCGTCGGCGTCGATGGGCGACACGATGCGCCCCGACCCGTCCGCTCGTCCCATGACTCCATTGTCGCCCGAGGCACCGACACGGACACGTCTCGGGCTCGGGGCTCATCCCCTCGGCGGTTCGAAGGCGTCGCCGTCGAGAAGGCCCGAGGCGAGCACCCGCAGGGTGACGACCCGCGTCGCGGCCGCCTCGAGACGCTCCGGCGGAAGGTCACCCGCCTCCGCCGCCGCCGCGATCCCGTCGGCGAGCTCGCCCGCCGTTCCCGCGTTCGATCCGGCGACCATCAGGGCCATGTCCGCGCCCGCCGTGATCGCATCCACCGCGTTGCGGACGGGATCCGCGTAGCGACCCTCGCCTGAGGACAGCAGCATGCCGAGGTCGTCCGTGATCGCGACCCCCTCGAAGTGGAGGTCGTCGCGCAGGATGGCGTACCACTCGGGCGAGAGCGAGGCCGGAGCGTCGTCCACCGCGGTGAAGCGGAGGTGCCCGGTCATCACCAGTTCGGCGCCCGCCTCGATGCCCGACTCGAAGGGCGGCGCGTGGTCGGCGCGCCACTCCTCGACGGGCATCGCGGTCTCGGGGATCGCGCTGTGCGAGTCGCCGGCCGCAGCGCCATGGCCGGGGAAGTGCTTGAGCGTCGAGAACGCGTGCGGCCTCTCCCCCGCGACGGCCGCGGCGACGCGCTCGGCCGCTGCCGTCGCGTCGCCTCCCAGCGTCCGCGGCCGGATGAAGCCGCTCGTGCGGGTGCCGACGTCTGCCACGATCCCGAAGTTCACGCTGATGCCGACGTCCTCCAGAAGCCCTCCCCGCGCGTCGAACGCGGCGCGGGAGGCGTCGGGGTCCTGGCGCTGCAGCTGCGTGCCCGCAGGCCCGTCGTCCCAGGGCAGACGGGTCACGACGCCGCCTTCCTCGTCAACCGCGACCAGCGGCGGCAGCGTCCCCGTCGGTCCATCGAGCGCGTCAGTGATCCGGCGGAGCTCGTCCGGGGTCTTCGGCACGTTCGAGCCCATCAGGATGAAGCCGCCCAGCCGGCCCTCGCGGACGTACGCGCCGAGCGCATCCGGATCCGTGCCGCCGACGTGCCCCATGACGACGGCCGACGCCCGCTCGGCCGTCGTCATGTCGTCGACGATCGCCCCGGCGATGGCCGAGGCCACCTCCTGCCGCGAGGCGGCCGGGGCCTCCGCAGCCACGGGCGTAGCCGCCGGAGCGGACACCGGCGCGGCGCCCGCCGGCGCCCCACACAGGACAGAGCCGGTCAGCGCGGCTGCGAGCCACGCTGACCGGCCACGGTCACGGCGGAGCATCACGCCTGCGCGGCGCGCTCCAGGACGAGTTCGCGGACGCGGGCGGCGTCCGCCTGGCCCTTCATCGCCTTCATCACGGCGCCGATGACGGCGCCGGCTGCCTGCACCTTGCCGTCGCGGATCTTCGCCAGCACGTCGGGCTGCGAGGCGAGGGCCTCGTCGATCGCCGCGATGAGCGCCCCGTCGTCGGAGACGACCGCGAGACCGCGGGCATCCACGACCTCCTGCGGGGTTCCCTCGCCGGCGATGACTCCCTCCAGCACCTGACGCGCGAGCTTGTCGGTCAGGGTGCCCGCGTCGATCAGCTTCTGCAGGGCGGCGACGTTCTCGGGCGACACGAGTGCCGCGGGCTCGCGACCCTCGGCGTTCGCGACGCGCGTGATCTCGCCCGTCCACCACTTGCGGGCGGCGGCGGGGCTCGCGCCGGCGGCGACGGTCGCCTCGACCTCGGCCAGCAGGCCGCCGTTGGCGACATCCTGGAACTCGAGGTCGGTGAAGCCCCAGTCGCCCTTCAGGCGGCGGCGCCGGACGGCCGGCGGCTCGGGCAGCGCGGCGCGAAGCTCCTCGATGAGCTCGATGCTGGGCTCGACGGGAAGCAGGTCGGGCTCCGGGAAGTACCGGTAGTCGTCGGCATCCGACTTCGGGCGACCGGGCGACGTGGTGCCGGTGTCCTCGTGCCAGTGGCGGGTCTCCTGGATGATCGTGCCGCCGTCGGCGAGGATCGCCGCCTGGCGCTGGATCTCGTAGCGGACCGCGCGCTCGACCGAGCGCATCGAGTTGACGTTCTTCGTCTCGGTGCGGGTGCCGAGCTTCTCGGCGCCTCGCGGGCGGAGCGACACGTTCGCGTCGCACCGGATGTTGCCGCGCTCCATGCGCGCCTCCGAGATGCCCAGCCCGATCGCGATGTCGCGGATCGTCGCGAGGTACGCCTTGGCGAGCTCCGGGGCGCGGTGCTCGGCGCCGAGGATGGGCTTCGTGACGATCTCGACAAGCGGCACGCCGGCGCGGTTGTAGTCGACGAGCGAGTACTCGGCGCCCTGGATGCGCCCGGTGGCGCCGCCGACGTGCGTGAGCTTTCCGGCGTCCTCCTCCATGTGCGCGCGCTCGATCGGCACGGTCACGATGGTGCCGTCCGACAGCTCGACCTCGACCGATCCCTCGAAGGCGATCGGCTCGTCGTACTGGCTGATCTGGTAGTTCTTGCCGAGGTCCGGGTAGAAGTAGTTCTTCCGTGCGAAGCGGCTCGAGGGCGCGATCGAGCAGCCGAGCGCGAGGCCGAGGCTGATCGACGAGCGGATCGCCTCCGCGTTCACGGTCGGCATCGAGCCGGGAAGGCCCATGTCGACCGGGGCGACGAGCGTGTTCGGCGCAGCGTCGTGGTTGTCCGCGTGGGCGGGGTTTGCCGCCGGCGAGAACATCTTCGTCCGGGTGTTCAGCTCGACGTGAACCTCGAGACCGATGACCGGCTCGAACAGCTCCAGCGCCTTGTCGAAGTCCATCAGCTTCGCGGTCGCCATCAGCGGGTCCCTCCCAGCAGTGCGGGGGCGCGGTCAAGCAGCAGGCCGCCCCAGTCGTCGACGAGCAGCGCCTCGAGCGCGGCGCCCACGCGGTACAGGCGCGCGTCCTCGCGGGCGGGGGCCAGGAACTGGATGCCCACGGGCAGACCGTCCTCCTCGGCGAGACCGGACGGCACCGAGATGCCGGGCACGCCGGCGAGGTTCGCCGGGATCGTCGTGAGGTCGTTGAGGTACATCGACAGCGGGTCGTCGATCTTCTCGCCGATCTTGAACGCCGTCGTCGGCGCGGACGGCGTCGCGATGACGTCCACCGACGCGAAGGCCTGGTCGAAGTCGCGCTGGATGAGCGTGCGCACCTTCTGCGCGCTGCCGTAGTACGCGTCGTAGTAGCCCGCCGACAGCGCGTAGGTGCCGAGGATGATGCGGCGCTTCACCTCGGGACCGAAGCCCGCGTCGCGCGTGGCCGACATGACGTCCTCGACCGTGCCGCCCGGCACGTCGACGCGAAGGCCGAAGCGCACCGAGTCGAACTTCGCGAGGTTGCTCGACGCCTCCGCGGGGAGGATCAGGTAGTACGCCGCCACGGCGTACTCGAAGTGCGGCGCGCTGATCTCCACGATCTCGGCGCCCTGCGCCTCAAGCTTCGCCAGCGCGTCGCGGAACGACGAGGCGACACCGGCCTGGAACCCGCTGTCGGGAAGCTCCTTGACGACGCCGACCTTGAGGCCCTTCAGCACATCGCCGCGCGCGCCCTCTCGGGCCGCCTCGGCGAACGAGGGCCACGGGTCGGCGATCGAGGTCGCGTCGTGGATGTCGTGTCCGGCGACCACGTCGTGCAGCAGGCCCGCGTCGAGCACCGTGCGGGTCACGGGGCCGACCTGGTCGAGGCTCGACGCCAGCGCGATCGCACCGTAGCGGCTGACGCCGCCGTAGGTGGGCTTGACGCCGACCGTGCCGGTGACGTGCGCGGGCTGGCGGATCGAGCCGCCCGTGTCCGAGCCGAGGGCGAGAGGCGCCTCGAACGCGGCGACGGCCGCGGCCGAGCCGCCGCCCGAGCCGCCGGGGATCCGGTCGAGGTCCCACGGGTTGCGCGTGGGACCGTACGCGGAGTGCTCGGTGGACGAGCCCATCGCGAACTCGTCCATGTTGGTCTTGCCGAGCGGCACCAGATCCGCCGCGCGCGAGCGCGCGACGACCGTGGCGTCGAAGGGCGACATGTACCCCTCGAGGATCTTCGACCCGGAGGTCGAGGGCATGTCGGTCGTGACAAGCACGTCCTTGATCGCGAGCGGCACGCCCGCGACCGGGCCGAGCTGCTCGCCGCCCGCGCGGCGGCGGTCCACGTCGGCCGCGACGTCGAGAGCGTGGTCCGAGACGTGGAGGAAGGCGTGGACGTCGCCGTCGACGGCGGCGATGCGGTCGAGGTGGGCCTGCGTGGCCTCGACGCTGGAGATCTCGCGCGAGGCGAGCTTGGCGGCCAGATCGGCCGCGCTCAGGCGGGTGATGTCTGTCACAGCTCGTCGCGTCCTTACTCTTCTTCGCCGAGGATCGCGGTCACGCGGAAGCGCGAGCCGTCGGCATCGGGCGCATTCTGCAGTGCCTGCGCGGTGGTGAGCGTCTCCGCCACCTCGTCGGGGCGGAAGACGTTCTGCATCGGGATGGGGTGGCTCGTGGCGGGGACGTCGGGGGTGGCGACCTGCGCGACCTTGGCGATGTTGTCGACGATCGCGTCGAGCTCGGAGGTCAAGCTGGTCACCTCCTCGTCGCTCAGCTGGATCCGGGCGAGCACACCGAGATGGCGCACGAGATCAGGGGTGATTTCAGACACCCCCAGAGTCTACGTGGTGACGCTCTGCCGTCCCGAGCCGTCACGCCTAGGCTGGTCGCGTGACGACCTTCGATCCGCCGCGCCCCTGGGTGAGCAGCTATGCCGCTGGAGTCCCCACCGACCTCGACGAGATCAGCGGGTCGCTTCCCGACCTCGTCGCCGCCTCCGGGCGCGAGTTCGCCGACGCGCCGGCGCTGCAGTTCTTCGGCCGCACAACGAGCTACGCCGATCTGAACGCGGCGATCGATCGCGCTGCTGCCGGCCTCCACGCGCGGGGCGTGCGCAAAGGCGATCCGGTCGCGATCATCCTTCCCAACTGCCCGCAGCACATCATCGCGTTCTACGCGATCCTGCGCCTCGGTGCCGTCGTGGTCGAGCACAACCCGCTCTACACGCCGCGCGAGCTGCGCAAGCAGTTCGAGGACCACGGCGCGAAGCACGCGATCGTGTGGAGCAAGGTCGTCGGGACCGTGCAGCAGTTCCCGGCCGACCTCGCCGTGAAGAACCTGATCTCTGTGGACGTGACCCGCGCGATGCCGCTGCCCATGCGCGCAGCGCTGCGCCTGCCGATCCCCAAGGCCCGCGAGTCGCGGGCGCAGCTGACCGAGCGGGTCCACGGCGTGCCGCAGTGGGAGGAGCTGCTGCGGGCCGCTCCCCTGCCTGCCTCGCATCCCGGCCCGGCGACCGACGACCTGGCGATCATCCAGTACACGTCGGGCACCACCGGCACGCCGAAGGGGGCGGCGCTCACGCACCGGAACCTGCTCGCGAACGCCGCGCAGGCCCGCGCCTGGGTGCCGACCATCACGCGCGGCCGCGGCACGAACGTGTACGCCGTGCTGCCCATGTTCCACGCGTACGGCCTGACGCTGTGCCTCACCTTCGCGATGTCGATGGGCGCGCGGCTCGTGCTGTTCCCGAAGTTCGACCCCGACATGGTGCTCGACGTCGTGAAGAAGCACCCGGCGACGTTCCTGCCGCTCGTTCCTCCCATCGCCGAGCGCCTGCTCAAGCGGGCGAAGGAGCGCGGAGTGTCGCTGGCGGGCACCGAGATCGCGATCTCCGGTGCCATGGCGCTGTCCGCCGACCTCGTCGAGCCCTTCGAGGCCGAGTCGGGCGGCTTCCTCGTCGAGGGCTACGGCCTCAGCGAGTGCTCGCCCGTGCTGATGGCGAACCCGGTCGCCTCCCACCGTGTCGCCGGATCGGTGGGCCTGCCGCTGCCGGGCACCGAGTGCCGCGTGGTCGACCCGGATGAGCCGACGCGCGACGTGGAGCAGGGTCAGCCGGGTGAGCTCATCGTGCGGGGCCCGCAGGTGTTCGGCGGCTACTACGGCAAGCGCGAGGAGACCGAGGAGGTGTTCGTCGACGGCTGGTTCCGCACCGGCGACATCGTCACGATCGACGACGCCGGGTTCGTCCGGATCGTGGACCGGATCAAGGAGCTCATCATCACGGGCGGCTTCAACGTCGCGCCCACCGAGGTCGAGACCGCCCTGCGGCAGTACCCCGGCATCGCCGACGCCGCGGTCGTCGGCCTGCCGAACGCGCGCAGTGGCGAGGAGGTCGTCGCCGCGATCGTCACCGACGGGAGCGCCGAGATCGACGTGGAGGCGGTGCGCACGCACGTGCGCGACACCCTCACCCCGTACAAGGTCCCCCGCCGCATCTTCATCGTCGACGAGCTTCCCAAGTCGATGATCGGCAAGGTGCTGCGCCGGCAGGTGAAGGAGCAGATCCTCCAGCTCACCGCCGGCGCGTCCTGATCAGCGGGCGCCCGGTCGGCGAGTCAGGCGTACTGACAGGGGCAGGGGCTACCGTGGCCACGTGCCTATTGAAGATGACACTCTGACCGAGACCGCTGCCACCCCCGGCTTCGAGGAGCTCGGGATCACCGGATCCGTCCTGTCCGCGATCCGCGACCTCGGTTACGAGACCCCCTCCCCGATCCAGCAGGCGACGATCCCGACGCTGCTGAGCGGGCGCGACGTGGTGGGCATGGCGCAGACCGGCACGGGCAAGACCGCGGCGTTCGCGCTGCCGATCCTGCAGCGACTCGACGTCAACCGCAAGGTGCCGCAGGCCCTCGTCCTGGCCCCCACCCGCGAGCTCGCGCTGCAGGTGGCCGAGGCCTTCGAGTCGTACGCGGCGCAGATGCCCGACGTGCGCCTGCTTCCCGTCTACGGCGGCCAGGGCTACGGCGTGCAGCTGTCCGCGCTGCGCCGCGGCGTCCAGATCGTCGTGGGCACCCCCGGCCGCGTGATGGACCACCTCGCCAAGGGCACGCTCGACCTGTCGGAGCTCGACTACCTCGTGCTCGACGAGGCGGACGAGATGCTGAAGATGGGCTTCGCCGAGGACGTCGAGCAGATCCTGTCGCAGACGCCCGAGGAGAAGCAGGTCGCGCTGTTCTCGGCGACCATGCCGGCGCAGATCCGCCGGATCGCGCAGCAGTACCTGCGCGACCCGCAGGAGATCTCGGTCAAGTCGAAGACCGCGACGAACGCCAACATCACCCAGCGCTACCTCGTCGTGTCGTACTCGCAGAAGGTGGATGCCCTCACGCGCATCCTCGAGGTCGAGAACTTCGACGGGATGATCGTCTTCGTCCGCACGAAGAACGAGACCGAGACGCTGGCCGAGAAGCTGCGCGCCCGCGGCTATTCCGCCGCGGCGATCAACGGCGACATCCCCCAGAACCTGCGCGAGCGCACGGTGAACCAGCTCAAGGAGGCGAAGCTCGACATCCTCGTCGCCACTGACGTCGCCGCCCGCGGCCTCGACGTCGAGCGCATCAGCCACGTCGTCAACTTCGACATCCCGACCGACACCGAGTCGTACGTGCACCGCATCGGCCGCACCGGCCGCGCGGGCCGCACGGGCGACGCGATCAGCTTCATCACCCCGCGTGAGCGCTACCTCCTCGGCCACATCGAGAAGGCGACGCGTCAGCAGCCCACCCAGATGCAGCTGCCCACGGCCGAGGACGTCAACAGCACGCGCCTCGCCCGGTTCGACGACGCGATCACCGAGGCGCTGCAGGACACCGGCCGGCTCGACGCGTACCGCGACGTGATCGCCCACTACGTGCGCAACCACGACGTGCCCGAGGTGGACGTCGCCGCCGCGCTGGCGATCGTCGCCCAGGGCGACAAGCCGCTGCTCATCGAGGCCGAGAACGACCAGCTCGCCGCCGCGGTCGCCGCCGACAACAGGCCCCCGCGCGAGCGCACCGGATCGGATCGCGGCGCCCGGGAGGACCGGCCCCCGCGCCGCGGACGCGGCGACTACGAGCCGTACCGCATCGAGGTCGGGCGTCGTCACCGCGTCGAGCCCCGTCAGATCGTCGGCGCGCTGGCGAACGAGGGCGGCCTCGGCCGCGACGACTTCGGGGCCATCCAGATCCGCCCCGACTTCTCGATCGTCGAGCTGCCCGCGAACCTCGACCGCCGGGTGCTCGAGAAGCTGCGCGACACCCGCATCTCGGGCAAGCTCATCGAGATCGCCCCGGATCGCGGCCCCCGCGGGCGGCGCCCCTCGCGCGACGGCGACGCGCGCGGTCAGGACCGCGACGACCGCGGGCCCCGCAAGCCCCGCCACCGTAAGGACTGACGGCGCCTCGCCTCGCGAGGAGATCCGCGTTCCTGAGGAGGTTTCGGACTGAATCCTCCTCAGGAGCGCGGATCTCCTCGTTTCGGGCTTACCAGCGGTCGTGCACCAGCGGGCGGATGGCCTCGTCGTACAGGTCGCGCACCGCGTCGAGGAAGTCCTGCGGCAGCGGCCCGACCTCACCGGCCGCGGCATTCGCGCGAGCCTGCTCCGGGTTCCGCGCGCCGGGGATGACCGTGGTCACTCCGGGCTGCTGCGCGACCCACGCGAGGGCCGCGGTGGCCGGCTCGAGGCCCGCCTCGCGCGCGAGCGCGGAGAAGCGCTGCGCCGCGTCGACGCCCGTCTCGTAGTCGACGCCCGAGAACGTCTCGCCCACGTCGAATGCCGACCCGTCGCGGTTGTAGTTGCGGTGGTCGTTCTCCGCGAACGTCGTCTCCCGCGTGTAGCGGCCGCTCAGCAGCCCGCTCGCGAGCGGCACGCGCGCGATGATGCCGACGCCCGCGGCGATCGCCGCCGGAAGCACCTCCTCGAGCGGCTTGCGACGGAACGCGTTCAGGATGATCTGCACGCTCGCCACGCCGGGGCGCTCGATGGCGCGCAGGGCCTCGGCGACGGTCTCGACGCTCACGCCGTAGTTCGCGATGGCGCCGTCCGCCACCAGGGTGTCGAGGTCGTCGAATACGCGGTCGGTCTCGTACACGTCGCTCGTGGGGCAGTGAAGCTGCACGAGGTCGAGCGTGTCGACGCCCAGGTTCCGGCGGGAGCGGTCGGTCCAGGCGCGGAAGTTCTCGAGCGTCGCGTGCGCCAGATCCGGGGCGTCCGCCCGGCGGATCATCTTGGTCGCGACGAACACACCGGAGTCGGGGTTGGCGCGCAGCCACTCCCCGATCGTCTGCTCGCTGCGGCCGTCGCCGTAGACATCCGCGGTGTCGAAGATCGTGACGCCGGACGAGTGGGCGGCGTCGAGCACGGCGAACGCGTCGCTCTGCGCGACATCGCCCCAATCCGCGCCGAGCTGCCAGGTTCCGAGGCCGATCGTCGAGACGTCGCGGCCGGTGCGGCCGAGGGTGCGCGGTTCCATGTCTCCGAGCCTATTCGGCCACCCGCGCCGGCGCGCCGCTCAGCGGTAGAACCCCTCGCGCAGGTTGATGCCGTGCTCGACCCAGGCCTTCAGCGCGGCGAGCATCCCGGTCCAGCCCTCGCAGTTGCCGAACGCGCTCTTCGCGCCGGCCGCCGTCGCCGCCCAGGCCTCCTCCGTGATCGTGACGAGGGTGCGCGTGCCGTCATCGATCGACGCGAACTCGAAGGTCGTGCGCGTTGTGCCGCGGCCCCCGGCCGTCTCTGCGCCATCCCATTCGATGACGATCCGGTTCGGGGCTTGTGCCTCGACCACCGTGACCGGAAACGCGCCGGGGAAGTCGGCGAAGTCCCACGTGACATCCGCGCCGGCCTCGAGCCGCCCGCGCGCCCCTCCGGTCGTGAAGTAGCGGGAGAGCTGGCCGGGATCGGCGACCGCCTCGTACACGTCGGCGACGGGGCGCGACACGCGACCCGAGACGGTGAAGCGCAGCTCGGACAGGGGCTCGGTGTCGTTCATGTGATATTTTTACAACATGTCTGATGCGCCACGCAAGAGCGATGACGCCGATGACGAGCGGGTGTTCAAGGCCCTGGCATCGTCGACGCGGCGGCGCATGCTCGACGTGCTCCGGGAGGGGCCGTGCTCGACGGGCGAGCTGTGCGGCAGATTCCCGGAGCTCGACCGGACGACGGCACTGCAGCATCTGAGGGTGCTCGAGCGCGCCGAGCTCGTGATCGGCCACCGCGTCGGCCGCGAGCGGCGTCTGACGCTCGCTCCCCTGCCGATCAAGCGCATCCATGACCGGTGGATCGGCGAGTACGCGCGCGCCGCCGTGGAGCTGCTCGACGAGCTCGATGGGCTGTGAGCGTCAGCCGGCGTCGGCCTCGGCGGCCGGCGGCAGTGCGCCGGGCCCCTCGGTGACGAGGATGTGGAACTGCGCCGCGTCGAGGATGCGGACGCCGAGGTGCTCGGCCTTGGCGAGCTTCGAGCCCGCGCCGGGCCCCGCCGCGACGAAGTCGGTCTTCTTGGAGACGCTCGAGGCCGCCTTTCCGCCGGCCTTCATGATCGCCTCCTGCGCACCCTCGCGGCTGTAGCCCTCGAGCGAGCCCGTCGCCACGACCGTGAGCCCGTCGAGGACGCCGCCCCCGGCCGACGCGGCGCCGGGACCGGGATGCCCCGGGGTCTCGAACCTCACGCCCGCCGCGCGCCAGCGGTCGAGGATCTCGATGTGCCAGTCGACCTCGAACCACTCGAGCAGCGAGTCGGCGATGATCGGCCCGACGCCCTCGACGCCGGCGAGCTCCTCGCGCGAGGCTGCGCGGATCGCGTCGAGCGACCCGAAGTACGTCGCCAGCGCGCGGGCGGCGACGGGGCCGACGTGCCGGATGTTGAGCGACACCAGCAGGCGCCACAGATCCTTCGTCTTCGCCTTCTCGAGCTCGTCGATCAGCTTCAGCGCCTGCGAGGACGGCTGCGGTCCCTCCCTGCCCTCCTTCCGCTCGGCGGCTGTCGGGTTGCGGCGGAACGGCGCGCGGCGCACGTACTCGCCGGTCTTCTCGTCGACGCGACGCTCGCCCGTCTCGGCGTCGCGCACCACGACCTCGATGGGAACGATCTGGTCGAGCGTGAGGTCGAACAGCGCGGCCTCGGTGTGAAGCGGCGGATCGGCCGGCACATCCGGCTGCGTGAGCGCCGCCGCCGTGACCTCGCCGAGGGCCTCGATGTCGAGGGCGCCGCGGGACCCGATGTGCTCGACGCGGCCGCGCACCTGCGCGGGGCAGTCCTTCGCGTTCGGGCAGCGGAGGTCGATGTCGCCCTCCTTCATCGGGCGCAGCGGCGTGCCGCACTCGGGGCACTCCGCCGGCATCACGAACGCGCGTTCGGTGCCGTCGCGCTTGTCGACCACCGGTCCGAGCACCTCCGGGATCACGTCGCCCGCCTTGCGCAGCACCACCGTGTCGCCGATCAGCACGCCCTTCGCCTTCACGACGTCCTGGTTGTGAAGGGTCGCCTGCCGCACGACGGATCCGGCCACGTGGGCGGGCTCCATCACGGCGTAGGGCGTCGCCCGACCGGTGCGGCCGACGGACACGACGATGTCGAGCAGCCGCGTGTGCACCTCCTCGGGCGGGTACTTGTACGCGATCGCCCACCGCGGTGCGCGGCTGGTGGCGCCGAGCTCGTCGTGGAGCGCGAGCTCGTCGACCTTGACCACGATGCCGTCGAGCTCGTGCTCGACCGAGTGGCGGTGCTCGCCGTAGTACTCGACGAAGGCGAGCACCTCGTCGATCGAGGCGCACACCTTCGGGTGCGGGCTGATCGGCAGACCCCACTCCTTGAGCAGCGCATAGACCTCGCTCTGGGCCTCGACCGGCGGGTTCTGCCACGCTCCGATGCCGTGCACGTAGAGGCGCAGCGATCCGACGCGAGCCAGGGCTGCCTCGAGTTCGAGGCCCGACTTCTTCTCGATCTGCTGGCGCAGGCCGCCGCTCGCGGCGTTGCGGGGGTTCGCGAAGGCGGGGAACCGGCGCACGGCCGACAGCAGCGCCTTGTCCTCGTCGAACGGGCGCCCGCGCGACTCGGCGCGCTCTCGGCCCTCGGCCACGGCGCGGTCTCGCAGGTCGGCCTGCAGCGCGTTCAGCTTCTCGAAGGCCTCGACGGGGATGAACACCTCGCCCCGCACCTCCACGATGCGGGGATGCCCCTCCCCCGCGAGGCGCTCGGGGATGTCGGCGAGGCGCAGCGCGTTCTCCGTCACGATCTCGCCCACGCGGCCGTCGCCGCGCGTCGCGGCGGACGTCAGCACGCCGTTCTCGTAGCGCAGGTTGATCGCCAGGCCGTCGATCTTCAGCTCGGTGAGCCACGCGACCCGCCGGCCCGCGGCGTCCTGCGCCTTCGTCGCCCACTCGCGCAGCTCGTCGATCGAGAACACGTTGTCGAGGCTGAGCATGCGCTCGGCGTGCTCGATGGTCGCCAGGGTCGTGCCCTCGGCCGCGCCCACCATCTGCGTCGGCGAGTCCTGACCCGCCAGCTCGGGATGCGCGCGCTCGATCGCCTCGAGACGCCGCATCCACCCGTCGTACGTCGCGTCGTCCACCAGCGAGGTGTCGCGCCCGTAGTACGCGTCCTTCGCCTCGAGGATCCGCTCGGTCAGCTCTCGCGCCTCGGCGCGCGCCTCGTCGAGGGTCAGATCGGGAAGGTCACGCGCGTCGTCAGCCACGCCCCAAGTCTACGAAGGGGGTGGGACATCCCCCGGGGCTTGCCGACCACAGACCGGACGGGCTAGACGCCCGCGGGAACGGCCGACACCGTGCGGTCGATCGTGCACTGGCCGATCACGCGCGTGTGGTCGTAGATGACGGCCGTCTGGCCGGGCGCGACGCCGTGCAGCGGGTCATCCGGCGTCACGACCAGCTCGCCGTCGCGCACCACGGCCACGGCGGGAACCGGATCCGCGTGCGCCCGCACCTGGACGTCGCACCGGAAGGGGGTGGTCGCGTCGAGCGGCGCGGCACCGGCCCACGTGAAGCGGCCGCCGGCGAGCTCGCCGATCGCGAGGGCCTCCTTCGGCCCGACCACCACGGTGTTCGTCACGGGCCGCACCTCCAGCACGAAGCGCGGCTTCCCATCCGGCGCCGGAACGCCAAGACGCAGCCCCTTGCGCTGTCCCACCGTGAACGCGTGCGCGCCGTCATGGGAGCCCACAACCGCGCCCTCCCGGTCGAGGATCTCGCCCGGCGCGGTGCCGACCTTGTCGGCGAGCCACCCGCGCGTGTCGCCGTCCGGGATGAAGCAGATGTCGTAGCTGTCGGGCTTCTTCGCCACCGTGAAGCCGCGCGCCTCGGCCTCGGCGCGCACGAGCGCCTTGGACGGCGTCTCACCGAGCGGGAAGTACGTGTGCGCGAGCTGCTCGGCCGTCAGCACGCCGAGCACGTACGACTGATCCTTGGCCTCCTCGCTGGAGCGGTGAAGCTCGAGCCCGCGCTCGCCGTCGCGCAGGATCGCGTAGTGACCGGTGCAGACGGCGTCGAAGCCGAGCTCGAGTGCCCGCTCGAGGAGCGCGGCGAACTTGATCTTCTCGTTGCAGCGCATGCAGGGGTTGGGCGTGCGACCCGCCTGGTACTCGGCGACGAAGTCGTCGATCACGTCGTCGCGGAACCGCTCGGAGAAGTCCCACACGTAGAACGGGATGCCCAGCTTGTCGGCGACGCGGCGGGCATCCATCGCGTCCTCGATCGTGCAGCAGCCGCGGCTGCCGGTGCGCAGCGTGCCGCCCGCGCGGGACAGCGCGAGGTGAACGCCCACAACCTCGTGCCCCGCGTCGACCGCGCGCGCCGCGGCCACGGCGGAGTCGACTCCACCGCTCATCGCCGCCAGGATCCGCATCGTCCCAGTCTACGAAGGCACCGCTGGACGAGGGCCGGATGATCGCCTCGGCTCGCTCCGGCCGCTCAGCAACCGTGCGGATCAGCGGTGCGCGGCCTGGCGATATGCGTCCGGCAGGGCGGCGAGCAGCGCGTCGACGTGCCCCTCGGTCGTCGTGCGTCCGAGCGTGATCCGCAGCACCTGTCGCGCCGCGCGCTCGTCGTATCCCATCGCCATCACAACGTGCGACGGTTCCGGAACCCCGGCCTGGCACGCGGACCCGGTGGACACCGCGATCCCCGCCCGATCGAGCAGGTAGAGCAGCGACTCACCCGGCGCACCCGGCAGATGCAGGTGGACGTTGCCGGGCAGCCGGTCGACAGGATCTCCGAGCAGGATGGCCTCCGGCACGCCGGCGCGGACGCCCGCGATGAGGCGGTCGCGCAGGCCGGACAGCCGCCTCGTCTCCGCCGCGCGTTCCCGTTCCGCCAGCTCGGCCGCGACCGCCAGCGCCACCGCGCCCGGGACATCCTGTGTACCCGCCCGCAGCGTCCGCTGCTGCCCGCCGCCGTGGAGCAGTGCGGTCGGCGCGGCGTCGCGGGAGACGACGAGCGCCCCCGTGCCGACGGGTGCGCCGATCTTGTGCCCCGACACGCTGAGCGCGACGAGCCCGACGGATCCGGATGCCCCGCCCCGCCAGCGACGGAAGGTCACCGGCACGTGCCCGAACGCGGCGACCGCGTCCACGTGCAGCGGCACTCCGCGCTGAGCCGCGATGGCCGCCAGCGTCGCGACATCGTTGACCGTCCCCGCCTCGTTGTTCGCCGCGAGCGCCGTCGCCAGCGCGGTGCCCTCGTCCAGGGCCTCCGCGAAGCGATCGGGCAGGATGCGCGCGGTCGCCCCGAGCGGGACGGGAACGACCCGCGCGGCCTCGTGAGCGCTCAGCCACTCGACGGCGTCGAGCGTGGCGTGATGCTCCCCGTCGGGCAGCACGATCGCGTCCGTCCCCGACGGCCGCGCCCACCACAGCCCCTTGAGCGCGAGGTTGACCGCCTCGGTGCCGCCCGAGGTGAAGACGACCTCGATCGGCTGGCAGTCGAGCACGCCCGCGAGGCGCTCGCGGGCGTCCTCCAGCAGGCGCCGCGCGGTCTGCCCCGCCCCGTGGATGGACGAGGCGTTGCCGACGACCTGCGACGCCTCGAGCCACGCGTCGCGCGCCTCGGTGCGCAGGGGCGCGGTCGCGGCGTGGTCGAGGTAGATGGTCACGGCCGAGACCCGGCGGCGATCAGAAGAGCAGCGAGGTCAGCTGCCCGCGGGCGCGGACGACGCGCGGGTCGGCGGCGCCGACGAGGCCGAACAGCTCCACGAGCCGCTCCCGCACGGGCGCGCGCTCCTCCGACGGCAGCGAGGCGAACAGCTCGAGCAGACGGTCGAACGCGTCGTCCACGTGGCCACCCGCGATGTCGAGATCGGCGACGACGAGCTGCGCATCCACGTCCCGCGGCGCGTCGGCGGCCGCCTGACGGGCGGCCTGCAGATCGACACCCTGCACGCGGGCGAGCAGGCTCACCTGCGCGAGACCCGCCTTGGCGTCCTCGTCGCGCGGGTTCTCCTTCAGCGCCTGCTCGTATGCCGTGATCGCGCGGGGGTAGTCGCCCGCCTCGATCGCCGCGAACGCCTCGGCGTGCAGCGGCGGCATCGGCGGTTCGGCCGGCGCCTCTGCGGGTGCGCCCTCCACGGGCACCGTCCCGGTCACGCCGTTCTGCGCGGCGAGCTGCAGCAGCTGGTCGAAGACCTGACGCACCTGCTCCTCGGGCACGGCACCGGTGAACAGCGGAACCGGCTGGCCGGCCACGAGCGCGACGACCATCGGGATCGACTGGGCGCGGAACGCCTGCTGCAGCTGCGGGTTCGCGTCGACGTCGACCTTCGCGAGCACAAGGCGCCCCGCGAGCTCGGTGACGACCTTCTCGAGCACGGGGCTCAGCTGCTTGCACGGCCCGCACCACTCGGCCCAGAGGTCGACGACCACCGGCACCTGCCGGGAGAGCTCGAGCACCTCGCCGAACGTGGCGTCGGTGACGTCGAACACGAGCGGCAGCGCACCCTGCGGCGCGGCGCCCGCGGCGCCCGGCTGGGCGGGAGCGGAGCCGCCGGCGGCCGGCTGCGCGGGCGCGGGCCGGTTGCGCAGCGAGGACAGGTCCACCGCCCCGCGCAGGGCAGCGGCGTTCAGCGTGGAGGAGGCGTCAGCCATCGGTCACCTTTCGACGGATCCGTTCGATGCAACGATCAACCGGTCTCGGATCATTCCTCGCGGATCTCCGCGGTGCGCAGCCCCGAGGAGTAGCCGAGCAGTCGGATCTGCTCGGGCGAGCCCTGGGCCGGCACCGCGAAGAACAGCTGGTTGGTCGCGGTCTCGACGACGGGGGTGGATGAGGTCTCCTCGCCGACGAGCGCGACCACGCCCTTGTTGCCAGGGAACTTGACGACGACGCCCTCATCTGTCGGGGCCGTCACGATGCGCGTGTCCACCGTCACCGCGACGATGGCCCCGCTCTCGAGCGTCGCGAGGGCCGTCGGATCCGACGGGCCCACACCCTGCTCGAACGTCATCTCGCCCGTCTCCGCGCCGGTCTCCCGGAACTTCGACAGCGTCTCCGCGCGCGCGTCCTCGAGCGCGACCCGGAAGCTGTCGCTCTCGAGGTCGAACAACGGTGCGAACTTGCTCTTCTCGCCGTGGGCCAGGACGTCCGCGTAGGCGGCGGGAAGCTCGGCCGGTGCGATCGCCAGGAACGACGAGTCCGGCGGAACCAGCGCCGCGCCGAGCCACCAGGGCGCGAGCTTCGGGAGCTCCGCGGCCGCTTCGAGGCTCGCCACGGTCGTCACCTTGTACTTCGCCCACGGGTCCGCCTGCGTGATGTTCATGATCGTCGGGGGGGCCTGCTCACCCTCGGCCGTCGCCTCGCCCTCGACGACGAGCATCGCCGAGCGGGGCCACTCGTCGAATGCCTGGGGCAGGATGATCCGCACGCTGTCGCCGGGGATCGGCAGCGGCGCGGGATAGTCCTCGACGTCGCCGCGGATGCGGTAGTTGACCTCGCGCATCGTCAGGGCGATGCCGTCGAGGCGGGTCTTCGCGAGGTCGAGATCGCGGTCGGCATCCGCCTTCTCCACGGTCGCGGCGATGTCCTCGGCGATCCGCACCGCCTGCGCGTCGGTCAGCGCGGGAGCCTGCTGGTTCTCCGGTGCGACGACCGTCTCGGTGGGCGTCGGCGTGGGCGTGGAGCCGAACTGCGGCCACGCGTCGGGCGAGCAGCCGGTGAGAAGCGCCGCCGTCAGCCCGAACACGGGTACAGCGAGCAGGGCGCGCCGACCGCCACGGCGACTGCTGCCACCGGGCGCCTCGTCTTCGCCGTTCTTCTCCGGCGCATCCGACGACGCGTCGGGGTTGTCGGCGGCGTCGGCCCCCTCCGCGGCCTCGTCGCTCGATGCGGCGTCGGGCCCGGCGGTCAGCTCCTTGCGCGGCTCCGCGGCCGCGACCGCGCCGCGCCGGCGACCCGCCCCGAGCGCGCGGCGCCGCGGCTCGGCCTGGACGCTGCCCTTGCGGCGGGGTCCGCGCGAGCGACGGACGTGACGGATCCCGAGGACCCACAGGATGACCCCGAGCAGCAGGATCAGCGCGCCGGCGACGATCAGCGGGCCGGCCCATGGCGTCGCGTTGGAGATCGGCCAGACGATCGAGATGTCTGTCGGCGCCGGTGCGTGGCCGTCGGAGGCGAGGAGGACGCTGACGTCCTCGGGAAGCTGAAGCGGCGTGCTGAGCGACCCCTCGGCGGTGCGCTCCTCGAGCCACAGATCCGATCCCGCGGGGTTGCGGCCCGGATACACGTCGCCCTCCCACGAGGGCTCCGCGGCGGGCACCGACTCGGCGACGGCCTCGCCGTCGTCATCCAGCGTCACGTGCGTGTACGGCGCGTCGGACAGCCAGGCCTCCAGGTCGGCGGTGCGGCTGTACGCGAGGTAGATCTGCTCGGAGCCCTCGACCTTGAGCGTCTGCGTGCCGGAGTGGGCGCGGAACACCTCCGCATCGATCAGCGTGTACGGCTGATCCTCCTGGACATCGACCTGCATCGTGGCCGTGTCCGGCCCCAGAAACACGGTGCGCTGGGCGATTCCGGCGCCGATCAGCGCGGCCGCGAGCACGAAGGCGATGACCGCCCAGACGAAACGCACGAATCCGACTCCTAACAGACCCGCTCATCGGTACGGCGGATCTCGGCACTCGACTTTCCAGACTAGCGAAGCGTCCTGAAAACCGCCCAGGAGCAGGTCGCGCGCGGAACCGGTCGCCCGAGCCCCATATCCTGACCTCACGACACTGTCCGCAGAGGACGATCCCGGAGGAGACTGCGTGAAGATCCACAACCCGTTCCGGGTCGCATTGGTGGCAACCCTCGGCGTCGGTCTCGGCATCATGCTGCTGCAGAGCCTGCAGACCCTCTCGACGATCCTCCTCTACGTCGGAACGGCGCTGTTCATCGCGCTGGGCCTCGACCCGGTCGTCTCGTGGCTCGAGCGTCGTCGGCTGCCTCGCTGGGCCGCCGTGCTGATCACGCTCATCGCCGTGCTGGGGCTCTTCGCAGGCATCGTGCTCATCATCCTGCCCGTGCTCGCGGGCCAGATCGGCGAGCTGATCAACGCGGTGAGTGCGATCATCCAGCGCGGCACCTGGCAGCAGGACCTCCAAGCGTGGCTGCTCCTGTACTTCCAGGAGGACGTCATCACGCAGGTGTTCACCACGGTCCAGGACTGGCTCGTCGGCAACATCGACACCATCAGCGAGAGCCTCGTCGGCGTCACGTTCGGCGTGGTCAACGGCCTGTTCGGCGCCTTCATCATCCTGATCCTGACGATCTACTTCACGGCGTCGACGCCGTCGCTGAAGCGCTCGATCTATCAGCTCGCGCCCGCGTCGAAGCGCCCGACGTTCGTCTCGCTCGGCGACCAGATCACCGATTCGGTCGGCTACTACGTCATGGGGCAGGTGAGCCTCGCGCTCATCAACGGCGTCCTGAGCCTGATCTTCCTGAACATCATCCGCGCGCCGTTCCCCGCGGTCCTGGCGGTCGTCGCGTTCCTCGGGTCGATGATCCCGCTCGTCGGAACGCTCACGGGTTCGACGATCATCGCGCTCACGTGCCTGATCCCGGGGCTCGGCTCCCCCACCACGGCGATCATCGCCGCCATCTACTACCTCGTGTACATGCAGATCGAGGCGTACGTGCTGTCGCCGCGCATCATGAGCCGCGCCGTGTCGGTGCCAGGCGGAGTGGTCGTGGTCTCCGCCCTCGCGGGTGGCGCGCTGCTCGGCCTGCTGGGCGCGCTCATCGCGATCCCCGTCGCGGCGAGCATCCTGATCATCTACCGCCAGGTGGTCATCCCGCGCATGAACGAGCGCTAGCAGTACCTCCTCACGCCCGTCCCGGCGTGCGAGCGAAGCGAGCGTGCGGGCGTTCGTACGCCCGCCACCTCACGCCTCCAATGGAGCGTCAGCGACAGTGCGAGGACGCGAGGGCGCGGCGGAGCCGTGCTCGAAGCGGCCGAGGGGCGTGAGCAATCAAGAATCCGCGAAGCGGGTCCCCGAGTGCGTGGGACGCGCGAGCGAAGCGAGCTAATAGGACATCGGCAGCGGCAGCGCGTCGGGATTGACCGCGCCCACGATCTCGCTGAGCACGCGATACGTCTGCTTCTCGCCGACCCAGAGGTGCTTGCCCTCGGCGACATCGATCAGCCGGATGTGCGGGATGAGCGAGAAGCGCTCGGCGGCCTCGGCGGGGCGCAGGTAGTCGTCGAAATCCGGGATCAGCGCGACGAGCGGTCGCGGATCCCCCTCCCACGCGCGGAGCTCATCATCCGTCGTGCGGTGAAGCGGAGGCGACAGCAGGATCGTCCCTCGGACGTTGTGCTGCCGCCCGTACTTCAGGGCCAGCTCGGTGCCGAACGACCAGCCGAGGAGCCAGGGGTCGGGCAGACCGCGCTCCGCGACGAACGCCATGGCGGCGGCGACATCGGCCTCCTCCGCGACGCCCTCGCCGAACTGTCCGTCGCTCGTGCCGCGTGGCGACGTCGTGCCGCGCGTGTTGAACCGCAGCACGGCGAGGTCCGCAAGGGCGGGCAGGCGCGCGGCGGCCTTGCGGATGATGTGCGAGTCCATGAAGCCGCCGTGCGTCGGCAGCGGATGCAGCGTGACGAGCGTCGCGACGGGTTCCCTGTCGGCCGGCAGCGAGAGCTCACCGACGAGGCTGAGGCCGTCGCTTGTGTGAAGCTCGATGTCTTCGCGCCGTGCCGGCAGCAGCGTGGCTCCGCGGATCTCCATGTGTCTCCCTCCGCGGCCCTCAGTCCGTCTTCCAGCAGTGGGTGTGCCAGTGGCGCCGCGCCGCGAGATCGGCGGCCGGGCCCATGACGCCGTCTTCCCGCCACACGACGACATGCGCGACACCGATCTCGATGGAACGGCTGCACCCGGGGCACGTGTAGCTCTTCTCGGTGCGGGCGCCGGAGACCGGCTGCACCGAGTACTCGCGGCCGCGCCGGGTCTCGGTGCGCCGCCATCCCGCGATCAGGCGGTCGAGCGAGTCGTCGTCGCGGTCATCCCGGCGACGACGGTGCGAGCGTGGCATTGCGCGCGGCCTACCACCAGTGGTTGGAGGTCCAGAAGGCGTACGCGTTGGCCCAGCTGCCGTAGCGGCCGACCGCGTAGCCGTTGGCCCACGTCAGGTTCGCGACGGGGTCGTAGCCGCCGCCGGGCACCTTGCTGCACGGGAGCGCCTGGACGAGACCGCAGGCTCCCGACGACGCGTTCGTCGCATTCGGGTTCCAGCCGCTCTCGCGCGAGACGATGTAGTCGACGTAGCCCCAGTCGCCCTGGGCGATGCCGGCAGCGGCCATCCACTGCTCCTTCGAGCCGCCGCCCGTGTAGAACGGCACCTGGACAGCGGCCGCGGGGGCCCCGCCGCCGGAGGCTGCGGCGACGGTGGGCTGCTCGGCGGCCTTCGCGGCCTCCTCGGCGGCCTTGTCCACGAGCGCGATGACCTCGTCGCGCGTGGCGCCCTCGGGCACCGAGATGTCCTTGCTCTCGGCGTACGCGACCCACTCGTCGACAGGCGCCTTCGGGTGCGGTGCGCCATCGGCCTGAGGCGCGAGCTCGACCTCGTACGAGCCGTACTGCACGCTGCCGGCGGGCGTCAGATTCGCCGCGGCGACGTAGACCTGCGCGTCGGCCTGCGCCGTGTCGTAGCTGGACGTCGCGACGCCCTCGGCAAGCGCGGCCGTCGTGGGCACAAGATACGCGGCGAGGAAGCCGAACGCGGCGACACCCGCGAAGACGCTGAGCACCCCGCGGCGACGGCTGAGGCGCGTCTGCGCGGGGGCGGCGGTACGGGCCGTCAGCGCGCGCGCATCACGGCGCGTGATCTGGGTTGCCGTCCGGGTTCGGGTCTCGTAGGCGGAAGTCACAGTTCCCCGAGTCTAACCCGGGCCTTCCGGGGAATCCACCGCGAATGTGATCAGTTCGTGACAAATGCGCTCAGCGCACCGCGAGCATCACGTCGACCACCGCGTCGAGCAGCGCGTCGACCTGCTCCTCCCGGTAGCCGCCGCGCACCAGCCGGAAGGCGGCCGCACGCACCTGCTCGACCGTCACCGGCTCCCCCGCCTCGAAATAGCGGGTCAGCCGATCCGCGACGAGATCCACCTCGTCGGGCGCGTAGCCGTACGAGAGCCAGGACACGCGGTCGAAGCGCCGGCCCTTGGGACGGCTCATCCGGTCGAGGATGACCTGCGCCTCCGCGCGCGCCCGCTCGACCCAGACCTCGGCGCCGCCCGAGGCGATCGCGCGCTCACGCTCACGCGCCGCGAAGGCGTCCTCGATCCGGCCCAGCGCCGCGTCGACCGCGGCGATCTGGTAGCCGCCGCGGCGCAGAGGGAACGCCACCTCGCGGACCGCGCGCGCGTCGATGGCGGATGCGCCCTGCTCGAACGTGCCGCGCGCCTTCGCCAGGAACTCGTCGACCGCCTCGCGGTCGTACCCCTTCTCGCGACCCTGCGCCAGCGGGAACGGCTGCGTCGCGCCGCTCACGGGGTGACCCCCGACGCGCCCAGCGGCGCCAGCAGGTGGTGCAGGATGAGCGCCGCCGTCACCGACGGCAGGATGCTGTCGAGACGGTCAAGCACTCCCCCGTGCCCAGGAAGCCACGAGCTCATGTCCTTGATCCCCAAATCGCGCTTGACCATCGACTCGCTGAGGTCCCCAGCGGTCGCGGTGCCCATGACGACGGCACCGAAGATGAGGCCGCTCCACCAGGGCAGCCCGAGCATGAAGTGCGCGAGCAGGGCGCCCGCGACGAGCGAGGCGAGGACCGCGCCGGCGAAGCCCTCCCACGTCTTGTTCGGGCTGATCCGAGGCGCCATCGGCGTGCGGCCGAAGGCGAGACCCGCAGCGTACGCCCCCGTGTCCGCGACGACCACCACCGCGATGAACGCCAGGACCCACCACTCGCCGCCGGGCTCACGCAGCAGCACAAGCGCGAGGCTTGCAAGGAACGGCACGTACAGCGTCACGAACGCGCCGACGGCGACGTCGGCGAGCACATCCGCGTACACCCGGCCGTCCTGCGCGGCCATCTGCGCCATCAGGCGCCAGACGATCACGAGCGCGATGGACGCGAACAGCATCGACCAGTGAAGCCACAGGTCACCGGCGTAGCCCGAGACCAGCAGCAGCGCCACGGCGGCGAGCTGCGGCACCAGGTCGATGCGACGGCCGCCCGCCTGCAGCGCGCGGGAGAGCTCGAAGACGCTGAGCACGGCGGCCGCCGCCGCGAAGATCGTGAACGTCCACTTGACGAAGACCAGCGACGACACCGTGATCACGCCGATCGCGAGGCCGATCGCGATCGCCACGAGCAGATCGCGGCCGGTGCGCGCCTTGATGCGCTCGTTCGCCTCGTCGAACTGGTCGCGGGCGTGCGCCGCGTGCATCTCGAACTCGCTGCGGGCGGCGCGGATGCGCGCCTGCAGCTCGGCCGCGTGATCCACGCGCGACGCCGCGGGAAGGCTCTCGTGCTTCACCTCGGGCGGCGCGCTGACGGGCGGCGTCACGAGGCTCGGCTGCTCCGCGCCGTGCGGCGCGGCGGGACGGCGCGATGCGTCGGCCGCCGCCCCCTCTGCCTCCGGAACGTCGCTCATGGATCAGACCTCGAGAAGCTCTGCCTCTTTGTGCTTGAGGGCCTCGTCGATCTTCTCGACGTGCGCCTTCGTGATGGCGTCGAGCTCCTTCTCGCCGCGGGCGATGTCGTCCTCGCCGATCTCGTCCTTCAGCGCGTCGAGGTCGTCCTTGATCTGACGGCGGATGCCGCGGATGCGCACCTTCGCGTCCTCGCCCTTGGTGCGCACGAGCTTCACGAACTCCTTGCGGCGCTCCGAGGTCAGCTCGGGCATGGTGATGCGGATCAGGTTGCCGTCGTTGGTCGGGTTCGCCCCGAGGTTCGGCATCTCGCGGATCGCGTCCTCGATCGCCTTCAGCGCCGACTTGTCGTACGGCGTCACGAGCAGCGTGCGCGCCTCCGGGTTGGCGAGCGCCGCGAGCTGCTGCAGCGGCGTGGGCGTGCCGTAGTAGTCGACGAGGACCTTCTGGAACAGCTGGGGGTTGGCGCGACCGGTGCGGACAGTGGAGAAGTCCTCCTTCGCCGCCTCGACGGCTCGATCCATGCGGGAAGTGGCTTCGGCCAGGACGTCCGCGATCACGGTGACTCCATTCGTCGGGGTGGTACTTGAAGAGTTTAGTGTGCGCGCTGGGCGCGCTCTGGGAGCGGCGGGCCCGCCTCAGGCCGTGACCAGCGTGCCGATCTCGGCGCCGAGGAGGGCCTGCGTGACGTTGCCCGACGGCTCCATGCCGAACACGCGCATGTCGATCCGGTTGTCCATGCAGAGGCTGAACGCGGTCGAGTCGACGACCTTCAGGCCCTGGACGAGCGCGTCGGCGTAGCTCACGGTGTCGAGCTTCGTGGCCGTCGGGTCGGTGCGCGGGTCGGCCGTGTAGACGCCGTCGACGCCGTTCTTCGCGACGAGAACCTCGTCCGCGCCGATCTCCAGCGCGCGCTGAGCGGCGACGGTGTCAGTCGAGAAGTATGGAAGCCCGGCGCCGGCGCCGAAGATCACAACGCGGCCCTTCTCCATGTGGCGCTGCGCGCGACGCGGGATGTACGGCTCGGCGACCTGCGTCATGGCGATTGCCGACTGCACACGGGTGGCGGCCCCTGCCTGCTCGAGGAAGTCCTGCAGGGCGAGCGCATTCATCACCGTGCCCAGCATTCCCATGTAGTCGGCGCGTCCGCGGTCCATCCCGCGCTGGCTCAGCTCGGCACCGCGGAAGAAGTTGCCGCCGCCGACGACGATGGCGATCTCCACGCGATCGGTCGCCTCGGCGATCTCACGGGCGATCTGGCTGACGACATCCGGGTTCACACCCAGCTGCCCGCCCCCGAAGGCCTCGCCGGAGAGCTTGAGCAGGACGCGGCGGCGCCCGGTCTTCTCATCGATCACGTGTGTGTTCCTCTCGTCGCGTTCCTACGCTACCGGTGGCGGTGGTCTCCGCAGGGAGCGCGCAGCGAGTTCGCCGCCGCGCGCGGAAAGGGGGCCCGGATCCGGGATGGATCCGAGCCCCCTCGAGACGCTGCTACGCGCCGACCTTGAAGCGGACGAAGCCGGTGATCGTGATGCCGGCGGCCTCGGCCACCTGCTTCACGGACTGCTTGTCGTCCTTGGCGTACGCCTGGTCGAGCAGGGCGACCTGCTTGAAGTAGGCGTTGATGCGACCCTCGACGATCTTCGGAAGGGCAGCCTCGGGCTTGCCCTCCTGGCGCGTGAGCTCGGTCACGACCGCACGCTCCTTCTCGACCTCGGCCTCGGGGACCTCGTCGCGCGTCAGGTACGACGGGTTCGCGAACGAGATGTGCTGCGCGATGCTGCGAGCCGTCTCGGCGTCGCCGCCCGTGTACGCGACCGCCACGCCGACCTGCGGAGGCAGGTCCTTGCTGGTCTTGTGGAGGTAGACCTGGAAGGCGTCGCCGGACAGCGTGCGCACGCGGCGCAGCTCGACCTTCTCGCCGATGATGGCTGCCTCGTCCGAGATCAGCTGCTCGACCGTCTTGTCGCCCGCGGCGGCGGCAAGCGCGGCCTCGGCCGAGTCGGCGGCGACGGCGGCGGCCGCGTCGGCCACCTTGTCGGCCAGCGCGATGAAACGGTCGTTCTTGGCGACGAAGTCGGTCTCGCAGGCGAGCTCGATCAGCGTGACCTTGCCGTCGACCTCGCGCGCGGCGACGAGGCCCTCGCTCGTGGAGCGGTCGGCACGCTTCGCGTTGCCCTTCGCACCCTTGAGACGGAGGATCTCGGTGGCCTTCTCGACGTCGCCGTCGGCCTCCTCGAGCGCCTTCTTGGTGTCGACCATGCCCGTGCCGAGCTGCTCGCGCAGCGCCTTGATGTCGGCGATGGTGAAGTTGGCCATTTGTTGCTGGCTCCTCAGGTTCGGTGGATCCGGTCGGATCCGGACGACTTACTTCTCGGTGGTCTCGGCGGCGGGAGCCTCGGCCTCGGCGGCCGGCTCCTCGGCGACCTCGGCCTCAGCGGCCGGGGTCTCCTCCGCGGCGGGCGCCTTGGTCGCCTCGGCGGCGGGCGCCTCGGTCTCGGCCGGGGTCTCGAGGAGCTCGCGCTCCCACTCGGCCAGCGGCTCGGCGTCACCCTCGGGGTTGTGCTTCTGCTGCAGGCCCTCGGCGGCGGCGTCGGCGATGATGCGCGTCAGCAGGCCCACCGAGCGGATGGCGTCGTCGTTACCCGGGATCGGGTACTGCAGGTCGTCGGGGTCGACGTTCGTGTCGAGGATGCCGATGACCGGGATGCCCAGCTTCTTCGCCTCGTCGATCGCGAGGTGCTCGCGCTTGGCGTCGACGACCCACAGGGCCGAGGGCGTGCGCGTGAGGTTGCGGATGCCGCCGAGCGACTTGTGGAGCTTGTCCAGCTCGCGCTTCTTGAGCAGCAGCTCCTTCTTGGTGAAGCCGGTGCCGGCCGGGTCGTTGAAGTCGAGCTCCTCGAGCTCCTTCATGCGCGCGAGGCGCTTCGACACGGTCTGGAAGTTGGTCAGCAGACCACCGAGCCAGCGCTCGTTCACGTAGGGCTGGCCGACGCGGGTCGCCTGCTCGGCGAGCACCTCCTGCGCCTGCTTCTTCGTGCCGACGAACAGCACGGTGCCGCCACGGGCGACGGTCTCCTTGACGAAGTCGTACGCCTTGTCGATGTACGTCAGCGACTGCTGGAGGTCGATGATGTGGATGCCGCTGCGCTCCGTGAGGATGAAGCGCTTGACCTTCGGGTTCCACCGACGGGTCTGGTGTCCGAAGTGCACGCCGCTGTCGAGCAGCTGGCGGATGGTGACCACAGCCATGGTCTTCTCCTTGATTCTGGGCGCGTGCGGACCTTGTCCGGCACATGCCGATTGCGGTTTTGATCTGCCGGTCGGTCGACCGGCGAGCCTGGTGCCCGGCACACACCCGCCCTCACGAAGAGGGACCGATGGGAGTGGATGCCACGACGTTCATCCGGAGATGCGTTGTCGCTGTGGGCACGCGGAGTCATCCCGATACACGGGATGCGACCTCAAGTGTATCAGGGCGGGACCCCGCGGACGCGCCGTGGCCGGCCGCGTTCACCGGTCGTTCGCGGTGTCGTCCACAGCGGCGGATCCTGCCGTTCGCGCCGGTCCCGCTGTGGACACCTCGGCCCCGCAGTGACGAGTGCCGGACGCTGTAGGCATGACCGGTCAGGTGAAGCGGATCGCGGCGGCGATGGCGCTGGCTGTGACCCTGCTCGCCGTACCCGCCGCGGCCGCGGCCGCGCCGGATCCGGAGTCGCGCATCGAGACGGCCGAGGTCTGGATCTGGCCCGTGCCGGGCGGCGTGCGCGTCGTCGAGCCCTATGCCGCTCCCGCCCATGCTTACGGGCCCGGTCACCGCGGGATCGACGTCGCGGCGGCGGTCGGATCGGACGCGCTCGCGCCCGCCTCCGGGACCGTGGCGTTCTCGGGCACGGTCGTCGACCGTCCGCTCCTCACGATCGACCACGGCGGCGGGCTCGTCACGACGCTCGAGCCGGTCAGCTCGGACCTCTCCCCCGGCGACACCGTCGCGCGCGGCGACGTGGTCGGCACCGTGGCGACGGGCGGCCATTCGGCGCCGGGCTCCCTTCATTTCGGCGTGCGTCTCGACGGGGAGTACATCAACCCGCTCCTGCTGCTCGGCGGCATCCCCCGGGCCGTGCTGCTTCCCTGCTGCTAGCGCTCAGGCGCGCGGGTGGGCGAGCTTGTACGCGGCGGCGAGCCGCTCGGACGAGACGTGCGTGTAGATCTGCGTCGTGCCGAGGCTCGCGTGGCCGAGCAGCTCCTGCACCGCGCGCAGGTCTGCGCCGCCGTCCAGCAGGTGCGTCGCCGCGGAGTGGCGCAGCGTGTGCGGACCGACCGCGCTCGAGCCGAGTGCGGGGCCGACCTCGCGCGTGACGACGTCGTACACCGCGCGGGGGCCGACCCGTCCGCCCCGCACCCCGAGGAACAGCGCGGGGCCGGATGCCGTCGCACGCGCCGCGAGGACGGGACGCGCGCGGGTGAGGTAGGCGGCGATCGCGCGGGTGGCGGGAGCGCCGAATGGAACGACCCGCTCTTTCGATCCCTTGCCGAGCACGCGGACGGTGCCACGGTCGAGATCCACGTCATCGACGTCCAGCCCGGCCAGCTCGGAGACCCGGATGCCGGCGCCGTACAGCAGCTCGAGCAGCGCGTGATCCCGCAGCACGAGCGGCTCGCCGTCCCGCGCCTGCAGCTCCAGGCGCTCGAGCACGCCGCGGAGCGCGTCGGCCGTCGCGACGTGCGGAAGGGTCCGCCCGCGCTTTGGTGCGACGAGGCGCAGGCTGGGGTCGACCGCGACGAGCCCTTCCTCGTGCGCCCAGCGGAAGAAGGCCCGGGCGGCGGAGGTCCGGCGCGCCAGTGTCGACCGGGCATCGCCTCGTCGCGTCGCCTGCCATTGCCACCCGCGCAGGTGCTCGAGGTCGACTTCGCGGACGTCGATGTCGCCGGTCACCTCGACAAGGCCGTGCAGGTCGTTCCGGTATGCCCGCACGGTCGCGGACGAGAGCCGACGCACCTTCTCGAGGTGCGCCGCGAACGCCTCGGTCGCGCGGGTCAGCAGCATGACTCAAGCTTCCCGCGTCGGGGACACCCGGCCGCGCCGACCCGCCGCGCCGACTGCCGTCAGCGATGGAGGCGCCAGCCGTCGAGGGACGATTCGATGCGGCCGTCGAGTTCGAGGAGACCGAGCTCCGCCTGCACCTCGGCGAGGGACATGCCGGAGCGGCGGGCGATGTCGTCGAGCGTGCGCCACGCGCGCACGGCGAGAGCGTCCAGCACCCGGATCGCCTCGGGGCGCGGGCGGTCGGCGCCGGTGCGGTCGTCGCCGACGCCCCACTCGCCGACGAGTTCGAGGACATCCGATGCGCGCGTGATGCACGTCGCGTCGAACTCGCGCAGCAGCCGATGGCATCCCTCCGATGTCGCGCTCGTCACGGGGCCGGGCACGGCGCCGAGCGGGCGCCCGAGCGCGGCCGCGTGGCCCGCGGTGTTCAGCGAGCCGCTGCGCCAGCCGGCCTCGACCACGACGGTGGCGGCGCTCACCGCGGCGATGAGGCGGTTGCGCATGAGAAAGCGCCACTTCGTCGGCGTGCCGCCCGGAGGCACTTCCGCGATGACAGCGCCGCCATCCGCGATACGGGCGAACAGGTGCGCGTGGGCCGCCGGATACACGCGATCTGCGCCACCCGCCACGAAGGCGACCGTCGTGCCCTGAACGCCCAGGGCCGCCCGGTGGGCGGCGCCGTCCACACCGTACGCGCCGCCGGACACGATGCCGACGCCCTGTTCCGCCAGCTCGCCCGCCAGGGTCGCGGACACGTGCTCGCCGTATGGGGTGGCCGCCCGCGCACCGACGAGGGCGGCGGAGCGGTCGAGCCCGCCGAGTGCCGCAGGCTCGCCGCGCACCCACAGCGCCAGCGGTGCGTGCTCGGCGAGATCCTCGAATCGCTCCGGCCACAGCGGGCCCTCGGGCGTGAGCACGGCGAGCCCCGCCTTCACGGCCACGACGGCGAGCGACTCGAACATGCGCGCATCGAGTCGCGGTTGCCAGCGCCGCAGCGAGGTGGTCAGTTCCTGCGGCGTCACGCCCGGGATCTCGGGGGTCGGCACTCCGGTCGCGAGGTCCTCGACGAGGCGCAGCGCCGCGACCGGACCGCATTCGGCCACCAGCCGACCGCTCACGCTGTCGCCCGGCTCCGCCAGCGCACTCCAGGCGAGGCGGGCCGTCAGCAGCTCAGGGTCGCCGAGCGGGGAGGCCACGCGTTCCACGGCTCTTCGCAGACCGGGGTCCGACATCACGCTCATCGGAGTCGTCATCAGGAGACACCTTTCTTCAGGAACAGGGCCTGCCCCACGTCGACGGCCGAGGGCTCGTCGCGCCCGCCGAGGTCGGCAAGAGTCCAGGCGAGCCGCAGGATCCGGTCGTAGCCGCGGAGCGTGATGGCGCCCCGCTGCAGCGCGGCCTCCAACGTCCGACGTGTTTCGGGCCGGATCGCCCGAGGCCCCTGCCGCAGCCAGGCACCCGGCACCTCGGCGTTGACGCGCCAGGGTGTGCCCTGCAGCCGCGCTGCCGCGCGGTCGCGCGCCGCCTTCACGCGCGTCCGCGCCTGCGCGGTGCTCACGACCGGCGCATCGTCGGGACGCGTCGATGACACCCGCTGCAGTCGCAGGTCGATGTCGATGCGGTCGAGCAGCGGACCGGACAGCTTGGCGAGGTAGCGCCGCACCACGCTGGGGGCGCACGTGCAGGTGCCGCCCCGCACTCCGTATTCGCCGCAGGGGCAGGGGTTGGTCGCGAGCAGCAGCTGGAACCGCGCGGGGAACTCGGCGCGGAAGCCCGCGCGGTGGATCTCGATCCGGCCCTGCTCGAGGGGTTGACGCAGCGCATCGAGCACGCCGGCGGGCGCCTCTGCGGCCTCGTCGACGAAGAGCACTCCCCTGCTCGCCCTGGCGATGGCGCCCGGTCGCGCGGTGCGCGATCCGCCGCCCACCAGTGCGGCGATGGATGCCGAGTGGTGCGGCGCCTCGAACGGCGGCGTCCGGTCCAGGGCGGCGATCCGCTCGCCGGCGAGAGATCGCAGCGAGGCGACCTCGAGCGCCGCCTCGTCGTCGAGCGGCGGCAGGATGCCCGGAAGGCGCCGCGCGAGCATCGTCTTGCCCGCGCCCGGCGGACCGGACATCAGCAGGTGGTGGCCGCCGGCCGCCGCGGCGATGAGCGCCTCCACGGCCGCGGGCTGCCCGACGATCTCCGCGAGATCGAGCGGCTCCGCACGCCGGACCGCGATGGCGTCACCGGGCACCGGCTCGAGGTCGGGCACCTCGACGTCGGCGCCGTGCCAGCGTGCGACCTGGGCGAGCGAGACGGCCCCCAGCACCTCGATGCCGGGAACCAGTTCGGCCTCGGCGAGGTTCGCGTGGGGCACGACGAACCGCTCGAAGCCGCGACCGGCCGCCGCGTGAACGGCGGGAAGCACGCCGGGAACCGGACGCAGCCGGCCATCCAGGCCGAGCTCTCCGATGTGGACGGTGCGGGCGAGCGACTCCGGCAGCACGAAGCCGTCAATAGCGAGGGAGGCGACGGCGATCGCGACGTCGAAACCGGTTCCCTGCTTCGGAAGCCCCGCCGGCGAGAGGTTCACGGTCACGCGGCGGTCGGGCAGTCGCATGTCGCTGTTCTCGCACGCGTTCATCACGCGGCGCTGTGCCTCCCCCAGTGCCTTGTCGCCGAGGCCGATGATCTTGAACTCGGGCGTCTGCGCGGTGATGTCGGCCTCGACTTCGACGAGTTCTCCCCGCAGGCCGGTCAGCGCCACGGCCCAGGTGCGCGAGACCCTCACCGCAGGCCCTCGAGGTGCTCGAGCGTGCCGTTGCGCGGATCGCGGCCGAGGATCGCGATGGCGTCCACGCCGATGCGCCGGCGCCGCGCGACATCAGGGTGCGACGCGGCCCAGGCCAGCGCGAGCCGCCACATCCTGCTCAGCTTGCGATCATCGATGGCGCTGAACGGATGGCCGTAGCCGATGCCGCTGCGCGTCTTCACCTCGACCGCCACGATCCGCTCGCCGCGGGCGGCGACGATGTCGATCTCGCCGTCGGCGCAGCGCCAGTTGCGGGCGAGGATCTCGTAGCCGCGGTCGCTCAGGTACGCGGCCGCGCGGTCCTCGCCGGCTCTGCCGAGCTCATCCTTGCGTGCCATGCACCGAGCGTCGTGGCCACGATGGCCGCGCGAGCGCTGTCTGGCCCCGATCTCGAACAAGGTCCGCGCGATCCGGACTTGTGGACGACTCTCCGAGCCGGTGTCCGCGGTCCGCGCTAGCCTCCGGCCATGACCTTCGCGAACGTCGGACACCTGGGAACCGCGCACGGCCGACGTGACGAGCTCGTCGCGATCCTGACAAGGCGCAGCGACCGGCTCGCCGAGGCCGGCTGCCTGCTGTATGAGGTCGGCGTCTCCGACGACAAGCCCGACGCCGTGTTCGTCGTCGAGCTGTGGGAGAGCGCCGAGGCCCATCGCGCCTCGCTGACTCTTCCGGAGGTGCAGGCATCCATCGCGGCCGCCCGGCCGCTGCTGTCCGGAGACTTCGGCGGCTTCCGGTTCGACGTGGTCGGGTCGCCCCTGCGTGACTGACGCCCGGGTCCCTGGGGACGAGAGGCGGGGCCCCGCGACGGACATAGGATGGAGTCACCATGGATGACGAGGTCTTCGACGATTACGACCGCGAACTCGAGCTGGCGCTGTATCGCGAGTACCGCGACGTCGTCTCGCAGTTCCAATACGTGATCGAGACGGAGCGGCGCTTCTACCTCGCCAACGACGTCAGCGTCGTTCGTCACGACACCGAGCACGACTTCTACTTCGAGCTCACGATGACGGACGTCTGGGTGTGGGACATCTACCGCGCCGACCGGTTCGTGAAGTCCGTGCGCGTGCTCACGTTCAAGGACGTGAACATCGAGGAGCTCTCGCGCCGCGACTTCCAGCTTCCCGACGAGCTGTCGCTCGACGGCAAGTGACGCGCGGCGGCCGCTGCTCGAGGGACTCGTCGCCGCGAGGACGTCACCTCGTTTCGACTCGGTCGCTGGCGCTCCCTCGCTCAACGACCGGAGGAGAGCTGTCGCTCGACGGCAAGTGACGCGGCTCGGCGACCGACGCTAGAACAGGGTCGGCGCGTCAGCGATCGCCCAGGAGCGGCGATGGTGAACGCTGAGCCCGTGCTCGCGGATCGCCGCGCGATGGGTCGGGCTCGCGTAGCCCTTGTTGCTGTGCCACTCGTACGCCGGGTGATCGTCGTGCAGCGTCACCATGCGCGCATCGCGCGCGACCTTCGCGATCACCGATGCCGCCGAGGCCGACGCGCAGTCGCGGTCGGCCTTGACGACCGGCCTCACCGTCAGGCGGGATGCCGCGACCGGGTTGATGTAGTCGTGGTTGCCGTCGAGCAGCACGATGCCGGTCGCCGGCGCATAGCCGAGCTCCTCGAGCGCGGCGAGGGCGCGCACCGCCGCGAGCCCGAGGGCGCGGATGATGCCGATCTCGTCGATCTCCTCCGACTCGGCCCAGCCGACGGCGCTCGCCAGCACCCAGCCGGCGGCGCGCTCGGCGACCTCGGCGCGGCGGGGTTCGGGAACGAGCTTCGAGTCGCGAAGGCCCATGGGCACGCGACGGCGCGCGGATGCCGCGTCGACCACCGATGCTCCGACGGCTACGGGACCCGCCAGCGCGCCGCGCCCCACCTCGTCGCACGCGAACACCAGCGGCGTCTCGCGCAGCAGCCGGCGCTCGAGCGAGAGGGTGGGGACGGCGACGGCCATCAGCCCTCGCCCTCCTCGATCCGGGGGACGCCCGAGAACACCTCGTGGTGGCCGTCGATCCCGCCGAAGCGGTCGAAGGGCCACGTCCGCAGGAAGACCTTGCCGACAACGTGGTCGAGCGGCACAAATCCGTTGCCGGGCTGCTCGCGGTTGTAGCGCGAGTCCTTCGAGCTGTCGCGGTTGTCGCCCATCACCCAGAGCGAGCCCTCCGGCACGGTGACGTCGAACTCGATGTTCGAGGCCTGCCGGTCGCCCGCGGGCAGCTTCAGGTAGCCGAGCTCGTCGACGGGCACGTCGTTCACCGACACCTGGCCGAGGGCGTTGCAGCACACGACGTGGTCGCCGGGCATGCCGATGATCCGCTTGACGAGGTGGTCATCCGAATCCGAGGCCGACAGGCCCACAAGGCTCAGCACCCATTCGACGCCGGCGGCGATGGGCGTGCGCTCGGTCTCCGGAACGGGGTCGAGCCAGCCACCGGGATCGCGGAAGACCACCACGTCGCCGCGCGAGTACCCCGTCCAGTTCGGCGTCAGCTCGTCGACCAGGATGCGGTCGTCGATGATCAGCGTGTCCTCCATCGAGGCGGACGGGATGAAGAACGACCGCACGACGAAGGTCTTCACGAGGAAGGACACGAGCACGGCGATGACCACGATCACCACGACGTCGCGGAGGAATCCCATCCATCCGCGGCTCCTGCGCTGCTCCGCGGCCGTCTGCTCGGCCTGGCGCCGGTCGCGACGGTAGAGGGGTGCCGCGGACGCGGTGGGATCGGTGCTCATGGGTTCCTTCGACAGCTCGCGCGCCGGTCCCGGTGCGCTCGATCCAGCGTCGCATATCCGCGCGGGACGGGCGCACGGCGTGCCGACGTTCGGGACGATCCGCAGGCGTTCCCGAGGTGCGTTGCCAGGAAACGACGAAGCCCCGCGACCACGTGGTCGCGGGGCTTCGTTCGAAGAGGCGCTGGGCTCAGCCGCGCTTCTCCTTGATCTTCGCCTTCTTGCCGCGCAGGTTGCGCAGGTAGTACAGCTTGGCGCGGCGGACGTCACCGCGGGTCACGACCTCGATGTGGTCGATGACCGGCGAGTGCACCGGGAAGGTGCGCTCCACGCCGACCTGGAAGCTGATCTTGCGGACCGTGAAGGTCTCGCGCACGCCGTCGCCCTGGCGGGCGATGACGACGCCCTGGAACACCTGGATACGCGAGCGGTTGCCCTCGATGATGTTCACGTGCACCTTGACGGTGTCACCGGGGGCGAAGGCGGGGATGTCGGAGCGCAGCGAGGCGGCGTCGACGGCATCGAGGATGTGCATGTCGGATCACTTCCTGCGGCCGCCACAGGTCGGCCGCGTTTGAGTCAAGGATTGGTCTGCGTGTGCTGTGAGGTCTGACGACCCTCGGCTCCCCTGGGGCAGAGCGGCGAAACGGGCGCAGCAACAGCTGCACCGGTCACGGCACAAGGATCCATTATGGCACGCGCGGAAGCCGCGGCCAAACCAGTGAGCCCGGGGCCCCGGGGTCAGAGCGATCCGCGCTCGTTCACGATGATCACGCCGGTCGCGGGTGCGGTCCGCGTGAGGGCCGCCTCGCGGCGCAGCTGCCAGAGCTGGAGCCACAGCAGGCCGAGCACGGCGACGATCGCGAGGGCGAGGGTCAGCCCGAACCACGTCGGGTTGAACAGGCCGACGGCGATCGTCAGGATGTGCCACACCCCGAACCCCGCGACGTCGAGCCAGGACACCGCGCCGGTGCGGCGCACCGACGGCCGCGCGCGGTTCAGCAGCGTCAGGGCGATCTGGGCGAAGAACACGGAGGGCAGCGCGATGAACAGCACCCAGAGGAACGCCCATCCGCCGGCGCCCGAGATCCCCCAGCCGACGAGCACCCACAGGGGCAGCACGAAGGCGGCGGGCCAGAGCCAGCGGGAGAAGATGCGTCGAAGCGCCATACCGCGATGGTACGGCGCCGGCCCGTCGTCACCGCTGCGTGCAGGTCGCCCCATAGGGAAGACACAGCCGCCTATCGGCGAGAATGGTTCTCGAGCGAGAGGACTCTCATGATCGAACTGCGCACCCCGGCCGAGATCGAGCAGATGCGGCCCGTCGGCCGGTTCGTCGCGGAGACCCTCGCGACGCTGCGCGAGGACACCAAGGTCGGCACGAACCTGCTGGCCATCGACCGTCGCGCGCACGACATGATCCGCAAGGCCGGCGCCGAGTCGTGCTACATCGACTACCACCCGTCCTTCGGCGCCAGCCCGTTCGGCAAGGTGATCTGCACCTCGGTGAACGACGCCGTCCTGCATGGGCTCCCCCACGACTACGACCTGCGCGACGGCGATCTCGTGACGCTTGACTTCGCGGTCTCCCTGAACGGCTGGGTGGCCGACTCGGCGGTGTCCTTCGTGGTCGGCACGCCGCGCGACGAGGACCTCGCGCTGATCGACACGACCGAGCGCGCGCTCGCGGCGGCGATCGAGGCGGCGACCGTGGGCAACCGCACGGGCGACATCTCCGCGGCCATCGCGGCGGTCGCCCACGCCGAGGGGCTCAGCATCAACACCGATTTCGGCGGTCACGGCGTCGGCCGCGAGATGCACGGCGACCCGCACATCGCCAACAATGGGCGTCCGGGGCGCGGATTCCCGCTGAAGCCGGGCCTCGTGGTCGCCATCGAGCCGTGGTTCCTGCAGACCACCGACGAGCTCGTCACGGACCCGGATGGCTGGACGCTGCGCAGCGCCGACGGCTCGCGCGGTGCGCACTCCGAGCACACCATCGCGATCACGGCCGACGGCCCGATCGTCCTGACCGACCGCACCGGCCTCTGACCGACGACCTCACACCGGCCCCGTGCCGGTCGTGAGGGAATCGTTCGATCGGGGTAATCGAACGCCGCGCCGCCGCGAAACACGCCGTTCCTACCGTGGGAATCCATCACCACCCGTGATCCCCCACCGGCAGGAGCGAGATGACCGCCTCGACTGATTCACCCCGTCGCATCGTCGTCGTGGGCGCCGGCATGGTGGCGCACCGCTTCGTCGAGAGCCTGCTGAGCCGGGCCGGCGACGTCGACATCACGGTGCTCGGCGAGGAGGGCCGCCGGCCGTACGACCGCGTCGGGCTCACCGCGTTCTTCTCCGGCTCCTCCCCCGACGACCTCACACTCGAGCCGGCACCGCTGCAGGATGAGCGCGTCTCGTTCGTCGGGGGCGACCCGGTCATCCGGATCGACCGCGGGGCCCGAACTGTCACGACGCGCTCGCGCAACGTCATCCCGTACGACACGCTCGTGCTCGCCACGGGGTCGTATGCGGCGCGTCCCGGGGTGGATGGCGCCGACCTGCCCGGCACGTTCGTCTACCGCACGCTGGATGACGTCGCCGGGCTGCGCGAGTTCGTGTCGGCCCGTTCCGCGCAGCTCGGGCGCCCGCTCGTCGGCACCGTGATCGGCGGCGGCCTGCTGGGCCTCGAGGCCGCGGGAGCGCTACAGGGGCTCGGCGTCGACGCGACCGTCGTGCAGTCGTCCGACCGGCTGATGTCGGCCCAGCTCGACCTCGCCGGAGGCAGCACCCTGCGCCGGCTCATCGAGGCGAAGGGCATCGCCGTGCGCACCGAGAGCCGCACGACGCGCCTGGATCAGGATCGGTCGGGCCACGTCACCGGGCTGGAGTTCCGCGACGGCTCGTACGCCCGCACCGACGTCGTGGTGTTCACGGTCGGCGTGCGGCCCCGCGACGAGATCGGCCGCGAGGCGGGTCTCGCGATCGGTCCGTACGGCGGCGTCGAGATCGACGCGGCCTGCGCGACCAGCGACCCGCACATCCTGGCGATCGGCGAGGTCGCCGCCTACGAGGGCCGCACGGTCGGTCTCGTCGCGCCGGGCTACGCGATGGCCGAGGTGGCCGCCGATCGTCTGGTGGGCGGTGCCGCCGCGTTCCCCGGGTACGACGACTCGACGAAGCTGAAGCTCTCCGGCGTCGACGTCGCGAGCTTCGGCGACGCGTTCGCCACGACGCCCGGCGCGCTCGACGTCGTCTACGCGGATCCGGTGTCCGGGGTCTACAAGAAGCTCGTGCTGTCGGATGACGCGAAGACGCTGCTCGGCGGCATCCTGGTCGGCGACGCCTCCGCCTACGGCTCGCTGCGTCCGCTCGTCGGAAGCGCCCTCGGCGCCGACCCTGCCGCGTACCTGATGCCCGCCGATGGCGTCGAGGCGCCCACGGGAGACCTGCCGGACGAGGCGATCGTCTGCTCCTGCTCCTCCGTCACGGCGGGCCGGATCCGCGGCGCGGTCCACGAGGACGGCTGCGCCGACGCCACCGCGGTCAAGGCGTGCACGAAGGCCGGGGCGACCTGCGGCTCGTGCTTCACCATGGTGAAGAAGATCGTCGGCAAGGAGCTGACGAAGCTCGGGCAGACGGTCAGCAACGCGATGTGCGAGCACTTCGACATGTCGCGCCGGCAGCTGTTCGACGCCATCCGCGTGTCGGAGCTCACGACCTTCAGCGCGATCATCGAGCGCTTCGGCCACGGCCGCGGCTGCGACATCTGCAAGCCGGCGATCGCGAGCATCCTGTCTGGCCTGGTCGGATCCCACGTGCTCGAGGGCGAGAACGCCACGCTGCAGGACACGAACGACCACGTCATGGCCAACCTGCAGAAGGACGGCTCGTACTCGGTCGTGCCGCGCATGCCCGGCGGCGAGGTCACGCCGGAGGGGCTGATCGCCGTCGGCCAGATCGCGAAGGACTTCGGCCTCTACACGAAGATCACGGGCGGACAGCGCGTCGACATGTTCGGCGCGCGGCTCGAGCAGCTGCCGCTCATCTGGCAGCGCCTGGTGGATGCCGGCTTCGAGTCGGGACACGCGTACGGCAAGTCGCTGCGCACGGTGAAGTCGTGCGTGGGCTCGACGTGGTGCCGGTACGGCGTGCTCGACTCGGTCGGCATGGCCGTGAAGCTCGAACTGCGCTACCGCGGCCTGCGCGCCCCGCACAAGTTCAAGCTCGGCGTCTCGGGCTGCGCGCGCGAGTGCGCCGAGGCCCGCGGCAAGGACGTCGGCGTCGTCGCCACCGAGAACGGCTGGAACATGTACGTCGGCGGCAACGGCGGGTTCACACCCCGCCACGCACAGCTGCTGGCCGAGGGGCTCGACGACGACGCGCTCATCACCGCGATCGACCGGTTCTTCATGTACTACATCCGCACGGCCGACCGCCTGCAGCGCACGGCCCCGTGGTTCGAGGAGCTCGAGGGCGGCATCGAAGAGCTGCGCCGCGTGATCTTCGAAGACAGCCTCGGGATCTGCGCCGACCTGGACACCCAGATGGCGCGCCACGTCGAGGACTACGAGGACGAGTGGGCGGCGACGCTGCGCGACCCGGAGAAGCTCAAGCGCTTCGCGTCGTTCGTGAACGCCCCCGACACCCCGGATCCGTCGCTCGCCTACGTCGCCGAGCGCGGCCAGGTGCGACCCGCGTTCCCCGAGGAGCGCGAGAGCGGCGCCGTCCTGATCGCCGGAACGACCCTGGAGGTGCGCCGATGACCATCGCCGAGCAGACTGCGCCCGCCGCGGAGACCACGGCGGCGCCGCGCGGATGGGTGCGCGTGTGCCGCGTCACCGACCTGGAGGTGGAGCGCGGCCGCGCTGCCCTGCTGGGCCGCGACACGCAGATCGCGCTGTTCCTGCTCGCGGACGGCACGGTGCGCGCCGTGTCGAATTATGACCCCTACGGGCACGCGAACGTCCTGTCTCGTGGCATCGTCGGGACGAAATCACTTGGTAACACGCCACAGCCGTCAGGAAACACGGCGCTGTCAGACTCTGGCAACGAAGAGTCGCGCGAGGAAGTGCCCACGATCGCCTCACCCCTGCACAAGCAGGCGTGGGACCTCCGCACCGGAATGGTGGTGGAGACCCAGGGCAAGGATCCGCTCGACATCCCCGTCTGGCCGGTCGCGGTTCGCGACGGCGATGTGCTCGTCAAATGGGAGGAGAGGCGATGACGACGATGCTCGGCGTTTCGCTCGCCGGCCGCGATGTGCTCTTCGTCGGCGGCGGGTCCGTGGCCGCGCGCCGGATCCCGCGCCTGATCGAAGAGGGCGCCGTCATCCGGATCGTCGCTCCCGCTCTGGGCGCGGAGACGACGGAGCTCGTCGAGCAGCACGGTCTCACCTGGATCGCCCGGTCGGTGCGGGAGGAGGACGTCTCCGCGGCCTGGCTCGTGCACACTGCCACCGGTGATCCGCGCATCGACGCGGACGTCGCCGCGTGGTGCGAGAGCGCCCGCACCTTCTGCGTGAACGCGTCCGACGGCGCCCACGGTTCCGCGCGACTGACGGCCGAGACGCGTTCGGGCGACGTCGTCGTCGCCGTGTCGTCCGACGCGGGCGTCGACCCCCGGCGCGCGGCACGAGTCCGCAACGCCATCGCCGCCCTGCTCGATCGCGGCGCCCTCCCCGTCCGCCGCGTCAGGGAGTCGGCCCGCGGGCGCGTCGCCCTCGTCGGCGGCGGCCCCGGCCCCGTCGACCTGATGACCGTGCGGGCCCGGCGACTGATCGCGGAGGCGGATGTCGTCATCGCCGACCGGCTCGGTCCGGTCGACGTCCTCGCCGAGCTGGATCCCGACGTCGAGGTCGTCGACGTCGGCAAGCGCCCCGGCCACCACCCGGTGCCCCAGCACGAGATCAACGCGCTCATCGTCGCCCATGCCCAGGCCGGCCGCCGTGTCGTGCGGCTGAAGGGCGGCGATCCGTTCGTCTTCGGCCGCGGCGGCGAGGAGGTCACCGCGTGCCTCGAGGCCGGCGTGCCCGTCGAGGTCGTGCCGGGCCCCACGTCGGCCGTGTCCGTGCCGCAGGCCGCGGGCATCCCGGTCACGCACCGCGGCGTGTCCGGCGCGATGCACATGGTCAACGGCCAGGGAGATCTCACCCCCGCCACGCTCGCCGCGCTCGCGGACGACGCGGTGACGACCGTGGTGCTGATGGGCGTCGCAGGCCTCGCACGGATCGTCGACGCGGCGCTGGACGCGGGCGCGCCCGCATCCCGTCCCGTCGCCATCGTCGAGAGCGGTCATACGCCGCAGCAGCGGACGACGCACACGACGCTCGCCACGGCCGTCGCCGATGCCCGGTCGGTCGGCATCCGCAACCCCGCCGTCATCGTGATCGGCGAGGTGGCCCGCCTCGACCTGCTCCTGCCCGTCCCCGCGGCCGAAGCCGCCGCCGCGGGCTGATCCTGTCCGCCCGCCGCCGTCGCGATCCGCGCCCGCCTTCTCCGACCTCCCCCTGGAAGACGTGACCCCCGTGCCGGACCTCATCCCCGACTCCAGCGCGGCGCCGCGCCTGCTCTCGACCGCCCTGGCCGGTTGCTCGGTGCTCATCGCCGTGGATCGGCGCTCGAGCGAGCTGACGGCGGCCCTCGAGCGGCACGGCGCGACGGTCCAGCAGGCCGCGGCCCTCACGATCGAATCCCACATCGACGACCCGAGCCTGATCTCGCGGACCCGGGAGCTCATCGCCGATCCGCCGGACATCGTCGTCGCGACGACGGGCGTCGGATTCCGCGGCTGGGTCGAGGCGGCGGATGAGGCAGGGCTCGCCGAAGACCTGGAGGTCGCGTTCCGCGGCGCGCAGATCGTCGCCCGCGGGCCGAAGGCGCGCGGCGCGATCCAGCAGGCGGGCTTCACGGCCGACTGGGTCGCCGAATCCGAGACGGCCGCGGAGCTCGGCCAGTACCTCGTCGCCGAGGGTGTGTCCGGCAAGCGGATCGCCGTGCAGCATCACGGCTCGGGTGCGGACGGGCTCGACGAGCTGTTCACCGGACACGGTGCCGAGGTCGTGAGCCTCACGGTGTACCGCTGGGGCCCTCCCCCGGACCCGGCCGTCGTGCGCCGGTCGGTGCTCGCCGCCGCGCGCGGGGATTACGACGCCGTGCTGTTCACCTCCGCACCGGGCGCCGCCGAATGGCTCGCCGAGGCGCGGCGCGCCGACGCGCTCGACGCGATCCGGCTGCGCGCCCGGAAGCGGCGGCTGCTGATGACCGCCGTCGGCCCCATCACCGCAGAGCCCCTGATCGAGGCGGACATCGAGACGCTGATCGCGGAGCGGGGGCGGCTCGGATCGCTCGTGCGCGCGGTCGTGATGCACTTCGGCGGCGGCCACGCGCCCCACCACGTGACGCCCGCCGGCAGGTTCGAGCTGCGCAGCGGCGGCGCGGTGCTCGACGGTCGCTACATCCCGCTGTCGCCGACCGGCGTCGACGTTGTCGCGGCGCTGTTCGAGGCGGGAGGCGGCGTCGTCTCCCGCGCCGATCTGCAGCGCGTGCTGCCGCGATCGGGCCAGAGCCCGCACGCCGTGGAGATGGCCGTCGCGCGGCTGCGCGAGGCGCTCGGCGCCCCCGACGTGATCAAGACCGTCGTGAAGCGCGGCTACCGGCTGAACGTGGAGGATCAATGACGCTCATCGCCTGCTCGCACGGGACCCGGTTCCAGGAGGGGCGCGACGCGATCCACGCGCTCATCGCGCAGGTGCAGCAGCTTCTCCCCGAGACGCCGATCGCCGAGGCCTTCGTGGATGTGCAGGAGCCGTCGATCGACGACGTCGTCGCCTCGGTCGACGGGCCGGCAGTGATCGTGCCTCTGCTGCTCTCCGCGGGGTTCCACACCGGCATCGACATCGCCCGCGCCGCCCGCACGCGCGAGGACGTGGTTGCCGCGGCGCCGCTCGGGCCGCATCCGCTGCTCGCCGAGACGCTCGTCGCGCGACTGGAGGAGGCCGGACTGCGCGCCGGAGACCACGTTGTGCTCGCTGCCGCGGGGTCGTCCCGTCCCGAGGCGGCCGTGCACGTCGAGCGGATGCGCGACCTGCTCGCCCCGCTGATCCCGAACCCGGTCACGGTCGGCTACGCGGCGGGGGCCGACCCGCGCATCGCCACGGCCGTCGCATCCGCGCGCGCCGCCGGCGCGGAGCGCGTCGTGGCGGCGAGCTACGTGCTCGCTCCCGGGTACTTCGCGAACGAGGTCGCCGCCGCCGGCGCGGATGTCGTGACCGCGCCCATCGGTCCGGATGAGCGGATCGCCCAGGTCATCGCCGAGCGGTACCGCGAGGGCCTCGACGCGCTTTGACGCCCCGCCCGACAGATCGGCCCGGATAGCGCCGATCAGCCGCCGATCGCGTTCATCCCGCGCGCCGGCTGCAGGAACGACGGATCGTCGATCGCGTGCCCCGGAAGCTTCCGGAGGATGCAGCCGCGCAGCATCGCGTCGAGGCGCGCGTCGAGATCATCCGCGTCGCTGCGCAGGATCGGCAGCAGGTCGAACTCGGTGGTGGAGAACAGGCAGTTGCGCAGCTGCCCGTCGGCGGTCAGGCGCAGCCGGTCGCAGTCCCCGCAGAAGGGCGCGGTGACCGACGCGATGACGCCCACCTTGTGCGGTCCGTCGTCGAGGATCCAGGTCTCGGCCGGCGCTCCCCCGCGCCCCGCCACCGGTGTGAGCCGCCAGCGCGCCGACAGCGCCTGCAGGATCTCCTCGCGGGTGACCATCCGCTCCCGCGACCAGGTGTGCCCGGCATCCAGCGGCATCTGCTCGATGAAGCGCAGCTGCGCGTCGTGCGCCACGGCGAACTCCACGAGCTCGACGAGCTCGTCGTCGTTCACGTCGCGCATGGCGACGGCGTTGAGCTTGAGGGGCGTGAGACCCGACTCCGCCGCGGCGGCGATCCCGTCGAGCACGTCGTCGAGCCGGTCGCGGCGGGTGAGGTCGCGGAAGCGGTCGCGGCGGAGCGTGTCGATCGAGATGTTGAGGCGCGACAGGCCCGCGTCGATCAGGTCGGGAAGGAACTCGCGCAGCCGGATCCCGTTGGTCGTCATCGCCACCTGGACGGGTCCGGCGGGGCCCTCGATCCGCGCGAGGCGCCTCACCACCTCGACGATGTCGTTGCGCAGCAGAGGTTCGCCGCCGGTGAGGCGGAACGTCGTGATCCCGGCGGCCGCGGCGACGCGTGCGATCCGCTCGATCTCCTCGAGGGACAGGATGCTCGTGCGCGCGAGCCACTCGTTCCCCTGCTCGGGCATGCAGTAGGTGCACCGCAGCGAGCAGCGATCCGTCAGCGAGATGCGCAGGTCGCGGTGAACACGGCCGAACGTGTCGACGAGCGGGCCACCCTGGCCCGCTGTGGGCGCGACGACGGGCGCGCGCAGGCCGATGGCGACCGGCACCGCGCTCACGAGACGCGCCCCTTCTTCATCTGCTCAGCCTACGGTCGTCCGCGGCCACCCGGGCCCCGGCGGCGCGCGTCACCCGTCCGCGAGAAGGCGCACATCCGAGCGATCGACGGAAAGACGCACGGGATCGCCGGGCCCGAGCCCCAGCGCCGCGAGCTGGGCGGCCGGGACGTCGACCACGACGTCGGGCTTGGCGGTGTGCACTCGCGCGCCCCCGGGGGTCGGCTCGAGCCGCGTCACCCGAGCCAGCCACTCGCCGACCGCGCTCGGCTGGTCGCGAGCGACGCGCACGGCCCCGGTCCAGGTGCTCTCCTCCGCGCGCGCGAGGCGGACGTCCGCCGGACGGAAGACCGCCACGAGAGCCGCGCCGTCCTGCTCCGCGGCGGGTTCGGCGGACGCGAGCCGGATGTCGCCGTCGATCCCGGGGGCGCGCCAGAGCCCGCCGTCGGCGGCACCGGTCACGCGGTTGAGCCCGGCGGCCGCGGCGACGAAGCGCGTCGCGGGAGCGGCGAGCACGCGGCTCACGAGCCCGCGCTGCATCACGCGGCCTCCTTCGATCACCACGACCTGGCGCGCGAGGGCGGCCGCGTCGAATGCGTCGTGCGTGACCACGAGGGTGGTGGTGCGCGTCGAGGAGAGCTGATCGTGCACCACGGCCCGGGTCTCGGCGGCCGTCTCGGCGTCGAGGCCCGTGAGCGGCTCGTCGAGCAGCAGCAGCCGCGGGGAGACGGCGAGGGCCCTCGCGAGTGCGACGCGCTGCTGCTGACCGCCCGAGAGCTCGCGGGGGCGATGGGAGCCGGACCCGGAGAGCCCGACGCGCCAGAGCCACTCGTCGGCGACCTGGCGGGCCCGGTCCTTGGCAAGGCCGCGCACCGCGAGACCGAATGCGACGTTGTCGCGCACCGACAGGTGCGGGAACAGCCGGGCGTCCTGACCGAGCATCACGACGCCGCGGGTCGCGGCGGACGGGTGGCGGCGACGTGTGACGAGGGTGCCGTCCGCGAGCCGGATGCTTCCCTCCGTCAGGCGCACCGCGCCGGCGATGGCCGCCAGCAGCGTCGACTTCCCCGCCCCGCTCGGCCCCATCACGGCCGTCACCTCGCCCTGCGAGACGGTCAGTTCGGCCTCGAGCCGGAAGTCCCCGCGCTGCACCGCCAGGTCCGCGATCAGCGCGACGCCGGGGCCGAGAGCGCTCTCCGTCCCCTCGCTCGTGCGCCGGCGACCCCTCAGCGCCACGCGGCGCGCCGGCGCGCTCACCGCACGCTCCCCGGCCGCCACGCGCGCACGAGAAGGAGCACCGCGATCGCGGTGACGAGCAGCAGGAGCGACAGCGCCACCGCCGGCCCCTGCCCGACGCCCGAGCCGTTGAACGCGGTGTAGATGGCGAGCGGCATCGTCTGCGTCACGCCCGGGTTGTTGCCGGCGAACAGCGCCGTCGCGCCGAACTCGCCGATCGCGCGCGCGAAGCAGAGCACAAGGCCCGCCACCAGCCCGGGCGCCGCGAGCGGGAGCGTGATGCGCCGCAGCGTCGCCCAGCGGCCGGCGCCGAGAGCTGCGGCCGTGCGCTCGTACTCCACGCCCACCGCGCGCACGGCGCCCTCGACGGCCAGCACCAGGAAGGGCAGCGCGACGAACACCTGGGCGACCACCACGGCGGCGGTCGTGAAGGGGAGTCCGAGGCCGATCCCCTCGAGCCAGCGGCCGACCGGGCCCGACCGCCCGAACAGGAACAGCAGCGCGACGCCGCCCACCATCGGGGGAAGCACGAGCGGGACGGTCACGAGCACGCGCAGGATGGCCGCGAGCCACGGCCGGGCGCGCGCGATCAGGATGGCGAGCGGAAGACCCAGGATCAGGCAGATGACCGTGGCGATGGCACCCGTCACCAGCGACAGGGTGAGCGCGCTCAGCGACTCGGGGGCCGTGACATCCGCCCAGAGCGTTCCCCATTCGGCACGCACGATGAGCCCGCCGAGCGGGACGACGAGCAGAGCGAGGGCAAAGATCGCCGGCAGCGCCAGGATGCGGGGCAGGTTCCCCGCGGGCGCGCGATCGTCACTGCGTGCGGTCATCGACGGAATCCCAGGCGCATGCACACCCTCCGATCTTGGCGCGGATGCCGCCGGGTGCACAGCCATCGGGCCGGATCCGGGGAGTCGTGTCCATCGGGTCCGCGCTCACGGCCCATCGAAGCCGTGCTCGGCGAGGACCCGGCGCCCCACCTCGCCGCGGACCAGCGCGACGAATGCCTCGGCCGCCGCGGGATTGCGCGCGTCGCGGAGCGCGGCCACCGGGTAGCGGTTCACGACGTCCTCCGCTCCTTCCGCGGGGACCGCGTCGACCGCGGCGCGCGCGACGTCCGTGCGGTAGACGAGCCCGGCGTCCGCCTCGCCCGCCGCGACCTTCGCCAGCACGGCGCCGACGTTCTGCTCCTCGCTCGCCGGGTCGACGGTGACGCCCGCGCGCTCCAGCAGCGCGCCGCTCGCCGCGCCGCAGGGCACCTCACGGGCGCACAGGACGACGGTGACGGACGGATCGGCGAGATCCGCGAGCCCTCCGATCCCCGCAGGATTGCCCCGCGGCACCGCGATCACCAGCGTGTTCGTGGCGAACACGGCGGGATCGCGCACGAGGTCCGCGACGCGCTCCATCGTCGACTCGTCGGCGCTCGCGAAGACGTCGGCGGGCGCCCCCTCGGCGATCTGCGTGGCGAGCACCTGCGAGCCGTCGAGCACCGGAGGACGCACGTCCACGCCGGGATGCGCCGCCTCGAACTCGGCCGCGAGCTCCTCGAAGGCGGGCCCGAGCGAGGCCGCGGCGTAGACCGTCAGCTCGCCGCCGATGCCGTCCGACTCTCCGGCATCGCGGGCGCATCCGGAGAGACCGAGAGCCACCGCCACGACACCTGCCAGGATCGCCGTCACGCGCGCAGCTCGCATCCTCCGATCCTGACACGTCGCGGGCACCCCACCCCCGTGCCAGGGCGGGGCGGCCCCCGTAGGCTGTGCGCATGTCCCCCCTTCCCCCTCTCGTGGAGCCGGTCGCGGCGCTCACCCCCGACGAGCGCGCGCGCACCGCGCGCCACCACGTGCTCGTCCCGCTCGGCGAGCTCGGTCAGCGACGCCTCGCCGCGGCGCACGTGGCGATCGTCGGCGCCGGAGGGCTCGGCTCCCCCGCGGTGCTCGCACTCGCCGCAGCCGGCGTCGGGACCCTGACCGTGATCGACGACGACGTCGTCGAGCTCTCGAACCTGCAGCGCCAGCTGATGCACCGCGTCGCCGATGTCGGGGCCGCCAAGGTCGACAGTGCCGCGCGCGCCGCCCGCGACCTCGCCCCCGAGGCGCGCGTGCACACCGTGCGCGAGCGCCTCACCCCCGGCAACGCCGAGCGCCTCCTGTCCGGGGCGGACATCGTCCTCGACGGCAGCGACACCTTCGACACGCGCGAGGCCGTCGCCGCCTCGACCGAGCGGCTCGGCCTGCCCCTGGTGTGGGGGACCGTGCAGGGGTTCGACGCGCAGGTCACCGTGTTCTGGTCGGCACCGCCCGCCGGAGCGGCCCCGGTCCGGCTCGCCGACCTCTACCCCACCGGCAGCGCCGGCGACGTGCCGACGTGCGCCGAAGTGGGCGTGCTCGGCTCGCTCTGCCTGCAGGTCGGCGCCCTCATGGCGACCCAGGCGATCCAGCTGATCGCCGGCATCGGAGATCCCCTGCTCGGCCGCGTCCTGGTGATCGACGGCCTGCACACGCGGCAGCGCGAGGTGCCGCTGCGGGCGTCGCGCGCCGCTGCTGCCACCGCGAGCCCGCGCTTCCGCGCCTCCGACCTCGCCGCCGCGCTCAGCGAGCGCGATGCGCCCCTCGTCGTCGACGTCCGCGAGGACGAGGAGGTGCGCGAGGGGATGATCGCCGGCGCGCTTCACGTGCCGCTCGGCGAGATCCGCACGGCACCGGATGCGGTCGCCCGTCGCATCGCCGATACCGCCGGCGGTCGCCGGGTCGCGGTGGTGTGCAAGGGCGGCGTGCGCTCGGCCGAGGCGGTCACCCTCCTCGCCGCCGCGGGACTCGACGCGGTCTCGGTCGACGGCGGCATGCTCGCCTGGACGGGGCCGCTCGCGCAGCCGGTGACGGCATGACGGACGACCTGCTGACGATCGAGCAGCACCTCGAGCGCATCCTGGCGGCGGTCGTGCCCACCGGCACGATCACGCTGTCCCTCGCCGGCGCCGCTGGCCTCACGCTCACCGAGCCCGTTCACGCACGCGTGGATGTTCCCGTGTTCGACAACTCGGGCATGGACGGCTTCGCGGTCCGCTTCGCCGACGTCGCGCACGCCTCGCCCGACGCGCCGGTCGAGCTGCGGGTCGTCGCCGACCTTCCCGCCGGCTCGGGCGACGACCCGGCGATCGCCGCGGGCGAGGCCGTCCGCATCATGACCGGGTCGCCCGTCCCCTCGGCCGCCGACGCGATCGTCCCGTTCGAGGACACCGCCGGTGGGCTGGCGGACTCCCTCGGCTCCGTCTCGGTGCGGCGCGCTCCCCGCGCGGCCGGCGCGCACGTCCGGCGCCGCGGCGAGGACCTCCGCTCGGGCGACGTCGTGCTTCCCGTCGGCACCGAGCTGGGCCCGCTGCAGCTCTCCGCCGCCGCGGCGGCGGGCGTCGATCGCGTGATCGTGGCCCGGCCGCCGCGCGTGATCGTCATCTCCACCGGCAGCGAGCTCGTCGAGCCGGGCGCGCAGCTCGAGCGCGGGCAGATCCCCGAGTCGAACTCGACGCTGCTCGCGGGCCTCGTACGGGCGACGGGCGCCGAGCTGATGCGCGCGACGTGCGTGTCGGATGATCCGGATGAGTTCCGCGCGCTGCTCGCGAGCGGAACGGATGCCGACCTCGTCATCACCTCGGGCGGGGTGAGCGCCGGCGCGTACGAGGTGGTCAAGCAGGTGCTCGGGTCTTCCGACGACGGGGCCGAGATCGTCTTCGCCAAGGTCGCGATGCAGCCCGGCAAGCCGCAGGCGTTCGGGCGGCTCTCGACCGGTGCGCTCCTGTTCGGCCTGCCGGGGAACCCGGTGAGCGTCGCGGTCTCCTTCGAGGCGTTCGTCCGTCCCGCGCTCCTGGCGATGCAGGGCCGCGCCCAGCTGCAGCGGCCCGTCATCCGCCTCCCCGCCGCGGCCGCGTGGCGCACGCCCGTCGGACGGCGCCAGTACCTGCCTGCGGTGATCGACCGCAGCGACCCCGCGCGCTGGACGGTGCGCCCCGCGACCTCCGGCGGATCCGGATCGCATCTCGCCGCCGGCCTCGCTCATGCCGAGGCGTACGCTGTCGTCCCCGCCGAGACGGAGGCCGTCGCGGAGGGCGACCTCGTCGATGTCATGCTGATCTGATGGGATCGCCTGACATGGCGATCCGTCCCGCCGGGAGTTGCCCGATCCACGAAGGGAGCGCATCCACGTGAGCTTCACCCATCTCGATTCCCGCGGTCACGCGCGCATGGTCGACGTGACCGAGAAGCAGCCGACGGTCCGCTCGGCGACCGCCTGCGGCTTCGTCCGCGTCGCACCGGAGACGGTGGCGGCACTGCGCGACGGCGCGGTTCCCAAGGGCGACGTGCTGGCGGTCGCGCGCATCGCGGGCATCCAGGGCGCCAAGAAGTGCGCCGACCTGCTGCCGCTGGCGCACGTGATCGGCGTGCACGGCGCGACCGTCGACCTGGCGATCGAGGACGACGGCGTCGCGATCGAGGCGACCGTGCGCACCGCCGACCGCACGGGCGTCGAGATGGAGGCCCTCACGGCGGTGACGATCGCCGCCCTCTCGATCGTCGACATGGTCAAGGGGATCGACCGTTCGGCGCTCATCGAGAGCGCCCGCATCGTCGCGAAGACGGGCGGGCGCAGCGGATCCTGGACACGGGAGGCCTGACATGTCCGACCGCACCCTGCCGCCGGAGGCGCTGGATGACTGGGCCCGCGCCGCGGCCGAACGACTGGGCCTTGACCCGGGCGAGGTGCCGGTCACGCTGATCCTCGATCTCGCACGCGATGTCGCCCACGGCGTCGCGCGCCCGGCGGCGCCGCTGACGGCCTTCCTCGCCGGCCTCGCCGCGGGACGCGCGGGCGGATCGCCGGCGGACGTGGAGAGCGCCGTCGCGGAGGTCGTGGCGCTCGCGAAGGCGTGGGGCGATGTATCGAGCGAGCGAGGCGAGTCGAGATGACCCGCGTCCGCTACTTCGCCGCAGCCGAGGAGGCCGCCGGCCGCGCCGAGGAGCAGCGCTCCGAGGCCACCCTCGGCGAGCTTCGCGCCGCGCTCGCGGCCGAGTATCCCGGCCTCGGCGGAATCCTTCCCCGCTGTGCAGTGCTCGTCGACGGCGAACGACGCGACGACGAGGCGACGCTTGCGGACGCCGAGACCGTCGACGTCCTTCCGCCCTTCGCGGGCGGCTGAGCGAGGTCAGGCCGCGGCGACCCTTGTCACCAGGGCCTCATCGACCGCTTCGGCGAGCGTCATCGGCCGACGGCCGCTGAGCTCGGCCAGCGCCGACGACCCGGTCTCGAGGGCACCCCGCGCGATCGCGGCATCGAGCTCGACAGCCTGAGCCGCGTCGTCCGCCGGGACTCCCTCGGCCACGAGTGCCGAGCGCAGCGCCTCGCCCTCCCGCGCGCGGAACGCGACCTGCCGCCCCGAGACGCGCGACAGCTCCCGCGCGTACTCGGCGAGGCCGAACGGCTCGCCGCCGAGTTCGTACACGCGCCCGGCCCACGGCGTCAGGATCGCGGCGGCGGCGGCCTCCGCGTAGTCGCGACGGTGGGCGGCCGACACCCGGCCCGAGCCGCCGATGACCTCGCCGCGCGCGACGTCGTCCGCTGCCCGCTCCATGTACGTGTCGAGGTACGGGCCGTTGCGCAGGATCGTCGTCGGGATCCCGGCGCGACCGAGCTCGCGCTCCGTCTCGCGATGCTCGCGCGCGATCGCGAGGTCCTCGGTCTCCGCGCCGAGCATGCTCGTGTAGACGATGCAGCCGACCCAGGCGCGCTTCGCGGCGGCGATGACGTTGCGGTGCTGCCGGAGGCGCCGCCCGACCTCGGTGCCGGCGACGAGCAGCAGACGCTCGACGCCGCGGAACGCGAGATCCAGCGACTCGGGGTCGTCGTAATCGGCCTGACGGACCGTGACGGCCCGATCCCGGAACCGCACACCCTCGGGAGTCCGGGTGATGGCGACGATGTCGGTGGGCGAGACGCCCCGCTCGACGAGCGCGTCGATCACGAATGAGCCGAGTCGTCCGCTTGCTCCGGTGACTGCGATGGACATGATGGTCCTCCCGTCGTCCGGCTCTCTCCGATGAGATCCGGTTTCTTCCGAGAATGCGCCGCCGGGACCCCCTTTGCAACGACCTTCGAGCGCGAGGATCCCGGGTTCTTTCACATCCGGAAGGAACCGCCCGCTCGCGGCCCGCGATTCTAGCCGCCGAGACCCTTCCACTCCGCCGTGCCGTCGGCCTCGAGCTGCCGCTTCCAGACGGGCAGCTCGCGCTTGATGTCCTCGATCACGTCGCGGCACGCCGCGAACGCCTCGCCCCGATGCGCGGCGGCGACCGCGATGACGACCGCTGCCTCCCCCACCTCGAGCCGCCCGATCCGGTGGCTCACCGCGACGATCGCGCCGTGGGCGTCCGCCGCACGGGACGCGAGCGCCTGCAGCGCCGCCTCGGCATCGGGGTGAGCGGTGTACTCCAGCGCCGCCACGGGGCCGCGCGCATCCGGATCGTGATCGCGCACGCGCCCCACGAACGACGTCTCCGCCCCCATCCGCGGGTCGTCGATCGCCGCGAGGTGATCCTCGAGGCGGATCGGATCGGACGAGATCCGCGCGATCCGGACAGCGCCGTCGGTCACGCGTGGTCACCGCCCGCGAGCTGCGAGGAGACGTGCCTCGCAAGCGAGAGCACAACGGGCATGCCGCTGCGCACCGCGGCCGGGGATCCGGGGAGGTTCACGATGAGCGCACCGCGCGCGACGCCGGCGAGCCCCCGCGACAGCAGCCCCGCGGGCTTCTCGGCCGCGCCGATCCGGCGCAGCTCCTCGGCGATGCCCGGGATCTCGCGCTCGAGCACCGCACGCGTGCCCTCGGGCGTCTCGTCCCGCGGACCGAGGCCCGTGCCGCCGGTGGTGACGATGACGTCGGCGCCGGCCGTGATCATGGCGATCAGCGCGCGCTCGACGCTCTCCGCGCCGTCCGGCACGACCACCGCGTCGTCGCAGTCGAAGCCCGCGACGCGCAGCGCCGCGACGGCCTCGGGACCCGAGAGGTCCTCCCGCTCACCTCGCGCCGATCGGTCGCTCACCGTGATGACGGCCGCGCGCAGGGGGATGTCTCGTTCATCCATGTCCCGAGTCTAAGGACGTCGCGCCCGGCCTGCGCAGGCGCATCCGGCCATGTTTCCGGCGTGTAAAGAACGACTCAACCGGCCGCACCGCCCGCGGTGATCGAAAGGTGATCGAGAGGAAACGGCCGAGCACCCGGCACGGAAACACGCGCGGCATAGCTTTCAGAACACCATCACTGCCCGTCCGAGGAGTCGCCATGGCCACCACCCTGAGCACCACCCCCACGAGCACCACCTCCGCGCCCGACACGACCGCCGCGTCGACGACGTCTCTGACGTTCCGCCCCGGCCGCTGGATCGACGGCTGGAACCCGGAGGACACCACGTTCTGGGCCTCCCAGGGCCGCGCCATCGCGAAGCGGAACCTGCGCTGGTCGATCTTCGCCGAGTTCCTCGGCTTCATCATCTGGCAGCTGTGGAGCATCGTCGTCGTGATGCTTCCGGGTGCCGGCTTCACGCTGTCCACCTCCGAGTCGTTCTGGCTCATCTCGCTGCCGAGCCTCGTCGGGGCCACGCTGCGCTTCCCCTACACGTTCGCCGTCGCGATCTTCGGCGGCCGCAACTGGACCATCGTCTCGGCGGCCCTCCTCCTCATCCCCGCCACCCTGCTGGGCTTCGCGGTGCAGAACCCCGAGACGCCCTTCGGCGTGCTGCTGCTGATCGCGGCCCTCGGCGGCGTCGGCGGCGGCAACTTCGCCAGCTCGATGGCGAACATCACGTACTTCTTCCCGCAGCGGGAGAAGGGCTGGGCCCTCGGCCTCAACGCCGCCGGCGGCAACATCGGAACGGCCGTGGCACAGCTCGCGGTGCCGATCGTCGTCACGCTGGGGGCCGCGGGGACGTTCAACATCCAGCTCGCCGGCTGGATGTGGATCCCGCTGATCCTGCTGGCGATGTGGGGCGCGTTCCGCTTCATGGACAACCTCTCCTCGGCGAAGGCCGACTTCGCCGGCGCCGCGTCGGCGCTGCGCGAGCCGCACCTGTGGGTCATGGCGCTGCTCTACATCGGCACCTTCGGCTCCTTCATCGGCTTCGCCGGCGTCTTCCCGAAGCTGATTGCCGACCAGTTCCCCGAGTTCTCGACGTTCCAGGTGGGAGCCACCTCCCTCACACTCGCCTTCCTCGGCGCGCTGGTGGGCTCGCTCTCGCGCCCGTACGGCGGCAGGCTCGCCGACCGCTTCGGCGGCGCCCGGATGACGATCGTCGCGTTCTCGGCGATGATCCTCGCCACACTCGCGCTCATCCTGACCCTGCCGCTCGCGAGCTTCTGGACGTTCCTCGGCTGCTTCCTCGTGCTGTTCGTCGCGACCGGCATGGGCAACGGCGCGACGTACCGGATGATCCCGAGCATCTTCGCGGCCCGCGGGGCGGCGACGGCCGGCGACCCACACGCGGTGAGCACGCAGCGCAAGGGCGCCGCCGCGCTCGGGCTGATCTCGGCGATCGGCGCCTACGGCGGGTTCGTGATCCCTCAGGTGCTCGGTGCCTCGCAGGCGGCGACGGGTGGGTACACGGCCGCCTTCTGGGGCTTCATCGCGGCCTACGCCGTGATGCTCGCCATCACCGCCCTCGTCTACCTCGTGCCGCGCGCCTCGCTCGCCGGCCACCGGATCTGAGGCGCTCCGGATGAGGATCGTCCCCTCCGCTCCCCTCCGCGTCGTCCTGATCGGCTTCGGCCCCGTCGGGGTGCGCTACGCCGAGGAGCTGCTTCCCGAGATCACCGCGGGCCGCATCCGCCTGACGATCCTGGGAGCGGAGGCGGACGATCCATACAACCGCGTGCTCGTCGCCGAGTACGCAACGGGCGAGCTCGAGCGCGACGATCTCGCCATCGCCGATCCGGCCGAGCTGCGCGCTGCGGGAGCCGACGTCCTCACGGGAGTGCGCGCCACCGCGATCGACCGCGAAACACGCGAGGTCGTCCTCGGCGACGGCCGGCGGGTGCCGTACGACCGCGTGGTGCTCGCCACCGGAGCCCGGGCGACGGTTCCGCCCCTCGACGGGCTCGAGCATGTCGGGCCGGATGCGTCGGGCCTGGACGACGCGCTGACCGAGGGCGTGTGCGTCCTGCGCACGCCCGAGGACGCCGAGCGTGTCCGGTCGGTGGTCGCCACGGGCGGCCGCGTCGTGGTGCTGGGCGCCGGTGTGCTGGGAATCGAGCTCGCGCTGCTGCTTGCGCACGCCGGCGCCGTGCCGAGCGTCGCGCACTTCGGCCCCATGCCCATGCCGCGCCAGCTCGACCGGGGCTCGGCGTCCGTCCTCGCCGCGGCGCTCGAGACGGCAGGCGTCCACGTCGTGCCGCACACGCGCGCCGAGGCGATCATCGCGCGGGCGGACGAGAACGGCGTCCGACGGTTCCACGCCCTCGTGAGTTCGGATGGCCGGCGCATCGAGGGCGACCTGCTGGTCCTCTCGTGCGGGGTGCGCGCCCGCAGCGAGCTGGCCGAGGCCGCCGGCCTCCGCGTCGATCGCGGAGTGCTCGTCGACGACCGGCTGCGGTCGTGGACCGACCCCGCGATCCACGCGATCGGCGACTGCGCCCACATCGGCGATCCGGTGCACCTTCACGACGCCCACGTGCCGGGCGGCCCGAGCGGGCTCGTCGGCCCGGGGTGGCGCCAGGCCGAGTGGCTCGCGCGGGCGCTCCGCGACGAGCTCGACGGGATCGAGACGGCGCCCTTCGCGGAGGACATCCCCGGCGTCGTCGCGCTCAAGGCCGCGCAGGTCGACCTGGTGTCGGCGGGCGACGTGTCCGCCGACCCGTTCGCCCCCGTCCCCGCCGGCGAGGACGCACCCGGCGTGGCGATGTGGGCGGATCCCCAGCACGGCACGTACGTGAAGATGGTCACCCGCGACGGGGCCCTCACCGGCTTCGTCGCCGTGGGCATGCCACGCGCGGGCGCGGAGCTCAGCGTGCTGTACTCGCGGCGCGGCGAGCTGCCGTCCGATCGATCCCTGCTGTTGCGCCTCGACACGGCCGAGGATGCGGGCCCGCGTACCACCGGCCGCGAGGCGACGCTCTGCGTCTGCAACGGCGTCACCGAGGGGACGGTCGAGGACGCGATCGACGACGGCTGCGAGACCGTCGCCGACGTCGGGCGCTGCACCCGCGCCGGCACCGGATGCGGCGGCTGCCGCGCCCGCATCGCCGAGATGATCGGCGCGCGAGAGGCGGCCGCCCTGTGACGGCGTCCCCGGCGGACACGCACTGCCCGTACTGCGCGCTGCAGTGCGCCATGACGCTCACGCCGACCCCCGCCGACGGGCTCCCCGTGTCGGTGGAGGGACGCGACTTCCCGACCAACCGCGGCGGGCTCTGCCGCAAGGGATGGTCGTCCGCCGAACTCCTGACAGCCCCCGACCGGCTCGTCTCTCCGCTGCTCCGGGGCGCCGACGGCGAACTGCACCCGGCCTCGTGGGACGCCGCTCTCGACCTGATCGCCGACCGGATCCGGGAGATCCAGGACCAGAGCGGACGCGACGCGATCGGCGTGTTCGGCGGCGGCGGCCTCACGAACGAGAAGGCGTACCAGCTCGGCAAGTTCGCCCGGATCGCGCTGCGCACCTCGCGCATCGACTACAACGGCCGGTTCTGCATGTCGTCCGCCGCGGCCGCCGCCAACCGCGCCTTCGGCATCGATCGCGGGCTGCCGTTCCCGCTCGAGGACCTCGACACGGCGCACACCATCCTGATGCTCGGATCGAACGTCGGCGACACGATGCCGCCGTTCGTCTCGCACCTCCAGGGTGCCCGCGCCCGCGGCGGACTGATCGTGGTCGATCCTCGGCGCAGCACAACCGCGCGCCTCACCGCAGACGGCGGGGGCCTGCATGTGCAGCCGGTGCCGGGCAGCGACCTCGCGCTGCTGCTCGGGCTCATCCACGTTGTGATCGCCGAGGCGCTCCACGACGCCGACTACGTCACACGCCGCACGAGCGGGTTCGAGGCGCTGCGCCGTTCGGTCTCGATGTGGTGGCCCGAGCGCGCCGAGCAGGTCACGGGCGTGCCCGCGACGGACATCCGATCACTCGCGCGCCGGCTCGCCGAATCCGCATCGACCTACATCCTCACCGGGCGCGGCGTCGAGCAGCACGCCGACGGCACCGACACCGCGACGGCGGCGATCAACCTCGCCCTGCTGCTGGGGCTGCCGGGCCGGCCGGGCAGCGGATACGGCACGCTCACGGGACAGGGGAACGGGCAGGGCGGGCGCGAGCACGGTCAGAAATCGGATCAGCTTCCCGGCTACCGCAGGATCGACGACCCGGATGCGCGCGCCCACGTCGCGGCGGTGTGGGGCGTCGATCCATCGATCATCCCCGGTCCCGGCATCCCCGCCGTGCAGCTGCTGCAGTCGAGCGGGCGCCCCGGCGGGATCCGCGCCCTGCTCGTGCACGGATCGAACGTCGTCGTCTCCTCCCCCGACGTCCAGTCGATCCGCGACGCTCTGGGCCGCCTCGATCTGCTTGTCGTCAGCGACTTCTTCCTGTCGGAGACGGCTCGGCTCGCGGATGTCGTCCTCCCCGTTCTGCAGTGGGCCGAGGAAGAGGGCACGATGACGAACCTCGAGGGCCGTGTGCTGCGCCGGCGCCGTGCCCTCGAGCCGCCCGCGGGCGCCCGCAGCGAGCTGTGGATCATGGCCGAACTCGCGCGCCGGCTCGAGGCGCCCGGGGTGTGGGACCTGGATCCCGCCGTCGTGTTCGACGAGCTCGCGCGCGCCTCCGCCGGGGGCCTCGCCGACTACTCGGGCCTGAGCCACGCGCTGCTCGACGAGGGAGCGGCCGCCCACTGGCCGTATCCGGCGGGCAGCACCGGCACGCCGCGGCTGTTCGCCGACCGCTTCGCCCACGCCGACGGGAGCGCCCGCCTCGTCGCCGTGCGCTCCCGTGCGCCGGAGACACCGCGGGGCGGCGAGCTCAGCCTGATCACTGGTCGTCTTCTCGAGCACTACCAGTCGGGAACGCAGACCCGCCGGGTGGCCGAGCTGGAGGCCGCCCAACCCGAGCTCGTCGCCCAGCTCCACCCCGCCACCGCGCGGGCTCGCGGTCTCGTCGAGGGCGGCCGGGTGCGCCTGGAGAACGCCCGCGGCGCGATCGAGGCCCGTGTCGGCGTCAGCGGCGACATCCGGCCCGACACGGTCTTCCTGCCGTTCCACTTCCCCGATGCGTCCAGCGCCAACCTCCTGACGAGCAGCCGCCTCGACCCGATCTCCTCGATGCCGGAGTTCAAGAACGCCGTCGTCACCGCCACCCGGGTCCCGTAAGGCGCCGAGCAGGCATCCCGCGCGCGATCAGGCATGTACGCGCATGCCCGCTCGCCGCGCGGATGCCTGCTCGGCGCCGGGCGAGGCGCGAGCGAAGCGAGCTATCAATCCGACAGAAGGTCGGGGCGCCGCTCGCGCGTGCGCTCGATGCTCTGCTCGCGGCGCCAGGCGGCGACGGCGCCGTGGTTGCCGCTCAGCAGCACCGGCGGCACCTCCAGGCCGCGCCAGACGGCGGGCTTGGTGTAGATCGGGTACTCGAGCAGGCCGTCCTCGTGCGACTCCTCGACGAGGCTCTCGGGGTTGCCCATAAAACCGGGGATGAGGCGCGTGACGGCCTCGATCATTGCCATCGACGCGACCTCGCCGCCGTTGAGCACGTAGTCGCCGATGCTCACGAGCCGCACACGGCCGACAGCGGCGTAATGGTCGATCACGCGCTGGTCGATTCCCTCGTACCGCCCGCAGGCGAACACCAGCTGCTGCTCCTGGGCGAGTTCTCGCGCCATCGGCTGCCGGAACACCTCACCCGAGGGCGTCGGCACGACGAGCACGGCGTCGTCACCGAGGATCTCGTCGAGCGCCGCGCCCCACGGCTCGGGCTTCATCACCATGCCGGCGCCGCCGCCGTAGGGAGTGTCGTCGACCGTGCGGTGGCGGTCGTGCGTCCAGTCGCGCAGGTCGTGCACCCGCAGGTCGAGAAGGCCCTTCTCGCGGGCCTTGCCGATCAGTGAGACGTCGAGCACGTCGAAGAACGACGGGAAGATCGTGACGATGTCGATCCGGTGTGCTGAGCGAGCGGAGCGAGCCGAAGTGCGCACGGGGATCAGTCCTCGGAAGCGGGCGTCTCCGCCTCGGCGGCCGGCTCGGGCTCGGGCAGCTCCTCGAACAGACCGGCGGGCGGCGTCACGACGACCCTGCCGGCCTCGATGTCGACCTCGGGGACGATCGCGGCGACGAAGGGCACGAGCACCTCGCCCGCACCGGTCTCGACGACGAGAAGATCCTGGGCCGGGAAGTGCTCGACGCGGGCGACCTTGCCCACGACGGCGCCGTCACGCACGACGTCAAGGCCGACGAGCTGGTGGTCGTACCAGGCATCGGGCTCGGCGGGCGCGTCCTCGTCCTCGTCGACCCACAGGATCGCGCGGACCAGGGTATCGGCCGCGTTGCGGTCGTCCACGCCCTCGAAGAAGACGACGGGGCTCTGGTTCATCCAGCGGAACTCGCGCACCGTGATGGACTTGCCGTGCCACTGCGAGTGCTCAGGCACCTGCAGGGTGAACGACGCCCCGGGCACAAAACGGCCGTCGGGGTCGTCGGTGTACAGCTCGAGCTTGAGGGCGCCCTTGAGCCCGTGGGCCTTGACGAGGCGGCCGACACGCAACTGGTTCTTCGCGGGCTTCGCGGCTGCCACGTCAGTCGTCCGCGACGTCGACGCGCACGCGCTTGCCGTCCGCCAGAGCGGCGACGAGCGTGCGCAGTGCCTTCGCGGTACGGCCGCCGCGCCCGATCACCCGGCCACGGTCGTCGGCGTGGACGTGCACTTCCAGCACATCCCCGCGAGACGAGGTGGTCGAGTCGATGCGCACATCATCCGGGTGATCGACGATCCCCTTGACGAGGTGCTCGAGCGCGGCGGCCAGCACGATTACTCGGCGGCCTCGGCCTCGGCGGCCTCATCGGCCGGGGCCTCGGCGGGAGCCGCGGGCTCCTCGGCCTTCTTCTCGACCTTGGGCTTGACGACCGACTTCTTCGAGGAGTCGGCGACGTACTCCGACTTCTCCTCGCGGGTCTTCAGGGTGCTCTTCGCATCCTTGTCGCCCTTGAAGGTGCCCCAGTCGCCCGTGATCTTGAGGATGGCGCGCACCTGCTCGGTCGGCTGGGCGCCGACGGACAGCCAGTACTGCGCACGCTCCGAGTCGACCTCGATGAACGAGGGCTCCTCGGTCGGGTGGTACTTGCCGATCTCCTCGATCACACGGCCGTCGCGCTTGGTGCGCGAGTCGGCGACGACGATGCGGTAGTACGGCGCGCGGATCTTGCCCAGGCGCTTCAGACGGATCTTGACAGCCACGATTCTCCTGTGTGGTGTGTAAAGCGAGACGAACCAGTCGCCAGGTAGTGGGGTGCACACCGGCGGAAGCTCAGAGGAGGACTCAGGGCGCTGGATAGAGGGTCGAGCACCCGGTCCGACCCTCCATTCTGCCAGATGACGGAGGACGTCGCGTACAGGTTGCCGGCAGAGGTCCCGGGCACTCACACTGAGCGGATGACGATCGCATTCGCCACCTCCGCCAGATCCACCGTCGGCATCGAGTGGGAGCTCATGCTCGCCGACGAGGCGACCGGCGACCTCGTGGGCCGCGCCCCTGAGATCATGCCCGCGCTGGAGGAGTCGACGGCCCTCGAGCGGCACACGGTGACGGCCGAGCTGCTGACGAACACGATCGAGGTCACGAGCGGCGTGGGCGACACCGTCGCGGCCGCGGTGGACGACATCTCGGATGCGATCGACGCGGTGCGCACGCAGACCGATCCCCTCGGCATCGAGTTGATGTGCGCCGGCAGCCACCCCTTCGCCCGCTGGTTCGACCAGAAGGTCACCGAGAAGACGCGCTACGAGAAGCTCATCGAGCGCACCCAGTGGTGGGGCCGCAACATGATGATCTGGGGCATCCACGTGCACGTGGGCATCGACCACGTCGACAAGGTCTTCCCGATCATCCACGCCCTGACGGGCTACATCCCCCACCTGCAGGCGCTGTCGGCGTCGAGCCCGTTCTGGGCGGGCGAGCGCACCGGATACGCCTCGAACCGCGCGCTTGTGTTCCAGCAGCTGCCGACCACCGGCCTGCCCTGGCAGCTCGACACCTGGGGTCAGTACGAGAACTACATCGACGACCTCGTTCGCACCGGCGTCATCGCCGACGCCACGGAGGTGCGCTGGGATGTGCGCCCCGCCGCGCACTGGGGGACGATCGAGATCCGCGCGTGCGACGGCATGTCGACCCTGCCGGAGCTCGCCGCCATGGCCGCGATGGTGCAGACGCTCGTCGAGTCGTTCTCGCGCGACCTCGACGAGGGGCGGGAGCTGCCGAGCCTGCAGCCCTGGTACACCCGCGAGAACAAGTGGCGCGCGGCGCGCTACGGGCTCGACGCCGACGTCATCGTCGACCGCGAGGGCACGCAGGTGCCGGTGCGCGAGCACATCCGCGAGACCATCGAGCGCCTCGAGCCGATCGCCGTCGAGCTGAAGTGCGCGCGCGAGCTCGCCGAGATCGGGGCGATCCTCGATCGCGGCGCCAGCTACCAGCGACAGGTGGCGGTCGCGGAGGCCGCGGACGGCGACCTGCGCGAGGTCGCGCGTTCGCTCATCCGCGAGTTCCGCAACGGCCCGACCCTGCGGGAGCGCGTCGGCCTCGGCCGGATCGACGTGCCCCCGGAGGGCTGAGCCGGGTCAGTCCGAGACGAGGTCCCGGGCGAGGGCCTCGTCGACGACGACGTCGGTGACGAGGCCCGCCAGCATCGCGCTGCGCAGGCTCGCGCTCTTGTGCACCCCGGCGGCGACGCAGACCCTCCTCGGCACGCGGCGGAACCGCTCGAGGTCGGGGCCCGTCGCCCGTGCGTTCACGCGGATGTCGCGCCAGGTGCCGTCTCCGCGATAGAACACGGTGGCGACGTCCCCGATCGCCTTGTCCTCGGCGAGGCTCCGGAAGTCCTCCCGCTCGAGGTAACCGCCCGCGTACACCCGGCTCGGCACATCCGCGGCGGGAGAGCCGACGCCGAAGACCGCCAGATCCATCCGCGCCTGGATCTCCAGGACACGCCGGATACTGCGCTCGCGCCACATCGCCGCGCGGGTCGCCGGATCGTCGAAGAACGCCGGCACCGGGAACTGCTGCACTCTCGCGCCGAAGGCCTCGCCGAAGCGCTGCAGGATCTCGCTCGCGTACTCGATGCCGGTCGTCTGCATGTTGCCCGCGCCGTTCAGCTGCACGACCGTCACGTTGTGCAGCTCCTTCGAGGGAAGGTGGCGGCTGAGCGCGCTGAGCGTCGATCCCCACGCCACCCCGACGGTCATGTGCGAGTCGACGAACTGCGGCACCAGGCGCGCCGCCGTCATCGCGACGCGTTCGAGGCGGTCGACCTCGCTGACGGTGCTCGGCATCGGCACCACGTGCGCCGCGACGAGGTAGCGGTCGCGGATCTGCCGCTCGAGGGCGCTGCCGCCGGCCACGGCCGTGATCCGGATGTCGACGATCCCGGTGTCGCGGGCGTACGCGAGGAGCCGGGACACCGATGACCGCGAGACGCCGAGCTCGCTGGCGATCGCCTCCATCGTCCGGTCCTGCATGTAGTACATCTGCGCGGCGGCGAGGGCGTCGCCCGAGCGGCCGCGCCGTCGCCCGCGGGAAGGGCGCCGCTCGCCGGCGATATCGGTCATCCCCTCATTCTGCACGTTTGTGCACTGACGTTGCCACGATGTGCTCATAGGCGCACGCTGGGAGGCGACATGAGAGGACGGCGCTGATGACGGATCCCCTGCCCCAAGCCGAACGGGCCGACGTGACCACGGTGCGCGAGAGCGCGAGGACCACGGTGCTGATCATCGGCGGCGGCATCAACGGCATCTCGACGTTCCGCGACCTCGCGCTGCAGGGCGTGGACGTGCTGCTTGTCGAGCGCGGCGACTTCGCCTCCGGCGCGTCCTCCGCCTCGAGCCACATGATCCACGGCGGCATCCGGTACCTCGAGAACGGCGAGTTCCGATTGGTGAAGGAGTCGGTGCAGGAGCGCAACGGCCTGCTGAAGATCGCCCCCCACTACGTCAAGCCGCTGCGCACGACGATCCCGATCTACTCGACGTTCTCCGGCATCCTCGCGGCGCCGCTGCGCTTCCTGACCCACCGCAGCGGCAAGCCCACCGAGCGCGGCGCGTTCCTGATCAAGATCGGCCTGACGATCTACGACACGTTCTCGCGCGCCGGGGGCACGGTGCCCCGCCACCGCTTCCTCGGGCGCAAGCGCTCGCTGCAGGAGCTGCCGCACCTCGACCCGCGCGTGAAGTACACCGCGACCTACTTCGACGCCTCGATGCACGATCCCGAGCGACTCGCGCTCGACGTGCTGCAGGACGGACTCGAGGCCCACCCGGGCGGTGCGATCGCCCTCAACTACGTCGAGGCCGTGGGTCACGACTCGCGCGGCGTCGTGCTGCGCGACCTCGAGACCGGGACCGAGTTCTCGGTCGCGGCGGATGTCGTCGTCAACGCCTCGGGTCCGTGGACCGACCTCACCAACGACGCGCTCGGCACCGAGACCCGGTTCATGGGCGGCACCAAGGGATCGCACATCGTGCTCGACAACCCCGAGCTGAGCGAGGCGACGGGGGGCCGCGAGATCTTCTTCGAGCACTCGGACGGCCGCATCGTGCTCATCTACCCGCTCAAGGGCCGGGTCATGGTCGGGACGACCGACATCGACGCGGATCCCAGCCAGCCGGTCGTCTGCACCGACGAGGAGATCGACTACTTCTTCGACCTCGTCCACCACGTCTTCCCGAAGGTGACAGTCGACCGCAGCCAGATCGTCTACCACTTCTCCGGCATCCGCCCGCTCCCCCGCCACGAGGACACCGCACCGGGCTTCGTTTCGCGTGACTACCGCGTCGAGGTCGACCGCAAGGCGCTCGCCGCGAGCGACGGCGGCACCCCGCTGGTGAGCCTCGTCGGGGGCAAGTGGACGACGTTCCGCGCGCTCGGCGAGTCGCTCAGCAGCACGGTCCTCGGGCTGCTCGGCCGGCCGCGGCGCGTCCGCACCGCCGGGCGCACGATCGGCGGCGGCCGCGACTTCCCGCGCGGCGAGTCGGATCGCGCCGCCTGGCTGACGACCCGCCTCCCCGGAGCGGGCGAGCGCGCCACCGTGCTGTTCGAGCGCTACGGAACGCGCGCCGCCGACGTGTGGGCATTCATCGGCGAGCACGACGACCGGGCGCTCGGGCACGGCGGACTCTCCACCGGGGAGCTCGCGTGGATGGTCGAGCGCGAGCACGTCGTCCACCTCGCCGACGTCATCCTGCGCCGCACGTCGATCGCCTTCACCGGCGACGCCTCGTCGAAGGCGCTCGATGACATCGCCTCGGCACTCGCCCCGCTGCTCGGCTGGGACGACCGACGCCGCGACGCCGAGATCGCCGAGACGGCGACCCTGCTGCGCGAGCAGCACGGGGTGGAGCTGACCCCCGCCGGAACCTGAACCCTCGATGCCGCACAGGCGGCAGCGAGTACCCCCAGATCGCGCAGAGAAGCGCGCGCATGAAAGGTCGATGAAGACATGCAAGATGTGAATCTCGGGCTCTACTTCCTGTCCGAGCTCGTGGGCACAGCCATGCTGATCCTGCTCGGTGCGGGTGTCGTGGCGAATGCGATCCTCGTCAAGGCCAAGGGCTTCGGCACCGGGTTCCTGATGATCAACTGGGGATGGGGTCTCGCGGTCTTCGCGGGTGTCCTGGTCTCCGCGTACTCCGGCGCGATCCTCAACCCCGCTGTCGGCATCGGTCTGCTGATCCGGGGCACGATCGACTTCCCCATGTTCCTCGTCGCGACCGCCGCCGAGCTCGTCGGCGCCATCCTCGGCGCGGTCCTCGCGTGGGCTGCCTACAAGCAGCACCTCGATGAGGAGGAGGACCCGGGCGCCAAGCTCGGCGTCTTCTCGACGGGCCCTGCGATCCGCTCGTACGGCTGGAACCTCGTGACCGAGATCATCGGCACGTTCGTGCTGGTGTTCGTCATCTTCGCCTTCGCCGACTACGGCGACGTCGAGGTCGGCGTGCCCGGAGGCCTCGGCCCCCTGGCCGCACTTCCCGTCGCGCTCCTCGTGGTCGGCATCGGCGCCTCGCTCGGTGGCCCCACCGGCTACGCGATCAACCCCGCCCGTGACCTCGGCCCCCGCATCGCGCACGCGATCCTGCCGATCAAGGGCAAGGGATCGAGCGACTGGTCCTACGCGTGGGTGCCGGTCGTCGGCCCCCTGATCGGCGGCGCCCTCGCCGCTCTCGCGGCTCCCGTCCTGCTGAGCCTCGCGTCCTGAAGTCCGAATTCAAAGGAGAATCCCCATGGCTGACTACGTCATCGCAATCGACCAGGGCACGACATCCAGCCGCGCCATCATCTTCGACAAGAAGGGCTCCATCGTCTCGACGGGGCAGAAAGAGCACGAGCAGATCTTCCCCAAGCCGGGCTGGGTCGAGCACGACCCGCTGGAGATCTGGCGCAACGTCCAGGAGGTGATCGGCATCGCGCTCGCGACCGCCGATCTCACCCGCCACGACATCGCCGCGGTGGGCATCACCAACCAGCGCGAGACCGCCGTGGTATGGGACCGCACGACCGGCAAGCCCGTCTACAACGCGATCGTGTGGCAGGACACCCGCACGCAGAGCATCGTCGATCGCCTCGCCCAGGACGGCGGCGTCGAGCGGTTCAAGCCGATCGTCGGCCTCCCGCTGGCGACGTACTTCTCGGGCACGAAGATCGTGTGGATCCTCGAGAACGTCGAGGGCGCGCGCGAGAAGGCCGAGGCCGGCGACCTGATGTTCGGCACGACCGACAGCTGGGTGCTCTGGAACCTCACGGGCGGCACGGACGGCGGCGTCCACGCGACCGACGTCACGAACGCCTCGCGCACGCTGTTCATGGACCTCGAGACCCTCGAGTGGCGCGACGACATCCTCGAGACGTTCGGGGTGCCGCGCTCGATGATGCCCGAGATCCGCTCGTCCTCCGAGGTGTACGGCGCGGCGGAGAGCTCCTCGCTGCTGCGCGAGACGCCCATCGCGGGCATCCTCGGTGACCAGCAGGCCGCCACCTTCGGCCAGGCGGCGTTCCAGACCGGTGAGAGCAAGAACACCTACGGCACCGGAAACTTCCTGATCTTCAACACGGGCGAGGAGATCGTCCACTCGAAGAACGGCCTGCTCACCACCGTCGGGTACAAGCTCGGCGACCAGCCGACGCACTATGCGCTCGAGGGCTCGATCGCGGTGACCGGATCGCTGATCCAGTGGCTGCGTGACCAGCTCGGGATCATCTCGTCGGCGCCCGAGGTGGAGAAGCTCGCCACCACGGTCGAGGACAACGGCGGAGTGTACTTCGTGCCGGCGTTCTCCGGCCTGTACGCCCCGTACTGGCGTCCGGATGCGCGCGGCGCGATCGTCGGCCTCACCCGCTACGCGAACAAGGGCCACATCGCCCGCGCCGCGCTCGAGGCCGTCGCCTTCCAGACCCGCGACGTCATCGACGCGGTCAACGCCGACGCCGGTGTCGACCTCACCGAGCTCAAGGTCGACGGCGGCATGGTCGCGAACGACGCGCTCATGCAGTTCCAGGCCGATGTGCTGGGCGTGCCGGTCGTCCGTCCGGTCGTCGCCGAGACCACGGCCCTGGGCGCGGCCTACGCCGCCGGTCTCGCCGTCGGCTTCTGGGCGGGCCTCGACGACCTGGCGGCCAACTGGCAGGAGGACCGCCGCTGGGAGTCGTCGATGGACGACGCCGAGCGCGATCGCCAGCTGCGACTGTGGCGCAAGGCCGTGGAGAAGTCGATGGACTGGGTCGACGACGACGTGAAGTGAGTCGCTGAAACGCTGAACGAAGCGGCCCGGGGATCCTCGGATCCCCGGGCTGCCAGGCTGCCGGGCTGCCGACGCTGCGCCCCGGTGCGAGCGGAGCGAGCGTGGAGCGAAGCGACTGCCGACCACCTCGAAAACGCGACGCCCGTCGACGGATGGAGCGAAGCGACAGCCCGCGAACGAGAGTGCCCGCGCGAAGCGTGGGCGCGAACGTTCGCGCACGCCCCCTGCTCTACCCCGCGAAGCGGGAGATCAACGGCCGCCGAAGAGCTTCTGGATCTCCGCCAGGTCGGCCTCAGACGGGGCCTGCTGCGCGCCAAGGCCGAAGCCCGAGCCCGTGGGCTGCTGCGTGATCATGCCGGCGTTCTCGGCGGCGCGCTTGGCGGGGTTGCCCGAGCGCGATCCGCCCTTCTTCTTCGCCTGCTTGCCGCGCTTGGCCGATGCGCCGGTGCGCCCCATCCCGGGCACGGGACCCATGCCGGGGATGTTCGGGGTTCCCCCGCGCGCGACGGTCTTCATCATCTTCGCGGCCTGCTCGAACCGGTTCACGAGCTGGTTCACGTCGGTGACGGTCATGCCGGATCCGCGCGCGATGCGCACGCGACGCGAGCCGTTCAGCAGCTTCGTGTTCTGACGCTCCGCCGGCGTCATCGAGCGGATGATCGCCTCCGTGCGGTCGATCTCGCGCTCGTCGAAGTCGTCCAGCTGCTGCTTCATCTGGCCCATGCCCGGCAGCATGCCGAGCATCTTCTTCATCGAGCCCATCTTCTTGAGCTGCTGCATCTGCTCGAGGAAGTCCTCGAGCGTGAACTGGTCCTTCGCGAACTTCTCGGCGACCTTCGCGGCCTCCTCCTCGTCGAAGGCCTGCTGCGCCTGCTCGATGAGGGTCAGGATGTCGCCGAGGTCGAGGATGCGGCTCGCCATGCGGTCGGGGTGGAACGGCTCGAGATCCTCGAGGCCCTCACCCGTGGACGCGAAGATGATCGGACGGCCCGTGACCGAGGCGACCGAGAGCGCGGCGCCACCGCGGGCATCGCCGTCGAGCTTCGACAGCACGACGCCCGTGAAGTCGACGCCCTCCTGGAATGCCTTGGCCGTGTTGACCGCGTCCTGACCGATCATCGCGTCGATGACGAACAGCACCTCGTCGGGGCTCGTCGCCTTGCGGATGTCGGCGGCCTGCTTCATCAGCTCGGCGTCGACGCCGAGGCGTCCTGCCGTGTCGATGATGACCACGTCGTGAAGCTTCTGCTTCGCGTACTCGACGCCGTCGCGCGAGACGCGCACCGGGTCGCCGACGCCGTTGCCGGGTTCGGGTGCGTAGATCGCCGCTCCCGCACGCTGGGCGACGACCTGCAGCTGGTTCACGGCGTTCGGGCGCTGCAGGTCGGCGGCGACGAGCAGCGGCGTGTGGCCGTCCTTCTCGAGCTGCCGCGCGAGCTTGCCGGCGAAGGTCGTCTTACCGGATCCCTGCAGGCCCGCGAGCATGATCACGGTCGGCGGGTTCTTCGCGAACTGCAGGCGGCGCTGCTGGCCGCCGAGGATGCCCACGAGCTCCTCGTTGACGATCTGCACGACCTGCTGCGCGGGGTTCAGGGCGCGGTTGACCTCGTCGCCGAGCGCGCGCTCGCGCACCTTGGCGGTGAAGTCCTTGACGACCGTGAGGGCGACATCCGCGTCGAGCAGGGCGCGGCGGATCTCGCGGACGGTGCCGTCGACGTCGGCCGGGGTGAGCTTTCCCTTGGTGCGGAGATTGCGGAAGGTCTCTGTGAGCCGGTCGGAGAGCGTGCCGAAGGTAGCCATGATCCTCCGATTCTACCGGCGCGACTCGGCGGATCCCCTGCGCCCGCCCGATCGGATCCGGCGTATTGTTGGACGCGATCCAGAAATCCGCGAAGGGATCCTCATGCTCGACATCGTCCGGGTCGGCCTCGCGCCGGCCTACGTCCCCTATCTCGAGGCGTGGGACCTGCAGCGCCGGGTGCACGCCGACGTCCGCGCCGGCGACAGGCCCGACACACTGCTGCTGCTCGAGCATGAGGCGGTCTACACGGCGGGAGTGCGCACGCAGCCCGAGGACCTGCCGACCGACGGCACCCCCGTCATCGAGGTCGACCGCGGCGGGCGGATCACCTGGCACGGCCCCGGCCAGCTGGTCGGGTACCCCATCGTGAGGCTGCCGGATCCGAACGACGTCGTCGGCCACGTGCGTCGCCTCGAGCGCGCGCTGATCGCCGCCCTCGCCGAGCTCGGCGTCGACGGATCGCAGCTCGAGGGCCGCAGCGGCGTCTGGGTCGAGCGGTCTGGCGCCTCTCCCGCCAAGATCGCGGCGATCGGCGTCCGCGTCGCGGGAGGCGTCACCATGCACGGCTTCGCGATCAACTGCGACAACGCGCTCGACGGGTTCGGCGCGATCGTCCCGTGCGGGATCCGGGACGCCGGCGTGACCACGATCACCGAAGTGGGCGGCCAGCGCGTCTCCCCCGCCGACGTCGTCGACGCCGTCTCTGCCGCGATGACCGCCGAGTTCGCGAAGGAGGTCGCCGCATGAGCGCCTGCGGTGCACCGGGCCCCGCGCCCGCCACGTCCCCCGACGGACGCAGGATGCTGCGCCTAGAGGTGCGCAACGCCGAGACGCCGATCGAGCGCAAGCCCGAGTGGATCAGGACCCGCGCGAAGACCGGGCCCGAGTACACGGCGCTCAAGTCGCTCGTGAAGAGCGAGGACCTCCACACGGTCTGCCAGGAGGCCGGCTGCCCCAACATCTACGAGTGCTGGGAGGACCGCGAGGCGACGTTCCTCATCGGCGGCTCGCAGTGCACGCGGCGGTGCGACTTCTGCCAGATCGACACGGGAAAGCCTGCCGACTACGACACGGACGAGCCGCGCCGCGTGGCAGAGAGCGTGCAGCGGATGGGCCTGAGGTACGCGACCGTCACGTCGGTCGCGCGAGACGATCTGCCCGACACCGGCGCCTGGCTGAACGCGGAGACGGTGCGGAAGATCCACGAGCTCAACCCGAACACCGGCGTCGAGCTGCTCGCGAACGAGCACAACGCCGATCCGGCGTTCCTCGGCCAGATCTTCGACGCGCGGCCCGAGGTCTTCGCCCACAACGTCGAGACGGTGCCGCGGATCTTCAAGCGCATCCGTCCGGCGTTCCGCTACGAGCGCTCGCTCGACGTGATCACGCAGGCGCGGGACGCGGGCCTCATCACCAAGTCGAACCTGATCCTCGGGATGGGCGAGGCACCGGAAGAGGTCATCGCCGCCCTGCACGACCTTCACGAGGCCGGCTGCGACATCATCACGATCACGCAGTACCTGCGCCCGACGCCGCGCCATCTGCCGGTCGCGCGCTGGGTCAAGCCGCAGGAGTTCGTCGAGTTCAAGGCCGAGGCCGAGCGCATCGGGTTCCTCGGCGTGCTCGCGGGACCGCTCGTGCGCTCGTCCTACCGCGCCGGGCGCCTGTGGGCGCAGTCGATGCTGTCGAAGGGGCGCGAGATCCCGTCGCACCTCGCACACATCGCCGAGGGCGCGGACGCCGGCTTCCTGCAGGCGGTCTGACGGCGGGACCGAGAACCGGACGCGTGTGACAGGCGAGGCTGGTGGAGGCCACATGCGTACGGCCCGCATCACGCCTCCGGCGTGCGACGCGGGCGGGGCGCGGTCAGTCGACCGGGATCGTGGCGATCGCCTCGAGGGCCGCATCGAGGGTGGTGGCGAGCTCGACCCGGCCGGGCCCCGCCAGCGCCCAGCGCTCGAGGGCCGCGATCACCGCCCCGCCGTAGGCCGCGCCGGCGACGTCGGCAGCGAGCGGATCCAGTCCGCGACGCCGGAGCGCGCGGGCGACCGACCGGCCGATGCGCGCGCGACGAAGGGCCGCCTCGCGCTCGAGTTCGGCAGCGAGTCCCATCGCCTCGGCGTTCGCGAGGGCGAGGGCGAGGGCGTCGGGAGCGAGCCCGCGTGCGATCTCCCGCACCGCCTCCCGCGGCGTGCCGCGCTCGAGGTCCGAGTCGAGAGCGTCGAGGCGCTCGTCGAGCCCGCCCCACAGCAGGGCCCCCTTCGACGCGGCGTAGTTGAAGAAGCTCGAGCGGCTCACTCCCGCACGCGCCGCGATCTCGGCGATGGAGGTCGCCTCGTAGCCCTGCTCGAGGAACAGCTCACTCGCGGCCTCGGCCAGCATCTCGCGTGAGGACGCCTTCGGCCGGCCCGCGCGGGAGGTGGTCACGTCGCCTCGCTCCGCTCGCTCCATCCGGCCCATGGCTCAAGCGTACGGGCGCGGCGTTTGCGCCGCCGCGCGGCATCCGCCTATCCTGAATTCATCACTGACCGTTCGGTCAGGAATTAGCATTCAGCTCCGTTCCGGTTCGACGAGGAGGTCATCCGGGTGAGCAGGACACTGCGCGTCGAGGTGCACGAGACGCACGTGCGCGCCACGCTCGACCGCCCCGAGAAGCGCAACGCGATCGACCGCGACCTGGTCGACGCGCTCCACTCGCTGTGCGCCGAGCTTGAACGCGAACCCCGCACGCTGATCCTCACCGGCGCGGGCGGCATCTTCGCGGCGGGCGCGGACATCGCCCAGCTTCGCGAGCGCCGCGCGGCCGACGCGCTCGAGGGAATCAACACCCACTGCTTCGCGCGCATCCGGGCCCTCCCCATGCCTGTGATCGCGGTCGTCGACGGGTACGCGCTCGGCGGCGGCGCCGAGCTCGCCTACGCGGCCGACATCCGGATCGGCACACCGGCGCTGCGGATCGGCAACCCCGAGACCGGCCTCGGCATCATCGCCGCCGCCGGGGCGACCTGGCGGCTGCGCGAGATCGTCGGCGAGCCGCTGGCGGCGGAGATCCTGCTGACCGGGCGCGTGCTCGATGCGGCGGAGGCGCTCGCCGCGGGCCTCGTCACCCAGGTGCTCGAGCCCGACGAGGCGCGGGCCGAGGCCGAGCGGATCGCGGCGCGGATCGCGGCCCTGGATCACGCCGCGACGCAGGCGACCAAGCGCGCCCTGCTCGCCCCGCGGGATGCGCACCCGGCCATCGATCTGCACGAGCAGGCGGTGCTGTTCGAGAGCCCGGAGAAGGAGCGACGGATGACGGCCTTCCTTGAGAGGAAGCGGACGTGACCGACCGGACCCCCGCGCGCGTCGGCGTGCTGGGAGGCGGCCGGATGGGCGCCGGGATCGCGCACGCCTTCCTGCTCGCGGGATCGGACGTCACCGTCGTGGAGCGGGACCAGGATGCGGCGGACGCGGCGCGCGCCCGGATCGAGCAGAGCATCGACGCCTCGATCGCGCGCGGCTTCGACGGGAGCGCGGCCCAGCTGCGCCGGCGCCTGACCGTGGCGACGGATGCCGCCGCCTTCGGGCTCCACGGCCTCGTCGTCGAGGCGGTCCCCGAGGACCTCGACCTCAAGCTCGAGGCGCTGCCGCGCGTCGAGGCGCAGCTCGCCGCGGATGCCGTGATCGCCTCGAACACCTCCTCGATCCCGCTCGCGCGCCTGACCGAGACGCTCGAGCGGCCGGAGCAGCTGATCGGCCTCCACTTCTTCAACCCGGTGCCCGCATCGACCCTGGTCGAGATCGTCGTGGGCGCGGACACGGCCCCCGGCCTCGCGGAGACCGCCCGCGGCTGGGTGCGCGCCCTCGGCAAGACGCCCATCACGGTGAGCGACTCCCCCGGCTTCGCCTCCAGCCGGCTCGGCGTCGCGATCGCGCTCGAGGCCATCCGGATGGTGCAGGACGGCGTCGCGAGCGCGGAGGACATCGACCTCGCGATGGAGCTCGGCTACCGGCACCCGACCGGGCCGCTCAAGACCACCGACCTGGTCGGGCTCGACGTGCGCCTCGGCATCGCCGAGCAGCTCGAGCGCGAGCTGGGCCCGCGCTTCGCCCCGCCGCAGCTGCTGCACGACATGGTCGCCGACGGTCGGATCGGCCGGAAGGCGGGACGCGGCTTCTACGACTGGAAGGACGGATCATGACCCGCATGCTGCAGAGCTATGTGCAGGACGCCTGGTGGAGCCCCGCGGAGGGCGTCGACGGCACGGAGGTGCGCGATGCCTCCACGGGCGAGGCGGTGGCGGTCGTGTCGAGCGAGGGCCTCGACGTCGGCGCGGCGCTCGAGCACGGCCGCACGGTGGGCCAGCGGAGCCTCGCTGCGCTCACCTTCCATCAGCGCGCGGTGCTGCTGAAGAAGATGGCGCTCGCCCTGCAGGAGCGCAAGGACGAGCTGTACGCGCTGTCCGCGCGCACCGGCGCGACGAAGAACGACTCCTGGGTCGACATCGAGGGCGGCATCGGGGTGCTGTTCACGTACTCCGGGAAGGGTCGGCGCGAGCTTCCCAACGCCACGATCCAGCTCGACGGCCCCCTCGAGGTGCTTGCGAAGGACGGGTCGTTCCTCGGCCGCCACATCCGCACGACGCTGCCGGGCGTCGCCGTGCAGATCAACGCGTTCAACTTCCCGGTCTGGGGGCCGCTCGAGAAGCTCGCGCCCGCCTTCCTCGCCGGCATGCCGAGCGTGATCAAGCCCGCGACGCCGACGGCCTATGTCACCGAGCACCTCGTGCGCATCCTCGTCGAGTCCGGGCTGCTGCCGGACGGATCCGTGCAGCTGATCACCGGGTCGGTGCGCGAGCTGTTCGAACATGCCCGCCTCGGCGACGTCGTGTCGTTCACCGGGTCGGCCTCCACCGCCGACAGCCTGCGCCGCCACGATGCGGTGCAGCGCGGTGGAGTGATCTTCAACGCCGAGACCGACTCGATCAACGCCTCGGTGCTGGGGCCGGATGCGACGCCCGGAACGCCCGAGTTCGACGCCTACGTGCGCCAGCTGGTGACCGAGATGACGGCCAAGGCGGGACAGAAATGCACCGCCATCCGCAGGGCGATCGTGCCGGCCGCGCTCGCCGACGAGGTCGTCGCGGCCGTCGACGCCAGGATCGCCGAGAAGGTCGTCGTCGGCGACCCGCGCTCCGAGGGCGTCACGATGGGCGCCCTCGCCTCGCTCGAGCAGCGCGACGAGGTGCTGCGCCAGGTGCGCACCCTGGTGGACGGCGGCGGGGAGATCGTGGTGGGCTCCGCCGAGGCACCCGAGGGCGACGGCGCGTTCCTGTCGCCGATCCTGCTCCGCTTCGACGACCCGAGGGCCCCGCGCGCGCACGACACCGAGGCGTTCGGCCCCGTGTCGTCGCTGCTGACCTACGAGACCCCGGCGCAGGCCGCCGACCTCGTCGTCCGCGGCGGCGGGTCGCTCGTCACGAGCGTCGCATCCGCCGATCCGGCCTTCGTGTCGGCCATCACGCGTCGCGTCGCCTCGGCCAACGGGCGCATCCTGCTGCTCGACCGGGATGATGCACGCTCGTCCACCGGGCACGGGTCCCCCCTGCCGATGCTGGTGCACGGCGGCCCGGGCCGTGCCGGCGGCGGTGAGGAGCTCGGCGGCATCCGGAGCGTGTTCCATTACATGCAGCGGACCGCCATCCAGGGCTCCCCTGAGATGCTCACGGCGGTGACGGGCGTGTGGCACACGGGGGCGCGCGTCGTGTCGGACGGCGTCCACCCGTTCCGGAAGTCGCTCGAGGAGCTGCGGATCGGCGACCAGGTGGTGTCCGCGGAGCGCGAGATCACGCTCGCCGACATCGAGCACTTCGCCGAGTTCACGGGCGACACGTTCTACGCGCACATGGACGAGGAGGCCGCCGCCGCCAACCCGTTCTTCCCGGGGCGCGTGGCGCACGGCTACCTGCTCGTGTCGTTCGCCGCGGGGCTGTTCGTCTCGCCTGAGCCTGGTCCCGTGCTGGCGAACTACGGACTCGAGAACCTGCGGTTCCTCACCCCCGTCTCCCCCGGCGACCGGATCCGCGTGACGCTCACCGCGAAGCAGATCATCCCGCGCGAGACCGACGAGTACGGCGAGGTGCACTGGGACGCGGTGCTGACGAACCAGCGCGACGAGACCGTCGCGACCTACGACGTCCTGACCCTGGTGTCGAAGGCGCCGGCGGCGGTGCCGGCGGTCGCCTGACCCGCGGCACCCGTGGATCAGATGGTCGCGCGCAGGTCCTGCGTGCCGATCACGCGCAGCAGCTCGAGCTTGTCGGCGGCGTCCGTCCCCTCCGCGGGGAAGTACGCGAGCAGCTTGATGTCGGAGTCCTCGGCGAGCAGCACCTCGCACCGCACGTCAACCCTTCCCACCTGCGGGTGCAGGAAGGTCTTGCGGTCGGCGCGGCGCACGGCGACGTCGTGCCGCTCCCAGATCTCGCGGAACTCCGCGCTGTCCGCGAGCAGGTCGTCGACGAGGCGCGTGACGTCCTGATCCCCGGCTCGGCGGGCGTGCGTCGCCCGCAGGTCGCTCACGTGCGCGGCGCTCAGCCGCTCCCAGTCGTCCCGCGGCGCGCGGCGCGCCTCGGGATCCGCGAACCAGCGCCAGATGACGTTGTTCGCGCGGCCGGGTCCGTACGGCTCGCCCGCCATCAGCGCCGAGGCGAGGGCGTTGCGCCAGACGATCTCGCCGAGGTCGCTGAACAGGATCACGGGGATGTCGACGAGCCGGCTCGCGAGGCTGATCAGCCCCGGACGCACGTGATGGTCGCCGCCCCGGCGCCGCGGCGGGGCGAGGCCCGCAAGGTGGAAGAGGTGGTCGCGCTGGTCGCGGTCGCACTGCAGCGCCCGGGCGATCGCGTTCACGACCGACTCCGACGGGGCCGACCCGCGGGCCTGCTCGAGGCGCGTGGTCGGTCGAGATGCCGGCGAGCTGCGCGATCTCCTCGCGGCGCAGGCCCGGCGTGCGGCGCCGCGGCCCGGTGGGCACGCCCACGTCGGCCGGGCGCAGCTGTTCGCGGCGGCGGCGCAGGAAGTCGGCGAGGGCCGGTCGATCGATCACCGGGCAATTCTCGTCCCTCGCGGCACGCTCAGCCAGGGAGAGCCCGTCCCTGGATGAACTGCGCCTGCCACGCGGATGCGAGGCGCATGAGGCTCGACACCATGACGAACACACGAACTCAGCCCCAGCTCACCCCGGCGCTGCGGAACCTCGGGCGCACCGGTCCCGCCGTCACGTCCCCCGGCCTCGGCGCCATGGGCCTGTCGGGCGCGTATGGCGCGACCGACGACGACCAGAGCGTCGGCGTCATCCACCGCTACCTCGACGCGGGCGGCACGCTGCTCGACACCGGCGACTTCTACGGCGCCGGCCACAACGAGATGCTGATCGGCCGCGCCCTGCGCGAGCGCTCGCGCGACGACGTTGTGCTCTCGGTGAAGTTCGGGGCGAACCTCGTGCCCGGCGGGATGCCCATCGGCTTCGACGGCAGCCCCCGCTCGGTGCACCGCTCGCTCGCCTACACGCTCACCCGCCTCGGCACCGACCACGTCGATATCTACCGCCCGGCACGGCTCGACCCGACCGTTCCCATCGAGGACACCGTCGGGGCGATCGCCGAGATGGTCGAGAAGGGCTTCGTGCGCCACATCGGCCTCAGCGAGGTCGGCGCCGACACCATCCGTCGCGCCGCCGCGGTCGCGCCCATCAGCGACGTCCAGATCGAGTACTCCCTGCTCAGCCGCGACATCGAGCGCAACGGCATCCTCGACGCGTGCCGCGAGCTCGGGATCGGCATCACGGCGTACGGCGTGCTGTCGCGCGGCCTGATCGGCGGCAGCAGCCCGACCGACGGCCCGCGCAGCCGCTACCCGCGCTTCCAGGGCGAGAACCTCGCCCACAACACCGCGCTCGTCGAGCGCCCGCAGGAGATCGCCGATGCAAAGGGCGTCACGCGCGCGCAGCTCGCGATCGCCTGGGCCGCGGCGCAGCACCCGCACATCGTGCCGATCGTCGGCGCACGCCGGGACGACCAGGTCGACTCGATGCTGGGAAGCGTCGCGGTCGAGCTGGATGCGTCGGATCTCGCGCGGATCGACGAGCTGCTTCCCGTGGGCGCCGCGCGAGGCGAGCGCTACCCGGAGCAGTTCATGGCCGATCTCGACAGCGAGCGCTGACCCGCGCGTCAGCTCGCGGATGGCCCGACCTCCCGAGGGGGTTCGGGCCGTTCGCGGTTCTCGCCGACCCGCGGACCGGCGTCAGAAGGCCGCGCGACGGCGTGGGCCGAGTGCCGACCGGCGATCGGCCCACATGCGCTGGTGCTCGCGCGCCTCGGCGACGACGGCCGGGTCGATAACCGGTTGCTGAGCGAGCGAAGCGAGCCGAAGCGACCGTTCGAGGCAGGTCGCCGTCAGCGGAAGTCGCGGGTCTCGCTGACGCGCAGGCCGCTGCGCACGAACGCGACGACGGCATCCGCGAGCTGCTCGGGGCTCAGGGGGCCCTCGGGGCGGTACCACTCGACGATCGAGTTGACCATGCCGAAGGTGAGTCGCTCGGCGAGGCCCGGATCGATGTCGTCGCGCACCGAGTCGTCGTCGCGCGCGAGTTCGAACAGGCGGCGCAGGCGCTGGTCGAGCTCGCGCCGCCGCTGCATCGCGCGACGTTCGACGTCGGTGTTGCCGCGCAGGCGCAGCAGCAGGGTGAGGTAGGGAAGCTGCCCGCAGGCGACGGTCACGGCACCCCGCAGCACGTGCCGGATGCGCATGTCGATCGGCCCGGAGGCCGCCTCGGGCGCGTCGAACACCTCCTGCAGCGAGCCGAGCGCCTTCTCGAGCGCCAGCTCGAGCATCTCCTCCTTCGAGGAGAAGTGGTGGTAGACGGCCGACTTCGACAGCCCGAGGCGCTGCGCGATGATGCCGAGCGAGGTGGCGTCGTAGCCGTGGTCGTTGAAGGCCTCGACGATCACGGCGAGCATGCCGTCGCGGTCGTAGCCGGGGCGCCCGCGGCGTGCGGGCGCGGCCTCCGTAGTGCTCATCGCTCCATCCTGCCTCAGCGCCCGTGTCAGCCCTGCTCGCGCAGGTCGTAGACGCGCTTGTACTTTCCCTCCGAGCGCGGCAGCGACCCGGTCGGCACGATCTCGACGTCCACCGTGGTGCCGATCCGCTCCTTGATGCGCAGCTGCAGGATGAGCGCGGCCGACTCGCTCGTGTGCCGCTCGACACCCGGCGTGCACTCGATCTTGACCGTCAGCTCGTCCATCCGACCCCGCTTCGTGAGCTCCAGGATGAAGTGCGGCGTGAGGTGCTCGATCTCGAGCGCGATCTCCTCGATCTGCGTCGGGAACAGGTTCACCCCGCGCAGGATGATCATGTCGTCGTTGCGTCCGGTGATCTTCTCGATCCGGCGCATCGCGGGATGCGCCGACCCCGGCAGCAGCCGCGTCAGGTCGCGCGTGCGGTAGCGGATGACGGGGAAGGCCTCCTTGGTGAGGGTCGTGAAAACCAGCTCCCCGTGCTCGCCGTCGGGCAGCCGCTGCAGGTCGTCGCCGATGATCTCGGGGAGGAAGTGGTCCTCCCAGATGTGGGGGCCGTCCTGGGTCTCGACGCTCTCCATCCCGACGCCCGGTCCCATCACCTCGGACAGCCCGTAGATGTCGACGGCCTTCAGCCCCACGCGGTGCTCGAGCTCGCGGCGCATCTCGTTCGTCCAGGGTTCGGCACCGCAGATCGCGACCTTCAGCGTCGTCTGACGCGGGTCGAGCCCCTGCTCCTCGAACGCATCGGCGATCGTCAGCAGGTAGCTCGGCGTGCACATGATCACGTCGGGCTCGAAGTCGCGGATGAGCTGCACCTGACGCGCGGTCTGCCCGCCCGAGACGGGGATCACGACGCAGCCGAGGCGCTCGATGCCGCCGTGCACGCCGAGACCGCCCGTGAACAGGCCGTACCCGTAGGCGTTGTGCACCTTCCACCCGGGCTGCACACCGGCGGCACGCAGCGATCGGGCGATGATGTCGGCCCAGCGGTCGAGGTCGCCCGCGGTGTAGCCGACGACGGTGGGCCGTCCGGTCGTCCCCGAGGACGCGTGGATGCGACGCACCTGGTCCATCGGCACCGCGAACATCCCGAAGGGGTACGCGGATCGCAGATCCTCCTTGGTCGTGAACGGCAGCTTCTCGACGTCGGCGAGCGAGCGGATGTCGTCGGGGACGATCCCCGCCGCCTCGAACTTGGTGCGATAGAGCGGCACGTTGTCGTACGCGTGGCGGACGGTCCACTGCAGCCGCTCCAGCTGGAGGGCCTCGAGCGCGGCCCGATCCATCGCCTCGGGATCGGCCCCGGTCGTCGGCGGGACGGAGTGCTCCGAGCGGAGCGGCATGGTGTCGGTCATCGAGACTCCTTCGTCATCGAGGTGGTGTGGTGGGGCGCCGGGAGCGCACGGGACCGGCCGCGGAACTCCGCCACGACCTCCCCGGCGCCATCCGTCACGGCGATGTCGTAGATGCCGTTGCGGCCGCCTGCCCAGCGGCGCTCGGCGGTGGCGGTGAGCCGATCCCCCGCGTGCGTGGCGCGGAGGAACGTGATGTCCGCGGCCTGCGCCACGACCATGTCCTCGCCCTCGTTGCAGGCGTAGGCGAAGGCCGTGTCGGCGAGCGTGAACACCATTCCGCCGTGAGTGATGCCGAAGCCGTTCGCCATCCAGTCGAGCACGGTCATCGCCAGGACGGCGCGTCCCGGCGCGAGGTCGAGGATCTCGATGCCGAAGTGCTGCTTCGTGAAGTCGGTGGGCGCCATCGTGGTCGCGCGCCACGCGGGGTCGGGGACGATTCCGTCCTCGTAGGTCTGCACCTGCTGATCCGGCGTCATGCGCGCTCCCTTGCGTCGCGGATCGGGCTCCCATTGCGGGCCGATGTCAGCCGAGTATACTCACTGAATGTTCGGTCAGTAATTCCCTCGAGGGAATCCGGATCAGGCGAGGAGGCCACCGATGTCGACGACGACCACGGACGCGACGGCCGCAGACGAGCTCGACGCTCAGCAGCAGTTCGACGCGCTCATCGACGCGGATCAGCGGATCGAGCCTCGCGACTGGATGCCGGACGCCTACCGGCGCACGCTCATCCGCCAGATCTCGCAGCACGCGCACTCCGAGATCATCGGCATGCAGCCCGAGGCGAACTGGATCACGCGCGCCCCGAGCCTGAAGCGCAAGGCGATCCTGATGGCGAAGGTGCAGGATGAGGCCGGCCACGGGCTGTACCTGTACTCCGCCGCCCAGACCCTCGGCATCACGCGCGACGAGATGACCGAGCAGCTCATCGCGGGCCGCGCGCGGTACTCGTCGATCTTCAACTACCTCACCCCGACGTGGGCCGACATGGGCGCGATCGGCTGGCTGGTCGACGGCGCCGCGATCTGCAACCAGGTGCCGCTGTGCCGCGCGTCGTACGGGCCGTACGGCCGCGCGATGGTGCGCATCTGCAAGGAGGAGTCGTTCCACCAGCGGCAGGGCTTCGAGATCCTGCTCGAGCTGGCGCAGGGAACGCCCGCGCAGAAGCGGATGGCGCAGGACGCGGTGAACCGCTGGTACTGGCCGTCGATCATGATGTTCGGCCCACCCGACGACGACTCCCCCAACTCGGCGCAGTCGATGGCGTGGAAGATCAAGCGCTTCTCGAACGACGAGCTCCGCTCGCGCTTCGTGGGAATGCTCGTGCCGCAGTTCGAGGCGCTGGGCCTCGAGTGCCCCGACAAGGACCTGCGGTTCGACGAGGAGAGCGGGCGCTGGATCACCGGCCCGATCGACTGGGACGAGTTCCAGGCGGTGCTCGACGGCCGCGGCCCCATGAACAGCCAGCGCCTTCGCCACCGCCGCGAGGCCCACGAGAGCGGCGCCTGGGTGCGCGAGGCAGCGGCAGAGTACGCCCGCAAGCAGCAGGAGAAGGCGCGCTTCGCCGCCTGACCCGACCGATCCGAACCGCTGGAGACGAAGATGTCGACCCCCGGAGAATCCCCCGCCGAGACCTGGCCGCTGTGGGAGGTGTTCGTCCGCGCGAACCGCGGGCTGAGCCACGTGCACGTCGGTTCGCTTCACGCCCCCGACGAGCAGATGGCGCTGCGCAACGCGCGCGACCTCTACACGCGCCGCGGCGAGGGCGTGTCGATCTGGGTCGTGCCGGCCGCCGCCATCACCACCAGCGACCCGGATGCGAAGGGCGCGTTCTTCGAGTCGCCCGCGGGCAAGAACTACCGCCACGCCGTGTACTACACGCGCGCCGAGGGGGTGAAGCACCTGTGAGTGCCGACACCGCCCACGCCGCGGATCACCACGGAGACGTCGAGGTCGACGCGCTCGACCTCGCGGACGAGCTTCCCGGATCCGGCGGCGTCGCGACCCCGGACGTCGCCGAGTACGCGACGCGACTGGGCGACGACGCGCTCATCCTGTCGCAGCAGCTCGGCTGGTGGATCTCGCGCGCGCCGGAGCTCGAGGAGGATCTGGCGCTCGGCAACATCGCGCTCGATCTGCTGGGTCACGCCCGCGCGCTTCTCCGATACGCGGGAACGGCATCCGAGCGCTCGGAGGACGACCTCGCGTACTGGCGGGACGAGCCGGATTTCCGCTGCTGCTGGGTCGTGCAGCAGCCGAACGGCGACTTCGGCGACACGATCGCGCGGCAGCTGATCGTCTCGGCGTACCAGGTCGAGCTCTACGACGCGCTGACGGACAGCACGGACGCCGGCCTCCGCGCGATCGCCGAGAAGGCGGTGCGAGAGGTGAGCTACCACCGTGACCACGCCGTGCAGTGGACCCGGCGTCTCGCGGGCGGCACGGAGGAGTCTCGCCGGCGCATCACCCGCGCGCTCACGGATCTCTGGCCGTACGTCGAGGAGCTGTTCGTCGACGACGACCTGTCGGACCGGCTCGGCGACGCGGCGCCGCGGCCCTCCGCGCTGCGGGAGGGGTTCGACACCACGATCGACGCGGTCTTCGCCGAGGCGGAACTCGAGCGGCCGCAGGTGAAGCCCGCGATGGCGCAGGGCCGGCTCGGGCGGCACACCTCCCACCTCGGCTACATCCTCGCCGAGATGCAGTGGCTCGCCCGCCGGCACCCGGGGGCGACATGGTGACCGCGACCGCCGCTCGGCTGCGCCCGGCCGACCCCGCGTCGGCCGCCGCGTGGGACATCGCCGCGCGCGTTGCCGACCCCGAGGTGCCGGTGCTCACGATCGAGGATCTCGGCGTCCTGCGCGCCGTGCGCTCCGACGGGCGGCGGGCCGAGGTGATCCTCACTCCGACCTACTCGGGATGCCCCGCGATCGAGCAGATGCGCGACGACGTCATCCTGCAGCTCACGGCCGCGGGGTACGAGCAGGTCGATGTGTCGTTCACGCTCTCCCCCGCCTGGACGACCGACTGGATGAGCGACGAGGGAAAGGCGAAGCTCTCGCGCTACGGCATCGCGCCGCCGAACGGCGAGGCACCCGTCCGCCGCGGTCCCATCCCGGTCGCCCTCGGCGTCGCGTGCCCGCGCTGCCGGTCGCTGCGGACGCGCGAGGTGTCGCGGTACGGCTCGACCTCGTGCAAGGCGCTGTACGAGTGCCTCGCCTGCCAGGAGCCGTTCGACTTCTTCAAGGTGCACTGATGGCGGCCGTGAATCTGGGCGCGGCCGCGAAGAAGCGCGCGACGTTCCATCCGCTCCGGGTGCAGGACATCCGCCCCCTCACGCCCACCAGCGTCGAGGTGACCTTCGAGGTGCCCCCCGAGCTCGCCGACGAGTACCGCTACCTGCCCGGCCAGTACCTGGCGCTGCGCGCGCACATCGAGGGCGAGGAGGTGCGGCGGTCGTACTCGATCTGCCGGCCGCCGACGCCGGGGCGCATCTCCGTCGCGGTCAAGCGCGACGAGCACGGTCTGTTCTCCCCCTGGGTGCACACCACGCTGAAGCCCGGCGACGAGCTCGACGTGATGAGCCCGCAGGGAACCTTCACCTCCAACCTCGACGAGCTGGAGGGCCGGCACGTGGTCGGCATCGCGGCGGGGTCGGGCATCACGCCCGTCATCACGATGGCGCACCGCATCCTCGAGGGAAGCGCCACCGGGCGGTTCACGCTGCTGTACACGAACCGCTCGTCGCTCGACGTGATGTTCGTCGAGGAGCTGGCGGATCTGAAGGACCGCTTCCCCGACCGGCTCGCGCTTCACCACGTGCTCTCGCGCGAGCAGCGCACGGCGCCCCTGCTGTCGGGCCGCCTCGACGAGGCGAAGCTGCGCACGATCCTCGCGGCGCTCATCCCGCCGCACACCGTCGACGAGTGGGCCCTGTGCGGACCGTTCGAGCTCGTGCAGCTGTGCCGCGACCTGCTCGAGGAGCTCGGCGTCGACCCCGCGCACATCCGCTTCGAGCTGTTCACGACCGGCGAGCCGGCAGAGGCCGCGCCGCCCCGTGGGCGGCCCGTCCGGATCGAGGCCGGCGAGAAGACGTACCGCATCGACTTCACGCTCGACGGCACATCGGCATCGGTCGACAGCCCGGTCAGCGCGAACGAGTCGATCCTCAACGCCGCGCTGCGCGTGCGGCCGGATGTGCCGTTCGCGTGCGCGGGCGGCGTCTGCGGCACGTGCCGGGCGCGCGTGCTCGACGGCAGCGTGTCGATGCGCGAGAACTACGCCCTCGAGCCCGAGGAGCTCGAGCGCGGGTACGTGCTCACGTGCCAGTCCCACCCCACATCTGCCCGCGTCGTCGTCGACTACGACGTCTGACCCAACGAACGGAGCGCAGGATGATCGAGCTCACGATCACGGACGACGTCGCCGAAGTCGTGCTCAACGCTCCCGAGCGACTGAACGCGCTCGGGCCGGATGACCTGGAGGAGCTGGGCGACGCCTACGCGGAGGCGGAGCGCGCGGGGGTGCGCGCCCTCGTGCTGCGCGGCGAGGGTCGTGCGTTCTGCGCGGGACGGGACATCTCCGGCGTCGACCCGCGCGACGACGACGTGCTGCGGTACCTGCACGGACGGGTCGAGCCGGTGATGCGCAGGATCGCGGACTTCCCGGCGCCCACGTTCGCCGTCGCGCACGGCGCCTGTCTCGGGGTGGGACTCGGGCTGCTGATCGCCACCGACGTCGTGTACGTCGCCGAGTCGGCGAAGATCGGCAGCCCGTTCAAGAACCTCGGCGCGACGCTCGACTCGGGCGGGCACGCGCTGTTCTTCGAGCGGCTGGGCGCCCACCGCACGCTGGATCTGATCTACTCAGGGCGGCTCATGACCGGCGGTGAGGCGGTCTCGCTCGGGCTGTTCTCGCGCGCTCTGCCCGACGAGGACGTGCTCGAGGCGGCCCGGGCAGCGGCGCGGCAGGCCGCATCCGGCCCGACCGAGGCGTTCGTCGCCTCGAAGCGGCTCATCGCCTCGCTGCGCGACGACCGCGTCGGCTTCTGGCGGTCGATGTCCGACGAGAACCGCGCCCAGGCGGCCCTCTGCGACACCGCCGACTACCGCGAGGGGTTCGCCGCGTTCCAGCAGAAGCGCACGCCGAGCTTCACGGGCCGATCGTGAACCACGTCGCCCAGCAGGGCCCCGGCGAGCTCGCCGAGAAGATGGGAATCGAGTTCCTCGAGCTGACCGTCGATCGCGCCGTCGCGCGCATGCCGGTCCTCGGCAACCGCCAGTCGGTGGGCTTCGTGCACGGCGGCGCCTACGTGGTGCTCGGCGAGTCGCGGGGCTCGGTCGCCGCGAACCTCCACGCCGGCCCCGGCCGCCTCGCCGTCGGCGTGGACGTCAACGCGACGCACACGCGTTCCGCCACCACCGGTCATGTCACGGGCGTCTGCACTCCCCTGCACCTCGGCGCCTCCGTCGCGGTGCACGAGATCGTCATCACCGACGACGAGGGACGGCGGTGCTCGACCGTCCGCATCACCAACCACATCAAGGACATGCCCGCGCACGCGGCGACATCCTGATCGGCCCCGGGCCCGGAGCCGCAGCCCCTCGGCGGGCGTATTCTTGGACGCAGTCCGGTTAACGCCGGCGCCACAGCAGACTCCCCTCACAAAGGCTCCTATGCTTCGCCGCGCCCTTCCCGCCCTCGTCCTCGCCTCCTCGCTCGCGCTCATCGCGACCGCCTGCGCCCCCACCGCCGAACAGGCGGGGCCCAGCGCAGAGCCGCAGGACGGCGGCACGCTCGTCTACGCCACGGGCGACGCCGAGCCCACGTGCCTCGACCCGCACGTCGGCGGCAACTACCCCCAGGCGCTCATCAGCACGCAGTACCTCGAGCCGCTCGTCGGCCGCGACGCCGACGGATCCATCACGCCGTGGCTCGCCGAGGACTGGAAGGTGTCGCCCGACGGCCTCACCTGGGACTTCACGCTCAAGAGCGACGTCGAGTTCACCGACGGAACACCCCTCGACGCGACGGCCGTCAAGGTGAACATCGAGCACCTGCAGGACCCGGAGACCGCCTCGTCGACCGGCTACCTCGCGGTGTCGAAGGTCGCCGAGGTCGAGGTCGTGGACGACACCCACGCGCGCTTCCACCTCTCCGAGCCCGACTCGGCCCTGCTCGAGTCGCTCAGCATGCAGTGGACCGCGATCCAGTCGCCGGCCGGCATCGCGCGCGGCATGGAGGAGAACTGCGCCGCCCCCATCGGCACCGGGCCGTTCATCGTCGAGGAGTGGGTCCCGCAGCAGCAGATCACGCTCGTGCGCAACGACGACTACGCCACCCCCGGGCCGCAGACCGAGAACGACGGCCCCGCGCACATCGACGAGCTCGTGTGGCGCTTCATCCCCGACGCCGCGACCCGTCAGGCGGCGCTGGCCTCGGGCGAGGTCCACGTGATCGACAACCCGCAGCCCGACGCGATCGTCGCGGCCGAGCAGGGCGACGAGATCACGCACATCGACGCCCCGCGCCCCGGCTCGGTGAACCGCATCGAGCTCAACGCGGGCCAGGCGCCGTTCGACGACGAGCGCGTGCGCGAGGCGTTCATCCGGGCCGCCGACCCGAACCCCGGGATCGAGTCGCTCTACCTCGGCACCGTCACCCGCTCCTACTCGCCGCTCGGCAGCACCGAGCCCATGGGCGTCTCGGACGAGTCGCTCTTCGCGACCGATCCGGAGGAGGCCAACGCGCTGCTGGACGAGGCCGGCTGGACCGAGAAGGACGAGGACGGCATCCGGATGAAGGAGGGCAAGCGCCTGACCGTCCGCTTCCCGGTGAGCACGAACCAGTCGGTCGCCGCCGAGCAGTCGCTGTTCGAGCAGATCCAGGCGAACGTCTCCGAGGTCGGCTTCGACGTGCAGCTCTCGCCCGTCGACCTGTCCGCCTGGTACGAGGCGCTCGGCGCGAACGAGTACGAGGCCGTGAGCGCTCCGTACACGCGAGTGGGGGCCGAGGTGCTGCGCGTGCTGTACCACTCGGACGCGATCACCCCCGCGCCCTCAGGCTACTTCGCGAACCACGCGCAGCTGTCCGACCCCGAGCTCGACGCGCTGCTGGATCAGGCATCCGCCACGCAGGAGGAGGCCGCGCGCGCCGACCTGTACGCGCAGGCGCAGCAGCGCGTGCTCGAGAGCTTCACGGTCCTGCCGCTGTACGACCAGCAGAACCACTTCCTGACCCGCGGTGTGACCGGCGTCACGACGCTCGGCACCGTGGCCACGCCCACGTTCGTCGATGCCCGGATCGCCGGCTAGGAGGCGCCGGCTCGTCGCCGTCGCGCGCTGGCTGGCGGGCCGGGTCGGATCCGCGCTGCTGGTGGTCTGGATCGTCGCGACGGTCGTCTTCTTCGCCCTGCGCGCCTCGGGCGACCCGCTCGAGGCGATCCTCGGCGGGCCCGGTTCGCAGGCGGGCCCCGAGGCCGTGGCGCGGGCGCGGGAGACCTACGGGCTCGACCAGCCGCTCATCCTCCAGTACCTGACCCAGCTGTGGCGGGTGGCGACGTTCCAGCTCGGCGACTCGTACGCGCGCCGCCAGCCGGTCGCCGACCTCATCGCCGACCAGCTGCCCGGCACCCTGCTGCTCGCCGCCCTCGCGCTCCTTCTCGCGTGGGCGCTCGCGCTCGCGGGCTCGACGATCGCGGCGACCGCGCGCGGCAGGCTCGGACGCGCCGCCGTGGGCGTTCTGCGCGGCGTCGAGCTCGTGGCGACGGTCATGCCCCAGTTCTGGCTCGGGGCCGTGCTGATCCTCGTCTTCGCGGCGTCGCTGCGCATCCTTCCCGCCACGAGCGGCGGCGACGACCCGGCGGGGCTCATCCTGCCGGTGGTGACGCTGGCGATCCCGATCGCCGGGTTCCTCGCGCAGCTCTCGCGCGATGCGCTGCTCGAGGCCGACCGCGCGCCCTTCGCCACGACGGCCCGCTCGCGCGGCGCGAGCGAATCGCGGGTGCTGCTCCACCACACCCTCCGCCACGCGAGCCTGCCGGCGCTGTCCCTGTCGGGGTGGGCGTTCGGCCATCTGCTGAGCGGCGCGGTCGTCGTCGAGTCGCTGTTCGCCCGCCCGGGCCTCGGACGCCTGCTGCTGGACGCCGCCCTGAGCCGCGACGTGCCCGTCGTGATCGGCGCCGTGGTCGTCGTGGCGGTGATGTACGTGGTGGTCGTGACGGCCGTCGACGCGGTGGAGCTGATCGTGGATCCGCGTCTGCGCCGCCCCCGCGCGGCTCACGCCGCCGAGCGCACGCCCGAGCTGGCGGTGGGATCGTGACCGCCGCACGCGAGCCCCTCCGCCGGGCCCTCCGCACCCTCGGCCCCGGCGGCGTGATCGCCGGCGTCGGCCTGATCCTGATCCTGATCGCGGTGGTCAGCCCCGGCGTGATCGCGCCCCGCGATCCCCTCGCGATCGCGCCGTCCGAGGCCTTCTCGCCGCCCTCGTTCGCGCATCCGTTCGGCACGGACGAATCCGGGAGGGACCTGTTCACCCGGGTCGTGCACGGCGCGGCGGCCTCGGCCGGCATCGGCCTCGCCGCGACGGGCATCGGCATCGCCGCCGGCCTCGTCCTCGGCTTCGCCGGCGCGCTCGGCCCGCGGTGGCTCGACGCGGCGATCGCGCGCGTCGTCGAGGTGCTGTTCGCCCTCCCCACGCTCGTCCTGGCCCTGCTCCTGGTCGCGGTGATCGGCCCGGGCACCCAGGCCTCGATCCTCGCGATCGGCGTGGCGACGGCACCCGGCTACGCGCGCATCCTGCGCTCGCGTGTGCGGGGCGTGGCCCGCAGCGACTACGTCGGCTACGCGCGCCACGAGGGCGCGGGACCCGTGACGGTCTTCGTCCGCCACATCGCTCCGAACACCCTCTGGCCCCTCGTCGCCACCGCGACGCTCGGCGTCGGGCAGGCGATCGTCTGGGTGTCGGCGCTCAGCTTCCTGGGCCTCGGTGCGCTGCCGCCCTCGCCCGAGTGGGGCGCGATGCTGAACGCCGGGCGCGTGTACATCTCGACGGCGTGGTGGATGACCGTGCTGCCGGGTCTCGCCATCGTCGCGACCGCGACCGTGCTCACGGTGCTCGGGCGCCGCGCCTCGGGCGCCGGATCGGAGGCGACGTGAGCCTCCTGCGGATCCGGGATCTCCGCGTCGCCCTCGGCGGCGCCGAGGTGCTGCGCGGGATCGACCTCGACGTGGCGCCGGGCGAGGTGCTCGCCATCGTCGGCGAATCGGGGGCGGGGAAATCGGTCCTCGCCCGTACGATCCTCGGCCTCGTCCGCAGGGAACGCGCCCGCGTCACGGCCGACGCGTTCGAGATCGGCGACCGCGACATGCTGCGCGCGTCGGAGGCTTCCTGGCGCACCCTGCGCGGCGGCCAGGTGTCGCTCGTCCTGCAGGATGCCCTGCAATCGCTCGACCCGCTCCGCACGATCGGCGCCGAGGTCGGCGAGACGCTCGCGGTGCGCGGCATGCGACGCGCCGAGCGGCGAGGCAGGGTGCTGGATGCCCTCGACGCCGCCGGGCTCCCCCTCGGTGGCCCCGGGCGCCCGGAGGCCGCGGCCCGCCTGCGTCAGCGTCCCGGCGACCTCTCCGGGGGGATGCGACAGCGCAGTCTGATCGCCTCGGCGATCGTCGGCGGCGCGCCCCTCGTCATCGCCGACGAGCCCACCACGGCGCTGGATGCGACCACCGCGGTGCGCGTGCTCCACCTCCTCGGCCGCCTCCGGGACGAGGGCACGGGCCTCATCCTGATCAGCCACGACCTCACGGCCGTCGCCCGCATCGCCGACCGGATCGCGGTGCTCGCGGAGGGCCGCGTCGTCGAGCAGGGGCCGGCGGATCGGCTCCTCACCGCGCCCGAGCAGGAGGCGACGCGCGCTCTGCTCGCCGCGGCGCCGCGCGGGCCGAAGCAGGGGCACGCCACCGAGCCCGGCCCCGCGGTGCTCGACGGGCACGGCCTCGTCCGCCGCTACGCCGGGCCCGGCGGCGCGGTGCCGGCGGTCGACGAGGTCGACGTCACGGTGCGCGCCGGAGAGGTGCTCGGCGTGGTCGGCGAATCCGGATCGGGCAAGTCGACCCTCGCGCGGCTGCTCATCGGGCTCGAACGGCCCGATGCCGGCGCCGTCGAGCGCGCTGAGGACGTGCGCGTGCGGCTCGTGCCGCAGGATCCGCTGGGTGCATTCGATCCGCGCCACACGGTCGAGCGCATCCTGCGTCACGCGCGCCGCGACGACGCTCTGGCACCCGCCGAGCTGCTCGCCCGCGTCGGCCTCGACGCGTCGCTCCTGCGGCGGCGCCCCGCGTCGCTCTCCGGCGGCCAGCGCCAGCGCGTGGCGATCGCGCGCGCCCTCGCCGCCCGGCCCGATGTCCTCGTGTGCGACGAACCGGTGTCGGCCCTCGACGTGACGACCCAGGCGGGCATCCTCGACCTGCTGCTGGACCTGCAGCGCCGGGATGGCCTGACGATCGTGTTCATCTCGCACGACCTCGCCGTCGTGCGACGGGTCAGCGACCGCATCGTCGTGATGCGCCACGGCCGGATCGTCGAGCGGGGTGAGACCGAGGCCGTGTTCGCCGCCCCGGCTCACGCGTTCACGCGCGAGCTGATCGCCGCGGCGACGGCCTCGCGCGTCAGTCGGCGCTGGTGACCGACAGCACCGTGCCGTCCGAGCTGAGGTTGATAAGCAGCACGTCGTCGGCCGCGTCGGGGTCGAGGGCGTACTCGAGCACCGCGAACGGATCCTGCCCGCCGTGCTCGTCGGCGAGGATCGTCATGCTCATCAGCTGCAGCGAGCGGATGATGTCGACCGCCGGATCGCCGCTGATGTCGACGAGGAAGTCCTCGAGTTCGTCCCCCAGCGTGGTCTGCTGCATCAGGATGTACTCGGTCACCTCGCTGGCGCGGTTGTCCACCTCGGCGAGCATCGCCTCGCGCGCGCGCCGGTCGAGCTCCTCGAGGGCGGACACCATGGAGGCGGCCGCATCCAGGGCCGCCGGGGACACGTCGTTCTGGTCGGGTGCGGTCAGATCGACGGTCACGCTCTGGTCGCCGAGCTCGACGTTCTCCGACCAGAAGATGGAGCCGTCCGGGCCGGACTCCAGAAGGCCGAAGAAGTCGTGTTCGATCGCCATATCCCTATGAAACCAGCAGGGCGACTCCACCGGTAGGCCGCGCCGTTCACGCGGTGGCCGGGCGTGTCGCCCGCGGTCGCGATCACGGCGTGCGCGGGGCGTCGATGCGGCACCGCGGGCGTGAGGATTTCGTGAGGATGCGCGGCCGCGCCGTGTGGATTCCGTGCGATAGGCCCGCCACGGTGTGAGCGCGGCGTAGGTTCCTCATCCGTGACACAACTGCTCGAGCGCACCCCCACGACGACCCCGCAGACCGTGCGCGAGCGTGTCCGCTTCGCGCTGGTCCTCGGGGCGCTCGGCGTCGTGTTCGGCGACATCGGCACGAGCCCGATCTACACGCTGCAGACGATCTTCAACCCCGAGGATCCGCACCCGGTTCCCGTCGACCCCGAGAACGTCTACGGCGTCGTGTCCCTCATCTTCTGGTCGATGATGATCATCGTCACGCTCACGTACGTGTCGCTCGCGATGCGCATCGAAAACCACGGCGAGGGCGGCATCATGGCGCTCATCACGCTGATCCGGTCGTGGGCGATGAAGAGCAGGGTCCGCGTCATGGCGAGCCTCGCGGTGCTCGGCATCTTCGGCGCCTCCCTGTTCCTCGGCGACGGGATGATCACTCCCGCCATCTCGGTCATGTCCGCCGTCGAGGGCCTGAAGGTCGTCAACCCCGATCTCGAGGCCTTCGTCATCCCTATCGTGGTCGTGATCATCGTCGTGCTGTTCGCGGCGCAGAAGTTCGGCACCGCCGCGGTCGGCCGCCTGTTCGGGCCCGTCACGACCGTGTGGTTCGCCGCCATCGCGCTGTTCGGCATCGGCGGCATCCTGATGGAGCCCGGGATCCTCGTCGCGCTGTCGCCGACCTACGCGTTCGGCTTCCTCATCGGCCACTTCCACTACGCGTTCTTCGCGCTGGCGGCCATCGTGCTGTGCTTCACCGGCGCCGAGGCGCTGTACGCCGACATGGGCCACTTCGGGCGCAAGCCGATCACGGTCGGCTGGCTCTTCGTGGTGCTTCCCGCCGTCACGCTCAACTACATGGGCCAGGGCGCCCTCATCCTGCACGACAAGGATGCGCTCGCGTCGCCGTTCTTCCTGCTGATCCCGGATGCCCTGCGCGTGCCGATGATCATCCTCGCGACGGCCGCCACCGTGATCGCCTCGCAGGCGGTGATCAGCGGCGCGTTCTCGGTGGCGTCGCAGGCCGCCGAACTCGGCTACCTGCCGCGGCTGCGCATCCTGCACACGTCGACCGACACGTACGGCCAGATCTACGTGCCGTGGGTGAACTGGATCATCCTCGCCGCCGTGCTCGTGCTCGTCTTCACGTTCCAGAGCTCGACCGCGCTCGCCTACGCGTACGGGATGACGGCCATCGGCACGAACACGATCACGACGATCCTGTTCTTCTTCGTCGCGTTCCGCGCGTGGAGGGCGCCGCGCTGGCTGCTGTGGACGGGGCTCGCGCTCATCCTGTCGTTCGAGCTGCTGTTCGTCGCCGCGAACCTGACGAAGATCCTGCACGGCGCGTGGCTGCCGCTGGCGATCGCGCTGGCGTCGTTCGCTGTCATGGCCACGTGGCAGAAGGGCCGCCAGATCATCACGGGCAAGCGGACGAAGATGGAGGGCTCGCTGTCGGACTTCATGGCCGAGATCACCGCAGGTCCGGATCGGATCGCCACGGTGCCGGGAACGGCGATCTTCCTGAACCGCGGCAAGACGACGGTCCCGCTCGCGCTGCGCGACAACGTCCGGCACAACCATGTGCGCCACGAGAACATCGTGATCGTGTCCGTCGATATCGCGACGGTTCCGCGCGTGCCGTCCACTCAGCGCGTGGTCGTCGACGACCTCGGCGATCCGCGCGACGGCATCACGCACGTCACCGTGAACTTCGGCTACGCCGAGGTGACGGATGTGCCCCGCGCACTGGCGCTCGTGTCGCCGAAGGCCGCCTGCGGCCGGCTCGACCTCGACCAGGCGATCTACTACCTCTCGAAGATCGAGCTGCGCGCGGGCCGGAAGCCGCGCATGATGACGTGGCGCAAGAAGCTGTTCCTCGCCACGTCGCGGATCACCGTCGACGCGGCCGAGCACTTCAACCTGCCGCTGAACCGCACCGTGGTGCTGGGCGAGGTCGTCGAGATCTGACGCGGCAGGCCCTCATCCGGTTCCGAACTCCGGACCGATGGGGCCGATGTGGCCGGTGAGGCGCGACACGCGCACAAGCATCACGCGCGTCCGGTGTTCGGGACGCGCCGGTCGCCCGCCGGATCAGTCGACGGCGCCCTCGACAAGGGCCTGCACGAACACGTGCGGGGTGAAGCCCGTGAGGTCGCCGATCCCCTCGCCCTGACCGAGGAGCTTGACGGGGATCCCGGTCCGCTCCTGCACGGCGAGCACGAACCCACCCTTGGCGGAGCCGTCGAGCTTCGAGATGACGAGGCCCGTGACGCCCGCGTGCTGCAGGAATGCCTCGGCCTGCATCACGCCGTTCTGACCCGTGGTGGCATCGAGCACCAGCAGCACCTCGCTGATCGGCGCCTGCTTCTCGATCACGCGCCGGATCTTGGTGAGCTCGTCCATGAGGCCGCCCTTCGTGTGGAGGCGGCCGGCAGTGTCGACGAGCACGATCTCGGTGCCCGTGCGCTTGGCGAAATCGATCGTCTGGAAGGCGACGGATGCCGGATCCTGGCCCTCGCGATCCGGACGCACGATCGTCGCGCCCCCGCGCTCGGCCCACGTCGCGAGCTGGTCGACGGCCGCCGCGCGGAACGTGTCCGCCGCGCCGACGACGACCGTGCGGTCGTAGCGGCGCAGGAAGTGCGCGAACTTGCCGATCGTGGTGGTCTTGCCGACGCCGTTGACGCCGACGACGAGAACGACCGCGGGCCGCTCCGTGAGCTTCAGCGTGGTGTCGTACTTCGCGAAGCGCTCCTCGAGCGTCTCCTGCAGCATGCGGTTCAGGTCACGCGGGTCCGTCGTGCGGTAGCGCTCGACGTTCGCTCGCAGCTCATCGACGATGCGCTCGGTGATGTCCGGCCCGAAGTCGGCCTGGATGAGCGCGGTCTCCAGCGTCTCCCACGTGTCCTCGTCGATCGTCGGCCTGACGAACACACCGCGCAGCGCGCGACCCAGCGACCACTTCTCAGCCATGCCTCAAGCCTACGTGGGCGTTCGTGCGCCTCGATCGCCCCAGCGCGGCCGCCCGGCGCGTCAGTCGCGCGTGACGCGCACGCCCTTGCCGACCACGGTGATCCCGGTCTCGGTGACGGTGAAGCCGCGCGAGCGATCCAGCTCGGCATCGACGCCGATGCTCGCGCCCGGCTCGACGATCGCACTCTTGTCGACGATCGCGCGGCGCACCGTCGCGCCCGCCGCGATGCGGGACTGCTCGAAGACGATCGAATCCGTCAGCATGGCGCCCGACTCGACGCTCGAGCGCGCCCCGAGCACGCTCCGCTCGATGTGCGCGCCCGAGATCACCGAGCCGAGCGACACGATCGAATCGATCACCGTGCTCAGCGTGCCGCGCGCATCGCGCGTGAACTTCGCCGGCGGCATGTTGTCCTGGCGGCTGAAGATCGGCCACTCGTCGTTGTACAGGTTGAACACCGGCAGCACCGAGATAAGGTCCTGGTGCGCGTCGAAGTACGACTCGATCGTCCCCACGTCGCGCCAGTAGTACCGGTCGCGCGAGGTGCTTCCCGGCACGTCGTTGTTCTTCATGTCGTACACGCCCGCGCTGCCGCGTCCGACGAAGTAGGGCACGATGTCGCCGCCCATGTCGTGGTTGGATTCCGTGTTCTCGCCGTCGGCGCGCACGGCCTCGATCAGCGCCTCGGTCGTGAAGACGTAGTTGCCCATCGACGCGAGCACCTCGCCGGGCGAGTCGGGAAGCCCCTGGGGAGCGGCCGGCTTCTCCAGGAACTCGCGGATGGTCGCGGGGTCCTCCGGGTCGACGTCGATCACGCCGAACTGGTTGGCGAGGCCGATCGGCTGGCGGATCGCGGCGACCGTGCAGTCGGCGCCCGACGCGATGTGCGCGTCGATCATCTGCTCGAAGTCCATCCGGTAGACGTGGTCGGCACCCACCACGACGACGTAGTCGGGTTTCTCGTCATAGATGAGATTGAGGCTCTGCAGGATGGCATCGGCCGAGCCGAGGTACCAGCGCTTGCCGAGCCGCTGCTGCGCCGGCACCGAGGTGACATAGGAGTTGAACAGCCCGCTCATGCGCCACAGGGTCGAGATGTGCCGGTCGAGGCTGTGCGACTTGTACTGGGTCAGCACGACCACCTGCCGCAGGCCCGAGTTCATCAGGTTCGACAACGCGAAGTCGATCAGCCGGTAGTGCCCTCCGAACGGGACCGCCGGCTTCGCGCGATCCAGCGTGAGCGGCATGAGCCGCTTGCCCTCTCCCCCCGCGAGGACGATGCCCAACACCTTCTTCGTCGTCGCCGCCATACGGCCGACACTAGTGTGATATCCCCTCTCGCCGACACGGGTTTTCGCCAAAACGGTCACTTCTGCTCGCGCCGGCGGCGCTAGGTTTGCAGCATGCGCGTCGACCTCCTCACCCGCGAGTACCCGCCCGAGATCTACGGCGGGGCCGGCGTCCACGTCGCCGAGCTCGTCACGGCGCTGCGGCGCGACATCGAGGTCGTGGTGCGCTGCTTCGGCGCCGCACGCGACGAGCACGGCGTGCACGCCTACGACGTGCCTGCCGAGCTCAAGGCCGCGAATGGCGCGCTCCAGACGATGGGCGTCGATCTCGCGATCGCGCGCGACGCCGTCGGCGCCGACCTCGTCCACTCGCACACGTGGTACGCCAACTTCGCCGGGCACGTGGCGAAGATGCTCCACGGCATCCCGCACGTCGCGACGGCGCACAGCCTCGAGCCGCTGCGGCCGTGGAAGGCCGAGCAGCTGGGCGGCGGCTACCGCCTCTCCAGCTGGATCGAGCGCGACGCGCTCACCTCCGCCGATGCGGTCGTCGCCGTCAGCGAGGGGATGCGCCGCGACCTGCTGCGCGTGTACCCGGATCTCGATCCGGAACGCGTGAAGGTGATCTACAACGGCATCGACCTGACCTCGTGGCGGCGGGTGGACGATCCGGACACGGCGCGGTCGCTCGGCATGGATCCGGATCGCCCGTCGATCGTGTTCGTCGGGCGCATCACGCGGCAGAAGGGCCTTCCCTACCTGCTGCGCGCCGCGCGCCTGCTGCCGCCCGAGGTGCAGCTCGTGCTTTGCGCCGGTGCCCCGGACACCCCCGAGATCATGGCCGAGGTCCAGGCGCTGGTGGCCGAGCTGCGCCAGACCCGCGAGGGCGTGGTGTGGATCGACCGCCACCTCCCCCGTCACGAGCTGTGCGCGCTGCTGAGCGCCGCGACGACGTTCGTCTGCCCGTCGGTGTACGAGCCGCTCGGCATCGTGAACCTCGAGGCCATGGCCTGCGGCGCCCCGGTCGTCGGCACCGGCACGGGAGGCATCCCCGAGGTCGTCGTCCACGGCGAGACCGGCACGATCGTGCCGCTCGAGCAGCTCGACGACGGCACCGGCACGCCGATCGATCCCGAGCGCTTCGTCTCGGACCTCGCGGCCGCCCTCACGGAGATGGTCGCGGATCCGGATCGCGCACGCGCGCTGGGCGAGGCGGGCCGCCTGCGCGCCGAGCGCGAGTTCTCGTGGCTGTCGATCGCCGACCGCACCCGCGCCCTCTACGCCGACGTGCTCGCCGGCTGAGCGGCGGGGCGGCGGGGCGGCGTCGAGACACGCCGACCGAAGGATCGACCCCCACCGGTCGTTGAGCGAGCGAAGCGAGTCGAAACGGGCCGAGCGAGCGAAGCGAGTCGAAGCCGCGCCGCTACTCCGCCTCAGCGCCCGGTGCTCACCGTCACCGTGAACTTCGGGTTGCGGCCGGCCTGACGCGTCGGGCCCACCGTGCGCTCGAGGATCGGGCGATAGCCGAGGTGCGAGTTGAACACGCACCACAGCTCGCCGCCGGGCCGCAGCACGCGCGCCGCATCCGCGAACAGCTTCGGCGCGATCTCGTCGGTGACGGCGGCGCCGGAGTGGAACGGCGGATTGAGCAGGATGAGGTCGGCGGATGCGTCCGGCTGCGAGGCGAGGCCGTCGTCGCGCACGACGTCGATCCGGTCCGCGACGCCGTTCGCCGCGGCGGTCGCACGGGCCGACGCGACGGCGGCCGCCGACTGGTCGGTGGCGATGACCCGGATCCCTGGGCGCGTCTTCGCGAGCATCGTCGCGAGCACGCCCGTGCCGCACGCGAGATCGATCGCCGTCTCGGCCTCGCGCATATCGGGGAGGAACCCGAGCAGGAACCTCGTGCCGATGTCGATCGACGTCCCGGCGAACGCGGCGCCGTGCGCGCACACCGTCAGGCCCGGATCCGGATGATCCTGCGCCCGCGGCCAGCCGCCGCCGGTCGTGCGGATCGGCCCGGCGGCGCGCAGCACGCGCGACTTGCTCACCCCGCGGCTCGCTGCCACGGCCTGGAAGTGCCGTGCGAGCACGTCGTTCATGCCGAGCGTCATGTGCTTGACCCGGCCGCCCGCCACCACGCGCACTACGTCGGCGGCGCCCGACGCGATGACGCCGGCGATCTCGTCGAGCGCATCGAGCGAGCGCGGCAGCTGCAGCAGCACGGTCTCGGCGTCGGCGACGAGACCAACGTCGAGCGCGTGCGACGTGACCCGGTCGAGCGCCATCCCCAGCTCCTCGGCATTCGCCGCCAGGGCGCGCTCCCCCGTGATCGCGTCCTGATGCACGCGGATCCGCACGTCGGGGTCTGCCGCCAGCAATGACAGCGTGAGCGCGCCGTAGCGGTCGCCGATCACGACCACCTCGCCCCCGACGTCGCCCGCCTCCGACAGGATCAGGCGATCGCTCGCGTCGGCGGCGACGAGGTCGTGCGCCTCGACGTCCGGCCACCGCCGCAGCCGCGGCGCCAGCTCGTCGAACCGCTCGACGGCCGTCACGACGCGGCGCGCTCGGAGATCCGCTGGCCCACCACGGCCGAGACGCCGTCCTGGCGCATCGACACACCGTAGAGCGCGTCGGCGATCTCCATCGTGCGCTTCTGGTGCGTGATGACGATGAGCTGGCTCGACTCCCGCAGCTGCTCGAACACACCGAGCAGGCGACCGAGGTTCGCGTCGTCGAGGGCTGCCTCGACCTCGTCGAGGATGTAGAAGGGGCTGGGACGCGCCTTGAAGATCGCGGTCAGGAACGCCACGGCCGCGAGCGACCGCTCGCCGCCCGACAACAGGGACAGCCGCTCGATCTTCTTGCCGACCGGGCGCACCGAGACCTCGATGCCGGTCGTCAGCAGATCATCCGGATTGGTGAGCGCGATGGATCCGGTGCCGCCGGGGAACAGGATCGGGAACACCTCGGTGAACGCCGCCTTCGTGTCCTCGAACGCCGCCTCGAAGATGACCTGCATGCGCTCGTCGAGGTCGGCGATGATCGTCATCAGGTCCTTGCGGGTCTGGACGAGGTCGTCGAGCTGCTCCGTGAGGAACTTGTGGCGCTGCTCGAGAGCGGCGAACTCCTCGAGCGCGAGCGGATTCACCCGGCCGAGCTGGGCGAGCTTGCGCTCCGCGTCGCGCAGACGCCGCTCCTGCATGCGCCGGTCGTACGGGATCGTCGCGGGCATGCCGGAATCGGCATGCGCGCTGTTCTCGGCGTGCTCGACGAGATCGTCCGCGACCCGGATATCGGCCGTATCCCGCGGAACCGGCTGATCCGGGCCATATTCCGAAACCAGGATGTCCTCGCCCATGCCGAGCTCGCTCGAGACGCGCTCCAGCAGGCTCGTGACGTGCAGCTTCTTCTCGTGGATCTGCAGCTCGAGTCCGTGGACGCTCTCGGTGAGCCCGGAGAGCCGCTCGCGGAGCCCCGCCTCCTTGCCGCGGAGGTCACGCAGCTCGCTGGTCACCATCGCGCGGGCGCTCTCGGCCTCGGCGAGGGCGAGACGCGCCTCGGTGACCGAGCGGTCGACCGAGTCGAGCAGGTGCGGCAGCTCGGCCGCGACGCCCTCCGCGATCTCGCGCTGCTGTCGGCGGACGACCGCCCGACGGGCCGCGGCGGCGGCCGCCTCGCGCTCGCGTTCGCGCTGTCGCTCCAGACTCACGGCCCTCGCCTCGGCGGCGCGGACGCGCTCGCGCAGCGTCTCGACCTCAAGCCGGGCGCGCATCTCCTGCTCACGCGCTGCCTCGAGCGCGGCGAGGTAGTCGTCGCGCGCCGAGGCGTCGAGGATGGGGCGCGGCTTCTCGAGCGCCGCGTTCAGCTCGTCGGTGGCCGCCTTCGCCTTCGCCTCGGCCTCGGCGACGGCGCCCTGCGCCTGGGCGAGCCCCGTGCGCAGCCGCTCGCACTCAGCGACCGCGGCCTCATGCCGCACCGTCGCCTTGTTCAGCCGCTCGGCGTGCTGCGCAAGCTGCGCGTCGTGCTCGCGCAGCTCCTGCAGCGACTCCTTGGCGACCCGCCGCGCGGTCTGCAGCCGCTCGTTAGCCTCCGCGCGCAGCACGGTGTACTCCTCGACCTGCACGCGCACCTCGGCGAGGCGGGCGGCCGCGGCATCGCGCTCGGCCTGCAGCTCGAGCCGGGAGCGCTCCCCCGTGCCGGCGCGCACCGTCTGCGCGGTGCAGACCTCGCCTGCCCGCGTCACGACCGTCACGCGCGATGCGGCCTCCGGCGCTGCCTCGAACGCCGCGCGGGCGGCCTCGAGGTCGTCGGCGACTGCCACGTGGGAGAGGATCCTCAGCACGCCTTCGGGGGCGCGCACGATCTGCCGGGCCGGAACCACCCCGGGCAGTTCGGGGAGCTCTGCGTCCCCGCCGCCCGCCTCCGCGATCACGATGTCGACAACGCCGAACTCACCGGCCCCCTGCGCGACCGAGAACGCGGCCGCACGCGAGTCGACGAGCACGCCCTCGGCGAGCGGGCCGAGCACCGCGGCGATCGCCGCCTCGTAGCCGGCGTCCACATGCACCTCGTCGCCGACGAGTCCGCGCACGCCGTCTCCCCCGCGGGCGATCAGCGCCGCGGCGCCGTTCTGCACGTCGAGGGCGCTCGAGAGTGCGGCGACCTTCGCCGTCAGGGCGTCGGCCTCACGCTCCGCCGAGCGGTGCACCTCGCGGATGCGCTCGAGCTCCGCTTCGGCCTCGCTCGTCTCCCGCTGCGCGGCCTCGTACGCGGCCTGGTGCTCGGCGGCCGATCCCTCCGACACGACGCCCTCGGCGCCGTGATCCGGGTCGATGCGCTCGAGCTCCTCCGCGGCCTCGATACGCCGCTGATCGGCCGCGTCGAGGGCGTTCTGCTGGCGGAGCACCCCGCCGCGCACCGCAGCGAGCGTCGACTGGGCGGCCTCGGCCGAGCCGCGGAGGGCCGTGAGCGTCATGTCGTGCTCCGACACCAGGGCGCTCTGCTCGGCGATGTCCGCGTCGAGCGCGTCGAGCTCGCCGCGGGCACGCACGACGGCTCGGGCTGCCTCCTGCACCGCGTCCTGCGCGGCGCCGAGCCCATCCGAGATCTCGGTGATCTCCTCGCGGGCCTCGTCGATCGCCGCCTGCGTCACGGTGATCGCGACCGCGTCGGGATCCTCGTCCGCCCCCAGCAGCGCCAGGCGCTGGTTCGCGAGCGTGAACAGGCCGCGCAACCGCTCCTGCACCTGCTCGAGCGCGAATGCGACGCGGCGCGCCTCGTCCACGGCCTCGGCGTTCTGCTCGCGCTCGAGCTGAGCGATGCGGGCGCGCACGCCGTCCACCTCGTCCTGCAGCACAAGTCGCTCGGTGTGCCGCTCCTGCTCGCTGCGGGCGTGGTCGGCCAGCGCGGCGCGCAGCTGCACGACCTCGTCGGCGAGCAGACGCGCCTTCGCGTCGCGCACGATCGCGGCGATCGTCTGCGCCTCGCGAGCGATCTCCGCCTGCTTGCCGAGGGGCTTCAGCTGTCGCCGGATCTCGCCGGCGAGGTCGCTCAGCCGCGTGAGGTTCTGCTCCATCGCCTCGAGCTTGCGGAGGGTCTTCTCCTTGCGACGCCGGTGCTTCAGGATCCCGGCCGCCTCCTCGATGAAGCCGCGCCGGTCCTCGGGCGTCGCCTGGAGGACCGCGTCGAGCCGGCCCTGACCCACGATCACGTGCATCTCGCGGCCGAGGCCCGAGTCGCTCAGCAGCTCCTGGACGTCCAGCAGCCGGCACGACTCTCCGTTGATCGCGTACTCGCTCGCGCCGTTGCGGAACAGCGTCCGGCTGATCGTGACCTCGCTGTACTCGATCGGCAGCGCGCCGTCCGAGTTGTCGATCGTGAGCTGCACCTCGGCGCGGCCGAGCGGGCCGCGCGTGGCGGTGCCGGCGAAGATGACGTCCTCCATCTTTCCGCCGCGCAGCGTCTTGGCGCCCTGCTCGCCCATGACCCAGGCGAGGGCGTCGACGACGTTCGACTTGCCGGATCCGTTGGGCCCGACGATCGCGGTCACCCCCGGCTCGAGCGCGAAGGTCGTCGGCTGCGCGAACGACTTGAAGCCCTTGAGCGTCACGCTCTTCAGGTGCATCCGCGCTCCTTCCTCGACCAGATTCCGCGGGGCGCGATGTCCCCCTCGGTCGACCCCGCCACCCGCGGAATCGTGCGGATTTCACGCTACCCGACGCCTCGCCCCGCCCCGTGCGCCACGCGACACGTCCGCAGACACGCCTGGGAGAAGGCTTGACGAACGCTGAAAGGCGTCGCTAGTGTCAGTTTCCGCGACTCACGCATGATCGAGAGGAGGGGCGCGATGATCACCGAATTCACTCCGGCATTCCGCGCCACCCGACTCGCTGCGGCCACCCCGTTCATGGGGCTCGGCACCGCTGATCGGGCGTACTCTCGCGGACTCCGCGCGGCCATCTGACGCCTGCGCACTCCCCGTCTGCCCGCTGAGGGCTCCGTCTGAGGCGTTGCCTCACGGCCCCTCGCTCGGCACGCCGCTCGCACTCTCGCGCTGATCGGCTCTCTCGATCCGCGGCCATCTCCGGCCGCGTCGATCGACACCATCCCCCTGTCCGTTTCGCGACAGGATCCCCTCCCCGCTTGGGGAGACGACCCCATCCGCGTCCCCGCCCGGGGACCACACCCAGGAGAAGACATGTCGAACTCGACGATCAGCACCAACCGCCGCGACGCTCTCGTACAGGGCTCGGAGGCGCAGGCGGTGCGCACCTCGCATCCGCCGCAACCCCCGTGGATAGCGAAGGAGCTGCAGAACCGTCATGCACGCACCTCGCTTCCCGACCGGGTGGCGATGAAGATCGGTCTCTGGCTGCTGCTGTGGGGCACCCGCCCGGCGACAGGCCGACCGAACACCAGCGATCTGCACCAGCGTCACCTCGAGCGCGCGCTCCTCGAGCACCAGATGGAGCTCGACCGCATCCGCGCATGGGCCGGACTGCACGGCACGCAGTTCGGACGCTGAGCACAACCCCACCCGGGCCGGGCGGGTCGACGACCCGCCCGGCCCCCACTCTCCACCCGTGAAGGAAGCACCACCCTCATGTTCGACACGATCGACATCACCCATCCGGGCGTGCGCATCGCCGCGCTGCCCCTCCCCGCGACGACGGATGCGGCAGACGCCGCTGATCTCCTCGCCGCGGCAGACATCATCACCGCCGCCGGTCGGCACGACAGCGGCACCGACCTGTTCGACGTCGAGCCCGCCGAATGGCTCGTCGGGCTCCAGTCGACGAAGTACGCCGAGCGGGTCGTCCAGGTGGCACGCGACGGCGACGACAGGATCGTCGGCGTCCTGATCCTCGAGTGCCAGCGCGACGGCGAGAAGAACGCCAGCGGCAGCGTGTTCGTGCATCCGGATCTCCGCGGCCGCGGCATCGAAGACGCCCTGCTCGCTGAATGCGAGCGGCTCGCGCGAGAGCACGGGCGCACGGTGCTGCACACGTGGAACCTCGTGCGCGCCGACCTTCCCGGCGAGCGACTCGCCTCGCCGGCGGGGCTCGGCGCTGTTCCGCTCGCGGCCGACACCACACAGCTCCTGCTGCGCCGCGGCTTCACGCTCGGCCAGGTGGAGCGCGTGAGCGTCTTCGACTTCGCCGACTCCCTCGACCACGCCCGCCGCATGCTCGACGAAGCCCTCGCGAAGGCGGGCCCCGACTACCGCGCGGTGTGGTGGAAGTCCCCCGCGCCCGACGAGCACGTCGACGGCTACGCGTACGCCGTGTCCCGCATGGCGACGGACGTGCCGAGCGGCGAGCTCGAGTGGGAGGAGGAGGTCTGGGACGCCGAGCGCATCCGCTACCGCGAGCAGCTCAAGGCCACGGCCGGCCAGATCATGGCGGTCACCGCCGTCGTCCACGAGCCCACGGGAGCCATCGCCGCCTTCAACGAACTGGTGATCGGCCGCGACCGCCATCGCCGGTCGGAGAACTACGGCACGCTCGTGCTCCCCGAGCACCGCGGGCACCGCCTCGGCACGATCGTGAAGTGCCTGGGCCTCATCCGATGGCACGAGCTCGTGCCGACCTCCCCGAGCGTGATGACCTTCAACGCCGAGGAGAACCGTTACATGCTTGACGTCAACGAGGCGGTCGGATTCCGCCCCGCGGTTACGTCCGGCGAGTGGAAGAAGGAGCTGTGATGGAGAAGGACGCTCTGACGGACGTGGCGATCGAGCCGCTCATCCTGCCGGGATCGCTCGAGGGGCCGGATGCCGCCGACTTCCTGGACGTGGTCCGGATCGGCAACGAGGCCTGGCGCCGGGCATCCGGCACCGACCTGCACGACGACGACCCGGCCGAGATGCTCGTCCGCTGGCGGGAGACGCCCTACCGCGTGAGCCACGTCGTCGTCGCGCGTCTCGACGGCCGCATCGTAGGCGCCGGCCGGGTCGAGATCGACAAGACGACCCGCGAATCGGCGGAGATCGACGTGGTCCTCGTCGAGGAGCACGAGGAGGGCCCCGTCGCGGAGGCCCTGATGGCCGCGGTCGAGGCGCTCGCCCACGAGAACGGCCGCACCGTCCTCCAGGCGTGGACGATCCACCGGCCCGATCCGGTCGAGCGCCGGCTCGTGCCGCCGACCGGCGCGGGATGGATCCCTGAGGACGACCCGACCACGCGCCTCATGCGGGGCGCCGGGTTCCGGCTCGGGCAGGTCGAGCGCAACAGCGTGTTCGAGCTGAACGGCTCGTACGAGGCCGTGGACCGGCTGCTCGAGCAGGCGGTCGCCGCCGCCGGCGCCGACTACCGCCCGGTGTGGTGGGCGGGTCCGACCCCGCCCGAGTACGCCGACGGCTATGCGGCGGCGATCGCCCGGATGTACACCGATGTGCCGGTCGGCGACATGGTGAACGAGGAGGCGAGCTGGGACGCCGGTCGCGTGTTCGAGCGGGACGAGCGCTTCGCCGAGTCGGGGACGCTCATCGGCGTGACGCTGGTGATCCACGAGCCGACGGGCGCCGTGGCGGCGTTCAACGAGCTCACCATCGGCGCCGACCGCAGCCGCCCCACCGCCCAGTGGGGAACGCTCGTCATGCCCGAGCACCGCGGTCACCGCCTCGGGGCCATCGTGAAGTGCATCGGCCTGAAGCGGTGGCACGAGCGCGTGCCCGAGTCGCCGCGGGTGTCGACGTTCAACGCCGAGGAGAACCGCTACATGCTCGACGTCAACGAGGCCGTCGGCTTCGTGCCGGCGTCGTACGCGGGGGCGTGGGAGAAGAAGCTCGCGTGATCCTCGCCGCCGCCGATCACCCATACGGTTGAACCGTGAGATATGTGGTGATCGGCGGCGGTGTCGGCTGTGCGCGCTTCGTGAAGGGGCTGCGCGAGCACGTGCGGCGAACGGGTCAGGGCGACCGGATCGACGTGGTCGTCAACACCGCGGACGACTGGTGGGTCTCGGGCCTGCGCATCGCACCGGACCACGACAGCCTGCTGTACGCGCTCGCCGGAGTGAACGACACCGAGCGCGGCTGGGGCCGGGCGGACGAGACCGAACGGGTCGCGGCCGAACTGCACATGTGGGGCACGGCGCCCGACTGGTTCACACTCGGCGACCTGGATCTCGGCACCCACATCGCCCGCACGTCCTGGCTGCGCGAGGGCCTGACTGTGTCCGAGGTGTACCGCCGCCTGGGTGCGCGGTGGCCCCTCGACGTCACGCTGCACCCCGCCACCGATGCCGAGATCGACACTCACGTGCTGCTCGCCGACCGCGATCCGATCCACTTCCAGGAGTGGTGGGTGCGTCACCGCGCGCAGTTGCCGGCGACCGGCTTCGTGCAGCGCGACATCGATCGGGCCACGCCGTCGGAAGGCGCTCTCGATGCGATCACGCGGGCGGACGTCATCCTGATCGCCCCGTCCAACCCCGTCGTCTCGGTCGGCCCGGTGCTCGCCGTTCCCGGGATGCGCGAGGCGCTGCGCGCCGCCGTGGCGCCGATCGTCGGTGTGTCGGGGATCATCTCGGGTGCCGTCGTGCGGGGAATGGCCGACGCATGTCTCGCGGCCATCGGCGTGGACACCTCCGCCGAGGCGGTCGCCCGTCACTACGGCGCGCGCCGCGGCGCGGGGCTGCTCGACGGCTGGCTCGTCGACGAGTCGGATGCCTCCGCGCTCGATCCGCTGCAGGCCGCGGGCATCACCGCGCGGGCCGTGCCGCTGTGGATGCGCGACGCCGATACGTCGGCGCAGCTCGCGTCCGACGCGATTGCGCTGGCCCGCTCGCTCGGCTGACTCAGCGGAAGGCGCGCTCGAGGTCCTTCGCCCCGACGCGCAGCGCCCGCACGAGGGGCTTGTTGATCGCCTGCGACACCGCCGCCTGGGTGATGCCCTCGTCGGCGGCGATCTCCTTCTGCTGCCGTCCCCGCCAGGTGTCGTACATCGCCCGCCGTGCCCGGGGGCTCATGTCGGCGACGACCTGATCGCGCAGCAGCAGGTACGCGTTGACGACGGCGGCCCGGGCCCTGCGTTCCGGGGGCTCGGTGTCATGCACCACGAGCCACGAGCGGGTTCCGGGCAGCTTCCCCTGTTCCAGCTCCTCCGCGTGCTCGATCGCGTTGCGCGCCGCCCACCATCCCGGCCCGTCCTGGATGGCGTCGGTGAGGCTGGATTCGACCGGGCCGATCTCGCCCACGCCGAGTCCGAAGCGGCAGGCGACGCCCTCGGGCAGCGCGAGCTGGAGGTACAGGGTCGCGACGAGGGCGTCCTCAAGCGTCTCGTACACCGCCTGGAACTCGTCGGCGACGGTCGGCCACCAGCGCTGCGTCGCGCGGGGACGCACCTCCTCCACGGTCACCGTGGCGGATTCGATCGCACGCTGAACCGCGTCCCGGTCCTGTGCGGAACGCGAGGCGACGATGTCGGCGATGACGGCGATGGTCATGTCATCACCATACCACTAATATCCAGCTTCGAATAAGCCTTAGAGCTTAATTAGCGTGGATATCAGTGATCTGCTGAAGCGGCCTCGCGGCCCTGCACTGCGCGAACACGCTGACAGAACGGGCAGAAGTGGCTGCTGCGGTTCGTGAACGAGGTGCGCACGATCATCCGGCCGCACCTCGGACACGGCTTCCCGTGCCGGCCGTACGCGTTCAGGCTGTGGGCGAAGTACCCCGCCTCGCCGTTGACGTTGACGTACTGGGCGTCGAAGCTCGTGCCGCCTTCCGCCAGGGCCTTCGCGAGCACCGCCCGCACCTCCGCGAGCAGCCGGTTCACCGTGCGGGTCGCCAGGCCGCGGGCGAGCGATTCAGGATGGATGCGCGCCGCCCACAGCGCCTCGTCCGCGTAGATGTTGCCGATCCCGCTCACCACGGTCTGATCCAGCAGCACGCGCTTGATCGCCGACGACTTCATCACCAGACGCCGTCGGAACAGCGCGTCGTCGAACGCCGGATCCAGCGGGTCGCGTGCGATGTGCGCCGCCTGCTGCGGCACGAGAGGGGCGTCGTGGCCGGAGCCTCCCGCGCGTCCGTCCGGCGTCGGGATGAGCGCGTCGATCGCGAGCGAGCCGAAGGTCCGCTGATCCGCGAACACAACGGCGAGCTCGCCGTGATCCGGATGCTCGATGGCGATCCGGATGCGCTCGTGCCGCTCGGGCGGCGCCCCCGCCGCGCGCAGAAGCATCTGGCCGCTCATGCCGAGGTGCACCATCACCGCCTCGGGCGCGCCCGCCGGAGACGCCTCGTCCAGGGGAAGCCAGAGGAACTTTCCGCGCCGCGCCGTCCCCCCGAAGGTGCGACCGGTCAGCCGCGCCTCGAACTCGGCGGGAGTGCCGGCATGCCGGGTCAGCGCCCGCGCATCGTGCGCCTCGACGCCGACGACGCGCGCGCCGACCACGGCGGGAGCAAGCCCCGCCCGCACCACCTCGACCTCGGGAAGCTCGGGCATCGACGGTCAGGCCCGGGCGCGCTCGCTGAGGCCGCGCCACAGGTCGAGCGCCGCGGCCATCTCGGCCGTCTTCTTGCTCGTGCCCTCACCGGTCGCGGAGTGCTCCCCCACCGACACGGTCGCGACGAAGCGCCGCTCGTGGTCCGGACCGCTCGCCGTGACGACATAGATGGGCGGCGTCAGGCCCTGCCGCGCGGCGATCTCCTGCAGCGCCGTCTTCGGGTCCATGGCGGCACCGTAGCGCTCGGGATCCTCGAGCAGGGGCTCGATGAGCCGCAGCACCATCGCCGTCGCGGCCTCGCTGCCGGCGGACAGATACGCCGCGCCGATCACTGCCTCCATCGCATCGGCGAGGATCGAGTCCTTGTCGCGTCCCCCGGTGAGCTCCTCGCCGCGCCCGAGCCGGATGTGCCCGCCGAGCCCGATGCCGCGGGCGACCTCGGCGAGAGCCACGGTCGACACGACGCTGGCGCGCCGCTTGGCGAGGGCGCCCTCCTCGAGGTCGGGATGACGGGTGTAGAGCATCGTCGTCACGGCGAGCCCGAGCACGGAGTCGCCGAGGAACTCGAGGCGCTCGTTGTGCGGGAGTCCGCCGTTCTCGTAGGCGAAGGAGCGGTGCGTCAGCGCCAAGCCGAGAAGCTCGGCGTCGATCTCGACGCCGAGCTTCTCGGTGAGGTGCTGGGGCCCGCGACTGCTGTCGGTCACGGGGAGCCGATCAGACGTCGGCGACCTTGCGGCCCTTGTACTCCAGGAACAGCTCGGTGCCCTGCGAGTCGGTGACGACCTTGGCCTGGTGGGGACGGCTGTAGACGACCTTGCCGTTCTCGACCGTCTTGACGAGCGCGGGGGCCTCGGCCTTCCACTGCGCGCGGCGCGAACGGGTGTTGGAGCGGGAGACCTTCCGCTTCGGGGGGTTACCAGCCATGAGTTAGCTCTCTTCTGTGTCGCGGGCGGCGTCGTGCGCCGCTCCGTGGTCGGTGAGGTTCTGGAGCGCTGCCCATCGCGGGTCGACGGGCGACTGCTGGGCGCTTGCCGGTTCGGTCAGACGCTCACCCGTGGCCGGATCAAGGCCGGGGCAATCCGGCTGACAGACCGGCTGAAACGGAAGCGCCAGAACGGTCGCATCCCTGACCAGAGTTTCAAGATCCACGTGGTCGTCTTGAACCTCGAAGTCAGCTGTTTCCTCCCCAGGATACTCGAAAAGCTCCTGAAACTCGACTTCGAGCGGCTCGGCGATGTCGCGCAGGCAGCGTCCGCACACGCCCTCGTACCGTGTGTCGACCGTGCCGGATACGAGGATGCCCTCGTGGACCGACTCCAGACGGACGTCCAGCTCGAGCGGTTCGCCCTGCGGCACGGAGACGATCCCCTCGCCCCAGCGCTCGGGAGCGGGGATGGTCAGGGAGTGCTCGCGCATCTCGCCCGGCTTGCGCACGATGTCGCGCGCGGGCAGCACGAAGGGTCCGGAAAGTCGCGATCTCACCCTTCGATGCTACTCGCGTCGTCCTGGGACGGCGCCGGGCACCCGGGTCAGAAGTCCTTCGCCCCGGCCTTGGCGAGGAAGCGCGCGACGGCCGGCGGGACGTACGGCGACACATCGCCGCCGAGACCCGCGACCTGGCGCACGAGCGAGCTGGACACCAGAGCGTGCGAGGGCTCCGGCAGCAGGAACACCGTCTCGATGTCCGCGAGGTGCCGGTTCACGACCGCCATCGGCGTCTCGTAGGCGACATCCACCTGCGAGCGGATGCCCTTGACCAGCACGCCGGCGCCGACCTCCTGCGCGTAGTCGACGAGCAGCCCCACGCTCCAGGATCCGACGATCACGTTGCCCGGCATGCCGTCCTCGCGGATCGACTGCTCGAGCAGCGCCACGCGCTGGGCCGCCGGCAGCATGCCGGCCTTGTCGGGGTTGTGCACCACGACGACGTGCAGTTCGTCGTAGAGCCGGGCCGCGCGCCGGATGACGTCGAGGTGGCCGAGGGTCGGCGGGTCGAAGGATCCGGGGACGACGGCGATCCGGCTGCTCATGTCCAGAAGCCTATCCGCCACGGTGTCGGGCCCGGCTACGACTTGGACAGCGCCGCCCGTTCCTCCTGCGTGACGCGGCGGGCAAGCGCCTCCGCGAGATCCGGATGGGCATCGAGCGTGGGATCCTGCACCAGGATGCGCTCCGCCTCGCCGCGCGCGCGGGCGATGAGGTCGGCGTCCTTGACCACGCGCAGCAGGCGCAGCGACGAGCGCACGCCCGACTGGGCGTCGCCGAGGACATCTCCCTCGCCGCGCAGCTCGAGGTCGATCTCCGCCAGCTCGAAGCCGTCGAGCGTCGAGGCGACGGCCTCCACCCGCTCGCGCGCCATCGTGCCCGGCTGCGCCTCGGTCACCAGGAGGCAGAGACCGGGGACGCCACCGCGTCCCACCCGGCCACGCAGCTGGTGCAGCTGCGAGACGCCGAAGCGATCGGCGTCGAGGATCACCATCGTCGACGCGTTCGGCACGTCGACGCCGACCTCGATCACGGTGGTGGCGACGAGCACGTCGATCTGCCCGCGGGCGAAGTCCTGCATGATGCGGTCCTTCTCATCCGACGGCAGCTTGCCGTGAAGCGTCGCGATCCGCAGGGATCCCACTCGGGGGTGCCGCTGCAGCATCTCGGCGACCTGGACGACTCCCCAATGGGGACGCGCCGCCTCGCCCTCGACGAGCGCGGCGATGCCGCCCGTGCCATCGTCGGCGCCGGGGGCGGCCGTCGCCTTCTCGGCGTCGATCGCCGAGCACACGACGAACACCTGGTGGCCCTTCTCGACCTCCTCGGCGACGCGATCCCAGACCCGGCCGAACCAGCCGGGCTTCTCGGCGATCGGCGCGACGAAGCTCTGGATGCCCGCGCGACCCGCCGGCATCGTGCGGATGGTCGACACGTCGAGATCGCCGAACACCGTCATCGCGACCGTGCGCGGGATGGGCGTCGCGGTCAGGACGAGCGCGTGAGGGCTCGACCCCTTCGCGCGCAGGGTCTCGCGCTGCTCGACGCCGAAGCGGTGCTGCTCGTCGACGACGACGAGGCCGAGGTCGGCGAACGTTGTGCTCTCGCTCAGCAGGGCGTGGGTGCCCACGACGATCAGCGCCTGGCCGGACGCCACGCGGAGGGCGGCCTTCCGCCGCTCGGCGGCCGGCATCTGACCGGTGAGGAGCGTCGGCATCAGATCGGGCGCGAGGTCGGGTCCGAGCATCCGCGCGATCGAGCGCAGGTGCTGCCCTGCGAGCACCTCCGTCGGGGCGATGAGGGCCGACTGCCCGCCCGACTCGGCGACCTGCAGCATCGCCCGCAGCGCGACGAGCGTCTTGCCCGACCCGACCTCACCCTGCACCAGTCGGTTCATCGGCCACTCGGCGGTCAGATCCGCGGCGATCTGCCGGCCGACGGTCTCCTGGTCGGGCGTGCGCTCGAAGGGCAGCGCCGCGTCGAAGCGCGCGAGCAGGCCGCCGTCGCGGGTGGGGCGCTTCGTCGCCGACATCATCCGCACGAACTGCCGCTGCTGCGCCAGCGCCGTCTGCAGCACGAGTGCCTCGTGCATCCGCAGCGTCCCGCGCGCGGCGTCGATCTGCGGCCGCGTCTGCGGCCGGTGCACCCACTCCAGCGCCTCGCGCGCGGTGAGCAGCGACTCGCGGAAGCGGAGCTCGTCCGGCACAGGATCCGGCACATCCCCCAGGCGGTCGAGAACTTCGCAGATCCACTTCTGGATCGCCCAGGTCGCCACGGTCGACGTCGCCGGATAGATCGGGATCGGGGTGCGCACCATCTCGTCTGCCTCGGCGATGCCGCTCGTGCGCTCGTCGTCGAACAGCTGGTAGTCGGGGTGCGAGAACTGCAGCTTGTCGCGGAAGGCGCTGACCTTCCCCGAGAACACTCCACGCCGGCCTGGCCGCAGCTCCTTCTCGCGCCAGGCCTGGCCGAAGAACGTCAGCGTGAGCTGCCCGTCGCCGTCGCCGATGACAACCTCGAGCATCCTGCCGCCCCGGTTGCGCATCGGGCGGGCCGACACCGACTTGACCTCGGCGATCACGGTGGCGAGCTCGCCGATCGGCAGACCCCGGATCGGCGTGAGTTCGCCGCGCACCGCATACCGCCGCGGATAGTGCGCGAGCAGATCGCCGACCGTCGCCATCCCGAACGCGCGCGACAGCGCCTTGGCGGCCTTGTCGCCGAGCGCGACGAGCAGCGGCGTGTCGAGGGTGAGCGACATGCGTCGAGTCTAGGTCGGGGCGCCGACACGCCCGTCGCCGAGCCGGCGCCCGCGGCGCCGAAGGGTTCGAGAAGGGCCGATAACGTGAAGAGGTGACAAGGATCATCGCGGGGGCCGCCGGCGGCGTGCGCCTGGACGTGCCCTCCTCCGGCACGCGTCCCACGAGCGACCGCGTGCGCGAGTCGCTGTTCGGTGCGCTGGAGTCGAGCGGGGCCCTGGATGGCGCGCGCGTCGTCGACCTCTATGCCGGATCGGGGGCGCTCGGTCTCGAGGCCGCGAGCCGGGGCGCATCCTCGGTCGACCTCGTCGAGCGCGCGAAGCAGGCGGCCGCGATCGCGCGGCGCAACGCCGACGCCGTCCGTCGCTCGATCGGCACCGGCGCGGCTCCGGTGCGGGTCCACGCCATCGCGGTCGGCACGTGGCTTCGCGGCGCCGCGGGACCGTTCGACCTCGTCTTCCTGGACCCGCCCTACGACCTCAGCGACGACGAGCTCACCGAGAACCTCGCGGCGCTCGCACCCGCGCTCGCGCCCGACGCCCTCGTGATCGTCGAGCGCTCGTCGCGCTCCGGACCTCCGAACTGGAACGCCGCGGGCCTCGAGCCGCTTCGCGACCGGGCGTACGGCGACACCGCGCTGTGGTGGGGCGCTCCCCCGGCTCAGCCGGAGACCGAGTCCCAGTCGCGATAGGGATCCCAGCCGCCGGGCCCCGCATACGGGCGCCCGTCGACCAGCAGCGGCGCCTCGCCGCGCGCGACGACCCGGCCGATCGCCCGGAAGCCGGGCGGCAGCACGTCATCGGCGAAGGTCGCGAGCAGCGCGTGGTCCTCCCCGCCCTCGATCGCCGAGACGACATCCGGCCCCAGGGTCGCCGCCATCAGGTCGATCGTCACGTCCGAGGCGTCGGCCATCCGCCGCGCGTCGAGGCCGAGGCCGTCGGAGACGTCCATCATCGCGTGGGCGCCGGCCGTTGCCGCCATCGGCCCGAGCCCGATCGGCGGCGAGGGGCGCAGCTGTCCGCGCAGGATGTCCGCCTCGCCGGCTCCCAGGCGCGCGGGGTCCACGGGGACCGGCGAGCCCGACGCGTCGCGGAACCGGTCGAAGAGCACCGACAGCCCGCGCGCGGCGACGCCGAGCTCCCCCGCGACAGCCACGACGTCGCCTTCTCGCGCGCCGGAGCGCAGCACCGCCTGGCGCCCCTCGAGGTCGCCGAGCGCCGTCACCGCCACGGTCAGCGTGGCCGACACGGTCAGGTCGCCGCCGACCACGGCGCACCCGGGCGCGAGGGCGTCGCACGCGTCGCGGAGCCCGTCCGCAAGGGCCTCGACGAACGAGACCCGGGTGTCGTTCGGCATGGCGAGGGCCACAAGCAGCGCCGTGGGGCGCGCCCCCATCGCGGCGACGTCGGCGAGGTTCACCGCGGCGGCCTTCCAGCCGAGGTCGTACCCGCTCGACCACGCAAGGCGGAAGTCCGGGCCGTGCACGAGGGTGTCGGTGGTGGCGACGACGGATCCGCTGAGCGCGGCCACAACCGCCGCGTCGTCCCCCGGCCCGACGATCGCGGAAGCGGCCCGTCCGGTGCGGGCCGCGATGCGGGCGAGGATCTCGCCCTCGCTCAGCTCGCCGATCGTGGGGTCCGCGGGGGCCTGATGCATCCCCTCAGCCTACGGGCGGGGAGCCGGCGCACAGGATCGGCGACCTAGGGTGGACGGGTGATCCGTCGACTCGCCGCCGCGACCGCGGTGATCCTCCCCCTCGCCCTCGCCGGATGCGCCTCGACCGTCTCGGTCCCCGCGGCGGAGGATGCCAACGATCCGCTGTGTGCCGAGGTGAGCGTCCGCCTTCCCGACGCGATCGGCGACCTCGACCGCCGCTGGACGGATGCGCAGGCGACGGGTGCCTGGGGCGATCCGACCGCGGTCATCGTGAGCTGCGGCGTCACTCCCCCCGGCCCGACCACGCTGCAGTGCGTGACGTTCGAGGGCGTCGACTGGATCGTCGACGCCTCGGAGCTGCCGATGCAGCGCATCACGACCTACGGCCGCACGCCGGCGACGCAGGTGTACGTGAACACCGAGGTGATCAGCCCCTCCGACGTGCTCACCCCGATCAGTCGGATCGTCTCGTCCATCCCCGTCGACGCATCCTGCGTCGGACTCGAAGACGCCACGCCCGTTCCCGACGCCGGCTGACCGACCCCGCACAGGCTGAGCCGCCCGGCCGTAGGCTCACGCGCCGCAGGCCTTCACTCGCGTCACAGCGAGCCTGTTCACGGGCGCGAAGGCGCCACCGGCCACCGGATCAGGCCGCGCGGGCCAGCCCCAGCTCGATGAGCTCGGTGATCAGCTCGGCGTAGGTCATCCCCGACGCGATCCAGCACTTGGGGTACATCGAGATCGGCGTGAAGCCGGGCATCGTGTTGAGCTCGTTGATCACGACCTCGCCGTCGGCCGTGAGGAACACGTCCACGCGGGCAAGACCCCGGCCGTCGACGGCCTCGAACGCGCGGCGACCGACCTCGCGGATGCGCTCGGTCTCGTCGTCGGTGAGCGACGCGGGGCAGACGACCTCGGCGCCGTCGCCGCCGAGGTACTTCCCCTCGAAGTCGTAGAACTCGCGGGTGGTCAGCACGATCTCGCCAGGGAGCGAGGCGCGCGGGCGTCCGCCGTCCCGTCCCTCGAGGATCGCGACCTCGATCTCGCGGCCGACGATGCCGACCTCGACGAGCACCTTGTCGTCCTCGGCCAGCGCCACGCGCATCGCCTCGTCGAGCTCGGTGGCGTCGTGCGCCTTGGAGACGCCGACGCTCGAGCCGGCGCGCGCCGGCTTCACGAAGACCGGGTATCCCAGGGCCGCGACGTCGTCGCGCACGGCGTCGGGCTCCGAGGCCCAGCGCGCGGCGCGCACGGTCACCCACGGGGCGACGGGCAGGCCCTCTGCCTGCAGCGCGATCTTCATGAAGTGCTTGTCCATGCAGACGGCCGAGTCGAGCACCCCGCCGCCGGCGTACGGCAGCTCCAGGATGTCGAGGAAGCCCTGGATGGTGCCGTCCTCGCCGTGAAGACCGTGCAGGATGGGCAGCACCACGTCGACCTCGCCGAGGTCCTCGACGGATCCGTCCTCGTGCTGAGCGCGCAGCGCACGTCCGCCCGTGGGCCACACGATGCGGGTGCCGTTGTCGACGACCTCGGGCAGCTTGGCCGCGTCGAGCGCGAAGCGCTGCGGGTCGTCCTGCTCGAGCACGAACACGCCGTCGCGCGTGATCCCGACGGGGATCACGCGGAAGCGGTCACGGTCGATCGCTCCGAGAACCCCGCCCGCCGTCGCGGAGGAGATCGAGTGCTCGCTCGAGCGTCCTCCGAAGAGCACCGCCACGGTCGTCCTGGCCATTCTGCGTCCCTTCGCCCTGCGGCGTGTCGTCGTCTGTCGTGAGGTGGGGCGCGATCTCGCGCGGGCGCATCCGGCCGTCCAGCACCATCTTCACCTGCTGGACGATCGGCATCTCGACGCCGGCGTCCTTCGCGAGGGCCAGGATGGGGCCGACGGATGCGAGACCCTCCGCCGTCTGGTTCATCTGCGCGATGACCTCTTGGTACTTGTACCCCTGGCCGAGCAGGCGCCCCGCCGTGTTGTTGCGGCTGAGCGGCGACTGGCATGTCGCGATCAGGTCGCCGAGGCCCGCGAGGCCCTGGAGCGTTCCCGGCTGCGCGCCGTAGGCGACGGCGAAGTCGGTCATCTCGACGAGGCCGCGCGTGATGATCGACGCCTTCGTGTTCTCGCCGTAGCCGACGCCGTCGACGATGCCGATCGCGACGGCGATGAGGTTCTTGAGCACGCCGCCGAACTCGGTGCCCGTGACGTCGGTGTTCACGAAGCTGCGGAAGTACTCGTTGCGCGAGCGCCGGGCGACCGCGTCGGCGGTGTCCTGGCTGCTCGATGCGATGACGGCGGCGGTCGGCTGCTCCTTGGCGATCTCGAGCGCGAGATTGGGTCCGCTGGCCACCGCGATCCGGGCGGGGTCGCAGCGGAGCTCCTGCTCGATGACCTGGCTCATCCGCAGGTTCGTCTTCTTCTCGACGCCCTTCATCAGGCTGACGACGGGCACCGCCTCGTTCGCGAGGTACGGCCGCATCGCGCGCAGGGTCTCGCGCGCCGACTGGCTCGGCACCGACAGGTACACCTGCTCGGCGCCGTCGATGGCCCGCGCGAGATCGTGCGTCGCGTGCATCGAGCGCGGCAGGTTGATGCCGGGAAGGTACTTCGAGTTGCGCTTCGCCTCGTCGATCTCGTGGGCCTGCTCGGGGCGGCGGGCCCACATCGTGACCTGCGCTCCCCCGTCGGCGAGCACCTTGCCGAACGTGGTGCCCCAGCTGCCCGAGCCGATGACGACGACCTTCGGTCCGTCGTGGCGGCGACCGGCGGCCGGGCGGCTCACAGGCGTCCCGTCTCTGCCTGGCCGTGCGACGACGGATCCCATCGCTTCGGCGGCGCCTTCTCGTCGCGGATCCCCTCGAGCAGCGCGGTGATCGCCTGCATGAGGCGCTCCGTGGCCTCGGAGATCGCCGCGGGGTCGGTCGGCCGGCTCTTCAGGTCCGACAGGTCGACGGGGTCGCCGATCGCCACGCGGACGAGCTTGCGCGGCGGCCAGAGGCTCAGGCCGCGCTGGTAGCGGCCCATGATGTTCTGCACGCCCCAGTGGGCGACGGGGATGAGCGGCAGGTCGCCGGCGAGGGCGAGGCGGGCGGCGCCCGACTTGCCCCGCATCGGCCACAGGTCCGGGTCGCGGGTGAGCGTCCCCTCGGGGTACACGATGACGCCGCGTCCGTCGGCGACGAGCTCCGACGCCTGCCGCATGGTCTGCGCCGCCGAGTCGCGCGACGACGTCCGCGCCACGGGGATCATGCCGGTCGCGCGCAGCGCGGCGCCCAGCACCGGCACGCGGAACAGGCTGTCCTTCGCCATGAAGCGCGGCGCGCGGCCGAGGCGCCACACGGCGACGGCGACGAGCACCGGGTCGAGCTCGCTGACGTGGTTCGGCGACAGGATGTACGCGCCCTCGCGGGGAAGCTTGTGCCCGTCGGTGATGCGCACCTTCGCCATCAGACCCGCGAGCGGGACCACGATCGCGGCGAGCGGCCAGAACGCGCTGGGCCGACTCTTCTCGGAAGAGCTCACGTCGACTCGCTTCGCTCAGCCGACGACGTCGAAGTCGGCCCCGAGGGCCGTCAGCTTCTCGAAGAACTTCTCGTACCCGCGGCGGATGATCCCGACGCCGGAGACGCGCGACGTGCCCTCGGCCGCGAGGGCCGCGACGACGTAGCTGAAGCCACCGCGAAGGTCGGGCACCACGATGTCGGCGCCGTGCAGCGGAGTGGGGCCGTTGATGACCGCGGCCTGCTCGAGGGCCCGACGCGGAACGCGGCGGTACTCGCCCTCGAGGCCGTCCTCGTGCACGACGATGTCGGCGCCCATCTGCACGAGCGCGCGGGTGAAGCCGAGGCGGTTCTCGTAGACGGTCTCGTGCACGACCGACTGGCCGTTCGCCTGGGTCAGCGCGACGATCAGCGGCTGCTGCCAGTCGGTCATGAACCCGGGGTGCACGTCGGTCTCGACAGTGATCGCCTTCAGCGGCGCCTTGCCGCGGCGGAAGCGGATTCCCTCGTCGGTGATGTCGAAGTCGCCGCCGACCTTGCGGTACACGTTGAGGAACGTCAGCATCTCGTACTGGCGGGCGCCCTTGACGAAGATGTCGCCGTCGGTGGCCAGGGCGGCGCAGGCCCACGAGGCCGCCTCGTTGCGGTCGAAGAGCGAGCGGTGGTCGTAGCCGCGCAGCTCGTCCACGCCCTCGATGAAGATCACGCGGTTCGGCTCGTACGAGATGATGGCGCCCATCTTCTGCAGCACGCCGATGAGGTCCATGATCTCGGGCTCGATCGCCGCGTTGCGCAGCTCGGTGACGCCCTTCGCCCGCACCGCCGTGAGCAGCACCTGCTCCGTCGCGCCGACGCTCGGGTACGGAAGCTCGATGTGCGCGCCGTGAAGCCCCTCGGGGGCGGAGAGCCGGATGCCGCTCGGCTGCTTGTCGACGATCGCGCCGAACTTGCGAAGCGCATCGAGGTGGAAGTCGATCGGGCGGTCGCCGATGCGGCAGCCGCCGAGGTCCGGGATGAACGCCTGGCCGAGCAGGTGAAGCAGCGGACCGCAGAACAGGATCGGGATGCGCGACGAGCCGGCGTGGGCGTCGATCTCCTCGAAGTTCGCCGACTTCGCGTCGGCGGGGTCGAGCACGAGCGCACCCGGCTCGTCGCCCTCGGTCACGTGCACACCGTGCACCTCGAGCAGCGAGCGCACCACCTCGACGTCGCGGATGTCCGGGACGTCGCGCAGGATGCTCGGGGTCTCGCCGAGGAGGGAGGCGACCATCGCCTTCGTCGCGAGGTTCTTCGCGCCGCGGACGTCGACCTGACCCTTCAGCGAGCGGCCGCCGCGGATCTCGAGGACTTCACCGGATGCGTAGGCCGGGGTGCCGGGGGTCTTGGCGTCGCCGATCAGAGTCATGTGGTGGTGCCTCGCTAGGGATCTCGCAGCTGTGGGCCGCTCGGTGATGTGAGGCGAGTCCGGGGCCTCAAGAGGCCCCGGAAGGGCTCACGGAACCGGGGTGGTCCGTGGCCGCCACGCCTCGCGGCGGGCCTCGAACTGCGCGATCTTGTCTTCGTTGCGCAGCGTGAGCCCGATGTCATCGAGCCCTTCGAGGAGCCGCCACCTAGTGTAATCGTCGATGTCGAACGCGGCCGTGAAGTCGCCAAGAGTGGCTGTTCGAGCGATCAGATCGACCGTCATCTCCACGCCGGGCTGCGCGTCGATCGCGGCCCAGAAGCGCTCGACGTCGTCCTCCGAGATCACGCCGGTGACGAGGCCCTGCTTGCCCGAGTTGCCGCGGAAGATGTCCGCGAAGCGGGGGCTCAGCACCACCTTGAAGCCGTAGTCGCGCAGCGCCCACACGGCGTGCTCCCTGCTCGATCCGGTGCCGAAGTCGGGCCCCGCCACGAGGACGGAGGCGCCGCGGAACGGCTCCTGGTTCAGCACGAAGTCGGGGTCCTGGCGCCAGCCGTGGAACAGCGCGTCCTCGAAGCCGGTCTTGGTGACGCGCTTCAGGAAGACGGCGGGGATGATCTGGTCGGTGTCGACGTTGGAGCGCTTGAGGGGCGCTGCCACACCGGTGTGCGTCGTGAACTTCTCCATGTCAGGCCTCCGCTCCGGTCGTCGCGAACGCGGCGTCCGCCGCATCCAGATCCGCGGGGCTCGCGAGCGTGCCACGGATGGCCGTCGCCGCCGCGACGAGCGGCGACACCAGGTGGGTGCGACCGCCCTTGCCCTGACGGCCCTCGAAGTTGCGGTTGCTGGTGGACGCGCAGCGCTCCCCTGGCGCGAGCTGATCGGGGTTCATGCCCAGGCACATCGAGCACCCCGCGAAGCGCCACTCGGCGCCGAAGTCCTTCACGATCTTGTCGATGCCCTCGGCCTCTGCCTCGAGCCGCACGCGCGCGGATCCCGGCACGACCATAACGCGCACGCCCTCGGCCTTCTTGCGGCCCTTGATGATCGACGCGAACGCGCGCAGATCCTCGATGCGGCTGTTCGTGCACGACCCCATGAACACGGCGTCGACGGGGATCTCCTTCATCGGAGTCCCGGGGGTCAGATCCATGTACTCCAGCGCCCGCTCGGCCGCGGCGCGCTCGTTGGGGTCGGTGATCTCGGCGGGGGTCGGCACCGCGTCGCTCAGCGACACACCCTGACCCGGGTTGGTGCCCCACGTCACGAACGGCTCGAGCTCGTTCGCGTCGATGAACACCTCGGCGTCGAACACCGCACCCTCGTCGGTGGGAAGCGTCCGCCAGTACGCGACGGCCTCGTCCCAGTCCGCGCCCTTCGGCGCGTGCGGGCGGCCCTCGAGGTACGCGAACGTCGTCTCGTCGGGCGCGACCATGCCGGCGCGGGCGCCGGCCTCGATCGACATGTTGCAGATCGTCATCCTGCCCTCCATGGAGAGCGACCGGATGGCGCTGCCGCGGTACTCGAGGACGTAGCCCTGTCCGCCGCCGGTGCCGATCTTGGCGATGACGGCCAGGATGATGTCCTTCGCGGTGACGCCGGGCTTCAGCTGGCCCTCGACCGTGATCGCCATCGTCTTGAAGGGCTTCAGCGGCAGCGTCTGCGTGGCCATGACATGCTCGACCTCGCTCGTGCCGATGCCGAACGCCATGGCGCCGAACGCGCCGTGCGTCGAGGTGTGGCTGTCGCCGCAGACGACCGTGATGCCCGGCATCGTGAGGCCGAGCTGCGGGCCGACGACGTGGACGATCCCCTGCTCCTTGTCGCCCAGCGAGTGAAGGCGAACGCCGAACTCGGCGGCGTTGCGGCGCAGCGCCTCGATCTGGGTGCGGCTGGTCAGGTCGGCGATCGGCTTGTCGATGTCGATCGTGGGGGTGTTGTGATCCTCGGTCGCGATCGTCAGGTCGAGGCGGCGCACGGGACGTCCCTCGGCGCGCAGGCCGTCGAACGCCTGCGGGCTGGTGACCTCGTGCACGAGGTGCAGGTCGATGTAGATCAGGTCGGGCTGACCGTCTTCGCCCTTGACCACGAGGTGGTCTTCCCAGACCTTCTCGGCCAGGGTGCGGGGGCGGTCGGGGATCGTGATGTCGCTCATTGTTCTTCTCCGGGGGTTCGCGATGTCGGCCTGCGCGACGGACTCCGCGACGGGGAGAGGCCTAGAGCGGGATCCCGTCGCGGCGCAGAAGGAGAAGGACTCCGGCGAACCGCATGGGGCAAGCGTAGCATCCTGCACGCGAAGCGGGCGTTCCCCGCACAGAGTGCACAGACAGAGGCGGCGCGGAGATCCTGCCTCTCAGCAGAACTCCGCGCCGCCTGTCAGATTGCGCAGATCGGGCGATCAGCTCTCGATCGTCTCGCGCTTCTTCTCGCGCGACGAGGAGATGAGGCTCGCGATGGTGGCGACCGTCATCGACACGACGATGACGCCGAGCGAGACCCAGTTGTTGATCTCGGGCGCCCACTCGATGTGCTGACCGCCGTTGATGAACGGCAGCTCGTTCTCGTGCATCGCGTGGAAGAACAGCTTCACGCCGATGAAGAACAGGATGAACGCCACGCCGTAGTGGAGGTACTTCAGGCGCTCGAGCAGGTCGCCCAGCAGGAAGTAGAGCTGGCGCAGACCCATCAGGGCGAAGATGTTCGCGGTGAACACGATGAACGGGCTCTGGGTGAGGCCGTAGATCGCCGGGATCGAGTCGATCGCGAACATCAGGTCGGTCACGCCGATCGCGACGAACACCAGCAGCAGCGGGGTGAAGAAGCGCTTGCCGTTCACGACCGTGCGGATCTTGTTGCCGTCGTACTCGTCGCTGATGTCGATGAAGCGACGCAGGAACCGCACGATCGCGGTCTCCTCCTTCTCGTCGTCCTCGAGCTTCTCCGGCATCGCCTGGCGGATGGCGGTGTAGATGAGGAACGCGCCGAAGAGGTAGAAGATCGCCGAGAAGTTCTCGATCAGCGTCGCACCCAGCAGGATGAATGCACCGCGCAGCACGAGCGCGATGATGATGCCGACCATCAGCACCTCCTGCTGCAGCTTCCGCGGCACGGAGAACTGGGCCATGATCAGCACGAAGACGAACAGGTTGTCGATCGACAGGCTGTACTCGGTCATCCAGCCGAGCAGGAACTCCTGGGCCGGCGTCGCGCCGGCGAAGATCCACATCAGCACCGCGAAGATCAGCGCGAGCACCACGTAGAAGACGACCCACAGGGTCGACTCCCTGGTGGAGGGGATGTGCGGACGCTTCAGGATGAGCAGCAGGTCCGCGAGCAGGATGGCCGTCAGCACGACGAGCGATCCCACCTCGAACCAGATGGGCAGAGCGAGGTCCATTCAGGGCCTTTCCGGTACGGCCTCGATCGAGGCGCGACGATTGTCGAGAGTCTCTCCCCCGCGTGGATGGCGGTGCGGCCCGGGACTCCACCGTCGAAGTCCGTGATGACGAGCGCGCGCTGACGGGATACTCCCTCTCGCTCCCCCAGGATAACGGCCGGGAGGCCCGATCCCTTCCCGCGCGAGCACGGAAGACGGCGAACGACTCGTTAGCGAACCGAGACGATCCGGCGTCGCCGGACACTGACAGGGTGAGAGACGACGGCCCACCCGGGTCTGGAGGATCGGACGCCATGGACATTCCCGGCACGAGCGACGCCGAACTCGTCGCGCGCGCAGCCGACGGGAGCGAGCACGCGTTCCGGCAGCTGTACCGCCGGCACGCGCGACCCGTGTACTGGATCGCGCACGGCCTCGTGCATTCGGCGGCGGATGCCGAGGACGTCACGCAGGAGACGTTCGTCGTGGCGTGGCGGAAGCTGTCGGGCTTCGAGCTCGCCGGCGACTCGCTCCTGCCGTGGCTGGCGACCATCTGCCGGTTCCAGGCGGCGAACCGCCTGCGCGCGCTGCGCCGGGCGGAGGCCGACCAGCTGGACGAGCGCTCCGCCGACACGGTAGACGTTGAGCAGCAGGTGATCGACGCCGACCTCGCGGAGCGCATCCTGCAGGCCGTCGAGGGGCTGAGCCCGCTCGACCAGCGCATCTTCCGGCTGTGCGTCGGCGAGGGATACGCCTATCAGGCCGCCGCCGACGAGCTCGGCGTCGCGCACGGCGTCGTCCGCAATCGTCTCTCCCGCATCCGCACACGGCTGCGGACGGCAGTGCGAGAGGAGGCGTCATGAACACGCAGAGGACGACGGACCACGCCGGTCTTCCCGAGGTGTCCGACGAGACGCTCGCGCGGATGGAGGCGCGGGTGTTCGAGGCCATCGACGAGGAGCGGGTCACGCACACCTCCCGCTCTCGACGGCGCCGGCGCGTGTGGCAGGCCGTCGGGATCGCGGCGACGTTCGTCGTCGTGGGCGCCGTCGCGACGCCCGTCGTGCTGCAGCTCGGCCAGGGCGGAAGCGGAGCCACCTCCGCGGACTCCGCGGAGGTGGCTCCCGCCGCTCCCGAGGAGCAGAGCGCGGCAGACGGCGGCGGCGCGGAAGCGGTGGGGCCGCTCTCGGCATCGACGCGCGACACCGTGGCGCAGGCAGCCGACCGCGAGATCATCCGCACCGGATCGGCGAGCATCGTCGTCGACGACGCCGCGGCTGCGGCCGAGGCGATCACGCAGCTGACCTCGGAGCACGACGGGTGGGTCGAGCAGCTGTCGATCGGCGCCGACCGCTCCTACACCGGCGAGACGGGTGACTCCACCGTCTGGGTGCCCGACGACGGCGGCTACATCTCCGTCCGCGTGCCCGCCGACGAGCTCGATCCGCTCATGGACTCCCTCGACGAGATCGGCGAGGTGGCGAGCTCCCGCGTGCAGACGCAGGATGTCACCTCGCAGGCGGTCGACCTGCGGGCGAGGATCGACGCCGCGCGGGCCTCGGTCGACCGGCTCACCGAGCTGCTCGCGCAGTCGGGCAGCGTCGGCGACCTCGTCGAGGTCGAGACGACGCTGTCGGAGCGACAGGCCGAGCTCGAGTCGCTCGAGTCGCAGCTCGAGTCGCTCGAGGGCCAGGTGGCGATGTCGACGCTGTCGGTCTCGCTGCTCGCGGAGGCGCCCCCGGTCGAACCGGATCCCGCGGGATTCGGCGATGGGCTGGAGACCGGCTGGAACGGCCTGCTCGCCGTGATCAACGGCCTCGTCGTCGCCCTCGGCTTCGCGCTCCCCTGGCTCGGCGTGATCGCCGTCGCCTGGCTTGTCGTCTGGCTCGTGCTCCGTCTCATCCGCCGGCGCCGGGAGTCTCACACCACCGGCTGACGAGCGCAAGGCCCAGGGAGCACCGCATCCGGCCCACGTAGCATTGTCGGACCCTGCGCGCCCCTGAGGAGGACCGGTGACTTCTTCCCACCCGTACGCATCGAAGCCGTGGCTTGCCGCGTATCCGCCGGATGTGCCCGCCGAGATCGGCGAGGTCACGCAGACCCTGCCCGGCATGCTCATGCAGAGCGTGAAGACCCACAGGCGCAAGACGGCGCTCGAGTTCTTCGGGGCGTCGGTGACCTACCGCGACCTCTGGCACGAGATCGAGCTCGCGGCCGAGGGACTGCGCCGCCGCGGCGTCGGCAAGGGCGACCGGGTGGCGATCGTGCTGCCGAACTGCCCGCAGCACGTCGTCGCCTACTACGCCGTGCTGCGTCTCGGGGCGATCGTCGTCGAGCACAACCCGATCTACACCGCGCGCGAGCTGCGCCACCAGTTCGAGGATCACGGCGCACAGCACGCGATCGTGTGGGACAAGGTGCACGACACCGTGTCCGACTTCCCGGCGGACGTCCGCCCCCGGGTGATCGTCAGCGTCGACATCACGGCGGGGATGCCGCTGGCGAAGCGACTCGCCCTGCGGCTTCCCGTGCCGAAGGCGCGCGAGGCGCGCGCCAAGCTGACGGCGCGCCCGTCGGCGCGACGCGTCCTGACCTGGAAGACCCTCACCGGCGGCCGCCGCCTTCGCCGCTCCGTTCCGGGGCCGGGGCTCGATGACGTCGCGCTGCTGCAGTACACGAGCGGCACGACCGGCACGCCGAAGGGGGCGATGCTCACCCATCGCAACCTCCGCGCCAACGCGATGCAGGGCGAGGCCTGGGTGCCGGGCCTGCGGAAGGGCGCCGAGACGTTCTACGCCGTCCTGCCTCTGTTCCACGCGTACGGCATGACGCTCTGCCTCACGTTCGCCATGAGCATCGGCGCGAAGCTCGTGCTGTTCCCGGCGTTCGACGTCGGGCTCGTCGCGGATGCCGCGCGCAAGAGCCCGCCGACGTTCCTCCCGGCCGTGCCGCCGATCTACGACCAGCTCTCGCGCGCAGCGACGCAGGGGCGGCTCGACCTGTCGAGCGTGCGCTTCGCGATCTCGGGCGCCATGAGCCTGCCGGTGTCCACCGTGAAACGCTGGGAGGATGCGTCGGGCGGTCTGCTCGTCGAGGGCTACGGGATGACCGAGACCTCGCCCGTCGCCCTCGGCAATCCGATGGGCCCGACCCGCCGCCCCGGGACGGTGGGCGTGCCGTTCCCGAGCACGGGCATCCGGATCGTCGACCCGGAGGACTCCGCCAGGGATCTCCCCGCGGGCGAGCCCGGCGAACTGCTTGTGCGGGGTCCGCAGGTCTTCGGCGGCTACTGGCAGCGCCCCGAGGAGACGCAGGAGGTGCTGCTCGCCGACGGATGGCTGCGGACGGGAGACATCGCGACCGTGTCGCCGGACGGCTTCGTCACGATCGTCGACAGGCTCAAGGAGCTGATCATCACGGGCGGCTTCAACGTCTCTCCCACCGAGGTCGAGCAGACGCTCGAGTCGCACCCGGACGTCAGCGCGGCCGCCGTCGTCGCCGTGCCGCGTGGCGAGGGCGGCGAGGCGGTGGCGGCCGCCGTGGTGCTGCGGGAGGGGGCCGAGGTCGACCTCGACGGGCTGCGCGACTTCTGCCGCGCTCACCTCGCCGACTACAAGGTGCCGCGCCGGATCGTCGTCATGGACGACCTTCCGCGGTCGCTGATCGGCAAGGTCCTGCGTCGCGAGGTGCGTCAGCGCATCACCGGCAAGTGAGCGGGTGAGCGGCGGCGGGTGCCGCCGCTCACCCGCCGGCGCGGGTTATAGGCCAAAACGAGTGGATGGATGACTGATCCTGCCGCGTGATTACGCGGTGAAACGGGGTTCGTCATGGTCCGCGACCCTTAGTCGTGGACCTTCCGTCGAACACGACGACCTGTCTGGT